>NZ_JAGGQV010000006.1:0-81179 GCF_018613135.1 Bacillus sp. ISL-57 | reverse complement strand
TTACTCACCCGTCCGCCGCTAATCTCAGGGAGCAAGCTCCCATCGATTCGCTCGACTTGCATGTATTAGGCACGCCGCCAGCGTTCGTCCTGAGCCAGGATCAAACTCTCCGAAGAAATGTTTGACTTGCTCATTTGCTTTTTTGATAGTGTGTGCTCACTTAAAATTTAACGTTGGCGCTTTGTTTTGTTCAGTTTTCAAAGAGCAATATTTTTCATCGCTTCGTTTAGCGACCTTATCAGTGTAACACCCTCCAAACACAAAGTCAACAACAAGTTTCATTTACTTGTTTGTCTTGTTTGTCTCAAGCGGTGTATTTAATATACTAGCACTTGCATATAGATAAGTCAATTTAATCTTTTAAAATTAAACTTCATTTTTTTCGCTGAACCACTTTCCTTCTATTAGAAGCCGGTCCATGCCAAATAATCATCAAAAAAAACAGGAGGGCAGCTGATTATAGCCACCCTCCCGTTATTTATTAATGATTATTTATTGATGGAGATTACGTCCGCTTCTTCCCTATCTACATTTCCAGCCTTTTCAATCTTGACGCTTTCACCTCCGGAAAGGTTAGTAAAGACGATCGGCGTAATGATAGAGCTAGCATTGTTTTTGACATACTCTATATCAACTTTAAGCAATGGCTGCCCGCTTGTCACTTTATCTCCTTGAGCGACAAGTGCTTCGAAACCTTTGCCTTCCAATTTAACTGTATCGATCCCGACATGTATCAAGATTTCACGTCCAGCTTCGGAAACGATCCCTATTGCATGTTTAGTCGGGAATAAATTAACGATCGTACCGTCCACAGGAGAAACAACCAACCCTTCCTCGGGTACAATTGCAAATCCATCACCCATCATTTTTTCAGCAAAAACTGCATCAGGCACTTCCGTGATTGGTTTTAATTCCCCTTTAATAGGAGAAACAAAGCGCTCGGAAACTTCATCCGTCCTTAAAGGTTTCGGGACGACATCCTCGATTTGCTTTTCCACACCTACTTCAGGAGACACCTCTACTTTACGAGGCCTTTTTCCATCAATGATATCTTTCATTTGCCCCTTGATCGTTTCTGAACGAGGTCCGAAGATAGCCTGGATGTTATTGCCCACTTCCAGAACTCCAGCGGCACCAAGTTTCTTCAGCCTATTTTTATCAACGTTACCGATGTCATTAACCGATACACGAAGACGGGTAATGCAAGCATCCAAGTGAGAAATATTTTCTTTTCCGCCCATGGCATCCAAGATATCCCCAGGAAGACTTCCAGCTGTACTTGCAGATCCTTCCGCTTCCTCATCCTCTTCCACTTCACGACCAGGAGTTTTAAGGTTAAACTTCCTTATCGCAAATCGGAATCCAAAGTAATAGATAACCGCAAGGACTAAACCAACCGGAATAACAATCCATGCATTGGTTTGCGGATTGATTAAACCAAACAGTACGTAATCGATCAAACCACCCGAGAACGTCATCCCGATTTTCACGTCCAGTAAATGCATGGTCATGAATGATAGACCGGCAAACAGACAGTGAATCCCGAAAAGTACCGGTGCAACAAATAAGAATGCAAATTCAAGCGGCTCAGTAATCCCAGTCAGGAATGATGTAAGTGCTGCAGAAGCCATCAATCCTCCGACTATTTTCTTTCTTTCCGGTCTTGCTTCATGATAAATGGCCAAAGCTGCAGCTGGTAACCCGAACATCATGAATGGATATTTACCAGTCATGAAGGTACCGGCCGTTAAATTCTGTACGCCATCTTTAATTTGTGCCATGAAGATGGCCTGGTCTCCTCTGACTGGAGTTCCCCCTCCTTGAGGGATATAGCTACCAAATTCGAACCAGAATGGAGAATAGAAGATATGGTGCAATCCAAAAGGAATCAGCGCACGTTCTACAACCCCAAACACGAAAGCTCCAAGTGTCAGATTGGCACCCAACATATTTTCGGAAAATGAATTTAACCCCGATTGAATCGTCGGCCAAATCAAAATCATCAGCAACCCAAGAATAACTGCGCTTGCAGCTGTTACAATGGGTACAAAACGTTTACCTGCAAAGAATCCTAAATAAGAAGGCAGTTCAATTTCATAAAACTTATTATACATAACAGCAGCCATGACACCGACGATAATACCGCCGAACACACCTGTTCCCAACGTCGGGATTCCCAGAACATTGGTATACACCGCACTATTGTTCTCAATGTCGGCAGCGTCAATGCCAAGAACAGTTCCCATCGTTACATTCATAATCAAGAAACCGATAATCGCCGCAAGGCCGGCAACACCATCTCCACCAGCTAACCCAATTGCGACCCCCACAGCAAACAACAAAGGAAGATTCCCAAAAATAATATTTCCGGCATTCTCCATTACCGATGCGACCATTTCCACTCCGCCACTCGCAAGAAACGGGGCGATATCCAACAAAGTTTCGTTTTGCAACGCATTACCAAACGCAAGCAAAATTCCGGCCGCTGGTAAAATGGCTACAGGAAGCATCAAAGCTTTACCGATTTTTTGCAAAACACCAAACAACTTCTTAAACATAGGTTTTCCTCCTCTTTACTGTTTTTCCATGCTAATAAAACGGTTACATTTACGATGGTATTCATCTTCCCACGCATCAGAATTCAAACACAAAAAAGGCATAAGCAAAGATAGGATTGAAATGAAAATTCAGGTATATAATACCCTCTTTCATAACAATCATTCTCCTCACTTATGCCTGATCGAATCAGTAACACGTAAGTTAATGTATGTTTATTTAATTTTCTTTTGTAATCGTTGGATATGCATCGTTAGATAGACAGCTTCCGCATCACAAACCGGCTTGCCTAATTTCTGCTGCATAATTTTTATTAGCTTCCAAGAGATATTGTAACACAAAGGATATTCTTCTTTCAATAGCATTGCTATTTTTTCAGGTTCCTCTACTTTTTCCCCAGCAAGCACCCTGTCTATCATGAATCTTAAATGACGGACCAAACGTGAATAGTCTATGCTATCCTTATTAATTTTCACATTGAGCTGTTCTTCAACAACTTGGATAAGGTGATAGATTAACTGCGAATGCTGATTGACTTCCGATAAGTCTTTATTTGATATTGCGCTATGAATATGAAGCGTAATAAAACCGATTTCCCCTTGGGGCAGGCCTATGCCTGTCTTATCTTGAATTAATTCTACTACATCGACAGCAATATCATGTTCAAAAGGATAAAGGGTTATCGTTTCTTTCAGGAATGGGTTTTTAATAGTCATTCCTTGGGAAACACGCTGAAGGGCGAACAATAAATGATCTGTTAAACCGACATGTATATGTTCATTTAGCTTTCCAGTTACCCGGTCATTAATGAGATGAATGGATTCTATTATGGCAGCTTGAAGATTTTGATCGATTTGCGGCAAAAGTTTTTTGTAACTTTCCTGTTCCTTAACATTTTTCAGGACAAACGTTTTCTCCGCTAGTTCCGGACTCAACTCTTCGCCTTTCTTCCGGTTGAAGCCTAAGCCCTTTCCAATAGTAACGACTTCTCCATACGACGGATGCGTGGCAATCACCACATTATTGTTCAAAACCTTTTCAACGATAAAACCATTCATTTTTCTCCCTCTTTTTTTCTCAAAGTCATCCCTATGCCCCATACAGGATAAAGTACTTAGTACTTAGTACTTTTACTATACACGATATGAGCTTTCTCTTACAACATGAAAGAAGAGCCCTGAAATCAGGACTCTCCTTACTTACTTGCATTATTACTTCAAGAAAATGAAATATAGCAGGAAGACGACTCCAAGACCCCACATGATCGGATGAACCTCTTTTGCTCTTCCTTTCATCGACATAGTGATTGGATAGAAGATGAATCCGCAAGCGATACCTGTCGCAATTGAATATGTCATGGGCATCATGATGACCGTAAAGAAGGCCGGAACCGCAATTTCGAACTTTTGCCAGTCAATATTTTTAAGTGATGATGCCATTAATACTCCGACTATAACCAATGCCGGCGCAGTCACAGCAGATGTCACCACTGATAGAAGCGGGAAGAAGAAAAGGGATAGGACAAACAGCAACCCTGTCACTACAGCCGCAAATCCGCTTCGAGCTCCAGCAGCAACACCTGATGTGGACTCTACATAAGATGTCGTGGTGGATGTACCAAGAATTGCACCTGAAACGATGGATAATGAATCAGCCAGCAATCCTTTACCCACTCTAGGAAGAACATTATCCTTCATCAATCCAGCTTGTTGTGCGACAGCCACCAGCGTACCGGCTGTATCAAAGAATGCTACGAACAAGAAGGTCAGTATAACGATTAACATTTGACCAGTGAAGAGATCACCGGGATTTCCAAAGGCATCGAACGCAACCCCGAATGTTGGCGCTATGCTAGGAACGGCACCGATTATTTTATCCGGCACCGGAACTTGTCCAAAGATCATTCCTGCAATGGCTGTAATGACCATTCCTATGAACACGCCGCTTTTGACGCCTCTCGTCATCAAAATGACGGTAACGACAATTCCAAACACAGCCAATAAAGTATTTCCTGATGTCAAATCGCCCAGTCCAACAAGAACGCTGTCATCATTCGTGATGATTCCAGCATTCTGAAACCCTACAAAAGTAATGAATAAACCGATACCGGCTCCAACTGCGTATTTCAATTCGACTGGAATTGCATTAATGATTTTTTCACGTATTCCCGATAGGGAAAGCAAAACGAAGATAATACCTGAAATCAATACTCCTGTTAAAGCCGTCTGCCAAGGAATTCCAAAGCCAAGCACAACGGTAAAAGCGAAGAAAGCATTCAATCCCATACCCGGCGCGAGCGAGATTGGATATCTGGCTATGAGTCCCATTAATATCGAGCCGATTGCGGCTGACAATGCGGTTGCGGCAAAAACCGCTCCGTAGTCCATTCTTAATTCATCCGGATAGTCCTCGATGCTTTGTAAAGTCAGCATTACAGGGTTTACAACCAGGATATATGCCATTGAAAGGAAAGTAGTTAGTCCACCAAGTATTTCACGGCGATAATTAGTTCCCAGCTCGTTAAACCGAAAATAATTTTTCATTATGAGTCTCCCCCATCATAAAATCGTGCCAACAGAAAATGCCCCATTCGATTACGAACGGGGCTTGACTGCGGTCATGTAAAGAAGTGGCGGTTTATTTTATAACACGCCAATCCTTCCACATCGTAGTCAAGCCGTTCACGGCAGCTTGGTAGAAACTTTTGGGCCATATCCCCAATATTATACGACAATTATGTTTTTTTATTATTATAGGTATAGTGTATCAGTCACTAAAATAATCGTCAATATACCAAACGAATATTTTTTATGTAATTTTAGGCAATGTTCGCGTTTCGCTATATATTCCTTAATTATCATGGCTATATCTTCGCCAACATACGTAAATGTAAGTAATCTACATATTTAAATACTATTTCAACAAAAAAAATCAGTGAAGGTTAATTCCTTCACTGATTGGATGGTTTCAATCTACTATTCCCACTCGATCGTTGCAGGCGGCTTAGACGTAATGTCATAAACGACGCGGTTTACATGGTTTACTTCATTAACGATTCTCGTTGAGATGATTTCAAGTACATCCCATGGGATTCTTGCCCAATCGGATGTCATTCCGTCAATGGACGTAACCGCACGGATTCCGATTGTATAGTCATACGTACGTGCATCGCCCATTACCCCTACGCTACGAATGTTAGGAAGCACCGTAAAGTACTGCCAAATTTCGCGTTCCAAACCATTTTTTCTAATTTCCTCACGTAAAATATGGTCAGACTCACGAACGATTTCAAGTTTTTCATCTGAAATTTCGCCTAATACACGAATACCTAAACCTGGACCAGGGAATGGTTGACGCCAAACGATTTCGTCCGGAATGCCCATTTCACTTCCAAGTGCACGCACTTCATCCTTGAATAGAGTGTTCAAAGGCTCAATCAATTTAAATTGCATATCTTCCGGCAGACCGCCAACATTGTGATGCGATTTAATTGTTTGTGCAGTGGCCGTACCACTTTCAATAATGTCTGTGTAAAGCGTACCCTGTGCAAGGAAATCAATTCCTTCGAGCTTCGTTGCTTCGTCATCGAATACGTAGATGAACTCGTTACCGATGATTTTCCGTTTTTGTTCCGGATCTGAAACGCCAGCAAGCTTCGATAGGAAACGTTCTTTTGCATCGACCTTGATTACGTTCATATTGAAACCTTCCCTGAATGTTTCCATTACACCTTCGGCTTCGCCTTTACGAAGTAATCCATGATCAACGAAAATACATGTCAGCTGATCGCCAATCGCTTTATGGATCAATACAGCAACAACGGATGAATCCACTCCGCCGCTTAAAGCGCATAACACTTTTTTATCTCCGACTGTTTGGCGGATTTTCTCCATCTCGATTTCAATGAAGTTCTCCATTGACCAGTCACCTTTACAGCCACAAACTCCGAATACGAAATTTTTCAGAATGTCATTACCGTATACGGAATGACGGACTTCTGGATGGAATTGCACGGCATACAATTTACGTGACTCGTCACTCATAGCCGATATTGGGCAAGACGGGTTCGTCCCGTCAATTTGGAAACCTTCAGGCGTTTCCACCACTAAATCACCATGGCTCATCCAGACGATTTGTTCTTTTGGCAGGTCACTGAATAACTTGGACTCATTTTGGATGGCAAGTGTCGCTTTTCCGTATTCACGGTTTTTCGCTGGCTCCACCTTACCGCCAAAATGTTTGGTCATAAGCTGCATGCCATAACAAATACCGAAAATCGGAAGACCCATTTCGAATATACGTTCATCACAACCAAATGCATTTGCATCATAAACACTGTTCGGGCCCCCTGAGAAGATGATTCCCGTTGGGTTCATTTTCTCAATTTCTTCTACAGTAATTGTATGAGGATGAAGCTCACTGTACACACCAAATTCACGGATACGACGAGTGATCAATTGATTATATTGGCTTCCGAAATCAAGTACTACGATCATTTCCTGGTTTTTTTGCAATTCTGTTTTCCCCGGCACAAACGTCACCTCTATCAATGTAATTCACTCATAAAATCGAGTGATAATTCTTATAAAAAATATTATCATAAAAAAAGAAAAACTAAAAATCCACCCTCAAAAATACAGAAAAAGTACAGACGAAGGCAGATTTTCAGCTTTCCTGTTAAAATCCGCCTTCATAGTCAAATCATTTACGGTGATTCGGTAGAAACTTTCGATCCATATTATCGAGGATATATGAAGGATATATTTGTTTAAGTTAGTTTTTGTTATTGTATCAATATAATAAAAACCTGGTCAAGAGCTAGTTTTTCTCATTAAGCTTTCCCAACCCTTTTGAAAGTGTTTCCATTCCCCATCTTCCGCATCTCCGCGATATATCATTAACTCGTATCCAGCCGTCAATTCACTCATCTCATCTGTAGCGTACACTGCATCCACATAGGCGGCGTACTCCCTTAAGGTTTGCCCCTCCGGCCGAACTAAACCAGCCCGTTTTAATTGTTTCAATAATATTAAATAAGCTGTCGAGAAATGAGCACCGGTTTTCTTTCTATAACGAAGAATCTGCAGAAGAGGAATCCACTTCCTTCTGAGGAAATAACCGAGAGAAGCAAAAATCAATCCACTTGATAATGTGATTGCAGACCATTTTAAGAACCCTTCCATGTTCCCAAAACCCGTTTTCACGGAGGATTGAGTTTCCCTATCAGGTGTATCTTGGCGTTCCCTGGCCTCTTTCTTTGTTTGCTCTTCATTAGTCGGGGTTTCTTCCGAGTTCTTGATTGCTTCCTGTTTCAATTCCGAATCGTAAAATTCAACTTCCCCATCGAAACCCTTTGTCGGCTCGAAGGGAATCCAGCCTATCCCTGAAAAATAAACCTCGACCCAGGAATGTGCATTATTATTGGTCACCTTATAAACGGATTCACCATCAAGGATTGATTTTTCCCCTTCGGTATAGCCCTTTACCCATCTTGCAGGTATATTGGCGGCCCTTAGTAATACGACCATGGCAGTTGAAAAATTATCGCAATACCCTATCTGTGTCTCGAATAAAAATTGATCGACATAATCTTGATTGCTCTCTGGATACGGAATATCGTCCTTGGAGTAAATGAATTCAGCTCCGTCAAAATAATCCTCAATGGCTTTTGCTTTATCGTACCAATTCGTTTCATTCCTTGTAAGCCGGGAGGCCAATTCAAATATCCGGTTTGGCAACCCTTCTGGAAGCTGAGTGTTTTTTTCCATTAATAAATCCATGGAATCGTCGGGTTCCGTCACCTTCCTTAAACCAGCTATATCAAAACTCGGCATATCATAAACCAGTTCATACTCTTTCAAGGAAAGTCGTTCGCCATTACCCTGTTCGGAAATAAATTTGTCCATACCCTGATAATACTTGAAATCCTGCCCATTTTTGCCCTCAATCTTTTTTACATACCCGGACTGCGGATGAAGGATATGTGAATATGATTCCGTCATGGATACTTTTGCGGTCATTTCTTCAGTCCTCACCAATTCAGGAACGTCGTAAATATCTAACGTTGCCGTATCCTGCCCGTTGGAAAAAGTGTGAAATTCCGTTTCCGGTATGGAAACCCACCCTTTACCGGTATAAATATTCTTGTTCTCGACTTTCCAGTAATGTCCTGCAGGAGCATTATTATAAAAAACGATCGAGCTATCCGGCTCTATCGAACCGCCAAGATCCGAATCGTCTTCATCATATCCGACACTTTTACGCTTCGAATCACCGTCTTCTTTCACAGCTTTATCAGAATAGGAAGAAATATAAGGCACCGGGTCCGGCCACTGCGGAGAGAGCTTTGGGGCAGCAAAACCGACAAGGACACTTACCAATATCATGCCGGTCAGCATCAAGATCCACTTATTGATGGAAGCCATCGGAAAATCAATCCTCTCCTGTATCGTTAGCCGCAGCAGGGAAAGCAAGCCGAGCATCAAAAACCCGACGATGATGATTCTTATCATTGCACTATCCCCCGCATAAGGAGTGAATGTGTCGAGTACAGATATAAAAATCACCGTTAACATAAAAAAGAAAAAGATGCTTTGCCTCACCATCACCCAGTAATGGATCAAATATGTCACAAGCCAAAGAAGGATAAAAAATAGAAACGTTCGAAATGGATTCGTGATCAACTCCCAATTCCCATCATATATAAAACCAAGATTGCCCTTAAAATCCGCTAGAAACCCTTTCAGCCATGACAATTGATATAAAGCCTCTTTTGAATGGAGGAACTGTAATGAAATCATTATATATGCACTAATGAGAATAAATCGGATCGACCAATGTATGCGGAAATAATGCAGTAGCAGGGAGTAGAGCAAAAATAAGATAAAAATGATGATATTACCTGTATCGGTAAGTCTATCGACAGGCCTTAACCATTCAGTAATCAACAACAGACCAAATACATACATGAGGACGTGCATGAACTTTTCCAATTTTTCGGTAGTGACATTCACTTCGCCATCACCTCCGATCTGTCAAACTTTAGTTGGCCATGTTCAAAAAAGCTAACCTTTATCCCCCTCGAAACAGCTGTAGAAATTGAAAACCTTTCCTCATCAGTAAGATCTGCCTGTTTCTTCACGCATAACATCAATCCCTGATTAGGCCGGAAAGCACTCAATAAGTCCACCTTTTCTAAGGTTAAGTCTGAAACGATGAATATCACGGCAGCGTTTGCCGGAAGAATTCCCTTCCTGACATTTTCGTTCAACGCGTTTATAACACCCGGCTCTTCTTTAGCAAGCCGGTAAAAAATCTTTCGTTTCTGTTTGTTGCCTGCTGCTGCCGGTATGATTAACCTCGACCCCATACTCACATACCCAATTTCCATGCCTTTCTTTAACATGGCATGGGCAATGGAAGCTGCCATTTCAATAGATTCTTCGAATAAATCAGAAGGCCTTTCATCAAGCATGATGAATACATCCCGGTTTTTCTGCACCTCGAATTCCTTCGTCATGATTTCACTCGTCCTGGCAGTCGCCTTCCAGTTAATCCAAGACAATTGATCGCCTGGCTGATATTCCCTTACACCGGAGACCACAGAATGTTCCCGTTGTGTTTTCTTTGTTGAAACCACTGCCCCCTGATTGAACACTCGATCAAGATCACTGTAGGAAAGCTCGTGATATCGAGGAAAAACGGTTATTTTCAAAGGTGAACTATATATCGCTTCCTTTTCGACCAGCCCGAAAAAGTCCCCAATCCAAAAGCGGATCGATTGAAACGAATGCTCTCCCCGCTGCAAGTTTTCCAAGGTATATGACATGCTGAAGGTACGCTTGAATCCCGGAAAGATAATTATTTTCCTTTGTAGTCCCCTATCTTCCATCTCCTGAGGCAATTCCTCCTCTACCACCATAAATAATAGGGGCAGCCTGTTTTTACGCGTAAACGTCAATGCTATCTCAACGGATTCACCAACCTGGCATTCCCGTTTATTGACCTTTCTCTCAACCGTAAAATCATGGAGCGGATAAAACAGCAGGATCGAAGCGTACACAGAAAACGGCAAAAATGAATAAAAAATGAACCAACTGACAAAACCGCCTTGAAACATTGCATAGCAAAAGGAAACGGTCATGAGCAATACAAGTCCGATCACACTCATATTTCCCCTTAGAATATTGATGAATCTTCGCATTAGGTTACAGCCCGCTTCACAGGCACTTTTGTTGTCGCGACAATTTCATGTATCACCATTCCAGCATCGAAGCCCTCATAATTCGCTTCTGGCTTCAAAATAAGCCGATGGGAAAATACGAATGGCACTAAATATTGAACATCGTCAGGCAGGACATAGTCCCTGCCCTTGATCAGCGCGTAAGCCTGGGCTGCCTTCATCAATGCTATCGATCCACGGGGACTCACACCTAAGTAGACCCATTCATGTGAACGTGTTTGATTCGCCAATTCAACAATGTATCGTTTTATTGTGTCATCCACTATCACCGCTTTTATCTCAGCCTGTAATTCTATCAATTCATCCAAGGTGATGACGGATTCCAATTCCTCTAGCGGTGCCGTGTATTGGGCCCTATGAAGAACCTCTATCTCTTCTTCCACACCTGGATAGCCCATTTTCATTTTTAATAGGAATCTATCCAATTGAGCCTCCGGCAGCGGATATGTTCCCTCGTATTCGATTGGATTTTGTGTCGCCATTACGAAAAAGGGCTTCTCCAATCCTCTTGTGACACCATCAATCGTCACACTTGCCTCTTCCATCGCTTCAAGCAATGCAGACTGGGTTTTCGGCGAGGTCCGGTTTATTTCATCGGCTAAAATAATATGGCCCATTATCGGACCTGGCCTAAAGATGAATTCTTGTTCCTTAGGATTGAAGATCGAAACGCCAGTAACATCCGAAGGAAGTAAATCGGGCGTGAATTGAATTCGCTTGAAGCTTGCACCTATTGATTTTGCCAATGCCCTTACCATGACTGTCTTTCCCACACCCGGAACATCCTCCAATAAGACATGTCCGCCGGAAAGGAGTGCTACGATGCTTAGTTCTGCTATATCCCGTTTTCCGATAATCACCTTTTCGATATTCCCTAGAACCATTTCCAGTTTTTGATTGACCTGCTTATAAATCATTCTCTACCTCCCGGGATTCACATTATCACTATTATTTCATGTCTTCTCTATATCACGCATTTTACATTAAGACCCAATTGAACCTTACATTGTAAGTTTACTAGATAACCGGAAAACCATAAACGAATTTGTCTAAAAATATTATAGCGGCTTACTGAAAAAGGCAGGGTTAACTGTTTGCTTAGTGAATATGAACCTTGCAGAAAAAGGTCAGCCTTTCAGCTTAATAGGGATTTCGGTTTAATACCGAAGCTGTTGAACTCGCAGCAAAGACTGTTTATCCTGATTTGGTTAAATGACACGAAAGGGGGATTCCTCTTCCTTTTTCCCGCTCCTGTCATCAGGGCAATGAAGCCACGCACTTCCGATCTGTATATTCTTAAGTAAACTTCTTTTCCGCCTTGTTTATGCTAAAATGAATGCAATCCACTCCTAAGATATAAGAGGTACTGATCATGTATAAAAAATTCTTCATTTTGATCTTCGCAGCCGCCCTTCTTTTAGGGCTTATTAAAACCGTTATGGATATGTAGTCAAAACAGCCCGATTCCTGAGGGGAATCGGGCTGTTTTCATTTTCGTTTAACCTCTCCATTCAGCTTCCCCATTTTCGGGATAAGGATAAAAAACAAACAACCGACCAAAAGTGCCAAAACGATGCCTAACAATACAGTCAGGTCAAAATTAAGCGAAGGCTCTGTTTCTTCTTCGTTTCTCGTTGGAATGCGGACCTCCGAGAATAATCCAAGCTGTTCTGATTTTGAAGCGATGGTATTATTTTGATTCTCCATTACAGGAGACTGAAACAGTGAGTCCTTCACCGAGTCAATGGCATCATATTTCCCTCTTTCAAAAGTGAGGTCCTTTTGTTCTTCAGGCAGTTTCCGCTTCTGTTCCAACAATCCTTCTTCATGGAAATACTCCGTTTGAATATCAATATCGTTTTCTTGATATTCATTGGGCTCCACGATCGGTTCCTCTTCCGCCCCGCCATGAGGTGCATGGCTGAAAAACAGGATGAGCAAGACAGGCATTACGTATTTATTCCACTTCATGGGCCATTGCTCTTCTTTCTGCAAGACGCTTCACTATATATGGAATGACCGTTGCGATAAGCGTCAGTACAATCAAGATGATACTAGCCGGAATGAATGCCGACTGATTACCGAATTGAATGGACATGTATACGTCCGCAACAGGGTGGTCTACATTGAAATTAGGCATGATTAAATCCAATAATGGAATGGTAAAGAAACTGATCAACCCAATCACCAGGATAGCACCGACAAACGGCCCAATCGAGAAGGCAAATCTGGTAAACGCTGAACAGAAGAATAAAAGCAGGACGGTGAAGACGGTCCATTTAATCTCCTGCATATCTCCCAGTGGATAGATCTTCAAGCCATACATGCTGATGATTAAACCTACGATCAGATTCAATAAGGTAAACAAGGCCGCATGGACCATCATTGGAATGGTTTCATAATGATGCAAGAAGAAACCGATCAATATCCCAGAAATGAGTATGATCACCAACATGACGATCGGCGGGATATTAACCTTTTCCTGATGAAGGACTTCCCCGCTGATCTGTACGGGATTCGCTAAATATTCGTATACATACCCGTTCTCCTGATCATCAACTAGGGTGTTGTTCAAGACGCTATATACGTCCGTCTTGATTTTTTCGGTTGAGTCTACATTTTGGGACCAATTATCATTAAGCTGATCGGCCCTTTCCTGCACGGATCCCACTTTCGCTTGCAGGTCTGCTGTATCCTTCGTGACCGTTTCCTGTCTTTCCGCTACAGAATTGACAAGCTCGGAAATGAAGCCGACAGTTGTTGCCGTATTGTCTTGAAGTGATACAAACATTTCTCCATCAAGGTTAACTGGCGGTTCGGCCTCCATCTCAGGAACTTCCATATCATCCGACAAATTGGCAGACACCTCTTGAGCCTTGCCGGTAATTGCCGCCAATTCAGCTAAAGTGGCTTTCTGCCCCTTTTCAACGTTAGCATCATATTCTTTCATATAACCCATAATGGATTCCGAGAACATCCCGAAGTTCTCATTGACTCCTGCTAAACTGGCTTTAACGAGTTTCGCTTCTTCATCTACATTTCCGGAAACCCCATTTTTCAAGTTTTCCAATTCTTTTATATTGGCTGCAAATATCTTATCTACATTTGCTTCGGTGACTCTTTCAGCCAATTCACCATAAGATGAGAGTGAACCGTAATAGGCAAGGAGGGTAGTTGAATCCCGATTGGTGATAGGATTCTCGAAGGCCTTCACAAGCACCGCTCGCCTTTCTCCCCCCACTTTTTCTAAAAGTGACTGTTCGAGAGTCTTGATTTCTGCGATGGCCTCTTCGATTGTCATACTCTGGATGTCCTGTAATTTTTGAATATCTTCCTGTGACTTTTTCCATTGGTCACCTAAATCCTTATAATTCGTGCCGAGTTCATTATAATCAGCTTGTAATTGCGTAAACTGCGCCAGCAGGTCATTATATGAATCTACCAGTGTATTAAACTCCGTTATCACTTGGTTATAATTACCCGTTCTGCCGCTTACAGTTCCGCTGAGATTATTGATTTCCGTTTGGAGTTCCGCTGTAAGGATGTTGACTTGTTCAGCAGCTCCTTCGCTTCCTTCTGCCGGCACCAAGCTTTCAAGTGCCGTGTTGATCCCATTGATTTGATCCAGCAGTACCTGGAGGGACAGTTCATCAATCGGGTCCTTCTTGTCAGGTGCAGCAGCTGATTCACCTTTTCCCGTTTCCGTTTCAATATCCTCTATAGGCGTCGTTCCTTCACCTATATCCTCCCCATCACCAGAGCTGCTTGCAAGATTTCCTCTTTGCATAAGCAAGGTTGACTGAAGGTTATCAAGACCCGCCTCTTCCGATTGTTTCAATTGTTCAATCGAGCTTTGTTGATCTTGAGTGATTTTCGTAATTTGTTCTACTTGTTTGTCTTTCATGCTTGTTGAAAATTGTTCCAATTCATTACTGCTGGAATCAAGTTTCTGCTGCATGATTCCAACATTTTCTCTAATGCTTTGATCATTAAGGCTGTATTTCGTATTCATCCCTTGCTGAATCTCTGGTATAGTTTGATTCCCCTCATTCAGCACCTTGTCGTATGACTGCACACTCTCCATGACAAGCTGCTGATTTTGGGCAGAGGCCTTCTCAAAAAGGATGCTTTGAGCTTTTTGATATTCCTCAAAAGAAACAACATCTTTCACAAATGAAGCCATTTGAGTCTTCGTGTTCCCTATTTCATCCATTGTTTCAGTACTTGTTTTGCCAGCATCTTTCGTCTCGGCAAAAATTCCTTCAAGCATGTCCTTATGCTGCTTGATTTCGCCTGCAAGACTTTCCGAGCTTGGAGTATAGAACTCATACATCGTGTTTTGAAAAGCGATTTCTTTAGCAAGGACATTATCGAACTTCTTACGGATGTCCTCGACCGATTGGGAAACATAGCTCCAATACTGTGTTGAAATATGCTTATTCATTTTGCTCTTTGTTTTCTCTAATTCCTTTTGTACCTTTTCCATGTTCTCTGCATTCAAACTAGGTTGTACCTTGTACTTTATCCCCGCCTTTACAGGCTGTTCATCATCAAACGTATAAATATTCTCTGAAAAATCGGATGGAAAATATATGACTGCATCGTACTTTTCATTTGCAAGTCCACTTTCCGCCGTACTTCTATTTACCACAAACCACTCATATTCAGAATCCTTGTCCAGTGTAGTAACAAGTTCTGAGCCCATGTAAATGGGGTTATTGTTAAATTCGGTCCCATTATCTTCATTTACAATGGCGATTTCACGGGAAGCCGTTTCTGTCTTTTTCATTGGATTTTGGCCAATATAAGAAAAAAACAAGATGGGCAGCGCTAAGATCACCAGTATTTTACCGATTAACAGCATCGGTTTTATTTTTTCAGACACTCTCTTGCACTCTCCTTCTTTCTTCACTTAGTGGAATTTGGATTTTACTCTCCTGGCCATTCAGCACAAAGTATCCGTAACCCGGCTGTATTTCTTCTTCTTTTCTGGAATAGGAGAGGGTGTACAAGCTTTGGTCCGATTTTTTAAGAAGTAAAACAGCCTGTCTGACTTGTTTCAGTTCGGTTGTCAACGAATCATACCCCTTCGTGAAGTCGTTGGCATTTCCAGCGACAATCAGACTAAACCCGAGATGGCTGTATTGTTTCATCAAACTGCTGATCCTGTCCTGAATCCTGCCGTCTATCGTTTGTTGGATTCTTGAAATGCTATCTATGACAAATATGACCAGTGGGAATTCCAGTTGCTTCATCGGTTTCGATTCCAATGCAGCAAGATAACTTCGCTCACGTTCTTCAAATATTCCAGTGATATGATCAAGCCATTCGGTTATCCGCTCTTTTGTTTCCACATAGCTCACCTTCTCCTCAAAAGCATAAGAAGATAGGCCGCGATCCACTCCGTCAAATAATCCAATTTCGCCGACCGCCTGTGTAAGCAACGATTCCAGCAGCACTTTAAGGACATTCGTTTTCCCTTTACGTGACTGTCCTACGACAAGCAGGAATGGATTGGCATTCAACTCCACGAATACAGGTGTAACGCTTTCCTCTGAAAGCCCGATTGGAATGGTATCCTTCTTAATGGTTTGTGGGCAGTAACTCTTGAAGCTGCTGGAATCAAGTCGTGCCGGTAACATCCTGATCGCCGGCGGTTTGTCCATTTCCTTATACTTAATCTTATGTTCTGCCACAGCTTGTTTCATTTCTTCCAAAACGGCTATATCATCCGCTCCATCGGCTGGTAAGTAAATCTGGGTGAGATAGGTTTGGTCCTTTTTCACCAACGCCCTGCCAGGAACAGGTTCATTTTCATAAGGGGTTCTCCCCAAAACAGAATATTTTTCCGAACTGTCCATTAAGTAATGGACGACCTTCGTCTTAAGGCTATTCATTAACGGCTGGCGAATCGCATTGATTCTCGTTGCCGTTAAAATCATGAAGATTCCAAGTGATTGTCCATCACGTGCAAACTGAACGAATTGGGCTTCCTGATCCTGCATCTCATCCTTCACTATGTCAAAATTGTCGACCACAATATAAATAATCGGCAATTTATCCTCCACTAATGCATTATAAAGCTTTATGTTACTAAGCTCCTTTTCTGAAAAAAGCTGCTTACGCCTTTCCATCTCCGCCTTCATGAATAACATGAATTTTTCGATTTTCCTTAACTCATCGAACCTAAAGTATTCCCCAGTATGAGGCAGCTGGCGCATTGGCAGTAAAGCGCTATTCCCGAAGTCGAAAATATAATAATGCAGTTCTTCAGGAGTGAATTGATCTGCAAAACTAAAGAGAAGTGTCAAAACGGTGGTTGACTTGCCGTACCCGGAAGAACCAAAAACCCCAATATTCCCATCTTCAATCCAGTTATAGACATAATTGGTCTGGCTTTGCAATTCGGGCTCATCCTTCATTCCCAGGTGGAATCGATTCATCGTCAGGCTTCTCTCAGGGTTTCTTGATAAACGATCTGAAAGAGGCGGCAGCCAGGGGCTTGCCAACTTCTTAATCTCCATTTCTTCCTGTATCGCCACAATTCGATCCGCCACGGCTTCAATTTCACTAATCTTTTCTTTCCTCTTATTAGTGACCTGTTCCGATACATTTGAGATTTGAACAAGACCGAGGTCCGTGACAAGTGCCACTTCATCCTCAGATCCAACCGTATCCTCTAAGTATGGGGCACCGCTCCACGCCGACTGGAACAATTCATAAACCTCGTTATTTCCTACCTGCAAATATCCCCGTCCGGTGACAGTAATATTTGCCGCATCGCTATTTTTAAGAATTTCCTTACTATCACTGGCATCCTGCACTTTCAAGGAAATTTTAAAACGAGCATTGCTCCAAATCTGGTTATCAATTACACCGCCCGGCTTTTGTGTAGCAAGAATTAAATGAACTCCCAAGCTCCGTCCAATTCGCGCCGTACTCACTAATTCGCGGATGAAATCGGGTTCTTCGTTTTTAAGTTCCGCAAACTCATCTGATATCAAAAATAGGTGCGGTAACGGTTCATCCGCTTTGCCTTCTTTGTATAAGTCCGTGTAATCGTTAATATGATTGACTTCGTATCGATCGAACATGCGCTGGCGTTTCTTCAATTCACTATTGATGGATGCTAGTGCCCTGGCACTGAAGTTCTTGCTTCCCTCAATATTCGTAATGACTCCCAGCAGATGCGGAATCTGCCTGAATGGCTGTGCCATTCCACCGCCTTTATAATCAATGAGCAAAAAGGCAACTTCATGTGGATGATAATGAACGGCTAATGATAGGATGTAAGTTTGCAGTAATTCACTTTTCCCCGATCCTGTCGTTCCGGCAACCAATCCATGGGGGCCATGCGCCTTTTCATGCAAGTTCAATTCAACCCTATCCGTTTTCCCTTTCAACCCAATCGGAACTGCCAAGGATTTGGAAGACGGATTGGTCCGCCAGTTTTGTCTGATAGGCAGATCTTCCACTTCACGAGCTTTCAATAATTCAAGGAATGAAACCGTTTCTGGTATGGAATTGTTCATGCCTTTTTGATGATCTAATGAACGGAGCGTACGTGCATAACGCTCATTTCCTTCTTTTGAATGTGCATCAAGTTTAAAAGGAGTATGAACGGCCTTCATTTGCTGGATGAGAATCTCACCTTCAAAATCATTGATATACTTAACAAGCGTATGGACATTTTCCGTCAAACTTTCTTTTGCATCCGCTGCAAAAATCGTCGAGATGCCTAAATCGTCCGTTTTGCCTTCTAAATATTCCAATATGACATGCTCTGCAATTAAATTACGATCCGTGACAATAAAGACAAAGTGGGGAGTGAATCTCACTTTCCCTTTGTTCTCATCCAAATCTCTTTCCCTCAATAACTGATAAATAGAGGTCAGCAGCTGATCACGTGATTGCTCATTATATATGAATCCTTTTGCATAGACATGCGGCAATTGAAAATGAGGGAGCCATTTCATCCATTCCCATTCCTGATAATCCTTTTCCGGAAAGATGGCGACAAATCGAACATCATGATAACTATGAAAAAAGGCCAGTTGCCCAATCAATTGCTGCAGCTCTCGTTTTACAATCGATTCCTTTCCGACCAGGCCCATCGATCCGCTTGATAAATCGATCGATAATGGAAGATCTTCCAGGTTTTTGTACACATCCACAAGTTCCTGCGACTGCTCAAGTAAATCATCTATATCCCGATTGGACATATCGCTGCTATTTACCGACACCTGATAACTTGAGGGTATGGTCGCCGTTCCGATCTTAAAGTGCAGAGCATCTTCACTTTCCAGAGTTCGTTCCCATATACGATCGCTAATACTATCAGTTAGAAGCTTCATCCTTTCAAAGGAAGGGTAATGATAGAACAGCACATACTTTTGTTTTTCAGACAGCTCTTGCAGTTCTTCCCTCTTCTGCTCTAGATACCTGGTATATACACGTTGGCGTTTTTCTTCTCTGAATTTTTGCTTCTTTTTGTCTTTAAAGTATTGTACCGTCGAGGTAACTAAAGTCGTCGTGAACATCACAATCGATATGATGATGAAAATGCCCCGCGGCTGAATGACCGTGATGACCCCCATGACGATCAGCATCATTAAAGGCGGCATAAGGATTAACCATAACCCTCTATTATTATCTTCCGCTTCTTGGCTCGGAAAAGAAATCGTCACTTTCTCATCCGGCAATTCGTAGATCATCCTTGGTGTCCGGCGATACTGTGGATAGTTTTTTTTCATTTCAGAGATTGGCTTCTTCATCTTAGCTAATGATGTTTCATAACTTTCGGCGCTATGAATCATCAATAAGTCGCCTTCAATCAACCTCAGCACCATATGCGGCCAGCAAACCAAATCACCATTTTGAATGGGAACAGCCTTCGTTACCCTTTCACCGTTCAGGAATATCCTGCTATTTCCCCCTGGCATGATGTGCCACTGCCCTTTATGCAGCACAAGGGAAAAGTCATTGCCGGAAACGGGTCCTTCTTTACGGATGGTCGCTCCCGCCTTGGCCGATAAAGTGATTTCTTTCAAGTTGCCTATATAATAGAGGCTTTCTTCCAATTCGTCTGACGTATAAAAAATTTCGACCGTTTCTTCTCCTTCTTGAAAGGTGAAGCCATGGAATGGCTTTACATCGCCAAGCTTCTTGTCCTCTCTAAACACCTCATATTCATCAAGTCCATCATTTTTTTTCAGCTTGATAGAACCTTGTTCAAAAGGAATGGAATAAACGGTGATTGTATCCTGTTTTGATGACCCAATCGAAATTGGACCGTTATGATTATCCTTGATCTTAAAGGATTGATAGGTCCCACTAGAATAAATCCATAATAAACTCATTAAATCTCACCTCCGCAAAAGGCCCATTGCTCACTCTTTGCTTTTCTCTTTTTCTTCAGTTGATTTTTTGGAGGAATCCTTACTTTCTTCTTTTCCCCCAGAAGCAGGTTCGCTTTCCGCTTCTTCTTTTACAGCAGGTTTTGCTTCCGCTGCGCCTTTATCCTCCATATTCGAATCTGTTGCAGCAGGGTTCTGATCTTGCTGTTCCTCCATTTGCTTATCCAATTCCTTTTTTTCCTTTTCATATTGGGACAGCTCAGTATCGACTTCTTTAATTTGCGTTTCCTTTTCTTCCCCAGATAGGCTATCGTCCAACTTAATCTGTTCTTTCTGGTTTACCAGCCCATACATAATCAATTCGCGATCCTCCATGATTCTCGCCAAATCGATTGCTTCCTCGCTCATGCCCCTGCCTATATAAATCCAATATAGGAGATACTGACTATCCGTTTGCAACGTGATTGCATTTTCCACATTCTTCCTGGCTATCCCCTCCAACGGTTCATAAGTGACGTAGGACTTCGCCAGTTCATATTGAACGACGTACGGCATCTTTTTCGGATCGTAGTTTTCCAACCGGTCAATGACTTCACTGTATTTTTGTTTTAAGAAGCTTTCACCGCTTTCTACATATGCATCCTGCTTAGGTTGAGAGAAAAATAGTGTGTAAATCGTAAACAATAGCAGTGGCACTAGAACGATCACCGTACCCCAAAGTGTATAACGGCCCGTTTTCCATTTCTTTTCAGGGATATGTACAAATGCTTTTTCTTCCTTCTCTAAAGCTTCTATCCGGTTTTGAATGACCGTGGAAAGTTCATCCCAAGTCCCCGATGACAATATACTTTGTGTTTCGTTCGATAGTTTCAGTGTTTTATGGTAAAGCAGATACTCTTCGTATGTATGCTGCCCATCCACAAGCGCCGAAATCGTTGCCTTCGTTTCTTTAAATAACTCATCTTGATTATGCTCATAAGGAGGCAAACTGTCTTTTACGCCATAATGCAGGAAATATGGGGTCAAGCTTGAATCAAAAACGATATTTTCCGGACAGACGACTAGTTGCAGGCGATTCAATTCATGATTCCTTATTTTCTTCAGGATTTGATAAGACGATAACCATTTACTCAATGGATTTTTATCTTTAGCTTTGGAAAAAACAAAAAAAGAGGCTGGTGGATTTACTCTGATCTTCACCTCGTCCTCTGTCACTTCTATATGTTTCTGAAGAACATCATCCGCTTCATGAATAAGCTGTAATTCCAGTGGGTCCTGCATCGATAGTTTTGCCCGTTGGAAAACGAACGAATGCCCCTTATCATCCTTCATAATTGCAGCTTCTGTTTTTTTCTCCAGATATGGTTTATTATCCATTTTATGTAACTCCTTTACCCCTGCTAAAGGGCTTTAGACTTTTTTCCTATAAAGAGTCCACACCTATCCATTAGAGGATCTCAAGGCGGTCCCCCGTCGTAATTCCGCTATCAAGCAGGGTTTCATAACCTGAACATACGAACTCTTTATTCTGGACCCGCACCCAATAGCCTTCTTTAGGTGCACTGGCAATATCCTTTACCTGCCATATTATCTCCACAACTTTCTTGATGGAGCGGTAATTCGACACTTGCAAATCAAATACTTCCCCTGTATACCTGTTTAAATCGATCGTTAGTTGAATATATATGGAAACCACCTCTTTTAAAGCAAAAAAGCACCACGATCTTCAAAAAGAGTCGCGGCGCTTTTTCCTAGAAATTCTTTTTCTCATTTACCTAATGATTATCCGCGAATTTGACTAGCAATCTGATTATCTGTGTCTTCAAGGATTTGAGCTGATTTATTCAATTGTTGAGAAACTTCATTCAACAAGCGAGCCATATCCATGAATGAGGGCTTTAATTCTTCGTACTGACCTACGAAAGCCTCACTGGAGGAACCTTCCCAAATACCAGTTAAATGATCTCTCATTCTATCTAAACGACCAATCATATCCGTTACTTGTTGGCTCTCATTATCATATTGTCTAGCTACATCTTTCAGTTCCGAAGGTGTTACGCGAATTTGTGACATAGAAAAAATCCTCCTTTTATCTTATATAGTACATTTTAATAGAACCATACATTTTCTGCCATATAAATAAGCGCAAAGTCGAAAAATGGTAAATTATAATTATGCAAAAAAACCTAAATATGGCATTACGAAAGTCTATGTACCTGTTTTCCCAAACCTTTAAACCCATTTTTAAATTAATTTTTAATATTTTACTTTTTTATGATAAAAAAAGTACCTTATACCCAATATTTCTGCACTGTTATCCGTTAATATAGTTTTCACCATAATAATAGTGACTTTCGACTTTCTTTTCTACGAAATTAATCAAACGTTTGATTAAAGTCTGATAAGCATTTTTATGATTGATCAATATAAACCATTTACAAAAGGACATCAGAATAAATGGAAGACCTTTTTTACCATGCTACTTTCAACTTTATTCTGACAGGTATCCTTGTCATATGGCGAGAATCGATATATCCAACAAAAACAGTCCAGCACTTCCCAATGTTTTTTTGGAAGAGTGGCAGCCTTCAGGTAGTCATATAACCCGTTCCAAAAAATGTTTTAAAAACCTCTCACTTTCCACATTCGTACAGACACGGATTCTAGGTTCACCATCCTTTTGGCCGATTGTCCTGCCTGCTTCTTCACCCTCGGTCACCACCTTGACGTTCATCCATTCTGTCCTGACAAAACTTGAATCAATCGCAACCCCGACTGCAAGCGGATCATGAAGAGCGCAACCACCCAAACCTGGATGGGAGTTTTCATATGCTTTCATATAATAATCGGTCATTTCCGCTAAAAATTCGGCGCTTTCCTTACCAGTGGCACGCCAATCATCAAGCTTCGATTTCAGTAGATATGTTTGCAGCGTCACATCAAGCCCCACTAGGGTGATTGGCAGTCCTGAAGTCAATACCTGATGTGCCGCTTCAGGATCTGATATTATGTTCGCTTCAGCATAAGGGGTTACATTTCCTGGTACGTTTACGGCACCGCCCATAATTACGACCTCGTTTACAAGCGACATGATCATCGGCGCTTTATTGATCGCCAAAGCGATGTTAGTCAATGGTCCAACTGCAATGATCGTAATTTCATGCGGTCGGCTTTGCACTTGATCGATAATGAAATCTGCTGCATTTCCTTGTGATGCTTTGATGGTTGGTTCAAACCGAAGGGTATTTCCTAACCCGTCTTCCCCATGAACATGCTTGGGATACCGCTTCTTCCTTCCGCGTACCAAAGTTTGGTCAGCACCTTCATATACCGGTATGCGGCTATTTAATTTCTCCAAGACGGCAAGTGTATTACGGGTCGAATCAACAACGGGCACGTTACCAAAGCAAGTGGTGAATCCGAGCACTTCCAACTCAGGGGAATTTAAAGCATATGCCATCGCCATGGCATCATCTATCCCCGTATCTACATCAAATATGATTGGTTTCAATATTTCCACACCTTCCAAAATCACTTTTTGCTTTATCAACTCATCGCTTCTCTTTTCTCTTTCTTTTGTATAAAGAAACACTGTTTTCCAACTGAATTTTAACATTCAACGATAGCCCAGTTCCACAGAAAGTTAGGAATACTCATAATTCACAAACAAATGGCAAGTACAGGCGGTACTTGTAACTACCAGTAAAAATAGTTGACCGCCCATAAATATCAATGATATAAAAAGTGAAAAGAAGAAGTTGTGCCACGAATTAGTTATGAGTACATGCGTTACGAATTTATGATATCCAAGGTGGAAAAAGGATGAAAATGTTTAAGTTGATTGAAGATGTTCCATCTGCGTATAAAAAAGGAACAAAATTCTTTTTAATCTCGCATTCTGAATTCATTGGTGTGAAAAGTTATGTATTACTGGCAGAAGATTTGAAAGGAAAGATCGAAGTAACGGAAGAGGAATTGAGGAGTAAATTCGTTACCATCCATTGATGTTAAGTATTTAAAAAGCTCATCACCCCATTAAAATAAAAAAAGCGGGAATTTCATTTCTGAAATTCCCGCTTTTTTCTTATTATTTTAAGTCTTCAATTGAATCAATATCGACGTAATCCGGTACGACCAGACCAAGTTTTGTTCCTTTTAAGTTTGGTCCAAGGTCAACCATGTCATCTTTATACTTATTATAGTATTCAAGATGTGTTCCCGGAAGCCATGCAGCCACCATTGCGTCCGCACTTCCGTTTGCAACGCCAGCAAACATTGGCCCCACTTCAACCTGGCTTAATGTTACATCATAACCATTCTGCTCCAGTACCTTGCTAATCACATTTGTACTGGCAATTTCAGTGTCCCAGGCAACATAAACCAGTTTGATCTTTTCACCATTTCCTGATTGTGCTCCTTGGGTCCATTTGGACACTTTGTCCTGATTTTTCTTTATCCATTCTTCTGCTGCTTCTGAAGGAGACATCCCATCAGCAACCTTGACCATTACATCTTCCATATCTTTTGTTTCCCAGTAGAATTGATCAAGAATTTTATAGGCACCTGGCGCATCCTGTTCAAGTCCTTTTCTGGCAATGGAATTGATGTTTTCAGCCTTGCCGAAGGATCCATTCGGATCTTCGAGATATTTCAAGTCATATGTCGAGAACATCCAATGCGGTGACCAGCCAGTAACGACGATTGGTTCTTCTTTATCAATTGCTTTTTTCAATTCTGCAACCATCGCTGCCGATGACCCTTCAACCACATTCCAATCATCTAGCTTATAATCATCTATAGCCGATTTAGTCAGCTTCATTATTCCTGCTCCAGGTTCAATTCCGATGATTTCAAAATTGGCTTTGGCAGCAAAACTGTTTTGATCCTCGTCCACGGCTTTTTCTTTTGTAAAAGTACCGAATAGTGCAGTACCCACAACTAGTAAGGCCAATATTGTAAAAATGATTTTCCTGCTAACGATATGCTCGTAAGCTGGTTTACGAAGGTTTTGAGTGATACGATCGAGTATGATTGCAATGATTACGATGGATAATCCTGCTTCAAATCCTTGCCCCACATTAATTTGGCTGACTGCCCTGTAGACATCCGCCCCAAGTCCGGGTGCTCCAACCAATGAAGCTGTAACTACCATGGATAGTGCCAGCATGATGCTTTGGTTAACTCCTGCCATAATCGTTGGAGTAGCCAACGGTATTTGTACTTTGAATAACTTTTGGCTGGTGGTTGAACCAAAAGCATCCGATGCTTCGATCAGATCATTAGGCACTTCCTGAATCCCAAGATTGGTCATACGGATTGTCGGTGCAATCGCGAAAATGAATGACGCGATGATTCCAGGCACTACCCCTATTCCAAAGAATAAAATCGAAGGAATCAAATAAACGAAGGCAGGCATCGTTTGCATGAAATCCAAGATCGGGGTAACGATATTGCGCACGGTTTTATTTTGGGCACACCATATTCCGATTGGTATCCCGATCAATATGGTGAGGAATCCTGACAAAATAACGATCGCCAGTGTTTGGATGCTTGATTCCCAATAACCAAGATTATTAATCAATAGTAAGCTGATTAATGTAAATAATCCCAATGTCCATTTGCTTGTATAGGTAACCAGAAGGGTCAGGACGATGATTAAAATTATCGAAGGTCCTGCACTCATTACATCGACCAGGATATCCAGTAGTCCCTCGATCACATTCGTAATAAGTGTAAATAATCCAGCAAATACAATGGTAATCCAATCCACTAAAGAATCGACCCATGCTCCTAGTGGGATTTTCGGCATATTCATTGAATTATTCACTCTCCATTTCATTCAAGGAATCTTTATTTCCGGCCAAAGCACCGATGACGGCACCGCGAAGAAGAATTCCTTTAATTCTGTTCTGATCATCGATCACTGAGATCGGCAAGCTTGAAGTCGCCATAACATCCATGAGGTTTCCAAGTAATTCATCCTCTTTTACAGTTGGGATATCAGTTGTCATCACTTCAGAAATCGATTGATCATTGCTCATTGCCTGACGTGCCTGTTCAGCAGTCACGGCCCCCAATAACTTCTGCTTCCTATCCACAACGAAAATGCTTGAATACCCTTGTTTGCGCATGATTTCCAAGGCAACCCTCGGGCCTCTGTCCACCGCAATCTTCTCTGGGCGTATCATCACATGAGACGCTGTCAATACTTTTGACAGATCAACATCTTCCACAAACTTCTCGACGAATTCATTGGCTGGATTCATCATGATTTGTTCAGGGGTACCCAATTGAATGACACTTCCATC
Organism: Bacillus sp. ISL-57; assembly: GCF_018613135.1. Lineage (NCBI taxonomy): Bacteria > Bacillati > Bacillota > Bacilli > Caryophanales > Bacillaceae > Bacillus > Bacillus sp. ISL-57. The sequence continues at coordinate 54,717 of NZ_JAGGQV010000006.1, read as the reverse complement.
TTTCATTAGGGCAATTCTATCCCCGATTCTTAATGCTTCATCAAGATCATGGGTAATGAAAATGATTGTTTTTTTGTACTGATCTTGGATTTGAATCAGTTCATCCTGCATATCCTTACGAATCAATGGATCAAGGGCACTGAAGGCTTCATCCATCAATAGGATATCCGTATCACTTGCGAGTGCCCGGGCTAAGCCAACCCTTTGCTGCATACCGCCGCTAAGCTGTGATGGCATCTGGTTTTCGTAGCCCTTCAATCCAACGGCCTCAAGAGCCCTCATCGCATTTTCATGACGTTTTGCTGGATCAACTTTTTGAATTTCGAGCCCAAATTCAGCGTTTTCAAGTATCGTTTTATGCGGAAATAAAGCAAAGTTCTGAAAGACCATGCTTATTTTCTTTTGTCTGACTTCCCTTAACCGGGCCGCGTTCATCTTCACGATATCTTCATCATCAATTAAGATTTCACCCAAAGTGGGATCGATCAAACGATTGAACATGCGGATCAATGTGGATTTCCCGCTTCCTGATAGGCCCATGATGACAAAAATCTCGCCGGGATAAATCTCGAAATTAACATTATTCACTCCGACCGTTTGTCCCGTTTCTTTCAAGATTTCTTTTTTCGTTTTGCCTTGCTTCAATAAGTCTGTTGCTGCTTTTGGAGATTTGCCAAAAATTTTCGAGACATTTCTGACTTCTACATTCGGCTTCATCAAGTCACCTCATTCTAATAGTTGCCCATATGATATTCAGTTTTGCTGAATTCCCCCGTTTTATGCGAGTGATGATTATTAATGCACAAGTATCTTGAAATAACCGAAATTCTACCCTAATGCTTTTTCTTCAAAAAAAGCTGAAGTGACACTTATTCAGTGCACAGGGCATAACGTGCATAGAAAAATAATCTATAGTTATTATTCCCAAGAAGTACTTCTTTACTTGGATTATAGTATGTGTGATAAATTGAGCATTTCAAGTAGGAAAAAAGAGGTGCAATCACAACTGAGGAAACAAGCAGGCACAACATATACCAACTGTAACTAATATAAACGATTTCCACTTAGAGTTTTGTCCAGATGGACTTACGACTACCCTCTAATGTATTTCATTTCCTTAACCAGGTGGAATGATACTTGCAGTGCAGTATAACACCAAAACGCATAGAAATATGATTATGGGATTCCCAATGTCTAATTTGAGCTTTGCAGGGAAAAGCGGTGCAATACAAGTGAGGAAACTAACAGGCACAGCATATACCAACTGAAATATAATGGTTTTTTATTTTAGAGTTTTGTTCAGTCCCAATACACGGGATGAACCTGTATCCCTAAAGTACTTCATTACCTTAACAAAGAATGAATATAAGTTCAAATGATGTGGGACGGAATTCTTGCCTAAAAAGCCCATTTAAGCCATCGATTCTAAAGGTTACGGAAGACTCTAAAAACCTTGATATACCAACACTTTGGCTTCCTATAATCATTAACGCCCATCATCCGCTACAAATTTTTTTCAGTTTTTTTAAAATCAGAAATGATCCAAAAAACGAAAAAAACGATTTTCAGTCATAAATCACGGGCAAAATTAGCGATTCCAGATCTGGCAAGATTGGAATTTAATACCTTTTTATAGGTTATAGTTTAATGCAGACACACATGGGAATGTGTCACATATACAGAAAAAAACCTTGAAACAACAATTCCATTTCAAGGCTGATGCATTTTATCAATACATACTAATTGGCATTCCTATGTTCATCAAAATCGATTTTGCATTCCTCTAGCGGAACTACTTTTGTTTTCTTAATGAACTTATAACCAAGCCACATTATCAAAAAGAATGGGATGCCAAGATAGGCAGCGATCACACTTGCCCAGTTAATGTCATCGCCAATGAAGGCCTGATAGTTTTGCGCCAATAAAACGAAAAAACAAAGAGCAAAGGAAAATATCGGGCCGAAAGGAAACCATTTTGACTTATAGGGAAGGTCGTCCAGTGAATGCCCTTGAGCAATATAAGCCTTTCTAAACCTGTAATGGCTTGCCGCTATACCGAGCCAAAATATAAATCCAGTGACTCCAACCGCATTCATCAGCCAAATATAAATGACTCCATCACCGAAAATGGAAGCAAAAAAGGCCAACATCCCTACGAGTGAAGTGACAACCAGTCCCCAAATGGGAACGCCGCGCTTGTTGAGCTTCCCGAAAATACGCGGTGCCAGCCCTTCTTTTGCCATGGAGTACAACATTCGGCTTGTCACGTAAAGACTCGAATTACCAGCAGATAATACGGCTGTCAAAATGATGGCATTCATCACGGAAGCAGCGAATGCCAGTCCCACTTTTTCAAACACCATCGTAAACGGGCTAACCATGATCGTGTGTCCCTGCAGATTGCCATTCGTATAAGGAACGATCAATCCGATAACAACTATGGCCAGGATGTAAAAGAGGAAGATTCTCCAAAAAATGCTGCGAACTGCACGAGGTACATTTTTTGCCGGGTCTTCACTTTCACCAGCTGCAACACCGACTATTTCTGTACCTTGAAAAGAAAATCCAGCAGCAATGAAGATACCCAATGTTGCCAAAAAGCCACCGGCAAACGGAGCGTCACCAACTGTGAAGTTTTTAAAACCAATCGCTTCTCCGTTCATAATTCCGAATATCATCAATATTCCGACAACGATAAATATGATGATGGTTGCGACTTTAATGAGGGAAAACCAATATTCCCCTTCGCCATACCCTTTAACGGATACGTAATTCAATAAGAATATCAAAACGAGAAACAAAGAACTCCATAAAAAAGACGAGCTGTCAGGAAACCAAAACTTCATAACCATCGTTGCGGCAGATAGTTCTGCGGCAAGGGTCATCGCCCAAGTGAACCAATAGTTCCAACCAAGCGCAAACCCTAATGCTGGGTCGATGAAACGCGAAGCATAGGTACTGAAAGCGCCGCTGACCGGCATAAATGATGCCAGTTCTCCAAGGCTTGTCATAATAAAATAAACCATTATGCCAATTACGGTGTAAGCGACCAGAGCACCGCCTGGCCCCGCAGAGTGAATGGCTGGCCCGCTTCCGAGAAACAGCCCTGTTCCAATTGCACCGCCCAGCGAAATCATCGTAAGGTGGCGTGCTTTTAGCTTCCTTTGTAAAGTATTTGACGGCTGGTTTTGTTCATTTATGACAGGTGGTTGCAATTGCCGATTTTCCAAATTAGATTCCCCTCCAAAAATGCATGTTTAATCTAGCACGAATAGGTAAAGTCGATCATTCCATCAATAGTCATTTCCTGCATTTATTACTATTTCAAGGTCATTTTCTCTAATGCTTAGACCTTTTTTGGATTTCTGGGATCTTTGTAGCATTTACATAAAGGTGTTAGGCTTAAAACCCAGGTCAAAGGGCTATAAGCCTAACGTTCATTCGGATATTCCGGGCTTCATATTATGTTGTAGGTAAACTCCTATGAATAAATGAATTCCAGTCAATTTGCAGTAACCAGCTTGCCGTTGCTTCAATATCCTTTGAAAAGATACGATCTTGCGTAATGCTTGGAATGAGCTTTCTTGCTTCCGTATAAAACTCTTTTGTAAACGGGGCCATCTTCTCTATTCCACGGTATTCAACCGCTTGTAAGGCACAAATGAGCTCAATCGCCAATACGCGGCGAACGTTTTGGATGATCTGATGTGCATGCCGGGAGCCGATCGTTCCCATGCTTACATGATCTTCCTGGTTCGCTGAAGATGGAATGGAATCAACACTTGCAGGATGTGCCAGTGTTTTATTCTCAGAGACGAGTGAAGCTGCACAATATTGCATGATCATCGCTCCCGATTGTAAGCCAGGTGAAGGGCTCAAGAATGGCGGTAAATCATTGAGCTGAGGATTGACGAGTCGCTCAATCCGGCGCTCTGAAATATTTGCAAGCTCGGCAACAGCGATTTTCATGAAGTCCATCGCAAATGCAATCGGCTGTCCATGGAAGTTCCCTCCTGAAATAACCTTTTCCCCATCGTCAAAAATAAGCGGATTATCCGTCGCTGCATTCATTTCAATTTCCAATTTTTCTTTTACATAATCAAGAGTTTGCCATGATGCCCCATGCACTTGCGGGATGCAGCGGAGGGAATAAGCATCCTGAACCCGCAGTTCCCCTTGCTTGGTGATCAGCTGGCTGCCGCTGATCATGCGGCTAATCCGTTCAGCGACCTCAGTTTGCTGGCGGTAACCGCGTGCTAGATGAACATCCGGATCAAAGGCATCTTCAATGCCGCGTAATCCCTCTAAAGTCAGTGAAGCAATCGCTTCAGTTTGATGGGCCAGCTGTTCGGCTTCAATGTAATTTACGAGGCCCATCCCCGTCATGGCCTGTGTTCCGTTAATTAATGCAAGACCTTCTTTTGCTTTAAGTGTCACTGGAAGAATGCCTTCTTTCGATAAAGCTTCGATGGCCTCCATTCGCTCTCCTTTATAAAACACTTCCCCTTCTCCCATCAATACTAGCGCCAAATGCGAAAGCGGCGCCAAGTCCCCGCTTGCCCCAAGAGAACCTTGCTGAGGGATGACCGGGTGGATATGAGCATTCAAAAGATCGATCAAACGTTCAATGACGATAGGACGGACGCCGGAAAACCCTTTTAATAGAGCGTTGGCACGGAGAAGGACCATAGCTCTCGAAACCACCTCTGGAAATGGTTCCCCGACTCCGCACGCATGGGAATGAATCAAATTCCACTGTAGCTGCTCAGCGTCCTCTGCATCAATCAAAACATCACTGAACTTTCCAAAACCTGTTGTGATTCCATAGACGACTTTCTTTTGTTTCACGATATTTTCAACCGCTTCACGGCTTTTTTCCACTTTCTTAACACTCTCGGCTGAAGCAGAGACAAATGCTTCTCCATACAATACTTTTTTCGCTTCTTCAATCGTTAAAGTTTGGCCCGTTAACATAATCATTTCCTGCACCCCTATTCTTTTTTTAAACACACAAAAGGAGGCCATATTGACAGACTTATCCAGTCTATCAATACAGCCCCCTATTTCACTAAATAACTATAGGCTTTTAATTATTTAAATGTGGTTAATTCCCAAACCGACGGCTTCATGTTCAAATCCCCGAACCGGTGCTCCAATCGTTCCATACACGGCGACAGCAATCCATTCACCTTCGGCCCCGTTTTTAAACGGCCTGCCCCGAACGATTGCAAACCGAAGGCCCGCAGTCCTCAAAAGACCGCCAAGCTCGACTTGGCCGCGTGTCACTCCTTGGAGTGATTCGATGATCGCATGATACAGCGCATGCATTTCACGATACATATCGGGATTGACCAATCCAAGTCTTTTCGCAGATGTCTCAATGGCCGCAACTATTTTCTGCAGCTCCATTGAACCGACTTTACCTTTTCCATAAAGCCAATCCATCCGCTTAAGTTCATTCGTCAATATGACTTCTTCCTCTTCGTCCGCAAATGCGTACATGATTGCATGGCGCCCAATTCTTCTGTCGAATTCCTTTGTCATGCAGGTACCTCTTTTACAATTTTCTAAATACACTAATAACTAAATATTATTGTAAGCGGATACAGGCTGTTCGGTCAACATATTTTTTAAAATAGTTCTTTTAGGGGGATGATTCATCACTCCCGAAAGCAGTCGAACAACCATCATCTATATCCTTTCTAGAAAACGACCATGCCTGCAAAAAAGCCCATCTTCACTAGTGTCCTTGAAAATGGGCTTTTTTCTGATTAAATGTTTTTCACGAGTAAGTAGATAAAATACGGCGCGCCTATTATCGAAAGGATAATCCCCACCGGCAATTCTATCGGTGCCATGATGACCCTTCCTAATTATTGGAAGATAACAGCAATAAGGAACCTAAGATTAGTTTGCACGTCTCCCCCCCACTAATCTACTGGCTATATGCGGGGCGATCAGCCTAAGAATGTAAGGCCTCCGCCCACCGAAACGCATACACCTGCCAATGCGACTGAATTCAGCAATAAAAGCCTGCGTTCCTTTTCTCTGTACACCAACTCCAATGGCAATCGGGTCACCCAAGCGCAAAACATCCAATACTTTGGATTTATAAATCGCTAAAGTAATCAATACGACCAACCACGGCAATAACGCCCATACAAAGGTCCAATTTCGTCCCCAGATCTTCCCGGATAACCAGATTAATGACTTCATGAAATTGTTCGGTTCCATAGATTAGTGACAATTAAACATGCCGATCGCACCATCGTTTTACAAAATGGGGAAATCATCGAACAAGGTGCCCATGATAATTTGCTCCATCAAGACGGAGCATATAAAAACCTGATCCTTGCCCAAACTGTATGGAATAAAGCTTCCAGACATTCTGATAGAACAAGAAAAAAGGCCTCCCGACATTAATGGGAGGTCTTAAGATATCCGTTTATTCATTCGTTTCCAATGCTTCATAAATTGCGGTTACAACACTTCCATAGCTTCCCGTTTTGAAGAGGTCGCCAAAAAACTGATTGGAATTGGCTACAGGATTGACGAGCGGGGAGTGCTTTTTATTAGTAAGTAAAACGATCCCTAAATCTATTTCCGGATCGATGATCGTGACCGTCCCGGTCCATCCAGTATGACCATAGGCACTGTCGCTTGCAAGAGGACTGAACATCCATTCCATGCTAGCATCGCCATTTCGTCTCCACCCAAGTCCATATGTAGGATTCATCTCGGAAGGTGCGACGAATTCATCGATTGTTCTTTGATCAAACAACGTATGTTTACCGTATCCCCCGCCATTCAGCATCACCTGCAGAAGGACGGCCATATCTTTCGTATTGGAGAAAAGGCCGGCATGCCCTGAAACGCCCCCCATCGAATAAAAGGCTTTTTCATCATGCACTTCCCCTTGAAGTGTGTATGTACGAATGTTAGGGAAATCTATCACGCCATCCCGGGTGTTGCCAAGCAATTCGGTTGCGGCAAAATCCCTTGGCTTAAAGCCCTTTCGCAGAGGATTGAACTTAGTATTTTTCAACCCAAGCGGCTTGTACAATTCATTTTCAACATAGACATCAAGCTGCTGACCCGTTATTTCTTCAACAATGGCACCAAGCAGCATATAATCCACATCACTGTAGACATTCTGTGTTCCAGGTACATATGTGAGCGGTGTCTTGGAAATGAATTTGATGGTTTTATCCCGCTCCTGGGAATAAAGTTCTTTCGAAACCTTTGGATTATGGTATTGCGGATCAGGTCTAAACCCTGCAGTATGATGTAGAACATCAATAACCCTAAGGTTGTCCTTTCCTATGATCACATCCCCCTCCGTGTCTTTGAATTCAGGAATGTATTGCTGCACTCTTGCCTGGATATCCAGCTTGCCTTCGCTGACTAATTTCTGAATGGCAAAATTGGTTGCATACATCTTCGTGTTTGAAGCAAGGTCAAATAACGTATCATTTCCCATTTTTTGAAACTTCTTAAGAGGTGTATGTTCATTAAACTTCTGTTTGTACCCGTAGCTTTCATTTTTGACGATCTTTCCGTCCTTTATGACAATCAAGGCAGCACCGGGGAAACCGGCCGCCACTTCCATTTCAATGAGGTGATCCACTTTTTCCAGCTTTTCAGACGAAAATCCCGCTTCTTCCGGTTTATTTACTTTCTTTAATATTGGATACTGACTGGCAGTTTCCATACTCACAGCGGCTTCATGATTTGGGTTTTCACTAGCAAAAGATACGGAAGGTGCTAATAAGGAAAGTGCCAGAATTGAACTCAGTGTGCAGCTTGTCCATATATTCATCATTTTCCACTCCTTTGAAATCACGTTGAAAAATAGAACAAATTTACCGAAAGATAATATTCTCATTCATTCCGTCCTTTTTTCACCAGGATTCACAATTCAATAATATGTTCCGGGTTCGATTCGGATCTCTTATTCCAAGTTGATTAATGTGGGCATTTCCCAAAATCAGTTAATTTTTACAAATAATTCTCAATTTTCAGTATATGTTATTTCGAACATCATTTCAATTTGATCTTGATATTTTTAAAATTATATTTCAAATCTTGAGCTTAAGCCTCCCCGTTCTAAGAAGAAAAGCCTATGATTCATTAAGCTCCCTATTATCCATGAGTCATCCGGATAAGTCCCAACCGTCGATTTCTCCTCTACTAAATTCAAAATCACTTTTTGAAGTATGGCAAGTTCGGCTAATGGCTTTTAAGTTCATTGCATAAGAAACACAGAAGATATTAATACTATTTGAGAAATAAAGCAATTTCAGCTGCTATCCGAGACAAGTATAGGGTGATGAAAATGTGGAAAACGATTGTTTCCTACCTTCCAGAATGGCAGGTTTTTATACAAGCTTTCATTGTATTTATTGTTCCGTATCTAATCAGCAAATTGTTTAAAGTGCTTCGCACCTCAAAGGATGGGTGATGATGATGAAAGAGTGGCTATCAAAGATTGGTAGTAAAGGAAAAGGTACCGATAAAGACAAACAAGCACCTGCCTCACAAGATACAACGTGTCCGTTTACAGATAATCTTCATTTTAATCTTGAATGCCTTAAGCAAGAAATCGGCCATAATTGGGATGTCCATTTCCGGGAATTTAATCTAGGGCGTACCGGTATACGCTCGGTTATCATTTATGCGGATGGACTATCGGATAAAGATCTCATTGATAAGCATATCATGCCATCATTGATGGTTGATTTTTCAGCAGAATATAAACATAACCTTCCCTACCTCAAAGGGAGCATTTCAAAAGACTTCATAAAAAATGAAGTGTTATCCATTAGTGAAATAGAAGCTGTCCGCTCCATTAAAGAATTAGGCTCTAAAGTGCTAACAGGTTCGACCGCCCTTTTAATTGATGGGTCTTTGGATGCACTGCTCCTTGGAACTACAAAACATAAAACAAGGGCAATTGAAGAGCCGGTATCAGAGGCACTCGTCAGAGGTCCCCGTATCGGTTTCACTGAATCATTGAGTGATAATACATCTTTTTTAAGGTGCAGTGGTGAAATCGAGAATTTATCGTTAGTAAAATTCCAAGTGGGAAAGCGTTCAAAAAAGGATTTGGTTGTCGCATACATAAAGGATATTGTTGATCCCGAATTAGTTCAAGAGGTGGAAAATCGAATTAAGAAAATTGATATTGATAGTGTTCCGGAATCAGGTTATGTAGAGCAGCTTATTGAAGATAATTACCTTAGTCCTTTTCCGCAGGTACAGAATACAGAGCGTCCTGATCGCGTGATCGCTGCTTTGATGGAAGGGCGAGTGGCCATCTTGTTAGATGGGACCCCTTTCGCTTTGATCGTTCCGGTTACATTGAGCATGATGTTACAATCACCGGAAGATTATTATGAAAGGTGGATTCCGGGAACATTCATCCGTATGCTTCGATACCTCGCAGCTATTCTGGCCCTTTTTACACCGTCGTTGTATATAGCTTTCATCTCATTTCATTCAGGATTGATTCCGACGAAGCTTGCCATCTCCATTATCGGAACCAGGTCCGGTGTTCCGTTTCCGGCACTTATCGAAGCATTATTCATGGAAATAGCCATCGAAATTTTGAGGGAAGCAGGATTGCGATTGCCTAAGCCAATCGGTCCCGCAATGGGAATAGTCGGTGGTTTAATCATTGGGGAAGCTGCTGTTCAGGCAGGGATCGTTAGTCCTGTTTTGGTGATTGTGGTAGCGTTAACCGCCATTTCATCATTTTCCATTCCGCACTATAGTATTGGGATTACATTACGGATGCTTCGTTTTCCCGCAATGCTATGTGCTGCCACATTCGGTTTATACGGGGTCATTCTCTTTTTTCTTTTAATGACCAGCCATTTAGTGAAATTAAAAAGCTTTGGTGTTCCTTATTTGAGTCCAGCCGTTCCTTATCGCTTAAGTGAGTGGAAAGACCTGATGGTCCGCATGCCGCTTATGATGATGAAACGCCGTCCAAAGATGTTGCATACAAAAAGCCCCATACGTAAAGGATAACCTGTCGATGAAAGGGTGGTTAAAGAATGGTTCTCAGTCCGAAAGACAAAATTACAACTCCTCAAGCAGCTGTCATTGTCATCAACTTCATACTCGGCACAGGATTGCTCACCCTACCCAGATCATCTACGGAGAAGGTACAAACACCAGATGCATGGATAAGCGTTATTTTAGGAGGAGTTATCACTATAACCGCGGGGCTGATCATGGTCAAGTTAAGCCAACGGTTTCCCGAAAAGACCTTCTATCAATACATCAATGATATTGTTGGAAAATGGGTGGGCGGGTTCCTAAGTTTAGTTGTAATCTGTTATTTTCTTACCACCTCCAGTTTTCAGCTCCGCGCAATGGCGGAAGTAATAAAGTATTTACTTCTTGAAAGTACGCCTACTTGGGCTATCACCATGATTTTCATGTGGGTAAGTCTTTATCTTATCATCGGCGGCATTAACCCGATCGCGCGCCTTTTTGAAATTATCTTACCTTTGACAGTTATCCTTTTTTTGGTTGTTGCCTTTATGAGCTTAAAAATATTTGAGATCGATAATCTCCGTCCAGTATTAGGAGAAGGAATCGTCCCTGTACTAAAAGGAGTAAAAACAACGGCTCTCGCTTTTTCAGGGCCTGAAATCATGCTACTGCTTATTCCATTTATGAATTCGCCAAAAAAAGCAGGAAAAGCCCTGCTTGTTGGAGTTTCCATTCCATTGATTTTTTACGTGATAACGGTCGTAATGGTTATCGGGGCATTATCTGTTGATGGAGTGGTCATGAGAACATGGCCAACACTTGATCTTATCCGAAGTTTTGAAGTCGCCGGGTTGATTTTTGAACGGTTTGAATCTTTATTGCTCGTTGTCTGGATCATGCAAATATTCGCCACATTTACGATCACATTTTTTGCAGCCGCTTTAGGGCTAGCTCAAATTACGAAAAAAAGCATTCACCCATTCATGTTTGGTTTGCTTCCGATTCTCTATATCCTTGCCATGATTCCGAAAAATATCAATGACCTATTTAAGCAAGGAGATTTCGTCGGCAATATCGCCATGTTTTTATTTGGTTTACTCCCCCTTCTACTGCTTATCATCTCAAGAATAAAGGGAGGGAAAAAACATGAAACAATCACATAGCAATACACGCCCACTCTTCATTTCCCTCTCCATTCTTTTGTTCTTATCCCTTACAGGATGCTGGAGCAGTCATGAAATTGAAGAGCAAAGTTTAGGTATAGGTATGGCATTTGATAAAGGCAAGAAGTCCTTCATTGAGAATGAATTAAATGAACAAGGGGAGGGGTATTTGAGAAAAGACCTGATTACTTCAACCTATCAACTTATCACTCCACAAGTAGCAAGTTCAACAACGAAACAGGCCGGCCCACAACAAAAATCTTATCTGAATGTTTCTGAAACGGGAGATTCTATCCTTCAGATGACTCGTGAATTATCATTGAGAAGCGAACAACCTTTAACTGCTCACCATATGAAAGTGATTGTCATCAGTGATAAGCTTGCAAAATCACATGGTTTGGAAAAATTACTTGATCTTAACTTTCGGGATAATGACTTTAGACCAAGCTGTATTGTGCTGATCAGTAATGGAAGAGCAAGCAATACACTTGAAACAAAGAAAGCAGGAGAAATTCCAGCATTTCGACTTATTGGCATTGTAGAAAATGCCTTTCGAACAACGAGGATTTTACCTCCTATGTCGCTTATTAAAATAGAGAGCAAGCTCAATTCAGAATCAAGTTTTCTTTTGCAAAATGTACTATCAGTGAAAGGGGAAGTCAAATTTGCCGGAGCTGCCGTAATCAAAGGAAAGACACACAAAATGGCTGGTACTTTGAATGAAGAGGAACTGGAGGGCGTAACTTGGATAACAGGCAAGGGAAAAGGCGGTGTGGTGAAAAGCTATGATAAAGAAACCGGCCAGCTGATCGTGTATGAAATAGAGTCCATGAAAAGCACTATCATACCACGAGTTAAAGGAGACAGCATTTCTTTTGATGTAAACATAGAATCAGTGGGAAGACTGTCTGAAAACTGGGTAGTTCCAGGAGATACTTTTAAAAATGAATTTCTCAAAAAAGCAGAAAAATCTTCTGAAAAAGAAGTGAAACGCCTGGTGGGGAATGTATTGGAAAAAATGCAAAAAGAATATCAAGTGGACGTCGCCGGCTTCGGAAATCGTTTGAGAATCGAGCATCCCAAAGTATGGAATAAGGTCAAAAAGGATTGGGACCAAACATTTAGTGAAGCTCCGATCAATTACGATGTAAACTTAACTATTAATGATTATGGAACAACAGGAGGACCCAAGAAGTGAATCCACAGGTTGAACACCTAGCTGTGAATAACGATGAGCATGAAAAGGCCCCCACAGTAAACTGCGAAGGGGCCTTTTCATTTTCCATCGAAAGATCAGCTTAATTCCACTTTAGTAATTTCACTTAAATAATTCCCACTTATAATCGAGCCTTCATCTGCAACAACATATTCGATGACAGTCGGGCTGATGGTCCGAATATAAACAAAAGCTGAATCATCTACATGTTCAATCCGAAGCTTCTTCCTCTGCGCTTGCTTAATATCAAGCTGATTGGTACTAGCTTCCGGCAGGCTTGTGTAATAAATTTCAAAATCTTCTTCTGACGCATCAATGAAAAGATGCCAAATGTTATACCCTTCTTCTTGATCAATCATTGTTTTTAATTTCCCTTTTCTCCCGATGCCAAGAAAATACTTGAACTTAGATTCCCCATTCACCATATCACGGTCAATAACTTTTATACTTCCGCCTTTTCTGCTTTGTACAAGCCCAAAGGCAACCCCTGTTTTCCCTGTAGGGGCGGTTATCATATCCCGGTTAACCACTCTGTTTCTCTCTTCTTGCTTTAAATAAGCGCCTTCTGTCCCCAGTGGCGGGAGAATCTCAAAAAGATCACCAGACACCTCTCCCCAGTTTTGAGTGTTCTTCACTTCCCTATCAATCCATTTATTAAATAGATTCAAGACGACCGGGGATTTACTTGAATTACCCGCAAGCAATATATTCACTTTATTAATTTTGCTGTGTTCTGACCGGGCAAAAGCGCGCCGTAACGACTCAAAGAAATTTTTAATGCCTTTGTCGATTCTTTTCTCAATCTGTTGTTCCATTTCATCTTGATCGATCAAAAGTTCCACATTGAGTTTAGCGTGGCCGGCTTTGTCAAACAAATCTGCCCGGATCATGCCTTTTCCAAACTGTTCTTCATACCGTTCATGTCTTTCCCAAAGCGGCCTTAATTTTTCCACCAATTGTTTGGTATTTAAATAGGCTTCCTGTGACTCATTAATCAGTGTTTCACTTCCGGGAAATTTCACACATTCCGCTGGGAGGGTAAAAGGAATGTTTAGCCCACGCATTGTTCTTTGGTTGTTTTTAAACACTTGGAACGCCAAAAGCTCCAGCATGTTCTCACCGCCTAAATACCGGTCCCCGCCCGCTGCAAAATGCTCAATGACATAATCATATCTGCTTTCTTTCAAACCAGCTTCACGCCAAATCCCAAAATCAAAATCTGTCGTTCCTCCACCAAAATCAAACACACCATAGTACGTTTTTTCATCCTCTTCCGGTTCAAACCCGTATTCCTGTAACGCACAAACGGCATAGGCAGCAGGTTCACTCGCCCCAGCGGTGACACGAAACTTTTTCATTAATTCTTCATCCTGCTGAATCGGCATAGGCAGCGTCTTTTTTAATCCACTTTCAAAACACTTTAGAATTTTTTCCCTTACCTCTTTTTCATACGTCACTGGGAAAGAAAGGGTGTAATCGAGGTAAATCCCATTGTTCTGGTTATTGATATACAAACCGAGGTAGTAGGCGTATAACTCGATTGGGTTGATTTCCTGATCGGTTAAGTCCAAAAAGGAACGCAGTACAACGGCATATCCCTTCTTGTCTTTTAATCGGAGTTCGTTATTCTTTTCTCCAGCCCACTGCTTTAGATTATTCAATATGGAATAATAATGGTCACTCCTTCCATTCATCAAGTTGTTAAGGGCATTGTGGGAAACCGTCACATCCTGCCACCTTGTATCTGGTCTTCCTTCTTTTTCTTGATAAAGCTCCAGGAAATGTTCTAAATCAATAAATTCTATCACGGTTGGATTTTCATAATGCCAGTCTTGTACTTCCGTGTTATGGTAGCCAACCCCAATACGCATGGGAAGAGTAAAATCACTTTCTTCTTGATGAACGACCACTGTACTTTTCGTTCCAAAATCAATGCCAATTATGCCGTCCTCCCTAATATCCACTTTAGGGTTTCTGGCCATTATTTCTTCGTTCAGTTTTATCGTTAAAGGTTTTTCATCAGAGGCGACAGGCCATAAATCCCAATGTCCCCTGTTTGGATCTGTTAACATCTTTTCATCATATGTATCAATATCAGCTCTTACTTTTTCAGAGTTTAAAAGCTTCTCATAAAACGTGTTGGAATCGATAGCGATCGAAGGCAATTCCTTAAGAAAACTTTCATGATCTAATTCCTTTAATTGATACAATTCCAGCAAATAATCATACTCCTTCTGGCGTTCTGCGCTTAATCCGCTTGGAACTAACCGGTTTTCCAGCCAGAGATGGAGAGCCTTTCGGTCATTGATTTCAAAAGCATTTTCCCCATTTAATCGGAAAACGGGAACGAAAAATCCCTTTCCCAGCAAATTGTTTTTTTGATTTACTACATCGTAGCTTTGAATGTCGTACCCGTTGGATTTAAACGCTATCGATTTAGAAGAGTTAGCCGTTTGATTGGCAAATATCCTTGAAATGGAAGGATTTTTACTCGCGGAATAATCGTCCAAAGTGAGTATTCTCTTATATACAGGGTGATCGGTTGTATTGAAGCTTTTCGCGGCCTCTTCCCGTGTCATGACATCACCTTTAAAGCCGGAAACATCCAGATGCTTTTTGTAGTCAAAATCCTCGTCCATTAATTCATAGTATTTTCTATAAGGAAATACCGCTGCGATGTTGTGATCATATATAATATTCCCATTATTCATGTAAACCCATCTGGAACGGAGCATTTTTTTAATGTCTTCAAAGAAGCTCGCTTCATCCTTGAAGAAGGTTTCTTCTGCACTCTGATATAAATGGCTGATTAACGATCTCACTTCTTTATACGTCATTGAAATGGCAGAGACCGGAACGGTTTGGGAATCAGGTGAGAATAGGACCTGCTCCTCGTTCTTATTCATTAAGTATATGGAACTGTCTATGTTATTTTTTTCAGCTAAGCTTGTTACGTTCTCAATCTGCTCTTTATCTTCCATCGTTTCTTGTTTTTCAACTTCTTTTAATAATTCTTCAGAAATTGCATCACCAGAATCCAAATAACATATCAGGTCACCAATCTTGACTAAAGTGTCCTCCGCTACGTTCAATTCTTTAAGGGTACCTTCTTTTTCTGAAAAGAGGTCAAATTCGATGCCCTCACAGCTGAATTTGGCTAAGCTTTCGCCCACCGTAATATAATCGCCTGGCTGTTTATACCATTGCACAAGAAGGATTTTTTCAATGCCTTCTTCTATCTCTGGGATGATAATCGATGTCATTGTATTTCTCCTTTACTATCATTCTCTTTTTCGCCTGCTAGATTCTCACAACGGATTTTTTAATGGTTTTACCATTAATGCTTATATATCCTGGCAGCAGGACGTCCATGATGTTCCCGGATATTTTGCTATTGAGGGCCCTTATGTACAAGTCCTCTCTGAAGACCTCATTCATTTTCACTTCCTGTATTTTATATAAAGGGGTATCGTACGTTTTACTGTACTCTTGAAAGAAATACAGAAAAAGGGCGAGCAAAGTCTCTCTTTCCTGCTCCCGTCCATCCATAATCTCGTTTTTGATAAAATCCCACAAAGATGAAATGTTTTCATATTGCACGCCACAGACTATAAATTCCTGCACGGAACCGCCCTTGAAGATTCCTTTCAAGGAACTTTTAGTGGTTTCGGATAATTTTTGAACTGCTTCGTAAAGTTTTTCTGCTTCCCGATAGTCCGCTCTTCTCTTTTGCAATTCATTATAATAGGATTCCATTTTCTCATTTAGATGGTGCATCATTATTTGATACTCACTAATTTCTGCTTTTTTCGAGGCAAGCTCTTGTTGAAGTTTTGCTATTTCATTTTCCTTTTCTTTCAGCAGCCCCTTATGCTCCCCCAATTGAATATACGGGCCCGATTCTGCTATTGCTTGTATCTTTTCAATGACTCTTTCGTCTTGTAGGGAAACCATCAATGCCTCAATAAAACCATCATCCCGTTCCTTATTCATCTTTACACTCCTTTCAAAAGTGTTAACCAACCATACTCGCTCTGTATATATATGAAAAGGTTTGCCCTTTTTCGCCATAGAAAAATCCCCTCCCAGATAGACTGTTAGGAGAATGCAACCATAACTTATATTCCAAGATATCAGTAGTGAGATTACTTATTCCTTATCAAAAATACGTATATAACGTATTAAAGATGAATGAATAATATGATGCTTACTTTCACTTTTCACTATAAAATACTCACAGTGTTCCATCCTTTTTAAGACTTCTTGTAAAACATCCTCTTTTTTACTACTCAAACCTTTTTTTATTTTCTCCCACTTAACATCAGCGTCAAGAGTATAACAAACATAGAATTCCTTTAACAGGTTAATCTTCCCCTTAAATGCTTAGTTTCTTTAACTGTTTTATTGTTTATATCTAATCCAATTCATATTTTTCCTCAATCCGATATACTACCTTATGAGTACCACTTAATAATATTCGGTATGACCATGTTGTTTAAGTGGGTTGAAATAACTAGGGTTAAACCTCCGGATTACTTGATAAGAAAAGGCCTCCCATCAGTAAACTGTGGGAGGCCTTAACCTTTTAAGATATTCACATGTTTGGTGAGCACCGATGATTACATATGCTTCCCGTTCATATTTCAAAAACAAAAAAAGCCCTTCTCGTTTGAGATGGCCTTTAGTTATGCTGTTCCGGCACACTCGCTTAACTATTAAATCGCATATCTTGATGCTAGTGGATTCTCGATGGTTCGCATGCATGTTTGTATGGGAGTTTAAACAAATTATCCATAACAGCATTAACACAATCTTCACAATAATAATTGACGAACTCTCTACCTTGTTCAAAAATTGGTGTCATCGTATCTATGTCAGCCCATTTAAAACAGTAAATACACATTTGCCTCATGATATACCACTCCTTTTCCACGCGGAAATAATTAGAAATATCCAAAAGAAGAATATGTGCCACTTGCCGACATTTTTCAAGAAACGATACTCTTTCATAGTGAACCCTGATTATAAGATTAAGGTAGCAGAGGGGTAAAATGCTATAAACCGATATCATTTATATACCACTTAAACTGAGTATTAAACCTCCCCAGAAAATATTATTCGTTCCCGTCAATCTTTCTCTATTTTGAAGTTCACCCAGAGTTCGAAATAACGTGCCCTAACTAAAATTCCTTTATCAACCACCTGTACCTTTTGTTACATAAGAAAAAAGAGCTGCCAAAGCAACTCTTTTTTGAAGTAAAGTACCTGTTTCAACTTCATAAACGTTAGTAAAAATGACTAATTCCTTTGTCACTTTCCATCACTGCCAGTTCGTGTGAAAAACCCCAGCTAAATCACGTCGCTCATAGGTATGCGCACCAAAATAATCACGTTGTGCTTGCAGGAGGTTAGCATTTGAAATGCCTGTACGATAACTATCGTAATAAGTAAGTGAAGAGCCTAAACATGGAAACGAGATCCCGGAATTTATTCCCTCACAGACAACCTTTCGCAATCCTGCCTGGTAATTTGCAACCTTTTCAGCGAAATATGGTGAAATCAATAAATTGGCCAGATTCGGCTGCTCTTGATAGGCTTCGCTAATGCCATTTAAAAACTCTGCCCGAATGATGCAGCCGCCGCGGAAAATAAGCGCAATATCCTTTAAAGGCAAATCCCAGCCGTTAAGTTCAGAACTCATTTTATATTGAGTGAAACCTTGCGCGTATGCACAAACCTTTCCCATATATAATGCTTGCCTAATATAGTCAATCCACTCATTTTTATCTAATTTTTGCTCAACGTTTTCAGGCCCTGTTAGAATGTTTTCTGCATGAACCCGCTCTTCTTTTAAAGCTGAAATGTAGCGCGCAAACAAAGACTCTGTAATGATCGATGCTGGTATTCCGTTATCAATTGCTTGCATGCTGGTCCATTTTCCGGTGCCTTTTTGTCCTGCTTTATCAAGAATCACATCGATCAAGGGTAAGCCCGTGACTTCATCTTTCTTCCTTAATATTTCTGCTGTGATTTCGATTAAATAACTTTTCAGTTCGCCTTGATTCCATGTTTCAAAGATGTCAGCAATTTCATTAACTTCTAAATGCAGTTTTTCTCTTAAAAACGTATAAGCTTCGGCGATTAATTGCATATCCGCATACTCAATACCGTTATGTACCATTTTCACAAAATGACCTGCCCCTTTTGGACCGATATAGGTACAGCAAGGAGCATCATTTACTTTGGCTGCGATTTTTGTCAGGATCGGAGCTACTTTTTCATAGGCGTCCTTATCTCCGCCTGGCATGATTGAAGGTCCTTTTAACGCACCGACTTCCCCACCGGAAATACCAATTCCTACATAACTGAATCCTTTAGATTTCAATTCATCATATCTGCGTTCAGTATCTTCGTAATGGGAGTTACCGCCGTCCATGATGATATCACCCGAATCAAGATGAGGCAGTAATGAAGTGATCACCGAGTCGATCGCTTTACCCGCAGTCACCATCAGAAAAATCTTTCTTGGCGTTTCCAGTGACTGAACAAATTCTTGGATTTCGTAATACGGATGGATTGACTGACCGTCCAATTCAGCAACAAGCTGATCCGTTAAATCTCTTGTGTAATTATAGACGGCTACTTTTTCTCCTTTATTAGCCATATTTAACGCGATATTACTGCCCATTACCCCTAAACCAATGACACCAATTGTATTGAACATTTTTTCTGCTCCTTCTTATGTAAGAATAATAGGCAGTAAATCCCTGCCATAAGTCGGGGATTTACTGCCGGGAAAGCCTATACAAATAAGCTTAGTAATAGAATGAATCCTAATCCAGCTACTGATATGATCGTCTCAAGCAAAGTCCATGTTGCGAATGTTTCTTTCATGCTTAAGCCAAAATACTCTTTAAACATCCAAAAACCAGCATCGTTAACGTGGGAAGCGATTAAACTTCCCGCTCCTGTAGCAAGTACGACCAGAGCAAGGTTAACGTCCGTCTGACCTAACATCGGAATAACCAAACCAGCTGTCGTCAAGGCAGCAACTGTAGCAGATCCCAATGAAATACGCAGGATTGCAGCGATGATCCAGGCAAGCAGGATTGGTGATAATGATGTTCCCTTGAATAATTCAGCTACATAGTCACCTACACCGCCATCGATCAATACTTGTTTGAAGGCTCCGCCCCCCCCAATGATCAAGAGCATCATTCCGATATGCAGGATCGCTGATGTACATGATTCCATAATATCCTTCATTGGAATCTTTCTTGCCACTCCCATTGAATAGACCGCAAATAATAAGGAAAGCAACATGGCAGTACCGGCTTCACCAATAAAACGGATAGCTGCCAGTAAACCATTATCTTCAAATCCCATCGTTTTTTGCATCAAAGTGATGATCGTAGCAATTGACATTAATATAACCGGAAGTAATGCAGTAAATACACTGATTCCAAATCCAGGTGTTTCTTCAAGTTTAAAAGATTTTTGTTCCCCTAATGAGGCAATGCTGCCTGTTTTCGTAAATGATTCAGGTACTAATCTTTTCGCTATCTTCGTAAATACTGGTCCAGCTAAAATAACGGTTGGAACCGCAATAATGAAGCCGTAAAGTAAAACCTGGCCGATGTCTGCGCCGTATTCACCAGCGATGACGGTTGGTCCTGGGTGCGGCGGTAAGAAACCGTGTGTCACGGATAATGCCGCCACCATTGGAATGCCAAGATACAATATCGAAACTTTTAATTCTCTTGAAATCGCAAATACGATTGGAATCAATAATACTAATCCCACTTCAAAAAATAATGCGATACCGATAATGAATGATGCTGCCACGACTGCCCATTGAATATTCTTTTCACCGAATTTCTTAACAAGGGTCATGGCAATGCGTTGCGCTCCGCCTGAATCTGCGATCAACTTACCCAACATCGCCCCAAGTCCAAAGATTAACGCTAAGTGGCCAAGTGTTCCGCCTAATCCAGCTTCAATGGTTTTGACAATTCCGTCAAGCGGCATCCCAAGGGCTAAAGCCACTCCAAACGATACGATGATCAAGGAAATAAAGGTGTTTAATTTTAAGCCCATTATTAAAATTAATAAAGCGACAATTCCTAAAGCGACAATGACTAATGGCATTGTAATCCCCCCATGTCTTTACTTTGCAGCATTTATTAAGTTTCTTTGATAATTCGCAATCTGTGTATATTCGTTTTCCAATACCCTTGATAGGTTAATGAAAATCGGCAGCAGCTGCCTGTATTCATTTACAGAATCAGCTTTCGGTGTGTGCTTGTGGGTATTGCCTATCATTTCAGAAACCACTTCGAAGGAATCAATTTCCCCAGTTGCATATAACCCTAATATACAAGCACCAAGGCACGAACTTTCGTAGCTTTCTGGAACCACGACTTCCGATTCGAAGATATCGGACATCATTTGCCGCCAAACAGCCGACCTTGCGAAGCCTCCCGTAGCTTGAATTCGGGTCACGGGACCGTCCATGCATTCGGTTAAGGCCAAAAATACGGTGTATAAATTGTAAATGACTCCCTCCAGAGCCGCTCGAATCATATGTTCTTTCTTATGCGACAGCGTTAATCCGAAAAACGAACCCCTTACGTCCGGATTCCATAATGGTGCACGTTCACCTGCAAGATATGGATGGAATAACAATCCATCAGCGCCCGGTCTTACCCGTTCGGCAATCTTGGTCAAGACTTCATAAGCGTCGATTCCGAGTCTTTTAGCTGTTTCCACCTCGGAAGAAGCAAATTCATCGCGAATCCAGCGAAGGACCATCCCGCCATTGTTTACCGGCCCGCCAATCACCCAATGCTTTTCCGTTAAGGCATAGCAAAAGATTCTTCCTTTTTCGTCTGTTTTCGGTTCGTCAATAATTGTCCGAATCGCACCGCTTGTCCCAATCGTGACAGCGATTTCACCTTTCCGGATAGCGTTTACACCTAGATTTGAAAGGACACCATCACTTGCCCCAATGACAAATGGGGTTTGTGGGTCAATCCCGATCTGTTTGGCTAAATCCGCGTCACAGTCGTTAAAGGTCTTTGTTGTCGGTACGAGTTCAGATAATTGATCACGCGTAACTCCAGCAATTCTTAGGGCTTCCTCATCCCAATCCAAGTTTTTGAGATTCAACATGCCCATGGCTGAAGCAAGGGAATAATCGACAACGTATTGGCCAAAGAACTTTTTAAAGATATATTCTTTAATCCCGATATACTTTTTAACATTGGTTGCGATCTCCGGGCGATCATTCACGATCCAGGCGATTTTGGATAATGGTGACATCGGGTGAATCGGTGTTCCGGTTCGCTTGTAAACTTCATGCCCATCTAATTCATCCTTTATTTTATGGGCCCAAGCTTCACTGCGATTATCTGCCCAAGTGATGCAAGCGGTTAGCGGCTGGTCATTTTCATCCATAGCTATAACACTATGCATCGCACTGCTAAATGAAATAAATGTTGGTTTTTTATCTGGATGCTGCTTCGTTATATTTGAAAAGGCTTTCAGAACAGCCTGAAAAATCTCCTCAGGGTCTTGTTCCGCCGTTGTCATATCCGGTGTGTAAAGGGGATAGCCAATATTCTCTTGCTGGATGACATCGCCTTTTTTCGTGAATAATACAGCTTTTGTACTTGTTGTACCGATGTCTACTCCTAACATATAGCTAGTCATTTTCTTGTTCGACTCCTTTTGAAAGCATCTGTTGAGCCATCCATAAGTCTTCAACTTTTCCTTGAACATCATCAAAGTTTTCATGTAACGACTTAATCATGATGTCTCGATCTTTTGTTTTGATCGCATCAATATAAAGTTGATGATTATTTATGATCCGTGTAAAGTCTTCATACTTTTCTTTAAAACGACTGCGCATGGATAGAAGAATCAAACTTTCCATTACAGGTTTTAAATTATCCCAGATCATCAGGATGTAGGAATGATCGATGGAGCGAATGATCGTTTCGTGGAATAGAACATCCTGATAGGAAAACTCATCCGCATCCAAGTATTTTATGGACACCTTCATCATTTCCAATATTTTACTAAGTTCCATTACTAATTCATTCGTGTTCATCCTCACTAGACGTTCAAATACAAACGTTTCAATGAGAATACGTACATCATAAATTTCTGCATACTTTTTTTCTGTTAAACCAATGACAACCGCACCCATTCTTTCTAATCGGATGATATTTTCAGAGGCCAGTATTTTTAACGCTTCACGAACGGGTGAGCGGCTTACACCGAAATCAGCAGCTAATTTGTTTTCAGAAAGGATGGCACCGCTTTCAATCATCCCCGAAATAATACGCATTCTAAGCTCGGATGTAACGCGATCACCAGCTGAAGCTTTTGAAAGCCATTTTACAGGATAAAGAAATTCCTTTGATTCAGCCATAAATTCACCTTCTTATAGAGTTCAAGTACACTTGTATACAAGTATTTTATAATAATGATAATAAATAATGCAAGCTTTTTGAATTCTACCGGATTTTCGCCAATATAATCAAAGTCGAACGTTTTAGAAGTATTTGACTTTAGCGAACGTTGAAATAAAACCCTTATACTCCCCGTTCATAAACGTGTACTTTTACGAATAGTCAATTCAGATTCTCCAACTAAGTAGTCGACTATTGAAATGAACTAAACAAGACATAGATTAACCCCCTATTATAAAAAAACACCACTTTTCCTTAACAAGGTTTGTACATTTTATTTTATCCTCTCAAAAACTTACACAATATAGTTCTATTTTTATTTAAGAGTGGCGTCAGGTACATATCCTACATGATGTACCGCCAGCATTATACAGAACAACGCCATTAATTATCTATATGGTCAATCTACTTTCTGGTGGCGCCCCATACCTGTCACATCTTATTCCGATTAAAAGGTACGTTGTACATAGGAGATTATAAAATTAATAACCTGATACTCGGAATATACTCTTTGCATCCACTCCCACATAGTTTTTCACAAAGATTCAAACTCTTGTTTTAACCTGACCCGTTATTGCCATATGAAAAGAAAAAGGCTGTCTCAGCAACCTCTGTCATTAATCACCGCTAATTTGAACAGATAGTAACATGAAGTTTTTTCACTAAAGAATCGAGGAAACACGCGCCAACTTAGCTTTAATTAAGGTATTTTAATTTCATTGCCAACTTCAAGATTGCAATCTTGACGATCCTTAATTGGAGCTGGAGCTTGAGTTAAATCCGACTCCATACATGATACCTTAACTCCTTTTTATTAATTCGTCTTTTAATTTCATAGGCTCATCTAACTCAATGCTGTAAGGCACTTTTTGCATACAATGTACCTTTTAGTTAACCAACTCTTCAACTCTATGTCCATTTATGTAATAATTTGTATATGCCATCACTGTTAAATCAATGTTTGCAAATTATAATATTTAAAGTAGTTTTAAGTTGTTTAATTATCTTGTTCTAGGCAAATTAGACTAATCGATTTTTATAAACCATAAACCAGTCAAGAACACGAAAGTTTTAGGGTGTATAAACTCTGAACCTTAAGACAAAAATGATACTTGAAAGGTTGGGAGATTATTATGATGTTAAAGAGCAGATAATGGCGATGTTTTCACTTAAAGTAGTCCAGTAGGGGAAACGCTACTATGGCTATTCTAGCTGCAATCCTAGGGGGAAAAAAATTGAATACCGAACAAAGAATACTTCGCGTCTCCATTGGCGTTACCATCTTCGTTGCTTGCTTTGGGATCATTTTCGGCTTGCTATCAGGGTCGTTCTCTATCACCTTTGATGGGTTCTATTCTCTGACCGATGCAATCATGAGTGTCTTGGCGCTCATTGTCTCTAAGTTGATTACCTCGTCCACCGCACCGAATAGGCAGAATGGTAAATTGAGTGAACGCTTCACAATGGGATTTTGGCACTTGGAGCCAATCGTCCTTGGTCTCAACGGTGTCATGCTCATGGGGGCGGCCGTTTACGCTTTGATTAATGCAATTGGTAGTCTTATGACGGGCGGCCGCAATCTCGAGTTCGGATTCGCCATCGTCTATGCCGTTGTGACGATGATCGCTTGCTGTTCTATGGCGATTTTCGAAACACGCGTAAACAAGACACTTAGCTCGGATTTTGTTGCCCTTGACGCTAAGGCCTGGATGATGACCGGTGGCATCACCGCTGCGCTCTTGATTGCGTTTTGCATCGGATACGCTTTTGAAGGAACGAATTTGGAATGGCTTTCACCCTATATTGATCCTGCAGTACTTGTGCTGATCTGTTTGGTGATTATTCCGCTGCCGATTTCAACGGTAAAGCGGGCCTTGGCGGATGTCCTGCTGATCACCCCTCAATCACTCAAGCAGCATGTGGACGAGGTCGCACGGGACTTTGTGAAGCGCTACGGCTTCGTTTCTTACCGAGCTTACGTCGCAAAGGTTGGTCGGGGAAAGCAAATTGAACTATACTTTATTGTGCCTGGCGGGTGGCCGGCAAAATGCCTTGAAGATTGGGACGCAATCCGTGATGAAATCGGTAATGCCATCGGCGAGGAAAGTACTGATAGATGGTTAACAATTGTGTTCACGACCGATGTTGAATGGGCGGACTAAAAACAGGGTAGTGAGCAGGCTTGACCAGGCCAGATCCCATCGGCGGCCTGGTCGAGCCTGGCGATATGCTCGTACGGTGGCAGTATGTTTGTTTAAAGAGCCACGGACCTCATGGGCATTAGGGCTAACCACCACTATCTGCCCACGGTGTTTACTTTAATTGTCACTTGTACGAAGACACAAAGCTAAGTACATTGGGGACATGAATTTGAGTACATAGAGTTATTAATCCACTCCAAACCGCACCAATTCAATCTATAAATGTTTGGAGATACAAATTTATCTGTAAACACAAAGGGGAAGGCAATATCTATATCCTCCCCTTTTTCGAACAACATATATTTTTAATCTTCTTGGTTATTTTACAAAAAAGATTGATTATTTTTGTGATCCTTAATGAACTAACACACCCGTTAGTTCATTAAGAAAAGGTTGCTTCTACAACCTTCCTTATTTATGTAAAGCACGTATTCCCTGATTTTCTTTGAGTGTGGGGTGTTGAGAAAGTATCTCGCTGAAAAGAACGAGACTTATCTTTTTATTCAGCTACCAAAGCCAAGTGAGTATCCAAGTGTTTTAAAAATTTCTGCTGGAGATTACTGGTGTATCCAAAATAACGGCTGGTCTATTGATTCTGCTACTGAAATTTTCAGTGAGGAATGGATATCTGATGACTAGTTTTTTGTTACCGAATCTGAAATTCATGGCAATAATACATTCTATCATCAATTGAAAAAAGAACTTCGAATAAAAAAAACATAGGGAGATTTTAGTCTTCCTATGTTTTCATTCATATTATTTATCTGTTTGTTTTTGCTTCTTTTTCAAATACTCCGCACGTATTTTTTCAAGTTGCTGCTTTTTATCAAATTTGGCAGGCTTCTGTTTTTCATGAAACTTTGTCACAGCTACCTTACCTTTGGTATCCAATTGATATTTCCCCACTTTGTTCACCCACTTTTCTTGTCATTAAAGAGAATCTATTCAACAAATATAATATACCTTATTTTACTGAAGTATACCTTATTACTTTATTGGTGTACTGCTAACTTTGCACATATCAGTAAAAACATTTAGCATAATTTTAAGCAAATTACTCAATGATAATGGTCTTTTTTTATAGTGAATCTCTGTACCCATTAAGGACAATTATTCATAATATTAAGTTACTTTTTAATAAAATTAGGTGACGTTCATACTTTCTAAGATTTGTACAACTTCTTCAGTTGGAATTTTCATATCATCATTTATCCATTTTCGAATTACTTCAATGATCCCTCCTGTCGAATAAGTGAAAAAATATTCTAAATGAGTCTCATTAGCATTTGGTAACTGTTTTTTTATTTCTGCAATTGTTATATCATGAGCAGAATTCAAAACTGTGTTTAGTACATGAGAGCTATTTTTTTCATTAAAAATGATTTTACAGAGCTCCTTATTAATAAGTATCAAATTTAAAAGTTCATTTAGTATATTTTGTTCTCCTGAATTATTAATTGCACTCATCATTTTCTCTATCATTTCTTCTTCAATACTTCTCATTAAATCAAACGGATCATTGTAATAAGAATAAAAAGTGCCGCGATTAATATCTGCTTCTTTGCAAATTTCCGTAACAGTAATTTTATTTAAATTTTTTTCTTGTAGGAGCAGTAAAAAAGCCTCTATAATTACCTTTTTACTATACAATGTTCTTCGGTTTCCTGGTGTACCAACCACGTTTTTCCCTCCTACTTATTAACCAAATCACTTCAATATGTTTTTAAATGAACAAAAAATTAATAAATGACTATTTAATAACAAGTGTTTTCATTTTGCTTATTGTTACCTTCAATTAGCTTGAATATACTATGTCCATGCCATTAAATCAACAAAGTGTTTAATTAATAACTTACCGTTTAAATAATAACTAGTTGTTTTAATGTGTTGTATGTAATATTAGGATGAAAGGAAGCTGTTGATGGCAAAGTATCTTTATAAATTAGGAGAATGGGCGGCAAACAATAGTAAAAAAATAATTGGAGGCTCATTAACAGTTCTCCTTGCGATAGCAATTATTGCAATGAATCTGGGACCAAATTTTTCTGAAGACATGTCTATACCTGGATCAGAATCAGAAAAAGCCCTTCAACTCATTAAAAAGGAATTTCCCTCTAATACCGGAGGCCAAGTACAGTTAGTATTAAAAGCACCTGAAAATAAAACCTTAGATTCTGAAGAGATTAATAAAGTAATTACAGATACATTGAGAGTGATAAAAGAAAAAGATGGACATATTGTTTCTGTAGCAAGCCCATTAGAGTTAGGGAATTTAAGTAAAGATAAGAAAATAGGGTATGCAATTGTTACTTATAATGTAGCAGCAGACAAGGTATCGGAAAAATCAAAGGAAAATATTATTGAAAACATTGAAAATACACGTGATGCAGGTATTCAAACAGAATTAGCTGGTGATGTTTTATTTTCTGAAATGGAAATTGGAGGAATCACAGAAGTAATTGGGGTAATTGTTGCTTATGTTATATTGGCAATTACTTTTATCTCCTTCTTAGCGTCCGGGTTGCCAATTATTACGGCGGTTATTGGACTAGCTATAGGAATTTTACTAATTGTGATTGGAACAAATTATTTGGAAATTACCTCTGTTTCGATAACGTTAGCAGCAATGTTGGGACTGGCAGTAGGCATTGATTATGCTCTCTTTATTATGACTCGTTTTAGACACCAAAGAAAAGAAGGATATTCTGTCCAAGAGTCTGTAGCAATTGCAAATGGAACAGCCGGGAGTGCTGTAGTGTTTGCTGGCATAACAGTCATCATTGCGCTCTTAGGTTTATCTGTTGCAAAAATACCATTTTTAACAATGATGGGTCTATCTGCTGCTCTATGCGTATTATTAGCAATATTTATTGCAATAATTGTGGTTCCGGCTTTTTTAGGTCTGATGGGACATAAAGTGGGACCAGATAGAAAAAATACTTTTTTAAGTAAAATTATTAAAAGCGATAAAAAACAGACCATTTCCGAAAGATGGGGAAATTTTATAGCAAAACGCCCGTGGAGGGTAGCAGTTATTGGAATTATACTTCTTTCTATAATTGCTATCCCTATTTCCCATATGGAACTCGCATTACCAGATAACGGTTCAAAAAATGAAGAGACAACAGAAAGAAAAGCATATGATTTACTTAGCAAAGCTTATGGCCCAGGCCATCATGCAACATTAATTGTAGCCGCTAAAACATCAAGCGAAACAACCAATCCACAAGTAGCATTAAGTGATACTATAGAAGAGTTAAGTGGATTATCAAATGTAAAAAATGTTAGTCCAGCAATTTCTGGACCTTCAGGAGAATGGTATCTTATTTCTATAACTCCAGAGACAGGAGCATCTGATTCAGAAACAAAAGATCTTGTAGACGATATTAGAGAAAAGGCAAAGACCTTGGAAAAATCCGAACAGTTAAAATTAATGGTTACAGGTACTACGGCGGTAAACATTGATATATCACAGAAATTGAGTGATGCATTGCCAATATTCGCTTTATTAATTATTGGATTTTCATTCATTTTATTAGTACTAGTATTCAGGTCTATTCTAGTTCCATTAAAAGCAGTTCTAGGATTTTTACTTTCATTAGGTGCAACATTAGGATTCACTGTATTTGTTATACAAGATGGAAATTTGATTGATTTATTTGGATTTCCCATTGTTAATCCTGTATTAAGCTTCTTACCAGTCATTGTGATAGGGATTTTATTTGGGTTAGCAATGGATTATGAGGTCTTTCTAGTTAGTAGAATGCGTGAAGTATTTACACATACCGGGGATGCACGCGAAGCTGTTCTAGCAGGAATGAGAGATAGTGGTGGAGTAGTAACAGCTGCTGGGTTGATTATGATTTCAGTATTTACTGGATTCATGTTAGCTCCAGATCCAATAATTAAAGCAATGGGCTTTTCTCTCACATTTGGCGTTCTATTTGATGCTTTTGTAGTAAGAATGGCTATTTTACCAGCAGTAATGATCATAATGGGAGAAGCTTCTTGGTACTTGCCAAAGTGGTTAGATAAACTACTACCAAATTTAGATATTGAAGGAGAATCATTTATAAAAGAAATAGAAAGAAAAAGGAAATAAAAGGAGAAAGATGTTACGTTCGAATAAGCATAAATATTATTAACTAATGGGGCTGAAGGAAGTCGATTCTTGTTATTCTTCAGTCCTTTTTCTACATTAAAAGGATAGAATTTGGTTTTATAATTTGTAATTATTGTGAAATAAGTTGCTTAAACTGGATTTATTAGCGAAATGGCTCTTTTAGTATATTATTTTCTTAATGAACTACCCTGCCCCGTTAGTTCATTAAGAAAAAATCTGCCTTAAAGACAGCTCCAATTACCACCTAACGAATAAGAAAAATTCTTATGTGTTTATTTTCCACCTAAATCTTTGAGTTGATTTTTTATTTCTTTAAGTTCGGACCTTAAAGCCTTAACTTCTTTAGAATTGTCAATCCCAATACTTATGGCATATTGAACAATAAAAAATAGAATAACTAAACCAACAAAGCCGTAAAAAATTGAAAGTATAATATCCATAATTTAGCTCTCCTAATAAAATTCATTAATTTAATGTTACCATAAATTAGTAAACGTGATTGTACTTTTAACATAGCTCTTCTTCAAGTAACCTGCCCCGATAGTTGCATAAAGAAAAAGCTGCCTTAAAGGACGGGCAGCTCCGATCTTCAGCTAAAGCACCCGTTAGCTAAATAAGGAATATTGTTTAAAAAATCACAGAAATGGTAAATATAACCTTTCAGAAGGGTTACACCTTGCCCAAAAAAGACCGGTCTAAATGTTAGAACATTCGTTCCTTATATATTCAAATATTAACTACTCTCGTCAACATGATGGTGATGATGGTCACTGCTCTCTTCCTGGTCATGCTGGTAAGCTAGTGTACCGGGGTTTGTATTGCCAAATGTTAGATACCACGGCATCCCTAACGGTCCACCCGCTGAAGCCGGTGGCACGAACACATCGAACGTTTTATGATGATGATGGAGGTTGTATCGCCGCACCGAACCTGTGTCGGGACCGTCACCATTAATTGGCACAAACAGTTTTCCATCAGGACCAAATAGAATTGCCTGCGCAAAGGCTCGTGGCTGCCCGACGAAATCAAGGTTAATCTTGTCGAGAAACTTGCCCGTTTCACCGTCGAAAATCAGAATTTTGTCCGTGTCACTCGCGTCCCTTCTGAAACTGGTGATATAGAGGTTGTCGTCGGGACCGAAGACTAAGCCTTCTGGACGGTTGAGGTCGTTAACAGTGTTGCTCTCAATGAATACTCCAAGGAACTTCCCAGTTTTCGGATTAAATCGCAGAACAGCGCCACCTTCCGGCTGTGGCAGATTGCGTACGGATACATACAGCACGCCGTCGGGACCAATGACCAAAGCACGAGGATGGAACTGTCCAGTGAAGCCGGAGTGGTCGAGGTTTCCAAGAAACACCCCTGTGGTGCCATTATACAACCGTACTTCTCCCGGCACGTCTACGTCACCCATGTCCGCCACAAACAGGACATTTTTCTTCGACAGAACGATGCCGCGCGGTGCAAACGGGGCGCCTGGTGCATTCGATTTGACAAGTTCCCCCAGAAACGCACCGGTCTGTCCATTATACTTCAAAACGTCACCATTCTGAGGTTGTCCAACGTTTTGGTTCGTGACTAGGAGATTACCCACATGGTCGAAAATCAGTCCTCGAGGACCGCTTAAGCCATTGCTGCCGGATGCAACAAAACTGCCAAGAAACCTCCCCGTTTCTGCATCGAAAGTCTTCACGGTGTTGTCTGAGCCGTCACCAATGTAGAGAAAGTCATTTCGTAATTTCATTACCGAAAAAAACTCCCTTCTATTAAAATTTTTTAGATTAAAAAAGTAATTTTAATCTTATTTTAATATATTCGTTTGAGAGCTTTTTGTATGGGATAAACTCGCTGATAAAACAACACAATTTTAACTTTACGTAGTACACACCAATGGTCAGCTACTTCTCTCCTTACTACTTTCATCGTAAATGGGATGGGTTACGTGTGGGATGTTGCCTTCGCCTACGATTAAGTCGGCAATACCCAAGAACATAGTCGTCTCTGATCCTTGTAGTAACTGATACTTATTGTTCTTCAACTAAACTGCCCTTTAGTTTAAGTACATTCTTTCACAATCTCAATAGTGTAGAGCCTTTTTAGACACAATCCAATCCCTACAAAATAAAGTTCATAATTTCCATATGACTTGTATCAAAATGATTATCGTTGTAAATACTCATTTTCCTGATGTTACCCCATTGCCATCAAGTTAAAGTTTTGTAGTACCCCCAGAATGAAATTTTGGACTTTCTGTAACTTATAAGCTCAATTTATCGTTTTTTTTGGGGGGACCTATTTTCTTAGCTTGATGGGCATGGTACCCCAAAAGTAAAAATTGATATGGAAGAAGTGAGAACAGTTGCAAATAACTTAACTAAAGAAAAACAAGTCGATAAGGTACAATCACTAAAGTCTTTTCAGTGAAGTGTGTTCAAGAAATAGCTAGAAAAATTAAAGAACAAGAGCAGAATAACGACAAAGATAAGACGCTCTCAAACTCTTTCAAGATAATTGATTCCAAAAAACGATAGCCGTATTTTACGTCTATCGTTTTAATTTAATATCAAAGTAAAGGAGTGTTTATCTGAGGAAAGTTATAATGTTGTACCACTTGTCTTAAGGAAAGTAAGAGCTCTTCATCCGTATAATTTACAAGTTCATGTGGCAAGGCTTCTAGCTTTAGAAAATGAATAGCTGCCTTGCCTTCCCAACTTTTGAACACCGTCAAAAATTCAGGAAAGTAACGATCAAGCCAGTTATGAACTTGTCCCTGAACGACCTGTAAATCAACGTTGAGAAGATCGCGAAGTTTTTTGGCCACTCGGAGTTCTGCATAAATTCCTTGTGGAATTGTTGGTTCGGCGTATCTTCCGTCCTTGACTAACTGTGCGATGACTTTTGCATCTTTCACGTCATTTTTTGTAGGTGAATTATCGTCTAATTCTTTACTTCGTTTAACATGTAGTGGATTGACAGATACGAACTTAATATTATTCTCTTTTAGAAGATGAGCTAGATTTAACCAGTAATGACCAGTTGGCTCCATGCCTACAATCACTTGATTTAGCTTGAACTCTTTAACAAGTTGGTTAATCCAATCTAGAAACGAATGAAATCCTGCTTTCGTATTTTCAAAGAAACACGTTTTACCCAGTTCCAATCCTCTAAAATCTTGTGCTCTCGCGACATGATTGTGCTTGGCGATGTCAACTCCGACAATTAAGGTTTCAGAAGTAATTTGAGTGATTTTATGATTTTGGTTATAATTCATTGTGAGGCCTCCGATAGATGTTTTTGTCCTTTTTAGCTGGCCAGCTCAGGACACATTCATCTTATCAAGAGGTCTTTTTTCGTTCAAACCTCATTTTCAGTTATTACAGGAATGCTGCCCCTTTAGTTCATTAAGAAAAGCGATCCTTATTAAAGAATCGTTCCCTTTAATGGAATAAGTCGTATCAATTCTTGTATAAATAATTAGAAAAAACTATTCTTTAATTCATCTAATTATTAAATTTCACGTCTTTAAATCCCTCCAAAAAAGCATTAATAACCTACATCATCATTTTTGATTAATGGTGTAATCAATATGTAAGAAAGGAATTCCAAAAATCCTCATTTTATGATGTGCTGTGAGTATTCCTGCAATTGTTTCATTAATTAAAAAGTGCTCAGATAACGGAAGCTTGAAAAGCGCTTTGCCAGCTGCTAAATAAATACCAGAGTCACTTTCTCCATCGCTCGAAAGAATAAGTGATCCATCGATAGCGTCAAGCTGTAAAATACCAATCATTGACGAATAGGGAAGAGGAAGTGCTATATTCATATACGTCCTGCCCTCCGTTTTATGCTGAGAATAAATGGCCATAAATACGGTATTCCCCTTCACCTGGCGAATCCATGCGCGTGGATTTTCCCTCCCATCTACCGTTTGATCAACAGCACGTATTTTATATGTCATTTCAGTACGTTTACTTGAGATGGGTAAGTTCAATTGCTGTAGTTTTGTACTTATCAATTTATAGCACACCGCAAACGGTATAAACCAAGTTGCCCATTTTACAGAAGCAAATAACCGATACTGATCTGTGTTCTCATAAAAATGGACGATTGTTTTTGGTAAAGTTTTGACATCAACAAAATCACTTAGTTCATCCACTAGTCCTGGGTGTTGCTTACCTGCTCCTTTTAACGCACCTCGAATTTGGCTCACTGGGAAATTCCAGACATCCTGCTTCGTTTTAGGAGGCACAAGCACCCAACCGAGTACGCCTAACATGCCAAAAATCAAACAGTTAAATAAGCCATGAAATTCTAGCATAAAATCAATACTAACAAACCAAAGTCCAAACGAATTATTTGTCGCATAAAGCAATGAAAATAAGATTGTGATGCCTAGTGCACTGAATGATAGCCGTATCAATATCGTCTGCAAGTGTGAAAGGAAGCGTGTTCGGTATGCAAGTACGATTAAGGTGTAAATGGCAAATATGTATAGCAATACAGAGATGAATTCTAGTAATGGCGAAAATGAAATGCCAATGGCGACGAGCATGGGACCTGCTAAAATAATAGGCACAATTAATCGATACCATGTTGAATCGTGTAAGCGTCCAAAAAATCCAAGAGATATGGGCAATAAGAAGGCAGAGTAATGAAAATGAATAGCTGTTAACCAAGTGATTAGTGGACTAAAACCTGTATCAATTCCCGCAATATAAGCAAAGAACCATAGTCCGCCTACAAATAAATACATCATCCCGATATCAATCGATATTTCTGCCCAGTTTGTAAAACCACGCCGAAAAAAACGCTTTAGCCCATAACACGCCACAAAAAAGGTTAAAATCATATAAATGAAAGCGAGTACCATCTTTCCTGTACTTGATGGGACAACTTGCAATAAAAAGATGGAGAGCATAGCAATCCAATTGAAAATAATATGTTTCCTCTTTGTTTCTAATAGTAGCTGGAGCATAAGTGGCACGAAAATCAACTGTGCAGCTGACAGCATTAACAAATAGGGTTCAGATGTCAAAATGCTGCTTGCTATGAAAAGGAACACACCTGCAATGGTGATTGAACTAAACAGTCTGCTCCTTAAATTCGCCTTCATAAGCCATCAACCTTCCTACGATTCGGTTTCGTATATCGACTTGAATCGTAAATACTTCTCGGGCATCATCGTACCCTTCCTCAACGTTCACAACTCCTTCTAATAACCGAATAATCGGGAACTCTAGATTTCCTATAATGATACGTTGAGGCCCAGAGCGAATGTTTATGCGCCCTTCAGGTGTCACCACAAACTTTAAATCCGAATAAAATAAGCTCGGCTCCCCTAAATAATCCTTCACAACTCCACGCTTCGTATCTACCGTCATAAATGCATTAAAATGCCGAGTAATCTCTTCAAAATAAAAAGAACGCTCCCAATATATTTCTGCCGCACCAGTCGGCAATGATCTACAGGTATTTTTGATTGAAAACAGCACATCCTTCCCGTTTTCGGGAAAAAGAAATTTCCAGCGTGTTGCTAATTTTAAAAAGGGTTTTAGCCAGAAAGCCCCCGTTTCAATCTTTGACATCTTTCCGACCCCATTAAACGGTTTATCAATTGGCAGGGCATAACGCTCTTGTAGCTTAGGATGAAGTCTTTGAAAATCCTCACCTAAAAGGTCTTGGTAGATTGTCATTATGATTCACCCTTTCTCGTACGCTTGCAACTTGTCGCCGATGGCAAATCAGTTGCGAGTAAGAAGCTAATAATGGAAAGGACCCACAGACTAGCATTAAATGTAATAGGGTTAAACGGGTGTAATGAGAATGAAGGACTAGCGATCAAGGCACTGATGGTTAATATCGGAAAAGCAATCATCTGCAGAACAAGTAAATGTCTTTTCTTCCGATAAAGAAGCCACACCACTGCAAATAAAATCTCTAGAACGCCTATTATCCCTACCCCCTTTATAGCAGCAGTCCCCTCCAAGGAAGTTAAACTAGATAGCATCGATACTTCCTCAGGATGTTTGGCAATCATCTTCGGTATTAACCCATGATAAAGCCAAACAAAGAAAAAGAGCATTGTTACTATAGCGTTAATAATGAAACGTACATACTGTGATCGTGGCGATTCCCCCTTTTCAATCCAGCGTTTTAGCACATCAAAGCTTAGAGCTGTTGCCCACCCCATGATTGGCCGAAAAAAGAGGTCTAACAACCGTCCAAATAAACCATAACGTACATCATAGTCATATTGGGTGAGAAATGTGGTTCCGTTATCTGTCGGTATATATTGCCAATATCCTTTTCCTTCACAAATGGGCGAAATTCTTTGATCGGTACCAAAGTGAAGAGAAGATGTTTTTGAACCATCCTTCTTATTATGCGTACCGATACTTTTACCCCAGCCAGCGACCTTTACATAATATCCAAAATTCGTTTCATATAAAAAGGATTGCGGATCATCTTCTGATTTTTTCGGTAAATAGGTAATAGAAGAAAAACGCAAATCCCATTGTTCATGTAGTTCAGGCTTTTGAGTCATACGCCATACCTCGTCTATAGTTGCCTGAATTGGAATCTCCACATAGATTGGTTTGTTTTTCATAAATGTCACCTCCATTAATAAAGTAACATAAGTTTCAAAACACAATGTTAGAATTTATGAAATCTCTGTAAGAGTGATAGAGTTTGAAAGACAATTTAATTAACTTTTTTTATTGCTCAATTATCTGGTCCAATTGTTCAACAGAGGTCTAACAGCACTCTTCAACTATCCTGACCCTTTAGTTGCATAAAGAAAAAGCTGCCTTAAAGACAGCCCTGGTCTTGAACCAACGCACCCGTTGGTTCATTAAGAAAAGCTATTCTGGAATATTGAAAATAAAGAGGCCATCCTTTTTGGACAGCCCCCTTTCCGCTAATTATAAAATTTCTAGTAGAGCTCATCATTATATTGGTTACTTCAGAATCTTACCATCTATACTTCAGAGAAGGTATCACCAAAATGAATTGGCTTTCAATCTTTGAAAACTATGAGAATACTGCAATTTTACGTGCGATAGATTCTGTTAAACGAGATGCTACTTTTGGAACAGCCCATTTAATAATTGGTGTTAACACCGCACCAGATAATCCGCCTGCATGGATTTCCACCGTACAAGTCATTATTGTTTTACCATTAACATCTTCTGCAGTGAAGTGACCGCTTCCTGTAAAATTATCTGATAAACCTTTTAGTTCAAACTTGATGTTTGAAGGTTCATTCCATTCGGTAATATCTACCTGCGCTTGTATTGTTTTTTTAATACCTTTCACACTACCTTCAAATGTCCAAATAGATTGCTTGTCATTTATGATTTCATGTTCTTTATAGGCTGGTACTGTCGTTGCCCATTTTTCGAGATCACTGACATAATCCCAAACTGCTTGTACATCTACTGGAACTACTACAGTATGCGTTCCCATTGCCACTATGATCCCCACCTTCACTATGTAAGAATTTTAACTTTACATTACTACAAAATAATTATTACATAAAAAGCATAAACTTACATCTCTAATTATACATAGCTTTCCTTCTTCTAATCCTCCAATTAATTGTAGAAACAAAATTTTCCAACCCTCTAAAATCTTGTGCTCTTTCTACATGATGTGCTTGGCAATGTAACTCCGTAGGTTTCAGAAGTAATTTGAGTGGTTTTATGATTTTAGTTATAATTCTTGGTGAGACTTCCATATAGATGTTTGTCCTTTTTTAGCTGGCCAGCTTAGGGCACATTCCTTATCAGGAGGTCTTTTTTCGTTCAAACCTCATTTTCAGTTATTACAGGAATGCTGCCCCGTTAGTTCTATAAAGAAAAAGCTGCTTTAAAGACAGCTCCGATCTTCAGCTAACGCACCCGTTCTAAACACAACAAATAGTTGATTATTTGCATTTAAATTCAAATGTATTTTTTTCAAGACATATTGCTTCATCAAAAGTTTTGATAATAATATCAAAACGCTGACTGTATGGTTGCATAAATACTTCGTACTGAGTCCGACGTTCTTCATGAGACTGCCTTAAATAATTGATATTGGTTCCTCTCTCAACAATATCACGGCTCGACCTTCTCATTAATTCCGTTTCACCATCTGTATAGAAGTAAATTTTTAAATCAAATAAATCTGGATTAATAAATGCGACACTCATTCCTTCTACAATCGTTACTTTGTTTTTCGAAGAAATTAACTCACTTTTCATATAATGCGTATCTATTGTATATAAATCTAAACCATCTCTAACCATCCGAACATCTCTTTCTAAAGAATGCAAATGATGAGCTGATGGATGGCAAGCCGTCATTTTATAACGATGATTTTCGTTTTGATATGTATAGTCGATAACTGCATGCTTTCGTATGTTCGAACTAACAATATATGGATCTGTATTAATATAATTCACTCCATTTTGATTTAGTAGGATTGCAAGCCTATTGGCAAACGTCGTTTTTCCAGCAGCACCATGTCCTGAAATGCCAATAACAATCTGTTCATCAGTCATTCTGACCCAATTTATGATATCTTGTAATAAATTATCCATCCCTCTCCCCCTGTCCATTATAAGAATTAAACCTAATATTCGCTTTTTCCTCTTTAAGCTCTTCATCAATAAGTTATGTTAAGAATTGAAGCCATTTATGTTCTGGTTCGTGCAATTGTATGGCATACTTAAGCCGTTTTTTCCTCTCATCATCTAGATTGTCTAATATCGCCATAAAGTCTTGGTCGTCTTTTTCTCTTGTGTTTTTCACTTTATATAAAAGTACAATTTCTGGATTTAGATAAGGAATCCCGGTATCCGAATAACTCCAAACTGACTTAAGTGGATAGGAGATCGTTAAATCCCTTCTGAACTTCCAGTCATCATCCTTTGTTTCATTTAGAAGTACCTCTAATTTATCTCCATTTGACTTATTTAAAGCGTGTACTTCATGAATAGGTAACTCTAAAAACTCATTTTCCCAAGCATAGAATTTACCTTTAATAACCTTTTTAAAGTCCCATTCTTTTAGATATTCCTTTAGGTTTAATTGGTCTTTTCGAAATAGGGCAATCTCAATATCTTGATGTTGTCTTGTTTCTCTACCGATAAAAAGGTCAATTGCCCAACCACCTGCAATGAACCACGTTTTATTAAATCCTTACATTAAAGAAGTAATACTATGACATTGTTCAAATGACATATAAATCCCCCAAGCTAAAATACTTATATCCTTAGTATTCTTTGTCTATTTTGAATAACCTCTATATTGAACCCTTATGCAACTAACCTGCCCCTTTAGTGCCATAAGAAAAAGCTGCCTTAAAGACAGCTCCGATCTTCAGCTAACGCACCCGTTAGTTGATTAAGAAAAATAAATAATTATGCTTTCTCTTTTGTTAATTCACTTTTAGCTAATTCCTCCCAATCTTCAATAGACAGCTTATCAGTAATATGTTTTAAAGCATTAGGAACTTCAACAGAACACATCATTTCCAAACTGTTACCATCAGGGTCTTCAAAGTAAACGGAACCATTTTCTTGAGATGGTCGAATAAATGGCTCAATAGATTTTCTACCACCAAAGGGCACGACTTTAACTTGAATGGAATCTAACCATTTTAAAGATTCTTTTAAATTTTCATATGAAACTCGAAAAGCAATATGTCGTAAGGAAGGATGGTATGGCGTTTGATACTCATTTCCCTCCCACAAACCTAACCAACTTTTTCCTTTTTGAATCCAAAAAAAAGCAGTTTCTTCATCACTCCATGCAAGTTCCAAACCCAGCTTTTTATAAAACTCCACTGAAACATCTAAATTTTTTACAGGCAAGTGTGCTTCAAATATTCCTTCTATCAAGTTCTCAACCCCTCTATAATTATGATATATTACCAATTATAGATAGTCACATGTCTTATACAACTAATCTGCCCCTTTAGTTCCATAAGAAAAAGCTGTCTTAAAGACAGCCCCGATCTTAAGCTAAAGCACCCGTTAGTTCACTAAAGAAAAGGATTGCCACAGCAATCCCCTTTTTAAATTCAAAAATCTTTTACTGTAGCAGAACGGAATTAGTTGTGATCAGCATTTCGTCTATACCAATCCTCTAATGACATCTCTCCAAAGGATTCCTCAAAGTCCAATCTTAAAGGAGCAATCAATTCAAGAGAATTTCCGTCTGGGTCATTAAAATAAATAGCTGCGTGAGCTTGTGGATTGTTATCAAGAACTAAAGGTTGTTGTTCTTCAGTTAAATCAAAGGCTGTACGAATTTCAATTCCTTTACTATTTAACCAATCTTTTGCTGATGTCATATCCTCTATATCTATTTGTAAGGCTACATGTCGTATTGAAGGATGGTATGGAATTTCTACCTGGTTTGTTTCCCATAGACCAAGCCAACTTTTACCTTTCTCAATCCAGAAGAAAGCTAATTTATCATTTTGATATGCAATTTCTAGATCTAACTTTTTATAAAATTTTATTGAGTTTTCAAGATTACTTACAGGTAAATGTGCCTCATAAAGACCTTTTATCATTTCTCGTCCCACCTCGTTATGATATCTATAAATTCCTTATATTTACTGTATCATACTAATATTTGGAATCTCTAGATATTAGTATGAATCAAGCCACATTATAATCATAGTTCTTGAGTTATTTGTTGAACTAACCTGCCCCGTTAGTTCCATAAGGAAAAAGCTGCCTTAAAGACAGCTTCGATCTTCAGCTAACGCACCCGTAGTTCATTAAGAAAATCTATTCTTATTAAAGAATCGCCCTTATCTTGAATAACAAAATTGTGTTTTCAATCCTAAAATAACTTAATCTTTACAATTAAAGTTGATAGTTTCTTTTAGCTAGATCAGTTATTCATTGGAAAGTTCGTCAATCGCTTGAACAGCCAGTTCCAACGCTTTAATTCTTCGTTCCAAAAGCGTTCTTTGGGGACTACTACCCGCCTTTAACTTGGCATAACTGTTCTCAATTGATGGAAGTAAACCAGTAAGAACATTGCGAGCTCCTACTAAATCTTCCTGGGTGTATTGATGGGGTCTTTGATTCCAAACGTTTTCTATTATGGCCAAGCCGATATAATTAGCTTTGAGTCGTTTCTTTACTAACGTAGTATTTGCGCCTTTTTTAGTCATCGTATCCAAGGAGTTTTCAAGTTTTCTAATTGTCGATTGAAAGGACTTTATTAATTCCAATTTATCTACATTTGATTCGTTATCCATGTTTGCACCCTCCCTTCTTGTCTCTGTATTTCACTTGCAATATTTTAACATAACTAAACGCTCCCCTTTGAAAGAAATCCTCAAGAATCTGGCCCAATTGTTGAACAAAGATCAAACAGCACTTTTCAACTATCCTGCCCCGTTTGTTTCATAAAGAAAAAGCTGCCTTAAAGACAGCTCTTATTCAGCTAGAGCACCGTAAGGATTGATTCTATACTCAACTATTAGCCATTGACATTCAGGACCAATGGTTATGTAAGGGATTTTATTTTGATTCAAATATATTGTTGTTAATTTGAAATAAAGATTGCATATATAAATTATTAAACTTTATTTCAAGCCACAGCTTTGTTGGTGCTTGGCCTTTGATATACAATATATGTAAGGGTGTTCAATTATTAAAATATGTTTCGGGATTCAATATTTACGATAAGGTTCAGACGATGGGAGGTTCCGTAGTGAAAAAAATTGGGTTTTTGTTTGGGATTATAGTTATTATAGGTATTGCGCTTTATTTAGTACTTGCTCAACCAAATCTTGAAGCGAATTTATTAGGAACAGGAGAAGATAAAAAGGTCATATTAGTCACTTTAGAAAACACGGGATTTCGTGATATTCAATTACTCGATATTCATGTTAACGGTACTCAAAAACCCAATAAAGTTAAGCTTCAAGTAAATAAAACTGGTAAAGGATTTGCTATTACAGATACTTTCGATAATCCAGGATATGAGTTTATAGATTATGACTCAATAGCAATTGAGCCTGAAAAAGTAGTGAATAAAAATAAAGAAGAAATTGTTTCTGTCTATGCGCTGTCTATAAAACATAGTGTTGAAGTTCATTCAATATCGGTGAGGTATAAATATTTAGGCAAAGAGTTTGAAGAGATTGCTAAGATAGATTAGTTCACGTTTGTTATATATTCGGATTCTGAAATATCTTCTTTTGAAATCAAGCATCAGCAAATGTGCCCTATCCACTTTTACTGATGCTTTTTCAATTGAACAATAGTTGTCTTGGAAATAAGGAAAAACTCATGGTCCAAGCTCATGTTTTCCTCCTTAAAATAAGTTCCTCGATAGGTTAATAATATCATTCCTTATTGAACTATCCTGCCCCGTTAGTTCCATAAGAAAAAAGCTGCCTTAAAGACAGCTCCGATCTTCAGCTAACGCACCCTTTACCTTAATAAGCATTAATCTTCTTCAAGAATATCTCCATTTACCAAAGTATCGTTTATTTGTGTAATCACTGTTCCTCTTGGTAAATTAGAAATGAATTTATCTAGGGTGAAATATTTCTCATCGTTTGAAAACAAGTAACACCCTGCTCCATCGTGAAAAATAGTGATAAATGTAGTTTCTCCCATTGTTTTGAAAATTGGAATCGACCGTTTTCTTTTTCTTCCCCATTCAATAACCTCCCCTAATTCGAACATTAAATTATCGGAAAAGGAAATTGAGTAAAATTCATTCTGAGCTGGTAACCAAAAAGTTTCATTTAATATAAGAGCTAAAGAATTTGAATCTTCTATCTTCGCAGTAAAGCAAGGTGGATGATATAGGTGTTTCCCAAGGAAATCATAATAAGTTCTTTTTTCTTCAAGGTAGTTTAACGTAAAATCAAATTTATTTTCTTTTAAGAAAGTAATATATTCGTCAGTCTGATCCTCATAAAC
The DNA here is from genome assembly GCF_018613135.1 of Bacillus sp. ISL-57. NCBI lineage: Bacteria > Bacillati > Bacillota > Bacilli > Caryophanales > Bacillaceae > Bacillus > Bacillus sp. ISL-57. The sequence continues at coordinate 12,591 of NZ_JAGGQV010000006.1, read as the reverse complement.
AATGAAGGAAATAAATAGAGGATACTTGTTTTGGAAAAGTAAGAAGTCCAGTAAAAAGTTTTTATTTTCTTCTACATAATCTTCTCCGTCAACAGCAATAAAATAGGCAATATCTAGTTCCCCATCTAAACTTATATAATGTCCCAAATCATCTAAAAGCTTCTTTGAAACTCTTTCTTCTTTAATCCATATTTCTGCCATTTTTTACTCCCACTCATTTGATTTATAACTATTTTATTAACTTAATTAATAATAACATTTTTAGTAAACTATCCTGCCCCTTTAGTTCTATAAGAAAAGAGCTACTGTTCAGCTTCTGGCATTGAAGTACAGCGCCTGTTAGTCGATTAAATTAGCCAAAACAGCTAAAAAAATAAATACTGTAATCAAAGTCGACCAGCCTACTTTTCTTGTTACCGATTTCTGAAGGAATTTGATTTTAGATACAATAAAAAGAACACCAAAAAGTACAGTAAATATACATACTGATTTAAGCCAAAGAGAAAAGCCAATTTTATCAAGATACGGAGGAAGGAAAGTTAGTACAATAAAAATTGAACTACCAAACGCTACATTTTCCCATTTTTTCAAATTGTCTTGCCACCTTTAATTTTTCAAATTTTAAACAACACTCCTATAATAAACGTTTTTTTGGTTATTTATAAAAGTAATAATACTCTGTTTTCTTTAATTTCTTATGCAACTAACCTGCCCCGTTAGTTGCATAAAAAAAGGCTGCCTTAAGAGCAGCTCCGATCAGCTAAAGCACCTGTTTGTTCAACTAGACGGAAAGATCCACTTACATCACTATACTGCTAATTTTGTAAACAAAAAGAGCATTAACCCTTTTGGTCAACACTCTAAAATCGATTTAACATACATTAATAACTAATACATGACTATGCCAAGCGTAGATTTTAATATCAATCTTCATTATCTTCTTCATATAAATCGTGTTCACCAATATAAATAGGGCCGTTTGCATAATCAATTCTGATTGGCCATTCATACGGAACGGATAAACGGCTTGCTACACCTCTCCAAAATTTACTCGAATCGGTTTCAAAATCTTGAAACTCTTTTAATAGTTCTTTATATGACGAACCGTCGAATTGTATATTCATTTCCTGCAACCTCATGAAAGCCATATGTCTAATTTCAAGCTCAGCTGCCTTTTCCATTTCTTCATCAGTTGCCTCTTCGATAATGGTTCCTGGCGGAGGTAAAATAGCGTAGATATTATCTACTTCTTCTACCGTTTCTTGTGCGGGGATCGATTTATTTCGAATCCGATTAAGCATAAAGTCAACTCCTAATGGTTTTCATCTATTATATATAAGTCTATCGAGATACGTAAACTAAATACTATTCCTTAATGAACTAAACCAGCTAATAGGATGTCAATATCTTTCTCTAAAATTTTCATTTCCCTTATGATATACTATTTTTTTTTGTTCATGACAAATAACCCTCCAAAACCCTTTTGGAAGGATTTTTCTCTTTTTCACAAAACCGTTAATCAGGCTAAATCTAGGAATGCTTCTTTTCTCTTTAATAAAGCGTAAATCCATTGAAGCAACTTATTCATACAGGCAACGATTGACACTTTGGCCGGTTTTCCTTCTGATTTTTTCTTATCATAGAAGGCTTTAAGCTTTTTGTTCCTTGAACTTCTTATGCCACATAGTACGGCAAGATACAGAGAATGACGTAGTCTGCTCGAACCTCTTTTAGTAATACGATTAATGGTTGCCGTAAATTTACCTGATGAGTGAACACTTGGATCTACCCCAGCGAAGGCAACTAGTTTTTTCGGGTGATTAAACCGATCGATTTCACCAATTTCAGAGATAATCGTGGCTGCGATTTTTTCTCCGATACCGGGAATCGATTGGATGATCTTATATTCTTCCCGTTCATTTGCCAGGGCCACTATACGATCTTCCAACTCAGAGAGGTGTCCCTGGTAATGAAAAAGCAACTCAATATACATACGAAGATTGATTACGTGACTTTGATACACGTTTATTTGAAATGGATTTCGAGACGCGGAGTCCATTATTTTTTTTGCTTTTTCCCATGCCCATTCACCCGATCGGCTAGGACAGAACTCTATAACACTCTCTACTAGTTTACTTTCCCCGGCTGCTAATACCGCCTCTGAAGTGGGATATTCCTTTAATATCAATAAAGAAATCCTTGAATATAGATCCCCAAAAACCTTTCGGTATTCAGGAAACACTTGATCTAAAATGGTGTGAAACTGAAGTTTAGCTTCCACATACATATTCGTTACGATTTCCTGTTGTCTGGACAAATTCCGAAGGTCTAATAGCTGAATTCCCCTCATTTTATGAGGTTCTAAATCCTCTTTGTAATACAGCACACACAACTGGTACGCATCGATAGCGTCCGTTTTCACCTTCCGTAAGCTGGACTTCTTTGCCTGGTAAGAAATAATCGGATTTAGTAAAATATATGGAATCCCTTGTTCCTCCAGGTATTGAATAACAGGAGAATGGTAATGCCCTGTAGATTCTAAAATGACCATAGGCATTTGCCCTGTCACCTCTTCCATTTCTTTTAGAAATTCTAAAAAATGATCTAACTCCTCTTTGATATGCTTCATTGAAAAGCTCTTCCCATACGGTTTAGATTGATCTAAAAATGCCTGAACTTGGCTCTCTCCTTTTGCCACATCCAGACCAACAACTGGATTCATTGTTTTTTCCTCCTCTACTTACTAACCAGTACCCCTAGTCCTCCATGTAGTGTCATAGCTTCGCTTGTTATACGAGATCTGCGTCCCAACCAGCCTCAAACATGTTTCTACAAGTAGGGGGCGGACAGTTTAGTTCACGGGATCAAGTCCCACGCACCCGTACGTCCTACCCTGGCTACTGATATAATAGATTCTATTAAAAAAAGGTCAACCAGTAATTTTTACTGGTCGACCTTATAATACGAACGCACCCGTTAGTTCATTAAAGTTAGTTTTTACTTGTGATTTTTTAATATTTGAACCTCTTCTTCTAGTTTATCGATTTTTTGTTGAAGTTCTTTCTTAGGTTCTGAAATTCTTCGACCTAATATAACGAGGAAGCCGGTAATAGCAATAACTCCCCCAGCAGAAGCTATAATCAAAATCAAGGTAATATCAAACATAAAAACAACTCCTAATTTATTTTCTATATTGCAGATAGACTCCTTAATGAAGATAATTACGTTAATTTTACCATAAAAACCCACATTCGTTCTTCAACTATCCTGCCCCGATAGTTGCATAAGAAAAATCAGTCTTTTTTGTACGCACATGTTAGTAAATGAAGTATCTTAATGAAATCCAATAGATATCAAAAATTAACAACGATAATTTAATGAATGTTCCTTGTAAGAGCTACCTTTACATGAACATTCTTTTTACTCATTGGTAATTGTACAAAAACATATAATTTGTTTTTTGAGAACCATTCAACTTAACGTTTGGAACAACAAGAAAAATAAAAGGTTGATTCCTTAACGGCTTTTTTTAAGGTGAAATTTGCTTACTTTACAAAATTCCCGAAATGTTGGCAGTACCCCTTCCTTACATGAACAGACTGCAAATCTCAGCAAGAAAACCGACACCGCCCGAATAAAGGGCACGATGTCGGCTTTAAACTTAACGGCCAAATTCCTTATTGAATATTTTATCGCGAGCCGTCGAGACTTCCGGGGCCACCGAGTTGATGGCCGTTACCAAAATATGCTTCCCGCCTATAGGTCCGCCAACTCTCGTTTCAAATCCAAAAGTACCGCCGGCATGCCCCCAATAGGGTTGCCCGTCCGGCGTTTTTCCTTCATAAATCCCTAGTCCGACTTTACCCATAGGTGAATCTACTGCTGTGAGCATCTGGTCCATCATCTCTTGATTTAAAAGTTTTCCACCTAAAAGCGCACTGAAGAAGGTAGTCAAATCATTGACTGTTGAAACCATATCTCCGGCTGCATTTGCCCATGATTGATTCACTTCTGTCAAATCATACAAATGACCCGATTTGTCCATATTATATCCTGTGGCATGCTCACCTGGAATATAGGAACTATTCCCCATCACGAATGTCCCTGTCAGCCCGAGCGGTTCGATGAACCTTTTCCTGATCTGCTCCGCATACGTATCTCCTGTTACCTTCTGAATAATTTGACCGGCTAGTACTGTATTGATGTTGGAATAATTCCATCCCTCCCCTGGTGCAAATACAGGTGGCTTTGCAAGGGCCAAACTGATAAGCTCGTCGACGGTATAATAACGAAATGGATTTTGAGGCAAGGTAATATCCCGCATATTCGAATCCGTATAGCTTGCAAGCCCGCTTGTATGGTTTAATAACTGACGAATCGTAATTTTTCTGCCGTCATACCCGTTACCCTTTATGACACCCGGCAGCCATTTTTCGACCGAATCATTCAGGTTCAATTGTTTCTCCTCAGCCAACTGCAATACAACTGATGCGGTGAACGTCTTCGTGATGCTTCCAATACGGAATGAAAAGTTCGGCTCCACCGGGCGTGGTACTTCGTAGCTGGCTGTACCTGTAGCGTAGGACCAGCGTTTCCCGTCCTGTAGCCCTCCAGCCACGACACTCGGGACTCTTTTGTTGGTTATAACCTCATCCATGACGCATTTGACTTCTTCCCGATGCTTGCTTTTCTTTTCCTTCCCCTTGAGTTCTTTTTTGGCTTCTCTTGCGAATTCCGACGCTAAAATTTCGTTGATATGTTTATCCGCATTTCCTAGTACATTGATATTTATAGAGATGACATGTTGACCGTCTTCCGTTCCGCCTGCAAAGTTGGTGAATCCGGGAATACCGCCGCCATGTCCCCATACGATGGTACCGTCCGGCAGTTTTGTTCCGTGTATGCCAAGTCCATACTTTCCATATGGGGAGTCGACTGTGCTGGTCATCATTTCCTTCTGTATCTCTGGTTTCAACAGCTTTCCGCCTAATAAAGCGCGGAAAAACGTCGTCAAGTCTTCCCCTGTCGAGATCATTTCCCCGCCGGCGTTAGCGAATGATGGGTTAAGCACAGTAATATCTACTAATTTACCTCCACTGTTCAAGTAGCCTCGTGCATTTTTTTTCGGAATATCCACCGAGCTACCAGGGAGGAACGTTTCTTTAAGTTGAAGCGGTTCAATAATTCGCTTCTTAATCTGTTCGGCATATGTTTCCCCGGTGACCTTCTTGATAATGAGCCCCATAATAACCGCATTCGTGTTTGAGTATGCCCATCCCGTTACCGGCTCTAGCTCCAGGGCCTGGGCAATTAACTGTTCGGGTGTATAATTTTTGCCTGGATTATCGAGTAATTTAGTCTTGAGTTCTGGAGTCAAGTAGTCTGGAATTCCACTTGTATGATTTAACAATTGACGAATCTTAATTTTATTGCCGTCGTAACCCTTGCCCTGCACAAGCCCCGGCAGCCATTTCTCCACCGTATCATCGAGACTTAGCTTCTTCTCGCCAGCAAGCTGCAAGGCAACCGTAGCGACAAACGACTTCGTTGTACTTCCTATCCGGAAAGCGGAGTCGGCGTCCACCTTATGGTTTCTTTCAATATTCGCTTCACCGGAAGCATATGACCAGCTCGAATCTCCTTTCTTTACGGTATTGATAACGCCTGGAATATTGTCGGTATTGGCAGCTTTATCGATAGCATGTTGGGTTGGCGTACACGCCGCTTGTACAGTTCCATAACTAGGGTATACCATTGTACCCGCCAATATAGCTGTTAAGGTAAGTGCTGCTCCTTTTTGAATGATGAATGATTTCATAATGCATCGCTCCTATTATTTTGGAATGTTGTGTTGCTTCACTCCCTAACCTTATCCCCAAAGTTGTTAAATCGGACAGTGATGAAACCGCCAAACTTTTGATGACATCGCGCTCGACCCCTTCATTACATAGCATGACAAACTGTCAACAATCTCATGTGACGTGTTGACAGCCAATTTCTAAACCATTCCCCCCTCCTTTGCTTGACGCATCGGTAGTTATGGTACATGATAGCTCTGAATCATTCGAAATTGGTTTGCAAAAAAAAAACAACAAGTAGGTGTACATAATCCGTGTTCTCCATAATGAAAAAATGGTTCTGGTATGATTGGATATTTTTGGCCATACGAACGCTTTGGCTGATCATAATCGCAAGCGCTGATTTTATCAACCCTTCATTAATCGATGCATCTCTTTGGATTGTTCTTTCTCTTGCCTTTTTCGTTTACCTCGTTCCATTAATCGTCCGCTATAAGAAAGAAGACCGGTATCCTGCAGTCGATGTCACGGCAGCGGGCATTTTTCATCTTTATTTGGCCTACGCAGCACCAGGTTTGCTTTGGTCTTTCGTTTTACTCGTGATGATTATCGGCTTGGCGAGCAGTCGAAAAACCTATATGTGGACAGGTCTCCTCTGTGGAATCGCATTCCCGGCATTGAACGGTTGGATTGCTGATCGTCTCCCGTATGAGTTTATCATTAGCTGCACCCTGGGTTTTGCCATCGGCATCGCGTTTAATATATTAATTCAGTCCCATAAGCAAGCCCAAATTATTCAAGAGCAGAAGCAGTTGCTGGAGCAGCATATTGGGCGGATTGAGGAGCTTACACTGATTGAGGAACGCAGCCGGCTTTCACATGAGCTGCATGACACGATTGGCCATGCACTTACCTCGCACATCTTCGGTGTCGAATCGCTGCGATCTTCCGTACCTGCTTCGCAGATCGAGAGAGTCGATTCGCTTGTCGGTATTGCCCAGCACAGTCTGGATGATATCCGAAAGCATCTGCACCAGCTTTCTCATACTCCGTTAAGCCATTCGTTAAGTGAATCGCTGCGGCAATTAACCGAAAAGTTTATGAAGTCGACAGGTGTAACGGTCAAATTTCGTGTGATTGGCAGTGAGACTCTCGTTATGCAAAAAATAAACTTTTGTCTGTATCGCTGCCTTCAAGAGTCTCTTACAAACGCGGTTCGGCACGGCCAGGCGAACGTGATATCCGTTCAGCTTCATTTCGATAGTCAGCAGGTCCGGTTACAGATCGAGGATAACGGCATCGGAATGGAAGAAACCCAATTCGGATTTGGGCTCAATGGGATGAAGGAACGGCTTGAACTATTTCACGGCACGCTGTCCATTCATTCCGGGTCTGGGCAAGGAACTTTAGTCATATGTAATATTCTGTTGCAGACAGAGCCAGTACATGACACAATCCGCCTGTTGATCGTTGATGACCAGGCGATCATTACCGACAGTTTGAAGCAACTTTTGGATCAGCATGCTGATTTCACCGTCGTTGGTAAGGCGGGGGACGGGGGCGAAGCATTAGAACATTGTGAGCGATTGCAGCCCGATATCGTGCTAATGGATATTCGCATGCAGGAAATGGACGGGCTTGAGGCTTTACTTGAGATGAAACAACGGTGGCCTGATATGAAGATTGTGCTCATGACAACGTTTGAGGATACCTTGCAGGCGACAACTGCATTGGAGCACGGGGCGGAAGGCTACATGCTGAAGTCGATTCATCCGCGGGAGATGAAGGAAGCCTTGAAACTTATTTATAACGGTGGAACCTGGATCGACCAATCGGTCGCTACGCGAGTTTTCGAAGAGATGAAACGTCAACGCGAGCAATTGGAGAAGATCGGCTCAAGTAAGGAAAGCTACCCGTATGGGCTTACGAAACGAGAAATGGAGATTCTGGAGCATCTGTCAAACGGCCTGCGCTACAAGTCAATCGCCGCAAGGCTATTTTTATCGGAGGGAACGGTCCGCAATTACTGCTCGAAGCTCTACTCGAAGCTCGACGTCAACAACCGTGAAGAAGCAATAAAAATGGCGCAAACGGAGAATATCGTGTAGGAGCAGGAGAACTTTTTCGATATTTCTCTTGTTTTTTTCAAATGCTTCTTCCCCGCAATAATCAAATCGTTTATCAACCTTAACAATTAAAGTCACATAATAGTAGTTTGAGTAATTATAGAAATTTAAACTGTTTTTCAAAAAAAAGCACATTAATCCTCCTTGAATCAACACACTAGTTAAATTTTTAAGCGCCTTGTATGTTTTTTTATTTTTAACACGGTTCTTATTAAACCCTTTTTATATGTATCTAAGTCAGAATGTTTAATAGATTAACTACAGGAATGCTATCCTGCCCCGATAGTTCATTACGCGGAAGACCAAAATCAAGTATTGATATCGCATTTTTTTTAAAACATCGTGACTTTTTTTCAAAGCTACCAAAAAGCCCTCCAGTTAATTTGGAGGGCTTAGCATGCGTTTTTTCCATAATCATATACTAAGTCTTTCTGAATTGATTAAACATAGAAGAAACTCATTCAAAATGGAGGATGGAGAAATAACAGCTGTTATGTTTATGGAAATTAGAACAAAAGATTAACACGTTTTATAGAAAAATGAAGGAATACGAAAAAGAAAAGTATCTCTCCTATAGGAAATGCTACTTTTCCTCCTATTGTAAGAATGATTGTACTCCCCTTAAATATTTGCTATGACTCATGTTTGGATGAATCCTTACTTCTGCTTAATAGGCAAAGCATGATAACCAAAAGCCAAATCGAGTAAGGCACTCGCTTCTTGACGTAGTAACAGATCCTTGGGACGGAAGGTAAAGGTTCCGTCGGTGTGGATGGTAGTATCAGGGTCTACGATTCCTTGTGAGGCAAGTGCTTGAATGGATTGGACCGCCCAGTCATCCGCAGCATCAAGCAATTTTACTTGATTGGCTTGTTCAGACTGAATCTGCCTTAAGTTTTGAATCATGGCTGCTGCGACTTGTCTGGTAATCGGAGTCGCATGGTCATATCCTGGTATACCAGTTATAAATTGCTTCTTGGCCTCTTTGGCGTCATCTGGGAAATTGCTCCATCCATGTGCAAGCAACAAGGCATCAGCAAATTCTCCTTGTGTCATGGTGCCCATCGGATCGAATAGATTGCCTGCTTTAGCATTCATGATGTTTAAAGCATGAAGGTTGTCGATATGGCTTCTATAATTACTATTTTGCGGGATATCAGCAAAAGGCGATTTGATGTTGATTTTCTGGGAGTGAGCGGTAAAGCCTACCCCTTTAGGGTTGGTGTAATAAAAATATGCGATTTCTCCAGCCGTATTTTTTTTGAAAGCAACCTTATTTCCTTCCGAATCCTCAAACAACAACGGATGGATCATTTTGAGGACATGCCTTCCAGTTTTTTCATCCTCCATGACCAGCGCCCCATTTTCATAGGTAAAGTGGGTACGAATCGCAAATATCCGTGTGTTTTGGTACAAGCCCAAGTATTTTTGAGCTTCTTTTCCCTCTAACGGGAGATTTATTGGTTTCTCCACCTTGTGAGCAGGGAAGTAGTGATCCATAAACTCTTCATACACGTCTTTACTCATCATAGTGGCATCATTATTGTAAGACATGAAAAATGCGGTTTTCTGTTCAGGAACCAAAACCATCAAAGAAGAATGTCCCGGCATATTCCCTCCCTTTAATGCCACGTGTTGACCGTTAGCAAGATCATTGAAATACGTTTCAAATCCAACTGTCGCAATAGGAATCGTCTTATCTGCGAAAACTTGGTAGGCATGCATCATATCCATGCTTCTTTTACTTACGATTTCTTTACCTCCAAACTTTCCATTCTGTAGCTGCATAATCATGTACTTTGACATGTCTTCTCCAGTGGACAAAATGCTTCCTTGTGGTGCATCTGTTAGACCATGCCCACTTGTTGGAATAGGATCGCCAGTGGGACCGTAATGTGTAGCCATTCTCTTGAGAAGATCAGGCGTAAAACGTACATTTGTAGACTTCATGCCTAATGGTTTAAAAATATTCTTTTCCATATATCTTGAGAAAGATGAGCCCGTAACATTCTCCACTGCATATCCTGCGAGTGAAAATGCGAAGTTGTCATAGGTATAAGCTTCACCGGGCGGCCGTACCACCGTCGGCATATGTTTAGAGAAAAACTCCTTCATCGGGATATCTTGATTAACGTATTCGGGTCCGGTTATTGTAGTGATATCGGGAAAATCCACGCCGCTGGTATAGGTCAGCATATCAAACAGGGTGAGGGGTTTTCCTGTTTTATTGGGTATTTTCAATCCACCGAGATATTGTTGTACATCTTGATCTAGTTTAAGCTTTCCTTTATCGACTTGTTGCATCACGGCCAAGGCAGTAAAAGTTTTCGAGACTGAAGCAATTTGGAAGACCGTTTCCTTATTGACGGGAATCTTCTTTTCTTTATCTGCATAACCGTACCCTTTATTGATGACGACCTTTCCATCATGGACGACGACAAAACTTGAACCGTTTACATTGTACTCCTTCATTTTTTCCTCAAATAACGGATCAGCAAAAGATTCTATTTCTTTTGCATTATTGGGAGCTTTCGTCATTTGGACATCGGGCGTGGATGTCGATGGTTTTGATTCTCCAACTTCTAATGATTGTGGGGAACACGCAGAAATCATGCTAGTTGAAGTGAGAAGAATTGCGAGACTGAGTGTATTGATTGCTTTTTTCATTTTCGGACTCTCCTTTGTTTGGACTGAAAATTTCTTGTCAGCACAACGAGTGGTCAGCTCGTCAGTGTATAAACCGAGTGTAGCAAGCGGAAAGTCATTGTAGCTAGTGACCTTTCGTCATCTTCATGCATGACATAGAGCGTAGTACCGATAGTTTTATATTCATGACCTATAAATCATGACACTTTGACACTACCGTATGTAACAGGCGAAAAGTTAGAATCGAAGAATAATGTATTAGTAAAGAAAAGAAAGAGGAGGAGAAATTCTAATGACGAAAGAAGCAGCGCAAGATTTCTACTTTTTGTCGTTTAACTTAGGTTCTGGATTGTTTTACGAAACAAATAAACGCAATACCAAAATTCAATAACATCTGCCTCTTATTTTCCTTTTTAAAAAAACTTTCAAATCCATCCATTATTGAACCAATTCCTAATAAAAGATATATATTTTTCATGAAATTAAAATTAAGCTCTTTAAATATCTAATCAGTATGAATGGTTTAGTACTTTCTCTTTCTTCAAAAAACAATCCCATTACATATTTCAACTTATTTGTCACTAAATTTCCCCATAATCTACAAACTGAATTTAATGAACTATACCATAAAGCAAACGGGTCTTCTTCAGCTAACGCCCCCGTTCGTTCATTAAGAAAAGCGATTCTTATCGGAACAACTTTATCGACGTGATTACAATTTCTCTGGCCGTATGCCAAAATTCATTTTGAATAAAGTTTGATTAAAATTTTTTCTGTAAACTCCAAGCTGTGGCTAATAAAAGTAATCACAATGGTTTCCTTTCCTTTTGAATGGACTCTTCGTCTTCTAAAAGTTTAATCAAAACTCATGTAGAAATCTTTGATTGAAAAGAAAATTATCACAACTTTATACAAAACTTCGCATTTCAAGACACAATTACCAATGGCGGATCCCCAAGAAGATTAACAATAAATCCAAAGTAAAAATTTAAGAAAAATTTAATGTTTACACCACTTTTTATTTTAAAAGTTTTTCCTATCCTATAAACAAGTCACTTCATGGAGGAGACTAAAAATGAAAAGGTGGGGGTTTTTATTGGTTTTTTGCATTATCTTTTATTTTTAAGTTATTACCGATATCCCAAGATAAAGTAGAGGATCCGAAAAACTTTCGGAGATGATAGCATAGTGTAAAGTAGGTTAAAGCATAGAATATAAATTGAAAATGAATTAGGAATTGGGGATCTATATATGGAAAAATCAAAAAACAATCAAAATAAAGTAACTGCTGGCTTGTTGGCCATATATTTATTTGCATTAACATGGATTATAGTCTTTAAAATGCAATTTTCATTCCAAGGCTTGCCGGATTTTAGGGAAATCAACTTAATCCCTTTGGCTGGTTCAGCTAATGTTAATAATCAAATAGATTTTAATGAAATAATCTATAATGTACTTGCATTTATCCCATTGGGAATTTATATCAGTATGCTAAAACCAAATTGGTCTTTCTTGAAAAAGATTGCAGTAATAGCAGGAGTTAGTTTGTTATTTGAAGGATTGCAATTCATCTTTGCTATAGGCGCTAGTGATATAACTGACTTTATGGGGAATACTTTAGGTGGAATTATCGGAGTTGGAGTTAATATTGTATTTTGTAAGCTGTTCAGTACAAAAGCAAATAAAATCCTTAATGTTTTAGCTTCAATCGGAACGATATGCATTGTTGCATTATTGCTGTTTTTAATATATCTCAGGATTAGTGGTGTTATTATTTATAAAGTTTCCTAAGTAATTGGAAAATTGCTGTTCATGAAAATTAACAGAGGGTATGCCAGCAGATTCTTTATTTATAAAACAAGAATGACAAATATCACAAGCCACCTATTTTTGAGGATGGCTTTTTTAAATTCTATTTCTCTAAAAACAGAAAACATCCTTCTTCAACAAACTGTCCCAATAGTTGAAGAAAAGTCAAAGAGCACTCTTCAACTATCCTAACCCGTTAGCCATCCATGAAG
>NZ_JAGGQV010000005.1:0-62752 GCF_018613135.1 Bacillus sp. ISL-57 | reverse complement strand
TTTTCCTCTTCGACACTAGAAAAATTCTTACGGTTCCATACACCACGTTGATCTTCAAAAGACTCGTTATTCTGCACTTTCTTCACCCAACTCGCTATCTGTGCATCACTTTTAATACCAAAACGCTCACGAATCTGGCGATATGACCAACCTTCCTCCACTTTCAGACGAACCACTTCTCTCTTTAATTCTTCTGTATACGCTTGAAACGTTTGCCCCTTCTTTGCCATACAAAAAATCCCCTCCAGATTGACAGTTAAGAACATTTTACCATGTTCTCTTTTTTCTCTGTCTACCTGAAGGGGATAATACCACCGGTGTAATCCAGCCCCACTTTTTTTATGCCATTTTTTTATATTTTACTTGCTGGATGAACCGTAAGCGAGCAGCCAAGCCTATAGCCCCAAGAGCCAAGCCGGAAATTAAGCCGATCCAATACCCAAAGGCTCCCATATCCGTAAACTTTGCAAAGAAATAGCCAATTGGAAGCCCGAGAATCCAGTAGGAGACCAGTGACATGGCAAATGTGACATTTACATCTTTATATCCACGCAAAATGCCCTGAATAGGTGCCTGCAGGGCGTCCGATATCTGAAAGAAGATGGCATATATTAAAAAATGTGATGTCAGCATCATTACTTCGTGATCTTTAGTGTATAAAGAGGCCACAGGTTCACGGAAGAGGAAGAGGATGGTCGACAAAACGAGTGACATCGTCAAGGCCATTGAAATGCCAATCCAGCTATACTCTTTGGCATCTTTATAACGGGCTGCCCCAATTTCAAATCCAATGACGATCGTCAATGCCATGGATATACTTAGCGGTATCATATAAAGCAGTGACGCAAAATTCATGGCAATCTGATGTGACGCAATCGTCACGGTATCATACTTACTCATCAAAAGGGTGACAGCCGAAAAAATGCTTGTTTCAAAGAAAATAGCGAGCCCGATGGGTACACCAATCAATAATAAGGCCCTCCATTCTTTCCAGGAAACCCGGAAAAATTCAGTGAAAACCTGATATGTCGAAAATGGGTTTATTTTTATCACGACCAGTATGGCCACCAGGGCAATTAACCAATAGGTAATCGCAGTGGCGTACCCGGAACCGACACCGCCAAGTTCAGGGAATCCAAACTTCCCGTATATTAACAGGTAATTAAAAAGGACGTTTACCGGGAGCGCACATAAGGTGATGATCATGGAAATCCTAGTTTGCCCCAGAGCATCGATGAAAGCCCTCAAAGCATTATAAATGAATAAAGGAATGATACCGAGTGAAAGGGCGATCAAATAATCATGAGCCACCATGTGGACATTATCTTCAAGGTCCATGGCATTCAATACGGGGTTCAAAGAAAAAGCTCCAATGATTAAAATGAACAAGGCTAAAGCCACAGCTAAATAAACGGCCTGCATCACGGAATAGGAAACGGATTTGGACTGCCTGGAACCCAACAGCTGTGAAACCACCGGTGTTAAGGCAATCAATATCCCGCTCAGCCCCGTGTACACGGGTGTCCATAGCGAACTGCCGATGGAGACGCCAGCAACGTCCTGAGTGCTGTATTGCCCCGACATCATCACATCAAAAAAAGTCATGGCATACATGCTGATTTGGGTGATCAGGATAGGTATCAATATATAAAATAACAGGCGGATCTTTTGTGATTTAGTATAAGTCTGATTCATCAGGGTACCTCAATATCAATATTTGGAATTTTCAACACAATGAAAGAATTATATCACATAAGCATGTGATGTTTTAAGAGTTTTTATTTGAAGCAAAAAAGACTTGCCGTTTTGGGCAAGTCTTTTTTGTCAATCGCGCATGGATTCAAAATCATTCATGGCTTCCATATCTGAGTCTTTTTGAAGAATGAATGCCTGTGAAGGAATGGCAATTTGTACACCTTCCTGTTCCAATATCTCCATTATTTTGAAGTTCACATCTTCTTTGATTGATAAATATCCTCCAAAGTCCGTGGCTTTCGTGAAGAAATATAGGTAAAGGTTGAAACCGGAATGACTGAACTCATCAAATTTAACCAAAATCGTTTCCGGATGTACTTCAGGGTGATCAATAAGCATTCTTTCAATGTCTTTAATGACATTTTCCAATTTTTCTTTTGGTGTCGTGACACTGACACCCAAATGGAAGGCGATCTGTCTTTTGCCCATCTTGGACCAGTTGATGATCGGTTCATTCGAAAGGGTCGCATTTGGGACTGTAACTAAAGCTTGGGCAAAAGTCCGAACTTTAGTGCTTCGGAATGTGATGTCTTCAATGGTTCCCTCCACACTTGGAGTTTTGACCCAATCTCCTATGGTAAAAGGTTTTTCGGTAACGATGACGATACCCCCGAAGAAATTGCTGACGGTATCTTTAGCGGCAAGTGCGAAAGCCAATCCACCCAAACCAAGCCCTGCAACAAATCCATCGACATTAAATCCCCATTCCTCCGCAATTATGGAAGCCCCAAAAGCAATGATGATTATGTTTATGATTTTCGTAAAGAACGGCATGACGATTTGATCGACTTCAAGTCCGAATTTACTTACTAATTTCGGAAATAAAATGGTTAAGATCGAACTGATGTTGAAAATCGTCCAAAAGAATATGAAGACAAAAAACGATCTGTATATTTTCGATTTGAGTTCAGCCGAAGGTGAGTCGATCGGAAAATAGTGCAGTGAAATGATAACCCCAATCAAAACGATAAGCCATCTTACCGGCTGTTCTATTGCGAGCATTAAGTTGGCGGCAAATTCAACTTTACGTTTTTCTGCAATCCGTAGAAAGAACTTGAATATATATGTAGTAAATACTTTCCGAAGCAAAAGGAAGATTAGAAAAATGCCTATGGAAATCCCTAATTTGGTCCAGGCTTCGATTCCATCAAATTGATTGAGTGATTCAGAAACTTCTTGCAATGTATTACTCCTCCATTGTATCTTGTAGTATTGTAGAATACTAAGATTATAATATATTCATGCTGAAAAAGGAAAAATAATCGATAATTACATACATAATGGGGGATTTTGGTTCACTGAATACTTTTTCAAGTTATTAATGGCGAAGATATATGGTAATATGGATGCAAAGTGATTTTTTAAGTTTGGATGGTGGAAATATTGACTAAGAAAATAGTATTTACCGGAGGCGGTTCTGCCGGCCATGTATCTGTTAATGCAGCAATCATCCCGGAATTTTTAAAGAATGATTGGGATGTTACTTATATTGGTTCAAAAAAAGGCATTGAAAAAAATATCATCGAAACGGAATTTCCCGAGGTCCGTTATGAAACGATTTCCGTTGGGAAATTCCGACGTTACCTATCTGTTGAAAATATGAAAGACCCTTTCCGGGTCATAAAAGGGATTTTTGATGCACGAAAAATATTAAAAAAGACCAAGCCTGATTTCATTTTTTCTAAAGGTGGTTTCGTTTCGGTTCCAGTCGTTTTGGCGGGCAGGATGCTGAGGATTCCGATTGCCATACATGAATCGGATTATACGCCTGGTCTGGCCAATAAGATCGCGATGCCACTTGCATCGAAAATATTCACTACCTTCCAAGAAACGGAAAAAGAACTTCCGAAAGAGAAGGCCATGTATCTTGGCGCTGTATTGCGCGATGGGATTTTTACGGGAAAAGCTTCTGCTGGTAAAGCATTTTGTGGATTCACGAATAACAAACCGGTGCTACTCGTAATGGGCGGAAGCCTTGGGGCCGTTAAAATCAATAATTTAATTACAGATAACCTTGATGCCTTATTAAAGGATTATCAGATTATTCACATTTGCGGGAAGGGAAATGTGAAAAGCGAATTGAAACAAAGGGGATATGCTCCTTTTGAATACGTGCACGAAGAATTATTCGATCTTTTGGCGGCTGCTGATGTCGTTGTGTCAAGGGCTGGTTCAAATTCTATCTTTGAATTCCTTGGTTTGCAAAAGCCGATGCTGCTTATCCCTCTAAGTGCCAATGCATCCCGTGGAGATCAAATCCTGAATGCGTCAAGTTTTGAAAAACAGGGTTTTTGTAAAGTCATCCAAGAAGAAGAACTGAATGATCGGATTTTTAATGCTACATTAGCGGATTTATTGAAAAAATCGGATGAATACCAAGAGAAAATGCGTCAAAAACGCCCATTCAAAACGGCAGCTGAAATGTATGAATTACTGCTTAAAGTAATGGCTGCAAAAAAATAAGTATCATTCCCCTCCATGCAGCATATCTTTTCGAACAGAGGAGGGGGTAGAATGGCTTATGAATATTCCAAAGGATGGTTCATTCAGCAGCTAAAAGCCGCAGGGATTAGCTACCATCCAATTGAAAAAAGAAAGCTGGAGCTGTATAAAACTTATATTCTAAGGCGTTTATACGAGGATCTGCAAAAAAGATAATCATAAAAATAACCGTAACGTCGTTGACGTTGCGGTTATTTTTATAGGAATTTACTTATGAAAGGAAAGAAACAGGATATAAGGATACCTGCTATAGCCATAGCCGCACCTGCGACAGCCCCGGTAAACTCACTTTCCTGGGCAGCTTGGGCCGTTCCGAGACCATGAGCGATCGTACCATAGGCGATACCACGTGCAAAGGGCATCGTAATGTTTAGTTTATCCATCATTTTTGGAGCGATCATCGTACCCAGCACCCCTGTCAAAATGACGAAGGCAGCGGATATATTGGAATTTCCGCCATAAAGTTCCGTGATTTCAACCGCGATGGGCACTGTAATGGATTTAACTGCCAATCCCTGGAATATGAATGGCGGAAGTGAAAATGCTTTAGCGATGGCGAAGGCAATGATCAATGTGACAAGGAGACCAAAAATCATGCCGCTAATTGCCGGCATTGCATATTTAACGATTATTTTTCTGTTTTTATAAAGTGGGACGGCCAAAGCAACGGTAGCTGGTCCCAGGAAATAGGTGATGATGTCTTTCCCAGGTGAATAATCCTCGAAGTCCAAACCGCTGATCAGCAGTACGAGAATAATTGTAACCGTACTGAAAAATACGGGCGTTGTAAAAGGTGATGGATGTTTAGCATATATTTTCCTTCCAATGAAATAGGCAAGGATGGTTATCAAGATACTATATATTGTGATGGGCGTTGTCATGCTGTTTAACCTCTCCTCTATGGGATAGCTTCTGAACGGTCCAGGCTGAAACGATGAACCCAAATATCAGGCTGACTCCCAATGTAAGTGCCAAAGGCAGACCGAATTCAATGAAAAGCCAGCCCATGGTCATTAAACTGATTGAAATGGGAATGAAGAAAAAGGCTAGGTGCTTTACCAAAAATCCTGAAGTAAGTTCAATCCATTCGACTTTTATGACCTTCGTCTGTAATAAACCGAATAACAGAATCATGCCGATGACGTTACCTGGTATAGGTAAGTGAAGTAAATTGGCTAAATAATAGCCAAGCTTGCAAATGATGAGCAGGAAGATAAGCTGCACGATAAAAGCAAATGTTTTTTTCATGATTAAGTCCTTTCAATGACGCTTTGAATATATTGTTGAATTGGTCAATTGTATTCATTATAAAAAAATATCCCTAAAAAGAATAGGGATTTGCAGCAATCTAATGTTAAACATCCTGTGAAACTGGAAAAAAGAGCTTTCCAGGTATGGAAGCTCCGGCCATTATATGAAAGGATAAACAAAGCCATATTGAAATGTTCTTCGCTCTATGCTTCAAGTAACTGCTGTTCGTCATCATCATGCTGTCTAAGGATATGAAAGGTGTATAAATCTTTAGGGATTTCATACAAATCGTAGATATCTCCTTCATGATTGATCTGCTCATAAAGGGATTTTCTTGTTTCGTTGGCATTGATGGCATAGGGAAGCTTTTCTGCGGCTTTTATGGAGCGGATATTTTTTTTGCGAATTCGCATGAAGACCGTTTCCAAACCTAGCTCGAAAAAAAGCTCTTTGAAGAAAGCGTCTTTTGCGATGGCATTATACCCTTTTCCATGATAAGGCTTGCCAAGCCATGTGCCTAAGAAACCTGCACCATTTTCAATATCGTATAAAGAAATGCAACCGATGGGATTTTCCCATTCATCCAAGATTGTTCGTGAAATGAGTTGCCCAGCATCTTCGGCTTCAATCGTTTGCTTAGTAATGAAAACATATTCTTCATATGAATCTACCTTATGGCGCACGAAAGGGAAGACATCTGGATGCGTCATTTGTTCATAAAGAGAAAAACAATCTGTGAAATCTCTCTTTTTTAACATTTCCGTCCCTCCGTTTGAGGGCAGTTCTTATGCGTAGTCGCTGCCCACCCTCGAAATTTTTTAAGTCGTTCATCAAAAAATTTCGGGGTGGGAATCGAACCCACTAGAACCGGAAACCGGTGGCGCACCATTTGCCTTCCCTATTTTTATTGTCAGAAAGTATGCAAATCTAAAGAACCTTACGAAGGTATAATACTAAAAAAAAAACGGTTTGGGAATAGGTTTTTTGCCTTTTTTTTTCGTCAAATTTCAACTTTTTCGAGAGGGGTGAAATCTTTAGGCAACCGTCTGCATTCTTCCATGAAAAACTGCTTTTTTCGCCCGCTTTTTTCTTTAAAATTTACCTGTAAATTGCATGAATAAAATGACTGCGCCAAGGGCCCATACATAAATGGAGAATATTTTGAGTGAACGCTTTTTTAAGAAATCGATCATCCATACTACGGCTATATAACCAAAGATTGCCGCTGACAGGGTTCCGACGAAAAGCGCAGTGAGTGGAAGCCGTTCAACTTCTCCTGTAAAAATCGGTTTCATCTGAAATACGATGCCACCCGTAATGGCAGGAATGGAAAGCAAAAAGGAAAAATAGGCTGCAGTGGCCCTATCCAGCCTGCAGAAGAGGCCAGCTGCTATCGTTAAGCCGGAGCGCGAAAGAGCGGGCATGATAGCAGCAGCTTGGAAAGTACCGATGATCAGCGCGTCTTTAATCGAAATTTCATTAAGGGATTTGCCGCCTTTTCTTACTCCGTCGGCTACCCATAAAATCAGTCCGGTCGCTAAAAATTCCCAACCTATGGTCACGCCTGTTTTTGAAAGGCCATCAAACCAATCACCAAGTAAAATGCCGGCAATCACTGCAGGAATCGTCCCAGCTATGAGAAGCAGAGTCATTTTGGAGAAAGGATTTTTCAAAATGGCAATTATGTCATTCTTATAGACGACCAATAACGCCAGCAAGGTTCCGATGTGGAGCATGGTATCCAGAAAAATGCCGGCCTCGTCAAGGTGGAAAATATGCCGACCTAAATATAAATGTCCAGTGCTTGAAATAGGTAAAAACTCAGTCAAGCCTTGAATAATCCCAAGGATGAAGGCTTGAAATTCATTCAGCAAAAAAACATCACTCCATTCTAGAAGATATAGGACAATCCATTATTTAAACTGTATGCTCAAGACCGATGAACATGTCCGTATTTTATTGTTCATATCAAGAAAAGGCAGTCCAGATTTATCTTCTTTCGAATATAATGAGTGGAAAAATGAAACTATTTTTCATTTGATTCGTAATTATTTATATGAGAAAGGAGGAGAAGACACTATGCCTACTAAAGATGAAAGAGTGTTTGCTGCCCTTATTTATGTGATCAGCTTTTTTACAGCATTTATCGGTCCTTTGGTGATTTGGTTATTGAAGAAGGACTCGTCCCAATTTGTGGATTATCACGGAAGGGAATACTTGAATTTTTTCATTTCCTACACCGTATATTCAATAGTCGCAGGGATACTCACTATAGTATTGGTTGGATTCTTGCTATTGCCGGTAATCGGGATAGCTTTAGTCGTATTCACCATCATTGCTGCTGTTAGGGCTTATGAAGGAACGGATTATCGATTCCCGTTGATTTTCAGGATCTTATAGAATGATGTAAAAGGATTCCGTTCATTCGGAGTCCTTTGAGACTGCAGACAAACTCGAAGAAAAGTGAGTTTGCCTGCAGTTTTTTATTTGAAAAACGTTCCAGTGGATTTCAGGAATCCGCTCCCTTTCCGCCGACTGCCTGCCAAGCCTCCTCACCTAGCGGCTGCGGTGTCTTGGCTAGCCGGTAATTCGGCAGGAGTGTCGTAAATTTCTTCAATCCAATAAGGAATACAATAAAAAAACGTTAAGAATAAATTAGGTAGACCCCCATTTTTTCTATTATAGGATTCCGTTCGATGCGAAGTCCTTTTTATTTGGACCGTGTTGGGAATTGCCCTTCATTAAAAAGGGAATAGATCACATTAAAGCGAATAAAGTATTATGATAACCACTTCCATGCACGTTTAGGAAGGGGATGCCGGGCGGATTGTGGTACTGCTAACCAATGGCCGCACTAAAGGCGGTAATCTTTCTTGTAAGGAGTGAGGAGCAGGGCTCGATATGAATATACGTGAATATTATCAGAAAACGAGCAATTCTAATTTTCATGCATCTTGGGTATCTCTTCTTTTGGCCGTTGTTTTTTTCATTTGCCATATTTTCGCAATGATTCCGGGCAATATATTATTGATAACGTCTCCTTTTATTTTCTTTAGCATTGCTCAATTTGTCAGTCATCGTATATATGAAAATAGAATGAAGGAATTGCCTGATGAACACATCGGGACGAATGCCGGGTTATTAAAAAATGAACACGTTTTATTGACTTTTATGCCAGCACCGACTTTGCGACTGCTTCTCTTTGCGCCGGATGGGTCACTAATGGGCGAGGTACGTGATTTGAATATGAAGTGGTTCATGTGGATGATTCCCAATTTCTTGTCGATGCTATTGGCCAAGCGATATGAACTGGTGGACCATGAGGGGCGTTTGCTGGCTAAGTACGATATCAAAAGGGGGCTTTTCAATAAAATGACGATCCTGGATGATCAGGGCGGCATTATTGGATCGTATCAAGAAAATCGGTCATTCGTGAAGGTAAATGGAATGATCTATAAGGAAGATGGTACGGAATGGATGCCAATTGAAACGCCGGGAAGTGTGAATTCTTTCGAGATAGCCACAAAAGACGGGGAAAAGATCGCTTCATACCAAGAAGGCTGGATGCCTTTGGAGTGGGGGAAACGATTCAAGTCTAATACACCCATACTTTCTTTTTCATCGAATGTTGCTGAAATTCCTAAAATCATTGTTTTTGGGTTCTGTGCAGCCACGCTGAATCATCGTTCAAATTGACTACGGTTCCCCTTTAGCAAATCTTTTAATTATTTGATATAATAAAAGGAGATACATAGATTAAATACATAATAAAAAGGTGGTAAATTATGAGTTTACTTAATGAGATTCTTGATTACAATGAACAATTTGTAGAAAAAGGTGAATATGTTAAGTATAGAACCGACAAGTTTCCTGAGAAACGTATGGTCATCATAAGCTGTATGGACACTCGTCTCGTTGAGCTTTTGCCAAAATCCATGAATGTCAAAAATGGCGATATCAAAATCCTGAAGACAGCAGGGGCAATCGTCTCCCACCCATTCGGAAGTGTCATGCGGAGTATCCTTGTTGCTATTTATGAGCTAAAGGCAGATGAAGTATTGGTCATACCTCACCATGACTGCGGGATGGCATCAGTCGATGCCGATTCTGTAATGGACAAGATGATCGAACGTGATATACCAAAGAGCACCATCGATACACTGGGAGCTGCAGGAATCGATATCCGCAGTTGGCTTCGCGGATTTGATGATGTTTATGAAAGTTGTAAGAATAGCGTCGAAGTGATTAAAGGACATCCATTGATTCCTAAAAATATTCCTGTGCATGGTCTAATCATTTCGCCTGATACAGGGAAGCTGGAATTGGTAGTCGATGGGTATTCGCAAGAACAAAAATAATATATTCATCAAGGCTGTCGGGAACATTTCCGACAGTTTTTTTCAAATTTTTATCATTGCTATTTATTTTTATCCTTTTTTTTGTTAAAATCGCCAAGTGTAGTTTGTCACTAATACAAACGGGTGGGTGAGGGATAAATTTAATAAGGATACAACATGAAGAAATTAAACTTGGAGACGTTTTTTCATTTTTCCGACTATGGTACGAATGGAAAACGTGAAATCCTTGCTGGAGTGGTCGGCTATTTTACGATAGTCTATATTCTCATCGTGAATTCCCTGATTTTATCGGAAGCGGGCATACCGATTAATGGTGCAGTGATCGCCACGATTCTTTTATCTGCTTTAAGCTGTGTCATGATAGGAGTTTGGGCGAATGTCCCAATCCTTCTCGTTCCAGGAATGGGCGTCAATGCCCTATTTGCTTATACCATGGTTCAAGGAATGGATCTATCATGGCAATCGGCTCTTGGTGCTGTGTTTATCTCAGGGGTAATTTTTGTAATCATCGCTTTTACAAAATACTCCAAGATCATCAGTGATTCGATTCCAAGTTCGATAAAAGAAGCCATATCTGTTGGTCTTGGCTTATTCTTGATGCTGATCGGACTTGAAAAGGGCGGGATAATCACAAGAGGTTCATCATCAATCGTCGCACTGGGAGATTTAAGCGATCCGGCGGTGTTTGCAACGGTGTTGACCTTTTTACTGGCAATCACGCTGTTCATCAAGAATGTCCCCGGTAATTTCATGATAACCATCCTGGCAGGCAGCCTCATTGCCTATTGGTTCGGGACGGTTCAACTATCGGAAATCCATTTTTCAGGCATTAACACAGCTTCCTACGGCGATCTCTTCTTTTCATTGTCGTTCTTGGAAGCGAACCGGATTGAATTCTGGATAAGTGTATTTGCGATGACGATGGTTCTTGTTTTTGAAAATATTGGTCTTGTTCACGGGCATGTAGACAGCATAAACCGCCAGGATGCCTATAAAAAGTCGCTGCAGGCGACTAGTGTATCCGTTCTGTTTTCAGGCTTATTCGGTTCGAGTCCTACTGTTGCTACAGTTGAAACGGCAGCAGGAATCGCATCAGGGGGCAGGACAGGTTTTACTTCAGTGGTGACGGGCGTGCTATTCATGCTATCACTGTTATTCATACCGGTGATTAAAGTGATCCCTGATAGCGCCATAGCCCCTATATTAATTATCATTGGCATTTTGATGCTCGGAAATATAAAAAAGCTGGATTTCAGCGATTTAACCGAGAGCATACCTGCAATCATGATCATTACGATCATTCCTTTCACTTACAGTATTGCCGATGGAATGGCATTCGGTTTCATCCTGTACCCGTTCTTGAAGCTTGTAACCGGAAAAGCGAGAGATGTGTCAGCCCCGATGTATGTGAGTGCCGGAATGTTTATCGTCTATTTCATAATCGGTATGATCGGTTAATAATTCTAAAGGAGCGGTTGGTATGAGTTAATTCTTATTCCAACCGCTTTTCTTATTGGGTTTTTCGCCAAAAAAATGGAGTTATTATGATTTACGCAATGACACACCCATCATGAAAATGCTATGATATAGAATATTAAAAAAATGATAAATGACAAGCAGCATATTAGAGGATGTGACAGGATGATTATTGAAGGTTTAAAAAGCCATGGTTCAGGAAATGATTTCTTGATCATTGATGAATTGACAACGACCCTGACGTTTACTGAAGAAGAGCGGAAAAATTTCGCGAAGGCCCTATGCAATAGGGAGAGGCTAGGAGCGGATGGTATTTTGTTCGTAATGAAAAGTGAACATGCTGATTGCCGGATGCGTGTCTTTAATGCGGATGGATCGGAAGCCTCGATGTGCGGCAATGGGCTTCGCTGTGTGGCTCGTTACGCGAATGACGTTCTTGGGCTCGATAAAATGATCGTGGAAACCATGAAGGCGAATTTACTAGTCGAAAAAACGGAAGATATTTATGAGGGGATTCCGACTTTCAAGGTGGAAATTTCCCCGGTAAGTTTTAATGTTAGGGATCTACCCCTTGTATTGGCTAAAGAACAGCTGCAAAACGAAACATTGCCGGAACTGCATGATACCCTTTTATTTTCGGCATTAGCGGTTCCTAATCCACATTTGATCTCACTTGTGGATAGTGATGTTTTACAAAGTGATTTGCAGGAAAAACTTTCAACAAAGGTCAATCAACCGAATGAGCTTTTCCCTGATGGTGTCAATGTCAGCTTTGTGAAAGAGTTGGAGCTAGGGAGCATTTATGTGCGGACATTCGAACGTGGAGTAGGCTTCACGAATGCATGTGGAACGGCGATGTCGGCTTCTAGCCTAGTAACATGCTCTGTTGGGTTAAACGCGTTGGAAAGTGAAATATCTGTCTACAATAACGGTGGAAAAGTTAAATGCGTGGTCCACCAAGATGTAGAAAGCCAAACGTATTCAATTGATTTAATCGGGAATGCAACCTATGAATTCAAAGTATCGATTGAAATAGACTTAGATCAGCCTGAAAAATTTGAAATGCTTGAAAAAGAAGATTTTGAATTGGAAACAAGCTTATATGCCAAGCTGCAGGATGAAGTGCAAAGTTATTTGAGAACAAAATTATAATGAAATTTTTAAACTGCAGGCGAACTCGAAAAAAACGAGTTTTCCTGCAGTTTTGTTATTTAAAAAAAGTTGCCGTTAATTTCAGAGATCCGCTCGCTTTTTGCCGATTGTCTGCTAAGCCTCCTCGGCTAGCCAGTTATTCGGTATGTGTGTCGGAAATTTCTTCAATCCATTAAAGATTATAGTAAAAAACATGAAGGTAACCTAGTCTTAAACACTAATCGGGATGAGACTAGCCTAGAGTTTTTCTTTAAGAAAGTCCCAGTTGATTGGAACGTAAGGTACGAGACTCCTGCGGGAAAACGTGGCCAAGGGAGACCCCGCAGGAAAGCGCCGAGGAGGCTCCCAGACCGCCAGCGGAAAGCGATTTTCTAGAGCAACTTTCCATCTTACCAATCAGTTATTGGTCTTTTTTTGTTTTAGGAACGACAATACTTCCAAAAAGGCTGGCCCATTATCTACCAGTCGGTAATCCATAAACGCACACCCGTCCCTTTTTATTCTGTTTGGTATGGTTTCAATCGTATAGTCCTTTAACTGGAGACTTTCGTTCACTTCCTCCCAAAACAAAGGTGTAGCCACACCAGCGAAAGAATTACCCCGTGGGGAATAAGGAAGTATGATGGTTTTTCCTTCACTATGCTGCACAAAGTCCAAGTAAAGTCGATTATGCCGATTTATTTTCATTCTTTCCGTTGTAAAATCATTCGGATTGGAACTTGTTAAATAATCACCTAGAAAATCAGTGAATATGCGTGTCTCCTGATAAGTAAATCTGTTTTCAGGTAGAGGGATGTGAATCTGCAGTCCTTTGTTACCTGAAGTTTTTACAAAAGCTTTAATCCTTAATGATTCCATCACCTTTTTTATTTCCTGTGCAGCCTTTACCGCAAAGGAGAAATATTCGATGGAAGGAGGATCCAAGTCCAGGACGATTTCGTCGGGTCTTGTTTTACCGGCTTTCTGAAATGGGGCATGAAATTCCAATGCAAGTTGATTACCAAACCAAAGGAGAGTTTCAATGTCGTTACACAGCATATACTCGATATCCTCATCAATGAACGTTTTAATAAAGTCCGGCGCATAATCAGGTTTGTTTTTTTGGAAAAATCTTTCTTTATCTAAAGTTCCATGAGGATAGCGGATCGTTGTAAGGAGCTTATCCTTCAAGAAGGGTAAGAAGAAAGCTGAAACCTCCCGTAAATAATGAAGGTATTCTACTTTTACCACCTGTTTACCTTCTGTTTTCCAAAGCGGTTTATCCCTGGAAGTTATTTGTACAGTATCTGGAAATGTATATTGCCCTAGCACGAATTTCTCCCAGGTACATTCGTCGGGAGAAGTTTGTAAAAGCCACTGCGAAAACTGAGGTTCACGCAATTCATTTTCCTCATATACGTGCAAGAATTGAACTTCAATGCAAATGGATGGATGGATATAAAAAAATTGTGCGTCTTCATCTGATGCATTTTGCTTGATCAATTGATGCAATATACTTTTATCTCGAGCACTCAGACCATTTTTGACACTCCCGATTTTCGTTACGGCACCTTCTTTGAAAACTGCGAGGGAAATGTAGCCATTTTCTTTGTGCAATGCTGTGATGAAACAAGAAACGGTCTTCCAATTTTTCACCTTAATCCAAGATGTTGTTCTTTTTCCTTCTTGCCAAGCCCCCCGAGTTTCCTTGGCGACAATCCCTTCGCCGTCTAACAAGGTGACCTTATTCAAGGCAATATCCAAAACGTCAAAACTCTCTATTAATTGTATCAAAGCCTTATCGTTGGGATCAGGAGGCATAGGAAGACCGAGTTTTTCCCCCATATTCAACATCAATTCCCTTCGTTTCACCATAGGTTTATCTGCTACGGCTTTTCCGCTGATGCGAAGCAGGTCAAACGCTATAAACCGACATGGGGAAAAACGGGCATTATCTGAAATTAAGGATTGTTTCCCAAGCCGTCCTCGCCACTGTATTTGAAAAAAGTCCGCTTTCGCCTGATTCGTAAGCCAGACCAATTCTCCATCTAACTGAAGCGGGAGATAATCTTCCAGGTCCAGGTCTTTGATGTAAGCAATGATTTCTGGGAATTGAGGTGATAATTCCTTTTCATTTCGACTCGAAATGCTTATGGTGTCGGAGTCTATCGTTAAAATAGCCCTAAAGCCATCATATTTGACTTCATAACGCCAATCCTTGGAGTTGGGGGCTTCAGGGTAATAGGTAGGCAGCATCGGTTTCATTTTTGTATTTACCTCCGCAAATAATTGATACCATTATTTTGCCAAAAAAACGAAGTGTTAGAGTTGGCAATTGTTTTTTCGGTTTTTTTTGAACATAGGGGAATAATAAACTTGTTCTTCTCATCAAAAAAAGTTATGAGGTGACGAATATGCATACGATGTGGAAGGGGAGCATATCATTCGGTTTGGTGAACATTCCGATCAAACTTCATGCTGCAACGGAGGACAAGGATATATCTTTAAGGACGTTGCATAAGGAATGTCATACACCGATTAAATACGAGAAGGTTTGTCCTGTATGCGAGAAAGAAGTGGGAAAGGATGATATAGTCCGCGCTTTTGAGTATACAAAGGGAAAGTTTGTTGTATTGGAAGACCATGAACTAGAACAACTGAAAAAACAAAACGAAGAAAAAGCCGTGGAAATCGTGGATTTCGTTAAAATTGAAGAAATAGATCCCATTTATTTTAACCGGAGTTATTACATGTCCCCAAATGACGGGGGGATAAAAGCTTATTCCCTTTTAAGGCAGGCCCTAAAAGAATCGAATAAGGTTGGGTTGGCAAAAATCATCATTCGCTCCAAAGAACAATTGGCGGTAATCCGAGTCGTTGATAATACCTTAGTTATGGAAACGATTCATTATCCGGATGAAGTCCGCTCGACAGCGGATGTTCCGAATATCCCTGCCAATGATACCATTGTAAAAAAGGAAATCGATACTGCCGTATTATTGATAGATCAATTAACGACTACTTTCGATCCGACAAAATACACCGATGACTATCGAACCGCGTTACTAGAATTGATTGAATCAAAGAAAACGGGACAGACGACGATTACAGCGAAAACAAAAGAACCAGTTTCCAACAATGTAACCGATTTAATGGAGGCATTACAGGCGTCCATAGACCGTACCAAACATGATGAACCGGAAAAGAAAAAGACGACCCGAAAGAAAGCGGCACCGAAAAAAAAGAAACAAGCGTAAACAGGAAGCTGAGCGGAAGACGCATGATGTCGCTCGGCTTTCTGCTTGTTAATCAGGCTTTTTATAAGGAAATGAAAGGGACTTGATAAGGAGGGCAGGAAGGTATAAATAGGTAGGTCGATCACGATGCAAGAAACTGCATGGAATTACAGGGAATTAGTGGATATTAATGAAAGCAAAAAAAATTCGCTCCCTAAAGAGCGACAATGAGGAATTCAATCGTGAAAATCAACATATAGGCGAACGGTTGTAGTTTTCGACTATATATTGTGTTCATATTCTACCATATTTAATTCTGAAATAGCAACTAAATTACTGAAACTAACCTATGAATTTTTCTGGAAATCAATGATATTTCGCCCATTTACTGATCATATGGCTTTTTCTATTCATATACATATAAAAAGGTACTGAATAAAATGGATTTTTAGTATAATTTATACATATAGGATGATATAAATTTAATATGAATGGAAGATGCAAAATGGAAAATGGAAAAATCAAATCACTACATGCGGGGAAGCCGAAACATGAAATTTTTTCGAATATCGATATCTTTTCAGCCATGGATAAACAAGCACAGGATAATTTGACAGTGACTAAAGCTGGCATAACCGGTGATGGTGTCGGTAATGAAAAGTTCCATGGAGGCCCTGATCGGGCTTTGTGCTTTTACCCATTTGAGCATTATTCATTATGGAATGAAAAATTCTCTAAAAAGCTGGATATCCCTGCATTCGGTGAAAATTTAACGATAGCGGGGATGAGGGAAGAAACAACGTATATCGGTGATATTTATCAAATAGGCGATGTGGTTGTTCAAATTAACCAAGGGAGGATACCTTGTTCGACCATTTCCCTCTTCAATCAAGAACCTAAGTTTTTGGAACTTGTGCTGAAAACGAGTTTCACTGGTTATTTTGCAAGAGTACTTCAAGAAGGAACGATAAATAAACAAAACGAGATTGTGCTGATAGATCGTCTACAAGAAAAAATTTCTGTCCATTACGCCGCAGAGGTCATCCTTCATAAACGAGATGGGCTAGAAGGTGCTAAGGCCTTACTTGCACTAGACCCGTTGGCGGAAGACTGGAAACAAAGGATCTTAAAGAGGGTTCAAGCAGCAAAAGATTGAATGATTTTTGCAAAAGTTAAAAAAATGTCGATCAGGTATTGAAATTGACAGATTATTAATGTAAATTAAATATAATCAAATTTTGAAATCTTATGAAAATTATATAAATGGATCTTATCGAGAGAGGTGGAGGGACTGGCCCGAAGAAACCTCAGCAACCAGCTTAGGCAAAGGTGCTAAATCCAGCAAGCAGAGCTTGATAGATGAGGAGAATGTTTCAAAAACCTTCTTCTTTGAGAAGGTTTTTTTTCCTTTTCTCTCATACTCATAGAATACGACAAAAACAGGATTGTTTTTGAGAGAGGGTGTAATGATGAATTTTCGTAAAGAATTAAAAGAAAGAATGCTGGTCGGGGAAGGTGCAATGGGGACCTTGCTTTACTCTAATGGCATCGATCAATGTTATGAGGAGTTAAACTGCACGAACCCAGATCAAATAGAGTCCATCCATCGAGCCTATCTGGAAGCTGGTGCAGATATCCTTCAATCGAATACATACGGAGCCAATTTCAATAAATTGAAGCGGTATGGACTTGAAGATGAAGTGAGCAGAATCAATCGCCAGGGAGTCATTCTTGCTAAAAAAGCCGCAAAAGGAAAGGCATACGTCTTCGGTACCATAGGGGCACAGAGAAGTATCAGGAAATCGGATTTAAGCATAGAAGAGATAAAACGGGGTTTTCGTGAACAGCTATACAGTCTGTTGATGGAAAATCCTGATGGGATTCTCCTGGAAACATTTTATGACCTGGAAGAACTGGAAACCGTCCTGCAAATCGTTAAAAATGAAACTGGACTGCCGATCATCGCAAATGTCTCGATGCATGAACTGGGGAATCTTCAAAATGGAATCCATTTAAATGAAGCCTTTCAAAAACTTGAGCAATTGGGTGCCGATGTGGTTGGTGTGAATTGCCGCCTCGGACCACATCATATGATTCGGGCCTTGGAAGAAGTGAGTTTGCCAAAGCAAGCAGCGATTGCCATATACCCTAATGCCAGCCTGCCGGATTATGTCGATGGAAGGCTCGTCTATAAAGCTGTGCCGGAATATTTCGGTTCCAGTGCCCTGGAACTTCGCAAGCAAGGTGCCGCAATCATAGGAGGGTGCTGTGGAACGACTCCACTGCACATTCAAGCTGTAAAGAATGCGGTTGGAAGTTTGGTTCCAGTAAAATATAAATTTACGAAATCCCGCGAAATAGAAAAAATTGAAGTGAGCGTTAGAGAATTGGAACTTCCCCTGTACGAAAAGGCCAAAACGGAAAGGACGATTCTTGTTGAGCTCGATCCACCGAAAAAGTTGGGAATAGAGAGCTTCATGATTGGTGCTGAGGTTTTGAAAAAAGCAGGGGTCGATTCCATCACATTAGCGGATAATTCACTTGCCTCACCGAGGATATCGAATGATGCACTGGCTAATTTACTGAAGAACCAATTGAATATAAAGCCGATGGTGCATATAACATGCCGTGATCGAAATTTGATCGGACTGCAGTCCCATTTAATGGGTCTGCAGACGGTGGGGTTGAACGAATTATTGATCATCACCGGAGACCCTTCAAAAATAGGGGACTTCCCGGGTGCCACTTCGGTTTATGATTTATCTTCCTTTGACCTGATAAGTATGGTCAAACAATTTAATGAAGGTCTTTCCTATTCCGGTCAAAGCTTGGGCCAGCGGGCAAATTTTAAAATTGCGGCAGCTTTTAATCCCAATGTGAAATATCTGGATAAAGCCGTACTGAGGATGGAAAAGAAGATTGCCTGCGGTGCACAATCCTTTTTGACGCAGCCGATTTATTCCGTGGAGCAGATCGAAGAAGTACATGAAGCTACAAAACATTTGGAAACCCCGATTTTCATCGGTATCATGCCGTTGACAAGCACTCGGAACGCCGAATTCATCCACAATGAGATCCCAGGCATCAAATTGCCTGATAATGTTAGAAGGGCTATGGCTTTAGCGGGGGATGACCCTGTAAAGTCAAGGATTGAAGGGGTGAATATCGCGCGGGAACTGGTGGACGCGGCAAGGGAGAAGTTCAAGGGGATTTATTTAATCACTCCGTTCCTTCGCTATGAAATGACGGCTGAACTTACGAAATATATTAGAAAAGTCGATAGTAAACAGACATCAGAGGTGGAAAGCACATGAATAAAAAAGCGATTCAAGATCAGTTGAATTCTAAGATTCTCCTTCTTGACGGAGCGATGGGAACGATGCTTCAAGCGGAGAATTTGACAGCAGACGATTTTGGCGGGGAACAATTCGAGGGCTGCAATGAATATCTATCACTGACGCAACCGGAAATCATCCAATCCATTCATGAAAAATATTTAGCGGCGGGCGCAGATATCATAGAAACCAATACCTTTGGAGCGACCAGCATCGTCCTTGAGGAATATCAAATAAGTACGATTGCCTACAAGTTAAATAAAATTTCGGCAGAGCTTGCCGTTAAAGCTTGTGAACAGTATTCCAATGATGAATGGCCAAGATATGTAGCTGGCTCGATGGGCCCCACTACAAAAACGCTTTCCGTAACGGGCGGAACGACTTTTGATGTTTTAACAAATTCTTATGAAGAACAGGCACTGGGTCTCTTGGATGGCGGGGTAGACTTGCTGTTGGTGGAAACCTGTCAGGATATGCTTAATGTCAAGGCAGCCTTTTCTGGAATCAAAGCAGCATTCGCTAAAACGGGAAAAGATGTGCCAGTCATCATATCAGGAACAATCGAACCGATGGGCACGACACTTGCCGGCCAGTCCATAGAAGCTTTTTATTTATCGGTTGAACATATGAAGCCAGTAGCTGTCGGCCTTAATTGTGCAACAGGGCCGGAATTCATGATAGATCATATCAGGACACTTGCAGATATATCAAATAGCGCCATCAGCTGTTATCCGAATGCCGGGCTCCCTGATGAAGAAGGCCACTATCATGAATCACCTACTTCCCTGGCAGAGAAAATGAAGCAATTTGCCGAAAAGGGATGGGTCAATATCATTGGCGGATGTTGTGGTACGACACCAGAACATATTAAAGAACTTTCCAGGGTACTCGAAGGCATGAAGCCCCGTACAATTACGGAAACTGCCCATGGTCATGCCGTATCAGGGATAGAGCCGCTAATTTATGATGATTCAATGCGTCCTTTATTCGTAGGGGAGAGAACGAATGTTATCGGTTCCCGAAAATTCAAGGAGCTGATACGTGGAAAGCATTACGAGCCAGCTGCCGAAATTGCGCGTAACCAGGTAAAAAAAGGTGCTCATGTCATTGATATCTGTCTTGCTGATCCTGATGGGGATGAGCTTGGCGACATGAAGGAATTTGTAGAAGAAGTCGTCAAAAAAGTGAAAGTCCCATTGGTCATCGACACTACGGATGAAGTCGTACTTGAACAAGCATTAAAACATTCACAAGGAAAATCGATCATAAATTCCATAAACCTTGAAGATGGTGAAGAGCGCTTTGAAAAAATAGTACCCTTAATCCATCAATATGGTGCTGCAGTTGTCGTAGGAACCATTGATGAAATTGGGATGGCCGTTGATGCGGAACGGAAATTGGAAGTGGCTTCACGGTCTGTGGATTTGCTCGTTAATAAGTACGGTCTAAACAAAAATGACATCATTTTTGATCCGCTGGTTTTTCCTGTAGGCACAGGGGATGAACAATATATTGGATCTGCATTGGAGACGGTGAATGGAATAAAGGCTATTAAAGAAAAGTTTCCGGAATGCCTAACGATACTTGGGATTTCCAACGTTTCTTTCGGTCTGCCGGCGAGGGGAAGGGAAATATTAAATGCCGTTTTCCTTTACCATTGTACAAAAGCGGGTCTCGATTATGCTATCGTGAATACAGAAAAACTTGAACGTTTCGCCTTGATACCGGAAGAGGAAGTGAAACTGGCTGAGGCACTCCTGTTTGAGACTTCAACTGAAACTTTAGCGATTTTCACCGAATTTTATCGTGGAAAAAAAGCGGAAAAGAAGGATAATGGTGTGATCCTGCCATTGGACGAACGTCTTGGTAACTATATTATCGAAGGAACGAAAGAAGGATTGATTAAAGATTTAAATGAAGCTATAGAGCGCGGTGATACCCCATTGGAAATCATCAATGGCCCATTGATGGATGGGATGAGTGAAGTGGGGCGGCTGTTCAATGACAACCAACTTATTGTCGCAGAGGTGCTTCAGAGTGCTGAAGCGATGAAGGCGGCTGTAGCTCACCTTGAACCACTTATGGAAAACTCTGAAGATAGTGCTAAGAAAGGGAAAATCCTGTTGGCGACCGTCAAGGGAGATGTGCATGATATCGGGAAAAACCTAGTGGATATCATCCTTTCCAATAACGGCTATGAAGTCATTGATTTGGGAATAAAGGTCGCACCGCAACAAATCATTGAAGAGGTTCGTAAACATGAGCCAACCATCATTGGCCTATCTGGGTTACTTGTCAAATCTGCACAGCAAATGGTTTTAACCGCACAGGATTTAAGGCAGGCGGGAATAGATACCCCAATTTTAGTTGGAGGGGCAGCATTATCCCGTAAATTCACCGATTTTAAAATTTCACCTGAATATGAAGGGCCGGTTTTATATTCCAAAGATGCGATGGATGGTTTGGCGGTAACGAATATTTTACATGACGCCGACAAAAAAGTGGTGTACTTGGAAGAGTTGGTCGAGAAACGAGAAAGATCGAAAGCGAATGCCGCCATTGCTGCCACTTTGGAGAAACCTGTTCGTAAGCAGTCCACAGCGGCTCCTTTAAGCGATGTTCCTGTTCAAACACCGCGTGACATCAAACGTCACGTCCTGAAAAACTATCCATTGGATGTCGTCCAACCATATATAAATAGGCAAATGCTGATTGGTCATCATTTGGGGTTAAAAGGCAAAGTTTCCGAATTGCTTAAACAAGGGAATGAAAAAGCAGTGCAGCTCAATGATCTCGTTGACGAATTGATCGAATTCCTAAAGGCGGAACCGGAATATGGTTTGAACGGAGTTTATCAATTTTTCCCTGCTCAAAGCGAAGGAGATAAGCTATTTATATACAACCCGGACAATCATCAGGAGGTTTTGGAAACTTTCGAATTCCCCCGGCAAGATACGAATCCGCATCTTTGTTTAGCGGACTTCGCAAAACCGATCTCCTCCGGGCAAATGGATTATGTTGGTTTCTTCCTGGTCACTGCCGGAAAAGGAATCAGAAAATGGGCAGAAAAACTGAAGCTTGAAGGTGATTTCTTGAAAAATCACGCCCTTCAATCACTTGCTCTCGAAACAGCTGAAGGGTTCGCGGAAAGAATTCATCAATTAATGCGGGATGATTTAGGTATAAGCGATCCGATTGATATGTCCATGAAAGAGCGATTTGCAGCTAAGTACACCGGGCAAAGGTTTTCATTTGGTTATCCTGCTTGTCCTAATCTGGAAGACCAGGAGAAGCTATTCCGCCTGTTGCAACCTCAAGATATTGGCGTGGAATTGACTGAAGGATGCATGATGGAACCAGAGGCTTCCGTTTCCGCCATTGTTTTTGCACATCCTGAAGCTCGTTACTTTAATGTCGATCGATAACTTCATTTAATAAAGGCAGCGGTATTTTTTACCGCTGCCTTATTGCGCATGAAACCCCTTAACTGGTACACCTTAATGGTCAAAAGGAAGGGGATGCAGCACCTATGAAGAAGATGCTAAAATTAATTCTTGTCATGGCGAGTTCTTTCATTATTATTTTGTTTGATGTGGATGTGCATAGCATTCAAGTGCATGCAGTGGTTCCTGAAGAGATGACACCGCTGCTAAAAAGTAAGGAGAATCAGAAAATCGCTTATTTGACCTTCGATGACGGACCATCCTTGAATACCATGGAGATATTGAATATTTTGGACCGCTATCATGTTAAGGCCACATTCTTCGTTAAAGGTAACGAAGAACCATACGCAAAGAGATGTTATCAGGAAATGATATCCCGCGGTCATTCGATCGCCCTTCATTCTTATACACATGATTATTCCATCGTTTATCGGTCGACTGAGAGTTTCTTTCAAGATTTGAATAGGCTTGAAACCATGCTGCAAGAGGAGTATGGGATAAAAAGCCGTATTGTGCGCCTTCCTGGCGGCTCGAATAATCGGCTGCGGCATCAGGCATCAACGAAACCGATCATCAATGGAATCCTTCAACAACTAAAGGAAAAAGGGTATATTTATTTTGATTGGTCCATTGACTCGACAGATGGCTTCAGTCCGTCAATAAGTGAACAACAAATCATTTCTGCTGTACAAAAAGGGACGAAAAATCAAAAGCATGTTAATATCTTATTGCATGATATCAATAGTATGAAAAATACAGTGAAAGCGTTGCCAGATATAATTGAATTCCTTAAAAAAGAAGGATATGCCTTTGATACTATTGATGAGACTACGCCGAAAATGCAATTTAATTGATGAACACATTGTTTAACTATAGTAAATTAAGGTATAGGATATTGAGATTACAATGTGAAAGGATTTATCGTCTCTATGATGCCATCATTGTTTTTATCACATGGAACACCGCTATTAGCTTTGGAAAAGAATAGCTATACTCTTTTTTTGAAGGAGTATATGCAAACTATGAAGAAACCTGCTGCCATCGTTATTTTGTCAGCACATTGGGAAAATGAAGATCAAATGATTTCTGCAGTGGGGAAGCATGAAGTCATTTACGATTTTGCGGGATTTCCTGAAGAAATATTTCAGATAACATATCCTGCGAGGGGATGCCTGGAGCTGTCAGATCGAATTTTAACCTTATTGTCCAGGATAGATGTATTTGGGGAACTTGATGAAAGGCGCCCCCTGGATCATGGAGCATGGGGGCTTTTGCATATCATGTACCCGGAAGCTGATATCCCGACCGTATCTATGTCCATTAGTCCTTCGCTGCCATTGGACAAGCAGTATGAAATTGGGAAAGTATTGAGGGAATTAAAGGAAAATAATGTCCTGATCATAGGAAGCGGTGGAATTGTCCATAATTTCACACATATTCAGAAAGATATGCATGTTGCAGAGGGATGGGCAATCGAGTTTGAGAACTGGGTCGAAGAAAAAATAATGAATTGGGATTTGCAATCTTTGTTCAATTATGAAAATATCGCCCCTTACAGTACAGAGGCTGTCCCTTCCAAAGAGCATTTCATTCCATTGGTCATCGCAATGGGCTCAGGGGATGACAATAAAAAAGCGGCTCTTCTGCACAGAAGCTTTCAATATGGCAATCTAAGTTTAACAGCTTGGAAGTTTGAATAAGGTGAAAGGGTTTTCAAACTAGTTAAATTTACCTGAAAAATAATCATTATACAAAAATACAAAAATCTTTTTTTAGCGAAAAAAAGACTTAAATGAGCAAAAAAGACAGTTAAAAGCGATTTTTGACGAATTAAGCAGAAATATAGTTGAAAAAAGGTTGTATAAAGTGGTTTAACCTTTGGATATTTCGACAAAAACATGTTAATATAACATCTGAAAACGTTTTATCCTTTAAAATTTTATTATTCAATAACCAAAGTTATTTATTATATATCTTATATATATCATATATTTGGGGAAAATTTAGAAGAAAGAAATTTGGGGATGGATAAAACGGAATGAAAAAAATTATGAGAAAAATTTGGGGGTTTACAAAATGACCATCAATGATTCTAAGGTATTAGACCACTGGAAAGCTTTTTCGGGTCCAAACCTTGGGTATGTCATGGAGCAATACGATTTATTTCTAGCCAACCCGGAAGAAGTGGATCCGGAACTGAAAAACTTTTTTGAAGTAGCAGGTCCTCCTTCATTCGATGTATCGGCAGAAACAACGACTGTAAGTGCATCAACTGTACAAACTGGAGAAGTTCTTCCAATGAAGAAAATTATGTCTGCAGTTAAGTTAGCTGAAAATATCCGTGCATACGGGCATCTTGCTGCAAATATTTATCCTTTAAAAGAAGAAGCTCTGGACACTGAACAAATTCATTTTGAAAAATATGGCTTGACTGCAGATGATTTAAGGAAAATACCGGCTGACTTTATTTGTCCCGAATCACCTGAAGACGTGAAAGACGGATACGAAGCCGTACAATACCTAAAACAACTCTATACAAAAACGATAGCCTTTGAATTTCATCATGTTAATGACTTGGATGAAAAGCAATGGCTTACTGATATGGTCGAATCTGGAAACATGTTCCCGGAAGTGGGAAAAGAGAAAAGAGAACTATTACTTAAACGATTGAATGAAGTAGAAGGTTTCGAGAAATTCCTTCACCGCACATATGTAGGGCAAAAACGTTTCTCAATTGAAGGACTGGATGCTATGGTTCCGATTTTAGATGAAATGATTTCACAAACTGTCCAAAACGGAACGGGTAATGTGAATATTGCCATGGCTCACCGTGGACGTTTGAATGTGCTTGCACATGTATTAGGAAAGCCTTATGAGGTCATTTTCTCTGAATTCCAACATTCACCGAATAAAGATTTGGTTCCTTCCGAAGGTTCGACAGGCATTAACAATGGATGGACAGGTGATGTTAAATATCATTTAGGTCTGGACAAACAGATTACTAAAGCTAATATACAAAAAGCAAGGATTACACTTGCCAATAACCCAAGTCACTTGGAAGTAGTCGGTCCAATCGTGGAAGGGTATTCTCGTGCGGCTCAAGAAGACCGTACAGAAAAAGGATTCCCGGTGCAAGACATTTCCAAATCTCTTGCAATCCTCATTCATGGTGATGCTGCATTCCCAGGTGAAGGAATTGTACCTGAAACGTTTAACTTAAGCCGTTTACGCGGTTATCAAGTTGGCGGAGCAATCCATATCATCGCCAATAACATGATCGGTTTTACAACGGAAAGTGAAGATTCACGTTCAACCTTATATGCTAGTGATTTGGCAAAAGGCTTTGAAGTGCCGATCGTGCATGTAAATGCAGATGATCCAGAAGCATGTATGGCTGCTGTGAACCTTGCTACCCTATATCGTGAAAAATACAACAAGGATTTCTTGATTGACCTGATCGGTTACAGACGTTTCGGCCATAACGAAATGGATGAGCCATTGGTGACTCAACCTGAAATGTATGCATTAATCCATAAGCACCCAACCGTAAAAGAGCTTTATGGGAAAAAACTTATTGAATCCGGCGAGTTCACTGAAGCTGAAGTTAAAGCGATTGCTGAGCAAGTGGATACAAGGCTTGCAGATGCATATGCGAAAATTTCCGGAAATAAACCGGAAGCTTCCAAAGAGTGTAATCCTCCTGGGATTATTGAAAAAGGACTTCCAGCCATTGAAACGGCAGTTCCGAAACAAGAACTTGTTACAATTAACGAAGAGCTTGTTAAGTGGCCGGAAGGATTCACCCCTAATAAAAAATTAGGAAAGATTTTATCACGTCGCTTGGATTCCTTTGGTCCTGAAGGAAAAATCGATTGGGCACATGCCGAGACATTGGCTTTTGCCTCGATTTTAAGTGACGGCACGCCAATCCGTTTGACAGGACAAGATTCAGAGCGTGGAACATTCGCACAACGTAATATCATGTTACACGATAGTGTTAATGGAAAAACATATTCACCACTTCACACACTTGAAACTGCCAAAGCTTCATTCGCTGTTCATAACAGCCCACTTACGGAAACGGCAGTTCTGGCATATGAATATGGTTATAATGTTTTTGCACCTGAGACACTTGTATTATGGGAAGGCCAATTCGGTGACTTCGCCAATACAGCGCAAGTGATCTTTGACCAATTCATCGCGGCTGGCCGCGCAAAATGGGGTCAAAAATCAGGTCTTGTCATGCTGCTTCCACACGGTTATGAAGGACAAGGGCCAGAGCACTCAAGTGCACGACTGGAACGCTTTCTTCAATTAGCAGCTGAAAACAACTGGACAGTTGCTAACTTAAGTTCGGCAGCTCAATACTTCCATATCCTTAGAAGACAAGCTAAGATTTTGGATCAAGAACAAGTACGTCCGCTTGTCATCATGACACCGAAGAGTATGCTTCGTAATCAAGTGATGGCTTCTACAACAGAAGAATTCAGTGAAGGCGCATTTGAATCATTCGTAGAAACTAAAGCTTTGGGCAAAAAACCTAAATCGGTTGAACGCATTGTTTTTGCAACAGGTAAATTGGCGGTTGAACTTCGTGAAAAAGCGGCAACTGAAAAAAATACGGATTGGTTGCAAATCATCAGTATCGAAGAAATTTATCCATTCCCATTCACTGGAGTTCAGGAAGCCCTGAAAAAATATACAAATCTTAAAGAAATCTTCTGGGCTCAAGAAGAACCTAAAAACATGGGTGCTTGGACATTTGTTGAACCTCGCCTAAATGCAGCGGCTCCTGGCAATCTTTCAGTAACATATATAGGAAGGAAGCGCAGATCAAGCCCGGCTGAGGGAGATCCACTTGTCCATAAAAATGAACAACAACGGATTATGACTCAAGCAATTACACGCAATAATGAGGGGGAGAAGTAAAATGGCTGAAGTAAAAGTACCTGAATTAGCAGAATCAATTTCTGAAGGATCTATTGCGCAATGGTTAAAACAACCCGGTGATCACGTTGAAAAAGGAGAATATGTCCTTGAACTTGAAACGGATAAAGTGAACGTTGAAATCATTTCAGATTATACTGGTACACTTTCGGAACATTTAGCAGAAGAAGGCGATACTGTCCAAGTCGGACAGGCTATCGCCATCGTTGATGAAAATGGATCAGCTGCAGCAGCTCCAAAAGCGGAAGCTCCTAAGGTTGAAGAAGCTAAAGCAGAACCAGTTAAGGCTGAACAAGCGGCTCCTGCTAAAGAGGCTCCAAAAGCGGAAGCGAAAGAAGCATCATCCACTCAACAAGTTATTGCATCACCAGCTGCAAGGAAATTGGCTCGTGAAAAAGGAATTGACTTGACTCAAGTGCCTGTAGCAGATCCACTGGGTCGAGTACGTGTACAAGACGTAGAAGCAGCAAGTAATGCACCTGCAGCTCCTGCAGCACCGGCGGCAGCTCCAAAACAAGCTCCTGCAACTAAACAAGCAGCCGCTCCTGTTGAAGTAAATGATGACCGCATTGAAGTGGTTAAGATGACACGCCGTCGTCAAACCATTGCCAAACGTCTAGTTCAAGTACAATCAGAAGCAGCCATGCTTACAACTTTTAACGAAGTCGATCTTTCTGCAGTCATGGAATTGCGTAACCGCCATAAGGATTCTTTCGTGAAAACAAATGATGTTAAACTTGGTTTCATGTCATTCTTCACTAAAGCGGTCATTGGCGCATTGAAAAAATATCCGTTATTGAATGCTGAAATCCAAGGCGACCATATCCTGAAAAAGAACTTTTATGATATCGGTGTAGCAGTATCCACTGATGAAGGTCTTGTCGTTCCGGTTGTAAGGGATGCCGACCGCAAAAGCTTTGCTGAAATCGAGAAGAACATTTCTGATTTAGCTGTTAAAGCGCGTAACAACAAACTGGGACTTTCAGATTTATCAGGTGGTACTTTTACCATCACTAACGGAGGGACTTTCGGTTCCCTATTATCAACACCAATATTGAATGCCCCTCAAGTTGGGATCTTGGGCATGCATACAATCAAGACTCGTCCAATCGCTGTTGGAGACCAAATCGAAAACAGACCAATGATGTACCTTGCATTATCTTATGACCACCGTATCGTAGACGGAAAAGAAGCTGTTGGTTTCTTGGTGGCCATCAAAGATATGCTTGAAGATCCAGAACAACTTTTACTTCAAGGCTAATAAAATAATACTACCCCCCTGTCATCTTGACATGGGGGGTTTTTTTGTTGAACAGAAAGGATATTTTCATAGAAAAAAAGATAATGAAATTCAACAAAGTTCATTTCTAATAAAAAATGAATGTTTTTGAATGTATTTTTGGATGAATTTGATTATTTTTAAACGTTTATGATTGATTATTCCTTCATTTTCATATATGATGATGATATTAAAGTGAGGTGGGTGAATTGTTGACAACTGAAAGGCACCAGTTCATCTTATCGATCCTTAAAGAACAAGGAACGGTAAAGCTGCAGGAGCTTGTAGATCAGTTACAAGCCTCGGAGTCGACCATTCGGAGAGATTTAGTGCAACTCGAAGAAATGAAGCTCTTGAAACGCGTACATGGCGGGGCCTCTTTACTGCAAAGAAAAGGCCTTGAACCAACAACTATGGAAAAGAAATACAAAGCAAGAGCTGAAAAACAACTTATAGCAAAGCTGGCGGCTTCATTCATAGAGAAAAACGATTGTATATATCTTGATGCAGGCACGACAACTGCCGAAATGATTCCTTATTTAAAAGATAAAAATATAACGGTGCTGACAAATGGTCTTATGCATATTCCAAAACTCATCGAATTGGAAATCAAAACAGTGTTAGTTGGCGGAACGATAAAGTTTTCGACAAATGCGGTTATAGGAAGTAATGCTGTACAGTTTTTGAATGAATACCGTTTTGATAAATGTTTCTTGGGAATGAACGGCATCCATCAAGAATTGGGTTTCACAACCCCCGACCCGGAGGAAGCCCTGCTGAAGAAGATGGCATTACGTCTCTCTAACGAGACCTACGTGCTTGCTGACAGTTCAAAACTTAATGAAGCTACTTTCGCCAAGGTGGCAGATGTAAGCGATGCCATTATCCTTACTGACAGCAATGATGAAGAGGCTGTTGCTCACCTTCAAAAAAATCCAAAGGTAAAGGTCGTGACCATTTAATGATTTATACAGTGACACTTAATCCATCCATCGATTACCTGGTCGAAGTGGAGAGCTTTCAAATGGGCAAGGTAAATCGAACCAGTTATGATGCAAAATTCCCTGGGGGGAAAGGGATCAATGTTTCCCGTGTGCTAAAAAGGCTGGGAAATAGTACAACAGCGTTAGGATTCATCGGTGGACAAACAGGTGAATTTGTTAAAAGGTTTTTAAGACAGGAAGAGATTTTCACGGACTTTACAGAAATAGCTGGAGATACAAGAATTAACATTAAATTGAAAACAGGGCTTGAGACCGAAATAAATAGCCAAGGGCCAGTCATTTCAAAAGGGAATTATCAACAATTATTTAGTCAGATTGAACAGTTGAACAATAATGATATCCTCATTTTGTCAGGAAGCATCCCTCCAAGCGTTCCTTCGGATGTATACGAAGCCATGGCAAGGTCTTGTACCCATAATGGCATTAAAGTGGTGGTGGATACTAGCGGCAAGGAATTACTGAATGTCCTTCCACACCGGCCATTTTTAATAAAGCCCAATCATCATGAACTGGGTGAGCTTTTTTCCACCGAAATAAGTACCATTGATGATGCTAGGGAATATGGCGCTAAATTGGTTGAAGCAGGAGCACAAAACGTTATTGTCTCAATGGCGGGACAGGGTGCCGTGCTTTGCTCGGGTGGAGAATCATATTCCGCAAATGTTCCAAAAGGGAACGTCATCAACTCAGTGGGTGCCGGTGATTCCATGGTCGCAGGTTTCATCGGGACATATGAAAGAACAGGGGATATTCTATCCGCTTTCCGCTTCAGTCTTGCGGCAGGAAGTGCTACAGCCTTTTCATCCGATCTCGGTACATTGGATAAAATTGAAGAGTTATTACCGCAAATTGCTATCAATCAACTAACAGGAGGCTGACTCTATGAAAATTACAGACTTGTTAAAATTGGATACAATCATAATCAATCTTCAAAGTGTTACAAAGCAAGCAGTCATTGATGAACTATCAGGAAAGTTAGCCGAGGCGAACAGGTTAAATGATGTCGATGGTTTCAAAGCTGCCATCTTAAAACGTGAAGAGCAAAGCACAACCGGGATTGGTGAAGGGATAGCCATACCGCATGCAAAAACAAATGCTGTAAAGATACCTGCCATCTGTTTCGGCAAATCGGTCAGTGGTGTGGATTATGAATCGCTTGATGGACAGCCGGCCCATTTGTTCTTTATGATTGCAGCCAGTGAAGGAGCGAATGCAGATCACTTGGAAACCCTTTCCAGGCTTTCCTCGTTACTGATGGATGATAAATTCAGGACCCGATTGATTTCTGCTTCTTCTGGTGAGGAAGTGTTGGAGATAATCAATCAGAAAGAAATGGAAGCTTATGAAGAAGAAAGTGAAGAGCAGCAATCGAGTAATGGCGCCAGCAGTAACGATAAAGGGGGTAAAATCCTTGCCGTTACAGCTTGTCCAACAGGAATTGCCCATACTTATATGGCAGCCGATGCGTTAAAGGCCAAAGCGAAGGAAATGGGAATCGATTTCAAAGTGGAAACAAATGGTTCCACAGGTATAAAAAATGGACTAACCGCAACAGAAATTGAAGAGGCGGATGCCATTATAGTTGCGGCTGATAAGCAGGTTGAAATGGATCGTTTTAATGGAAAACATGTCATTATTGTCCCTGTTGCCCATGGGATCCGGAAGACCGAGGAACTGTTAACCAGAGCCGTG
The DNA here is from genome assembly GCF_018613135.1 of Bacillus sp. ISL-57. Lineage (NCBI taxonomy): Bacteria > Bacillati > Bacillota > Bacilli > Caryophanales > Bacillaceae > Bacillus > Bacillus sp. ISL-57. Next base: position 31,343 of record NZ_JAGGQV010000005.1, on the reverse strand, counting down.
AATCAGGATGCACCTGTTTACAAAGGAACTGGAAATGATAAAAATGATGAAGGTGATTCAGCTAAAAGAGGATTGGGGATTTACAAGCACTTAATGAATGGCGTAAGTAATATGCTTCCATTTGTCGTCGGGGGCGGAATCTTGATTGCGCTTTCTTTCTTTTTTGGAATTGAGGCAGCCGATCCGGCAAATCCGGATTATAATCCCATTGCCAAAGCATTAAGTGATATTGGTGGGGGAAATGGAGCCTTCTTCTTACTTGTCCCAGTACTCGCAGGATTCATTGCTTCAAGTATAGCCGACCGTCCAGGTTTTGCCCCTGGTATGGTAGGGGGATTATTGGCAGCACAGGCTAATGCCGGTTTTCTTGGTGGACTGATCGCAGGTTTCCTTGCAGGTTATGTCGTCTTACTATTAAGAAAATTGTTTTCCAAGTTACCGCAAACACTTGATGGCATTAAACCGGTTTTACTTTATCCTGTATTCGGGATGTTAATTACAGGGTTTATCATGATATTTCTCATAAATGAACCAGTAACTGCAATTAACACAGGCCTGACCAATTGGCTGCAGGGCTTATCCGGCACGAACGCCATATTCCTGGGCTTGATACTTGGGGGTATGATGGCTGTGGATATGGGTGGCCCCTTAAATAAAGCGGCATTCACTTTTGGGATTGCAGCCATTGAAGCATCAAGTTTTGGACCGCATGCTGCAGTTATGGCTGGCGGAATGGTTCCTCCTCTTGGAATCGCACTTGCAACTACATTCTTTAAAAGTAAATTCAGTGAAATGGAAAGGAAATCCGGTTTCACTAATTACTTCATGGGTGCTTCATTCATTACAGAGGGAGCCATTCCTTTTGCGGCTGCGGATCCATTGCGGGTTATTGTCAGCAGTGTTGTTGGATCAGCGACGGCAGGAGCGCTGTCAATGGCTTTTAGTGTAACATTGCCAGCGCCGCATGGGGGTATATTCGTCATCCCCCTAGTCAACCATCCTTTCCGCTATTTGCTGGCGATTTTAATAGGAGCCCTCATTACCGCTTTAATATTGGGATTCTGGAAAAAGAAACAAAAATAAATATTCTACAAAAGCGGGTCCGGGATAAATGGACCCGCTTTTTATTATTTCCATTCCAATATTTCGATCCGGTTGCCGAAGGGATCGGATAAATATATACGGTTCGCACCGGGCAACCTTCCATCTTCTGTAAAAGAAATATGCTTAGTCATTAAATGTTGTTTAAATTCGTTGAGATTTTCAACTTCAATTGCTGGGTGCGCTTTTCTTGCGGGAATGAAATGATCTTCCGTTCCGACATGAATCTTGATTGATCCCGATTCGAACCATAACCCGCCATTGGAACTTAATGACGGAGGCTTTTTCACTTCCCGGAACATTAGTATCTCAGTGAAAAACTTCCTTGATTGGTCCTCGGTATTTTTAGGAGATGCTAATTGGTAATGGTCGATTGACTTAAAAATGAAGTTCATCTTGCACCCCCTTCCAATTCCTTATATATCCAATTTTAAAATAAAAAGATTAATAAGGATAGATTATTTTTTTAATTGCCATCGATAAGATTTCCTTATATTTTAGTCGTGATTGGTTTAAGAAAGCATGGATTTTTATGTTTATGGGTAAAGGTGATTAAAATGAACAAAAGGAGTGAATGTACATGCTGAAGAAAAATACCTTAAAAACGATGAAAAGGGATGATATGATTGATGTTACGACAGAAGTACAGGCATTCATCAAGGAAAAGGGGATTCAAGAAGGGGTAGCTCTTATATATTGTCCACATACGACTGCTGGGATCACGATCAATGAAAATGCTGACCCCGATGTCAAAAAGGATATATTAAGAAGACTGGATGAGCAATACCCATGGAATCATACATTGGATTTACATATGGAAGGAAACACGGCTGCCCATTTGAAATCAAGTACGGTTGGTTCTTCACAACAGGTGATCATCCATAAAGGGAGCTTAGTCCTTGGTACTTGGCAAGGTGTGTATTTTTGTGAATTCGATGGTCCAAGAGAAAGGCAATATTTTATTAAATTATGTGTCGACCAGTAAAATGGAAGGTACAGCATGGATGAAGTGGGAGGAAGCGGATTGGACGATGTTCGGATTGAAGGAAGCAAAGTCATATTGAGGAATGTTAAACAAGACGATTTAAAACGTTTATGGAGCCTCAAATATGGCGAAACAGATCCAGAATGGAAAAAGTGGGATGCGCCTTATCTCCCTCTTGAACTCATTGATTTCCATACGTTTATCGATAAAGAAACGAAACATAAAACCTATGATGAGAAAATCGGGGCTCACTCTGAGCTATTAATGGAAAAAAACGATCAAATTATAGGATCTGTTGTATATTACTGGGAACATGAACCTTCACGCTGGCTTGAAATCGGGATTACTATTTTTGATCCCAAGTATTGGAATGGCGGTCATGGGACAGAAGCATTAATGATGTTCATTGGGTATTTATTCGAAAGCCTGGAGATTGAACGGGTTGGACTTACAACTTGGTCAGGTAATGAACGCATGATTGCAGTTGGCAAAAAGGTGGGCATGCAAGTAGAGGGAAGACTGAGAAAATGCCGCTATCATGATGGTTATTATTATGATTCAATCAGAATGGGAATGCTGCGGGAAGAGTGGGAATCATTAAAATTCCGAAGGTAAATGGAACCGAGAAAATTTTTCCTTCATTTCCTTGGAAAAAATTTAGCACTGTTTTCTCCCATATGGTCTGTTATCCTAGGAAGGTGCTTAACGAGGAGGTAACAGGATGAAATTATCAGTATTAATATCCGTGATAATGACTCTAAGTGTCATCGTACTTGGTATAGCTTTTCCTAAGGGAACGACAAGTGAAGCTTCTGATGGGGCAACCAAACATGTTATTAAACAAGGTGAATCGATCTGGGATATCGCAAAGCAGCACGGTGTGCCGATCGGAAAATTAAAAGAAGTCAATCATAACGTAAATAATGTTGCCGAACCTGGTAAAACATTGATTATTCCGCATGTAATGAATGATAAAGATAAAGAATTATTAGCAAGGCTTGTGCATGCAGAAGCCAAAGGGGAACCATACAGAGGAAAGGTCGAGGTGGCGGGAGTTGTTTTGAATCGCCTTGATAGCAATGAATTCCCTGATACGGTCCGGGAAGTGATTTATCAAAAAAACCAATTCTCGCCTGTTGGTGATGGCAGTATTAACAAACCGGCAGGAAATGATGCCAAGAGAGCTGTCAATGAAGCATTGGCTATTCATGGCTACACAAATGATGCCTTGTATTTTTGGAATCCCAGTATTTCGGACAGCGAATGGATGAAAAAATTAGAAGTAATAAAAATTATCGGCGGACACCATTTTGCCATATAAACTGCATCACAAGAACCGGCTTTCCAAATGGGGAGCCGGTTCTTTTATTTTAGAATAGTTTAACCGATATCAGCCCACATTTCGCGGGGATTCAGTTCATAAATGCTGTTTTCGCGATACATGATGCTTCCGATAATGAGTTCACGTCTTATGGTTGCATAATCATCATGGAAAGACTGGATGACTTCATTCAGTTCTTTTTCTGGATATTTACGTCCCTTTTCCAGAAGGCTTCCAATATGATGAAGTACGATCATTTTCTTTTTTCTCTGTGCTGGTATAGTTTTTAGGCGACCATCTGGAGTAAAGAAGTTTTCAAGAATCTTTTTATGTTCTAAAATCAGCTTTTGATTATCCATTTTATTGGAGTCCCCCTTAGTTGAAACGATTTTAGGTAATGCTGATGAATAATGCTTCAGTACATCTTCATTTAAAAAATAATAGACCGTATTTTTTTCCCTCCGATCCTTCACTAAATTAATGTCTTTCAATTTCGATAAATGGTGTGAGATGGTAGGAGCCGTCAATTTAAGTATTCCAGCAAGTGCCTGTCCGTGTTTTGGACCGTTTGACAGGATGGATATTATCCTGATCCTTGTCACATCGCCAATCGTCTTGTGGAAAGCCACCAATTTTTCTAACTGCACTTTTATCCCCTTCCTTTTAATTAGATTATTATCTAATTAGATAATAATCTAATTAGTGGCAGTTAATCAAGTTACTATTCACTTTTCTATATTGCTTGGAAGATCTGATGTATACTTTAGGGGAATACTAAAAGAAAATCCGGAATTAAGGAGCTGTAACATGGCCAATACTCATGTTTATACAAAAAAAGAAGAAGTGGTCAATGCGATAACCCACGGTGTCGGCGTTTTGTTGAGTATTGCCGCACTTGTGTTTTTAATCATATTCTCAGACCAAACAGGGTCGCCGTGGAATGTAGTCATTTCGGTCATATATGGTGTTTCCATGCTTCTTTTATACGTCTCTTCCACTTTAGTGCATAGTTTTCCAGAAGGTAAAACAAAGGATATATTTGAAATCTTTGATCATTCAGCCATATATATATTCATTGCAGGAACATACACGCCCATCATGCTTCTTGTGATCAAAGGGTCACTGGGCTGGACCCTGCTAGGTATCATTTGGGGAGTTGCAATCATTGGCGTCATCTTCAAAGCTTTCTATGTGAAAAAATTCCTCTTCCTTTCGACGATTCTTTATATTGCCATGGGGTGGATGATCGTTATCGTTTGGGGACCACTCACAGCTACGATGCCTGCAGCGGGTATCCAGTTACTGATTGCAGGGGGATTGCTTTATACGTTTGGAGCCATCTTTTATGTTTGGCGAGGTTTTCCGTTCCATCACGCGGTTTGGCATGTATTCGTGCTTGGGGGAACTGCCACACACTTTTTTGCGGTATTGTTTTATATCCTTCCACTATGATCACTTGGCCGATTTGATGTATTTGAGAGAGCGGTTGAGGTTTTAAATGACCCCGATCAGGAAATAATTTAGGTATACAATCTAAAGGAGGAAAAGACTAATGAGAAGATCAATCAAAATATTATCAGTGCCGTTTGCCGCTATGATTGTTTTGGCCGGATGCGGCGAAGAAAACGATGAAGTGAAAAACCCGCCGGTTCAGGAAAATGAAAATCAAGCGGAAAATAATCCTGAAACAGGTACGGATAATAATGAAAAACTGCCTTTCACATATAAGGACTTTCAATTAGAAGTGGATTATACCGGCAATGATAACGAATACGAAGCTGAATATGATACAATGGGAGCACAAACTGAAGCTTCGATCGAGGACAAACTTAACAAACACGAAGCTCACGGTGATGAAGCAATGAAAGAATTGACGCCGATTCTAGAAAAATTGACATTCAATAAAGATTCAACAGATGAGGAAGTCATTCAAGAAGTGACAAAAGCTTTTAATTTGAAGGATGACTATCAAGAATTTGATTTAGAGGTCGTTTTCGAAGATAGTACGAAAAAAGAATATAAAGTGAATAATAAGTAACTAAAATACGTTACTATATTCCACATATTCATATGTGCCGACAATAGTTGTCAAATTACTGTTCCTATAGTAAAATGATTTCGGTTAGCAAAGGGGATAATATACATTTGCTATTCATATTCGGACTTATGGGGATAGGACCGCAATAAACACTTGCAAAAAAGATTCTTTTTTAAGAGTCTTTTTTTTTGCAGTCATCTGGAAGTTAATATAGAAGAAAAGAGAGGATACCATAAGCGGTATCCTCTCTTTCATATACCCATCATTGGGAAATTGGTGCATTTTTTTTAGGCAGCATATTAGCCGACGCTAACCTTGAACGGATCGTGATGCCAAGCCAAGATGCAAGGAATGCCTTTAAAACGCCTACGATTATAAATGGTGCAAAACCGCTGGCAAATGCCACTGGCCAAGATAATGAACTCATATATTTTAACCAAACCGTACCGATTACCAAAGTAATTATCATCCCGATTGTATTTGCAACGAAAGCCATTGCAACTGAGAAACGGGTTTTTTCCAATATCAGACCCGTTATATATACTGTCGGGATATAGGATAATAAATAACCGCCAGTCGGACCGAATATCTTAGCTAGTCCCCCAGACATTTCAGCGAAAACCGGTACGCCCGCTGCCCCTATGAACAGGTATAATAAAACGGAAGAGGTTCCATAACGTGAACCCAGTATCGTTGCTGCCAGTCCAACAGCTAGAGTCTGTCCTGTAATCGGAACTAAGGGCAGTGGAATTGTAATTTGGGCAAGTATTCCTATAAGTGCTGCAAATAATGCTGTAACCATCATCATTCTTAACTTCTCATGACGCTCCTTCATCGTGTTTCCTCCTAATGTAAACCTGGTTATGTAACGAGTTAACATATAAAGAATTTTAATATGTTAAGTAAACACTGTCAATGGTATTATGCATTTTATTTCAATAATGGTCCTAGAGAATACAGGGTTTTCTAAATGTAAATTCAAAACTTGGAAAATAAATGAAACTTTTTTATGCATCATTCGTATGTATGGTAAGCGAAGTAAATGGAGGGGATTAAAACCATAGATTAATAATATTGGTAAAACGCTTATCATAGGCCATTAAAGCACTATGCGGCTTGGAAAAATCGAATTTAAAGGATGACAGAGATGGAGTTATTTGGAGTTCCATTAGAAACAGTCTATTTATATGGGTTAATTATATTCGGGGGGGCAACATTCTTATTTATCTTGTTTAATGATATATTTTCCGGCCTGGAATTACCTGATATATTTAATCCTACACTCATTTTTAGCTTTTTGACCGTGTTTTTTGCAAGTGGTTTTTTGCTTGAATCGCTTTCAGGGCTTAATGCTGGATTGTGTGGCGGCATTTCCCTCATCATTTCATTTACCATCGTCACTTTACTGAATGTATTTGTTTTGATTCCCATTTCATCAGCGGAAGAAAGTTTGACATTTCATGATAATGACCTGAGAGGAAGGGTCGGCAGGGTTCTCACATCAATCCCTGTTGACGGGTTTGGGGAAGTACTGATAGAAAGCATCAGTGGAAGCATCGCAAAAACTGCGGCTAGCTTTAAGAATGAAGGAATTGTTTCGGATACAAAGGTCTTGATCATCGAAGTGAAAAATGGGGTTATCTATGTTATACCCCACCAGGATTGAAAAAAGAATAGGAGGTAAGGTATGTTTGATTTGATTTGGATAGTTGTCGCCATTGTTGCAGTTTTACTTATCGCACTTATTGCTGTCTTTGTTACGAAATATCGCACGGCTGGTCCTGATGAGGCATTGATCGTGACCGGAAGCTACTTAGGAAGCAAAAATGTTCACATCGACGAATCAGGAAATAAAATTAAAATCGTCCGCGGCGGGGGGGCTTTCGTTCTCCCGGTATTCCAGCAAGCGGAACCACTGAGCTTATTGTCTAGCAAGCTTGAGGTTTCAACTCCGGAAGTATATACGGAACAGGGAGTTCCTGTCATGGCAGATGGTGTATCAATCATCAAGATTGGCGGTTCAATCACCGATATAGCCACAGCGGCAGAGCAGTTCCTTGGTAAATCAAAAGATGACCGTGAACAGGAAGCTCGGGAAGTATTGGAAGGGCATCTTCGCTCCATCCTTGGTTCGATGACCGTCGAGGAAATTTATAAAAACCGTGAAAAGTTTTCCCAGGAAGTACAGAGGGTTGCCTCGCAGGATTTGGCTAAAATGGGACTCATTATCGTATCGTTCACGATTAAAGATGTTCGGGATAAAAATGGCTATCTTGAATCGCTCGGAAAGCCAAGGATTGCACAGGTAAAGAGGGATGCCGATATAGCTACCGCCGATGCAGAGAAAGAAACGCGAATCAAGCGAGCCGAAGCTTCTAAGGAAGCGCAGCGTGCCGAACTTGAAAGGGCAACAGAAATAGCCGAAGCCGAAAAAATCAACAAGCTAAAGGTTGCGGAATTCCGTCGCGAGCAGGATATTGCCAAGGCACGGGCTGACCAGGCTTACGATCTTGAAACCGCCAGGTCTAAACAGGACGTAACCGAACAGGAAATGCAAATCAGGATCATCGAACGGCAAAAGCAAATTGAGCTGGAGGAAAAAGAAATCCTTCGCCGTGAAAAGCAATATGATTCGGAAGTGAAGAAAAAGGCCGATGCCGACCGTTATGCGGTAGAGCAGGCAGCCTCCGCCAACAAGATGAAACAGATTACAGAAGCGGATGCCGATAAGTATAAAATTGAAGCCATGGCGAAAGCGGAAGCGGAACGCGTTCGTATGGATGGTCTCGCTAAAGCGGACGCCCAAAGGGCACAAGGTACGACAGAAGCGGAAATCATCAGGTTAAAAGGGGTAGCGGAGGCAGAAGCCAAGCAGAAGATAGCTGAAGCATTTGAACAGTTTGGGCAAGCCGCCGTAATGGACATGATTTTGAAAATGCTGCCGGAATATGCAAAACAAGTGGCAAGCCCGCTTAGTAATATAGACAAGATCACTGTAGTGGACACAGGTGGGAGCGGTGCGAATGGCGGGGCTAATAAAGTGACTGGGTATGCAACGGATTTAATGGCATCCTTGCAGGAGTCATTAAAAGCATCTTCGGGAATTGATGTCAAAGACTTGCTTGAGAATTTCTCGGGAAAACGAAATTTACCATTCACCACCATCAGCCAGGAAAATGTCGAAGCGAGCATGAATATGGCAGCAAGTAAGGAAGAGTAACAGGGGAAAATTTAAGGGAGGTAAGAGCTACTTGTATGCTCTTACCTTTTTTGAATAGTTTGGCTTATAAAAGGGATGATCAGTTTATCTAACAAATATGTCGTTATACGCTGTTTTCTAGTAATTCATCATCCTTTGTTTTTGTTGGGGATAATGAAAGCAATTAAAGTAAATTATTTGTCAAACTCATGAGAATATTTTATTTCCTATACTAAAGGGGCAAAAAGAACTTTTAATTCCTATTATGATAGGGCTTCTTATGAAGCACCTATAGTTAGTGGAATAGTGAGATTTCACCCTTGTCAAAAGCCAGTTGCTGTTCTCGAAAAAATAATTGCAACCCATTTCTAATAAAGGTGAAACAGTATTAATTGGTAATATTTCTTTTTTTATTTTTATCGTTTCATAAGGTAAGAATACTCTTTGCAATGAGATACAATAAATAAAAGCCTCTAAGATGAACCTAGAGGCTTTTATTCTCTATTTATTACCGTAACAGAGAATAAAATGGGATGCATTTAATTATATAATATATAATGTGATTGCGAAGTTTAAATATCTATAACGTCTCACTTATTTGGAGTAGCCTCATAATTCATAGATGATTAGGATATTGAGATTCTATGTTTCTAACAGGTCATATTTGCACCAGAACCTTTTAGCTTGGGTTTACAGATTCTATCTGGGAAATAACTAACATCCTAATTGTTTCACGTAATTAATAATTACCTTTTAGGAACTGATCTTTCAAATGGTTTAAGAATGTTTTAGTAGATTTCGTAATCATTCTTTCTTTCAATCTTACCCATCCTATGGATGTTGATGTATTGGAATATTGCAATAAATCAATTGGGATAATTTTCCCGGATGATATATAAGGATTGTTTCTTAAGAATATGTCAGAAGTAGCGGAAATGACTAAACCTTCTGCAACAAATTGTCTAATCAAATTAACGTTATTTGTAACACACAATACATTCATTTTCCCGTAATTTTTTAAAAAATTATGCATTTCCTCTCTCATTTCCTTTGAATCATATAAAATGATAGACTGATTGAGCAAATTTTGGGGCGTCAAGTAATCTTTAGAAGCCAATGGGGAGTCTTTACTTACACATATTTTCGCTTTACTATTTAATAATACCTCAGAATCTAATTCCTCATCCTCTATTATCTGTTTAGTGATATACGTAAGCCCAATATCAACCGATTTTTTTTTGATTTTTTCAATAATGATATGTGAAGGAGCTTCTTTTATTTCAATTTGGATGTGTGGGTTGTCCTCTTTAAAGGACGACAGGCTTTTAAATATAGATTCTATAAGAAGTGGATATACAGATATTTTCAGATCTTCAAGCGCTTGACTCGATTGTATTTTTGCTGTTTTCCTGAATTCTTGAAGTTTTATTATTACCTCATACGCTTTTTCAATTACAGTTTTTCCTTCCTCAGTTGGCAAAGCCCCTGACCGTGACCGGTTAAATATTTTGATCCCTAATTCCTCTTCAAGTTTTCCGATTGATTTACTGATACCGGATTGGGTTACATGAAGGTTTTCTGCAGCAACAGAAAATGAACCGGTTTCTGATATTTCTACGATATATTCCAATTGCTCAATATGCATGGATCATTCCCCGTATCCTTCTATATATTTTATTATGAATCCTTGTCCCCAAAAGTAAATCCTGTTCAATACAGAATCATCTTCTCCATGTGCCCTTTTTAAAAATGTCCTTTACAAAGGGTACACTTTAAATATCTGGCAGATCTTATAATATGAAATGGTGCGTTTCTTCAACAATGCAACCATAGATTATTCGTATCCCTAAGTCCATTAAAATGCCAAAAATCCTTAATTTTTGATCGAAAGCAAGGTGTTTTTTTATGTTTAATAGTCGCAGCTTACTCTTGCGATGAATGAGAGCCTGGATCCTAAATTGAGGAGGAAACCAAGAGCTTTGGGGGATCGCAAAAAATGGTGCAGAAGGAACTTATGACCAACTCACCCATTACTTGCTTTCTATATATGATTGTTAGTCATGTTTATCATGATTAATAGCTATTTTATCAGAATGAAATTAATTGGTACACTATATTTGTGAATATATTGAATATTCCAAAAAAATATAAAGAATAGGAGGTTTTCACTACCAATATAATATTTGTTTTTCCGATGCTTACAGTAATGATGTGCAGTTTGTTCGGTAGAAGTATAAGTTAAGAGAGAAAAAGACTGTAAATAAATGGAAAGAGGGGAATGGAAATGAAATTTGCAAACAACGTACTACCGTCTAATTATGTTGACCCGAAGGAGTTGCCTTGGGTTCCGACTGGATTAGGTGGTATGGAAACAAAATTATGTAAGGTAAACCCAATAACAGGTCAATATATTGTGCTCACCAAAAGCCCTGGGGGTGACCAAGACGTGCCTGCCCACCTTCATCATGGCCCAATAATTGTCTATACTATTCAAGGTAAATGGAAGTATGTTGAAGAGGAATGGGTATCAGGACCAGGGGACGTGGTATTTGAACCAGCTGGTTCACTGCATAGGCCAGTGGCTATATCTCAAGATGAAGATATCATGACATTTGTTGTCATTGATGGCGCACTTGAGTTTAAAGATGAAAACGGCAACACCTTATTTATCAGCAATTGGCAAACGTCATTGGAGAAATATCACCAATATTGTGCTGAAAACGGTATCGAACCGGTTGATGTAACAAGATTTTAATTCAATCCATATTCATTACTAGGATGCTAGTGTCTTTCATCTCATAGGGCAATCGTCCAAATAGTAGATGGTCTGAAATAACAGTCGATGAGGTCGTTCATAGGGAGAAATACTCCATTTATAATACAACAAAGTTGGTAATAATACACGATTTTTGAAGGCTATATATCATGCCTTCAAAAATCGTGTACAAGAAGTGCGAGATGAGTACTCAGCTATATATGTGAAAATATTAATTCAATTATATCGTATCAGTACCATTGTATTAATTAAATCAGAGGACGTGAAACACTGGGAATGTTCCATATAGACAATAGAAAAGGTCAGGCGATTCCTTTCCGAATCTAATATAAAGAACTATACATTAGGACAAGAATATACTACTTTCATTTGGTAAATAGGTTTCACTTGTAAATCTTCAAAAATAGTCATAACAAGTGTAAACAGGAACCTTGAAAAGGATGAAAGAGGAGATTGAAAGTATGGAATATATGAATATAACCATTGCTGGTAGTGGTGTTTTAGGAAGTCAGATTGCCTTTCAAACTGCGTTTAAGGGATTCAATGTAACAGTATATGATATTGATGATGAAGCTTTAGAACGTGCAAAGGTAAGAATCAGAAATTTAGAACTGCGTTATCAAGAAGATTTAGGAGCTTTAGAGGAAGAAGTGAATTCGGCTTATAATCGCATTTCTTTTTGCAGTGTTTTATCGAAAGCTGTGTCCAATGCTGACCTCTTGATTGAAGCCATTTCTGAAGTAGTTCAAATTAAAGTTGATTTTTATAAGGAGTTAGGGAAAGTAGCACCTGAGAAGACCACATTTGTGACAAACTCCTCTACATTATTACCAAGCCAATTTGCGGAAGCGACAGGACGCCCAGAAAGATTTCTGGCTTTACATTTTGCAAATGAAATTTGGAAAAACAATACGGCAGAAATCATGAAACACAAGGAAACCGACATGAAAGTGTTTGATGAAGTGATTGAATTTGCAAAAACGATTGGTATGGTGGCTATACCCCTATACAAAGAACAGCCAGGATATATTCTAAATACTTTATTAAGTCCGTTTTTAGAGGCTGCTACGTATTTGGTGATGAAAGGGATTGCTGATCCAGAAACTGTTGATAAGACTTGGATGATAGCTTCTGGTTCTCCTATAGGGCCGTTTGGTGCTTATGATGTTATTGGTTTTAATACTCCATACAATGCCCTTCTTGAAAAAGCAAAAGCTGGTGATAATCAAGCTGCTGAAGTTGCTGAGTGGTTAAAAACAGAGTTTATCGATAAAGGGAAATTTGGAAGAGAATCAGGAGAAGGATTCTACAAATATCCTAACCCTAATTACATGAAACCAGATTTTTTAAAAAGTTAAATAGTAGAGTTATTTATATACTGACTAATCAGCATTGGTATATTAGTGAAGTTGTCTGTACTGTGGAAACTTCCATAATTCTAGGTAGATACCCTCTGAATGGAATGTACACTTCATTCTTAGTATGAGTGATATATTTTAACTCCCTTCTCGGAAAATCTGTCATCGCTATCCTATGATGCCTTAGCCCGATTAAGTCAGCAGGCTGGCAGTGGCGAATATGACCCGGTAATACCGAACGGGATTGTACAACATCGATGGTGGGTGGTCTCAGCGATTGCCGGTGTAGAACTGTTTGAAAGAGTAAAGAAAGAGAGTTGTTCCATGGAAGAGGTGGCTGATGTCATGGATACTTCACCCAGGTGGTATCAATTGTGTTGGAGTAAAGATCGCAACATAGCTGCAAGTATGCTCCGTCGTGCAGAAGCGGCCGGTTATTCCGCTTGTTGTTACACTAGATACCCCGATGATGGCATGGCGAGAGTTCGATCTTGCAAATATGTATCATCCATTCTCGTTTGGAGAAGGACTCGGTAACTATTTGAATGATCCTGCTTTTTGTGCAAAGTTACTGAAACCGCCTAAAGAAGATATGAGTGGTGCCATTTCCCTTTGGTCGCAGATATTTGGAGATACCAGTCTGACATGGGAAGACTTAAAGTTTCTCCGTGATCACACGAAATTACCAATCTTATTGAAAGGAATTCTTCACTCTGGAGACGCAGAACTGGCGTTAAACTACGGCGTGGATGGTTTAATCGTATCTAACCATGGTGGGAGGCAGGTGGATGGGGCGATAGCGGCACTGAATGCGCTGCCAAAAGTGTGTGACGTTGCCCAGGGAAAAGTTCCTGTACTGTTTGACAGTGGCATTAGACGCGGTGCAGATGTAGTAAAGGCATTGGCTCTCGGGGCGTCTGCTGTTCTCCTGGGAAGACCTTATGACTATGGATTGGCATTAGCAGTTGAACAAGGTGTCCAAAAGGTTATTCGGAATCTCATCGCTGATATGGATTTAACAATAGCCCTTTCCGGCAGAAAATCTGTGGTGGAACTTGACCGAACCCTTTTGGTAGAGGCCAAAAATTAAGGAGGATAGATAAAATATGGTAACAAAAAATTTAAAAGAACCACCGACTTTCAGTTCTGTTGAAGAAGAAAGGAAACATATCAAACAACGTCTTGCAGCTGCTTTTCGCTTGTTCTCCAAATTTGGATTTGATGAAGGCGTAGCCGGTCATATCACGGCAAGAGATCCGGGAGAAAAAGATTGTTTCTGGGTGAACCCGTTCGGCATGCACTTTAGCCAAATCAAGGCTTCTGATCTGATTCTGGTTAATCACAATGGTGATGTGGTAGAAGGGGAGAGGCCTGTTAATCGGGCAGCGTTCACTATTCACTCCCAAGTACATTCTACACGTCCGGATATTATCGCTGCGGCCCATTCGCATTCCGTATACGGGAAAACGTGGTCGACCCTGGGACGTTTGCTCGACCCCATCACGCAGGATGCCTGTGCTTTTTACAAGGATCATTCGGTGTTTGATGATTACACAGGTGTGGTCCATGACCTTGAAGAAGGAAGACGTATAGGCAAAGCGCTTGGGCCTCATAAAGCGGTCATCTTGCGTAACCATGGTTTACTCACTGTTGGGAAAACGGTAGATGAGTGTGCATGGTGGTTCATCACGATGGAACGTTCCTGTCAAGCGCAACTAATGGCTGAATCAGTCGGTAATCCTGTGCTCATTGACGAACATCATGCAGAGCGTACAAGTAACTATGTCGGATCTCCGCAAACGGGTTGGTTTCAGTTCCAGCCTTTATGGAGTCGAATTGTCAAAGAACAGCCTGATTTATTGGAATAGCCATTTCTTAAGTTGTTGTGAGTTCACTCACAAATGTCGGAGTCTTCGCCGCCCACTTCTTTGTCTTTTATTTTGATATTTTCACCGGTATTACACCTCCAGTGTCTATTACATCTTATATCACAGCAGGTATCGCTAAACTATAAAGGAGAGATGCTCTGTGACTGAAAGTCAAGTCTCATTTGAAAATCGTACGATGAAAAAGGTGATGAGAAGAATTATTCCGTTTGTTTTTATTTTGTATGTCATCGCCTTCCTTGACCGGGTCAATTTGGGGTATGCAGCCTTAGAGATGAATAAAGACCTTGCTTTAGCAGCCGAAGTGTTTGGACTTGTATCGGGTATTTTTTTCATCGGATATTTTCTGTTTGAAGTGCCGAGCAATATTTTGATGGACCGCATCGGGGCAAGAATTTGGCTGGCAAGAATTTTGATAACCTGGGGTTTGATCGTTGTTTTGACCGGTTGGGTGCAATCCGCTGCTCATCTGTATATTTTACGTTTTTTATTGGGGGCTGCTGAGGCAGGGGCTTTTCCTGGGATCCTTCTGTATCTTACTTATTGGTTTAGAAGCAAGGAACGGGCCCGGGCAGTCGCCCTGTTTACCATGTCTGTCCCTGTAGCAGGAATCATTAGCGCTCCGGTTTCCACTTGGATTCTTGACAATATCACCTGGTTCGGCATGACAGGATGGAGATGGATATTTATTGTAGAAGGAATCCCTGCTGTTATTCTCGGAATCGTTACCTTATTTTATTTAACTGACCGTCCGAAAGATGCAAAATGGCTTACAGAAGAAGAGAAAACTTGGCTGGAGGGCGAACTGAAAGCTGAACATGAGGCAAAGGTCAAGGTGAACAACTACTCAAAGAAGGAAGTATTTAAAAATGCTGATGTATGGATGCTGGGATTCGCCTACTTTACGTCGCTGGTAGGAATGTATGCATTAAGTTTCTGGATGCCGTCTATTATAGATTCGCTATCTGGGACGTTGTCTAATACATTGATCGGTTTATTAGCGATGATTCCATTTATTGCAGGGGTTATTGCAATGGTATTATGGGCTCGTCATTCGGATAAGAAGGGTGAAAGATGGATCCACACGATAGCAGGGTCTATTTTTGCCGCAGCAGGTTTTATCGGATGTGCATTAACTGACAATCCATATATCGCAGTTGCTATGTTTACGATTGCATCAATGGGTATCTTTGCAGGTGCAGGACCCTTCTGGTCACTTCCGAGTTTATTTCTTACAGAAACATCAGCTGCAGTCGGCATTGCCATTATAAATTCTGTAGGTAACTTAGGTGGTTTAGTAGGGGCTGCTTTGCTTGGTTTTTTTGGATTCAGCACCGGATTATTATTGACGAGCACATTGTTTGTAGTTGGTGTCACATTAATATTAATAGTAAAAAAACGGCAATCTCAATTCCAACCATCTTTGGATGCGAAAGGGGAATCAGTGTAGTTTAAGGCCATTCGCGGCTCTCGTAATTAGAGAGGAAATAAGCTAATATTTGTGAGACCCTGCCGCACAGAATCCATGATACAAAAAACAGAATAAGAATCTCGAAGCCAAGTGGTGGTGTGTGAAAGATCAGTAATCCACAACTTAGAAATCACCGACAAGTCTTTGCGTACAAGTGTAAGAGCACCTCAAGAATAATGCGTTTGGAGTTGTTGCGAATGGCGGGGCTAATAAAGTGACTGGGTATGCAACGGATTTAATGGCATCCTTGCAGGAGTCATTAAAAGCATCTTCGGGAATTGATGTCAAAGACTTGCTTGAGAATTTCTCGGGAAAACGAAATTTACCATTCACCACCATCAGCCAGGAGAATGTCAAAGCGAGCATGAATATGGCAGCAAGTAAGGAAGAGTAACAGGGGAAAATTTAAGGGAGGTAAGAGCTACTTGTATGCTCTTACCTTTTTTGAATAGTTTGGCTTATAAAAGGGATGATCAGTTTATCTAACAAATATGTCGTTATACGCTGTTTTCTAGTAATTCATCATCCTTTGTTTTTGTTGGGGATAAATGAAAGCAATTAAATTAATTTATTTGTCAAAGTCAAAAGCCAGTTATAGTCATAAAATCCATACAATAATAAAGGTGAAACTAAATTAGATTGTTTTATGGGTTAAGGGTAAACAGGACAAGCAGCTAAAAATCTAAATCGGAACTTCATTGGTCGAATTAGATAATACCTATTAAAAAAAGTTTCGGAAGCTTTGCAAAATGATAGCGTAAGTTAAAAAGGTTTTTGCTTTATAGGCTGGCCGATAAAAAGAAGAGAGCATCTGTAAACTACACAGGTGCCCTCCTGATTTTCTCCAAGATCCATTATTAATCTAGTAATTCTGTACAACTAATCTACCGGACGGTCATCAAAATCATAGTCTACCGTGCCAGGAGCTACACGTGCATTTGTTAATGCCGGAGTTTCCGGACGGGCAATTTGATACACACTGGCACCGACAATTTCAGCTGATTGCTGCAATTTTTCTTTCGATATCTTATCCAGTGTATCTGTAGGCTGGTGATACCAAGGCTCTACAGGGGAATGAATAAACAAGGCGGATGGAATGCCAAGTTCATGGAATGGTTGGTGGTCACTCCTGCCCAGCTGTCCATAAGGAATCGCAACATCCATCGTTCTGGCCCCTGCTGAGGAACCCAGGTCCGTCACAAGGTTTTTCATTCCATCAATGGTATACATAATCAAACCACCTGCAGGATTATCCTCGCCAGCATCACGTCCGCCTATCATATCCATTTGGAAGTGAGCCACCATGCGGTCAACATCCTCTTTGGGAAGGGAATCAGCATAGAAGGATGATCCAACGAGCCCTCTTTCCTCAGATCCGAACGTGAGGAAGCGAATTTCAGTGTCAATTGGCGTTTTGGCCAGGATCCTTGCCAGTTCCAGCACAGCTGATACACCCGAAGCATCATCGTTTGCACCAGGGCCGCCCGGGACAGAATCATGATGGGCTCCCACAGTCACGATTTGACCATTATCCTTATTGGCTTTTGGTTTTAGGGAAGCGATGACATTGTAGGATGTCTTTTCGATTCTTTCAGCTTTTCCCACTTCCAGAGTGGACGTGATTTGTTTAGTTTTAAGCTGTTCGACCAACTCTAACCCTTGGGCTTGGGTAATGGCTACAGCAGGTATATTTTGCCCCGCTGATACTTGTCCGAAATTATTTCCTGATGGTGAGTTGTTGTACATTAAAACGCCAACCGCTCCTTTATTTAAGACATTCTGAACCTTTTCAACAAAGGTAATGTCCCCACGTTCAACTAGTGCAATTTTCCCGGATACATTTTCTCCAACTTCCTCTGGCTTTGCTTTTCCGACATTAACAAGTTCGGCCGTTACCTTCCCGCTGATACTGCCGCTAAGGGCACGCGGTGTTCCTCCTAAATCACTTTCACCAATTTTCACTTTTACATTTTGCACCGTATCATAGATGGGAAAAGGCTGAATCTTTGTTTCAAAACCAAGACTTTTAAACTGACTTTCTATGTATTTGACTGCACGGAGCTCCCCTTCTGTACCAGCAGCCCTCGGTTGCTCTGATAGATAGGCAATCGTATTATACATATTGTCCGCACTAATTTTTTTGATAACTTTGTTATCAAAAGCTGTGTCAGACTGGGCATTTATTGCTCCGTTTGTTTGTGCAAATACTGTACCAGTAGATAGAACCATACCCGCAGCTAATAGTACTGTTAGTGATTTTCTATACATATAATCCCTCCTTATTCATAATCTTCCTAATTATGCATTTAACTGAATAATTTGTAAATGAGGCATTAGTCTTTAAATTCCGAATATCAATCGGTATCTGACACCCGCTTTCCCTTAAGATTATGCCGCAAAGAAAAAGCGATCCTTCTTAATGAAGAATTGCATCACGTATTCAAGCCATCAATAAATTGTATTGTAAAAAAATGATCAAACATTCAAATCTATCAATCTCTTTTAAACCTAACTTTTGAAAAGCAATACCGTTTAGTCCAAATGACAATTTGAAAAATATAGGAAGTTTAATTCTTTCTAGACTAGAAAATCTATGAATGATCTTGGAATGACTTTGGATATATCATGAAAGAAATCAGCCCGTTTTGTCGATAAGGGAGTGCGCCAATAAGACGCGGATATTATACGTTAAGTAATTTTCAGTCTAAAAGTCAATTCACTTAATATCCATTTTTTTATTACTGATTTTACTATTTCCTAGGCTATTTGATTTTCCTAAAATATTCTAATGTTCAAACTTTCACAAATTGTTCACAACAACAATGAAAACGCTTACTGTTTTCATTGTATAATATATATATCCTAATTGATTTCATAGTTTTGCACCACTTATCATACAATTTTAATAAATAATTGAATCGACAGAAAGGAGATAATCAGTTGATCTTGAAATCGTTGAAAAAAAAGGGTATAACAACCATTATTTATAATAAAGAAGGAGTATTAAAAACATGCAAGGGACAATTGCATAAACTTAACCTTAATGAACAAACCCTTTCCTTAAAGGATGAAAATCAAAAGATTTTCTCTATTCGTTTATCTCGTATTATGGAAATATATTAATTTAATTGCTTTCATTTAATATATTAAAATTACAATATATTTATTAATCCCGAATCTCTAGTTTATTACTAGAGGTTCTTTTTTCATATATGGAAAGCTTGTCAGTTTAGCATTCCTGTAGTTAGTAATTTTTCAGTTTTGAAAAAAATGGGGATCCTCATTTCCGGATTGATAAATATAGTTTTTATACTTTATAGATGGCCAGTATCCTTCGTGTGGAATTCCTCAATATGGTGTTCGTAAGAAAGTTTGGGTGCGATTAACTATGGAATGTATGAAAAAACTAATTTTTATAAGAGATAATTTTAGGTTTAGTTTCCCCAGGAAATAATCTTCATTAATGTCAAGTTTTTTATAATCACCTAAATCAAACCCAATTTACTCCACAAGAGCAGTGTAGTTGGGTTTCTTTATTTTTAAATTGTACAGCTTCAGTAATAATGGATGTCAGATAGAGATTACGTACGTCCAATATAAGTAAAAAAAGTGAATAAATAGGGTTCCCTAATATTTAACAATCAAAGAATCGTTAAAATTAACGAAACGGCAGAAGACGCTTAATTGTTTCATTATACATTAAAGTGGTAAATATAAATTATGAAACTAGCAGGGAGGTATTAAAATGAGAGTTCTAGTAATAGGAACAGAGGACATGACCGGAGAGCACGTTGTAAAACAGCTGGCAGACAGGCACCATAGCCCGGTAGCACTGGTGGGAGCAGAAAATAAAGTAGAGGAAATGGTTAAACTTGGAGCAAGAGATGTAGTTTCTTTGGAAAGTAGGGATTTTTCCAGTGCTTTTTCGGGCTGTGAAGCAGTAATCTACCTGAGTGGCGCCAGTCCTCGGACGGGGGAGGGCAAACCAATACTGGTTGACCATCAGTCAATAATGGACTCAGTTGAGGCTGCTAAGAAACATGGGGTGAAGCGCTTTGTTCTGATGAACACCATGCGAGCAAAAGAAGTGGAGAGCTTAGATTCTAGTACAAGCGATGTCAAGTACCATTCGGAAGAGCTATTAAGACAGGAAAAGCTTACATATACGGTTATACGGACAAGTATGCCTGTGGATAAGCCGGGAATAGGTAAAGTAGAAGCTGGACCATCAATTGTGCATGACAAAGGCGAGATACCAAAAGAGGATATTGCTTCTGTATTGGTCAAAGCGCTGGATACTAAAGAAGTATTTAATAAAACGTTCCATGTAACTTCTGGAGAAATTCTGATTAATGAAGCACTCCAAAGATTATAGATAACTCGAGTAACTTGCACAAAAAATAAGAAGCAAAGGGTGATAAAATGTCCAAGTTAAAAAATTACCTTCCTACAGTTTTAAAAGGATCTGCCGTGTTAGGGACAGTTGCGGCCGCAGCGTACTTTTACCGAAAGGATGATACACAAAAACAACATTCAATCCTGAGGAATTTCCCCCTAATCGGCAGAATAAGATACATGACAGAGCAAATAGGACCTGAACTTAGGCAGTATTTATTTGAAAATAATAATGAAGGCACCCCTTTCTCAAGAAAGGAATTCGAGGATGTTGTAAAAGCAGGAAAATATAAGGAGCGTTTAATCGGATTTGGATCGGAACGTGACTTCAATGAGGCTGGATACTATATTCGAAATAGTATGTTTCCCAATCTTCGGGAAGAATTGAGAATAGATAATAGCCAAAAAATCAATACAAAGGTATATGAAGTAGATGAGGAAGGTCTATTGACCAGAAAGGAGAAGCGGGAAGATAGACAAATAGAACCGTACTTTTTACGAGACGAGGATGCTGTCATAATCGGAGGGGATACATGCCGGAATCCCTTTAAATTAAAGGGGCTCGTAGGACAATCTGCAATGAGCTACGGGGCACTCGGTGAGAATGCCATCACTGCACTGTCGAGAGGATTAGGGCTTGCAGGGGGAACATGGATGAATACTGGTGAAGGTGGTCTTTCCAAATATCATCTCTCCGGAAATCCTGACATCATGATGCAAATCGGTCCGGGACTGTTTGGAGTAAGGACACCAGGTGGGGAGTTCTCCTGGGAAGAATTCAAGAAGAAAAGTGAAATAGAACAAGTAAAGGCATTTGAAATTAAGCTGGCACAAGGTGCCAAAATCAGAGGAGGGCATATTGAAGGTCAAAAGGTGACAGAAGAAATTGCACAAATCCGCCTGGTAGAACCTGGCCAAACGATCAATAGCCCAAACCGGTTCTATGAATTCAAGAATTTTAATGAATTGTTCGAATTTGTGGAAAGAATGAGGGATGTAGGCGGAAAGCCCATCGGTATCAAAATTGTTGTAGGGGATCTTGATGCACTTGAGGAAATGACGAAAACCATGAAAGATACAGGTAAAGGGCCGGATTTTATCACGGTGGATGGCGGAGAAGGCGGAACTGGGGCAACCTATCAGGAGCTTGCAGATGCAGTCGGACTCCCAATTATGTCAGCCTTGCCAATCGTAGATGAGATGTTAAAAAAATATGGTGTACGTAACCGGGTCAAGCTGATTGCATCAGGCAAGCTGACTTCTCCAGATAAAGTGGCGGTCGCTTTAGCGATGGGGGCAGATTTAGTCAATATAGCCCGCGGTTTTATGATTAGCGTTGGCTGCATCATGGCTGAAATCTGTCATACAAATCATTGCCCTGCCGGAGTAGCCACAACTGATTCAAAGTTGCAGGAAGGTCTGGTCATTGAGGAAAAACAATACCGAGTCGCCAATTACGTTATATCCCTCCGAGAGGGGCTATTTAACCTTGCAGCTGCCGCAGGTATAGATACTCCGACCAAATTTGAACGAAAACACATCGTTCACAAGGATGAATGGGGAAGAGTTTCTCCTGTCAGGGACATCACCCTCACTCCCGAAAAAGTGGAGAAGTTAAGAAATAAGGAAAAAGTGGAGAAATAGAGTTGTTTTTTTAAAAAAAGGTTGAAGAAAAACGAAATTGCATGGCGGAATTTTTATTTTTATGATTAGTAGAAACTCGTCAAAAAGGTAAGCCTTTGCTCAATGCAGCAAAGGCTATTTAAGTGCGTTCGGCATTGATGCAATGTATATGGGCAAGTATCGAATCATGAAGGCATTAGTAATGATTGGTCTGGCTGGGGCAGAAGGAGAGAGCCGAGTCAGGCATTTCAAGATTAATCTTAACCGTAGGGGGAATTTGCTTTACGGCTTTAAGAATATAAGTATGTGGACGTTTCCCGAAAGCTTCCGATAGGTGACTGGCAGGAAGTCATCCGTTTGGCAGGTCAGAAAATGGGCTGGAAAGTCTTAATCGATTTTTATTTCAGAATAGAATAAAGTATAAATAGTTGAATATTACTGTTTCAAACACAGGGGTCATGAATAAAAATAAACAACCAAGGGAGAACCCTAATTGGTTGTTTATTTTTTATTTTGGCTCCTTTCGTAAAGATTGTTGTTTTTAATACGAAACTTTTTAAGATTGATTGGAGCGGAAGTGCGAGACTCCTGCGGGAGCAGCGGGACAGGTGAGACCCCACAGGCATTTACGCCGAGGAGGCTCACCGCCCGCCCCGCGGAAAGCGAGCATCTGGAGGGGAAATCAACCACACCGCACTACTTGGTAAATAGCAACAAAGTACGCGAAAACAGCCTTTATTTTTTAGTAGCTTCCTTGGTCGATATAACCTTTTTGTAAAAACTTTCTGTCTTTTTTGTACCCTATTCTGTCCAAGGTGAATGCAAAATACAATCACAGAAATTTTTATTTTTATATTCCGGTCTAAAATATTCAATAATATCTTCCTTCATATTGCCAAAAGTAGTTTCTGGCTTATGTTTAAAGCCCTCATAAAACGCTGGAATAATGTCCTTTTTGAAATTGTTGCGTGGGAAGGCTTTTATAATTTCTTCACGCAAGTCGTCAGGGAATTGTTCAAAGCCATCTCCCATCACATCTAAACCGACACCTGAAAAGAGTAGTGCCACTTCAGCTTCTTTATGTTCTGCAACGCCAGGTGTCGTATGTAATGCAATAGCATCCCATACAAGACGAATCGACTCATCTGGAATTTGATACTGTTGTAAAAAGCTCCTCGCTGCATTTGCACCGTCTACTTCAAATCGTAAATTTGGACTGCTGAACTTTTTTGTTAAACCCAAATCATGGAATAATGCACTAACATATAGCAGCTCTAAATCATGAGTCCGCTTCGTTTTTTTTCCGTTGACTGCACCAAATAAAAATACGCGATTTGAATGATTCCACAACAAGTCGTCCCCATGCTCGCGTAAAAGATCTGCTGCTTCTTTAGCCAATCGAGAATCTGGAATTTTAATACCTGCTACTTCTTGAAACATATGAAAATCCCCTTTACAATTTGATTATGAACTTGTTTTCATTGTAAAGAGGAATTTATCATTTATCCATCCAATCATTTCTATGATAATAATAGATAAAAACTATAATATAGAACTTTTTAAAGAAGCTATCTCATCTTTTTCTGTATGAAAACGCAGCCTTTCGATTTCACATAATAATAACTCTATATACTTACGTGCTGCATAATTGATAAAACGATTCTTTTTCATCACGAGATAGACAGATCTAGTCAAAGTTGGTTTTTCAATACGCTGGAAAAATAAATCCTCTGTATCATAAAACTCATATAATGTACGCGAAACAAAACTGCGGCCAACCCCATTTCGAACGAGCTTCAAGATAGATTCAATGCTAGACGTTTCGACGATAGGTTCTAACTGCCTGCCAACCTCAAGACTCGTTTTATCAAGTATTTTTCTGCATTGATGGATATTTGGAAATAAAATAAGCGGACTTTCTATAACATCGGAAAATGAAGCCTTCTGCTCTCCTGTACTTTGATTACTAATCAGGTAAAATTCTTCATCATACAACTTCGTCACCATCAACATATCCTCACGATTGAATTCAAAACCAATACCAAAATCAGCTTGATTCTCTAAAACAGCCTTTTCCACTTGATCCGTACTTTGAACAAGCACTTTTATGTTTGGATATAATTGGTTGAATTTAATGCACAAAGTGGATACCAGATCAGTTATTTCTCCTGGTAACACGGCAATTTTCAATTCCCCGATTTCTACTTTTGTAATTGCTCTAATTTGAGAAGATATACTTTGTAAGGAATTTTGAATATTCAATGCTTCTTGTTGTACGATTTCCCCCACCTTAGTAAGTTCAATCTTCTTCCCAATACGGTTAAATAGTGCATAGCCTACATCTTGTTCAAGCATTTTAATTTGATGGCTTAAAGTTGGTTGCGAAATTCCTAATTTTTCAGCTGCTTTTGTAAAATGTAGTTCTTTACTGACCATTAAGAAATATTCTAAATGTCTTATTTCGATACTATATCAATCCTTTCTAATGAAAATAATTAAATCTGTATGCTTCCAATAAAATAATCTAGTTATTAAGTTACTTTAGTTGAAGGCTGGAATAAAATTAAAAAACACTAATAGCTATCTATTATTTTGGTTCATAAATAACTTGCTATGATTGTGGATAACGGGTCTGGTTAAAGTGAAATCATGTCTAATTACTGAATAAAATTGAAGTCGTAATTAATTCACTAAATGTAAGTTTATATACGTCAAAGGTCTTCATTATATGAAGATTGTAATCACCATTGACATGTACAATTAATAATAATTGTATCTTTTTAGATGTCAAATTACATAATAGAATATCTCCTATAATACTTAAAATTTGAGATAGCCGAATATAAAGGCTTTATCGAGGAGGAGCTAATCATGTATATACCTAAACATTTTCAACTAAAGGATGAAGAAATAATTTATGACTTTATTGAAAAGTACAGCTTTGCCACTTTATTTTCTCAACACAATGGAGAACCATACGCTACCCATCTTCCACTCACATTAAATAAAGGTGAAAGTGCCTTATATGGTCATTTTGCCCGCCCAAACGAACAATGGAAGGATATAGAATACCAACAAGTTCTTGCAGTTTTCCAAGGTCCTCACTCTTATATATCTCCTTCTTGGTATGAAACAACGATGGCAGTTCCAACTTGGAATTATGTCTCTATCCATTTATATGGAAAGATGCAGATTGTCAAAGATCAAAAAGTCATATTCGATTCCTTGAATGATATGGTAAACAAATATGAAAGTACAGATAGCCCATACAATTTAATTGATGTGGATTCCAGATTTATCGAAGGAATGGGTAAAGGGATTGTAGCATTTAAAATAAAAATCACAAAAATTGAAGCGAAAGCTAAATTAAGTCAAAATCACCCTGTGGAACGTCAAGAATTAATTGTTAAGCATCTTGAAAACACTTCTCAACAAGATAATATACAAGTAGCATCTCTTATGAAGAAAAATCTACAAAAATAAAAGTTATTCGACTTTGTCTTGTTCAACTAATGTGGTAGATTTCTTTAAAAAATAAGCCTAATTTCAGATGGGAATTAGGCTAAAAAATACCCTCTAATTTATTTATGAAGAATAGAATACAGCTGCACTTAATGTCATCGCAATAAAAAATTAAGTGCACTTTGAAGATTATTTATCATTGCAGCACCAAACATTCAATTAAAACAGCTACAATCCGTTTGTTCAAAGAATGGTGGAGTTATTCTTTGAACCAAGCCTTCTTTAAGAGTTTCACACCCACATCAATTTCATTGTAAGAAAGATTACTGAAACCTAATTTAACCATTGGTCCGTCGGTGTTATTTTTAACGTAGTAGAGGGAAGTAGGATACACAGTAACTCCATGTAAGGAAGCTTGCTGAATTAACCATTCTTCTGAATGCTTCAGATGTACTTTGACTAATACGTACAAACCAGATTGTTCTCCAATAATGGATATATTTTGAGCGAATTGCTCTTTTAAAGCGGATACTAAGTGCTGCATTTTTCTTTTATAAACTAGGCGCATGCGTTTAATATGTCTACTCCATTCTCCCTCTTCCATAAATTTAGCCATTGTAAGCTGGCTAAGCAGGGATGTAGTAGCTTCAAAATGAAGAAACTGATTTTTATAACGATTTAAAAGTGGCTGTGGCAAGACCATATAACTTAAACGAATTCCTGGAAGAAAGGACTTCGAGAAATTCCCCAAATAAATGACTTTTGCTGAATCAATGGAGGCAAGAGCAGGGAATGGTTTTTGTGTATAGCGAAATTCACTATCATAATCGTCTTCGATAATGTATCCACGCATCTTGTTAACCCAATGAATAATCATTTGCCGTTGTTGGATAGACATGCTTACTCCAATTGGACTTTGATGGGAAGGAGTTACATAGATTAATCTTGATTTCATTTGTTCTAATTGTGAAAGTTCAGCACCTGTTTCATAAACCGGCAAAGTTTCAAACTTAAAGCGATGGAAATGAAAAGCTTCCCTAGCACCGTCGTAACCAGGGTCTTCAACTATAATACTCTGGAATTCATCCTTCAGTATATGTCCAAGGTATACAAGCATTTGTTGGGTACTGCTTCCGATAATAATTGCATTTGCATTTGTTTTCACGCCGCGTGATTGGAATAAATATGTGGAGATTTGTTCCCGCAGGCACTCTTCCCCAAATGGTTCCCCGTATCGAAAGCTATCCTGTAATGTTAATACTTGATTAGCAATTTTCCTCCAAATCTTCAGTGGGAAATGGGTTTGATCAACGGCATCTGCCCTGAAATTTACTACTGGAGGTCTCTTGGACTCAGTCTGCTTTTTATCATAAGAGATTAAGGGTTCCTGAAATAAACGGGGTTCTAACTCATTAGCAAAATAACCTTTTCTGCCCTCTCCGCGAATATACCCTTCAGCAACAAGTTGTTCATATGCAAGTAAAGTTGTATTGCGGCTTACATGTAAAGAATCTGCAAGTTGACGAATGGAGGGTAATTGCTCATTTGCCAGAATGTCTCCTTGTTCAATATATGATTTAAATTTCTCATAGATTTGTTTGTATTTTGGGGCGTTATCATTGAACGTAAAAATGGTATTATTCATTTGCATTCCCTCTGACATGTATTTTTGTTTATTATTGTACCTTTTTTTATGTCAACTTGTATAATAATATTTTTTTATCGAATAGTTATTTTTAAAATTCAAAACAAGTTGAAAGGAAGATTGCTGTGTACATTCCTAAGCAATATCGTATGAAAAATGAAGAAGCAGTTCAAATTATGAAGTCCAACCCGTTTGCCTTATTAGTTACTGTTAATGAACATCGTCCTTTGGCTACTCATATTCCTTTGGAAATTCGCGAAGACGAAGGAAAAATCTATGCGACTGGGCATATTGCATATGGAAACATGCAGAAAAAGACTTTAGTCAACAATAGTGATGTGTTACTGATTTTTCAAGGGCAGCACGCTTACATTTCATCAAGTTGGTATCAGTGCGAAGAGGTTCCTACATGGGACTATCTAGCTATACATGCGTATGGATCAGCGCGTTTAATCACTGAAGACGAGCTGATTTCCTCCTTGGATACTATGCTTAATCATTATGAGGGTCACCGGGAAAATGGCCGGACCTGGGAAACCTTTGATCCAGAGTTGATAAAGAGTGAAATGAAAGGAATAGTGGGCTTTGAAATTGAAATCACATCTATTCAAGCTGCAGCCAAAATGAGTCAAAATCGTAATGACACCGATTACAAAGCGATTATTACAGAGCTTGAAAAATCAAATGAACAAGGGGAAATTCAGGTTGCGCAATGGATGCGTGAGCAAAGGAAAGGGTTAATTGAATGATTGGCATATTACTAGGGTTTGCTGTGGCAAATGCAAAAATGGTGTTTATCATTTAGGTAAATACCATTCCTTACAGACAAGAGTTTATAAAACAGTTGGAACAGATTCCTTTTCTAAATGAGAAACAAATCGCCTCCTTGATGAAAGCGAACCTTAAAAAAGTGTAACCTTCCTTTCACCATCAAGGAGGAGCCCAATAAATCATGTGCCAAAATACAATAAGGAGTTGCTTTTTATGGAGTTTTCAAATATTTGGCTATTTGTACTTACTGCTGCTACGTTGTTAATAATACCTGGACCGGCTGTGTTGTATATTATGGCAAGAAGTATTGAACAAGGTAAGAAAGCGGGTATAGTATCAGTTCTTGGTGTATCTCTTGGTGGTTCTGTTCACGTTTTAGCTGGAGCGATTGGAGTTTCAGCGATTCTTATGACATCAGCGACAGCCTTTAATATCGTTAAATGCTTGGGTGCTGTTTATCTAATCTATCTCGGGTGCAGGACTTTATTTTCAACATCTGATCGAACGGCTTCAGCAATTCCAACAGCCCCTCGTAAACGGTCATTAAAGATATTTTACGAATCTGCGCTCGTAGAAGTAATGAATCCTAAGACAGCACTCTTCTTTTTAGCCTTCTTTCCGCAATTCATATCACCTTCGGCCGAATCAGTCACAATACAATTTTTATTTTTAGGAATTATATTTATTATCCTAGCTTTCATTAGTGATGGTCTTTATGCATTTCTTGCAGCAAGTATTAGAAAGCGGATCCTGGGTAGTGAAGTGAATTCTAGGTTGCAGAATCGAATAACTGGTTATTTATATATTGTTCTAGGGGTATTCTCCGCTTTTGCCAGCCCTTCCAAATCATAGAGTGTTTTGATGAAATTTATCGAGTTGCAACACAACAAAAATCGATTCTACTAAGATAATGGGTAAAATGAAATGGAAATATATTTTATGCCTAGATTTATCATTGAAAATGATTTTTGGTCGTTAGTCCCTCATGCAATTGCATGGTCTTACCTCTGTTTGTTGACAAAGGGGGTACTGAATTAAAAAATCTCTTAATGCATATCTTTCATCAAATCATAAAGGAAAGAGAAGTCAATGACAGCTTCAATTTTACGAACCAGGCCCAAAGGTGCAGAGAAGTAATTCATCATTTTTTGTTTTTAATGGGAATAATGAAAGTGAAATTTTGGGAGTGAGATTAGTGTTTATTTGATGCGGCATTTTAGTATTGAGGTACTGTCACATGCCCCGGCTTGATGGCATGTGAGGGTATACCTTTAACATCATTTCTCTTTTATTGTTGTATGAGTTTTTTTGTGCAACGGGTAGTTGAACATTAGCAGGAAACTGCAAGCTACAACTTGGATAACAGTCTAACATCAGTGAAAAAGGGAGCTTGTTTTAAAACAAGCTCCCACTTATAATAAAGTATTGGTTTTACAAGGTTGTGTTATTTTTTATTTCAGGAAATCCTCGGTCGAAATTACATTGGCATACATACCGTTAAGTGCGCTGACAAAGGAATAATGGACCTGTTCAGCTGGAACGACCTTATCTTTATAAGGTAAGTCTCTTGTCGCACATGCATCTTCAATAAGTGTAGTTTCAAAGCCTAGATCCACTGCAGCTCTGACTGTGGCATCAATGCACATATGCGTCATCATACCTACAATCACTAGCTTTGTTACTCCTTTTTCTTTTAATTTGCTTTCTAATTCAGTCTGTAAAAAGCTGTTGGGGAAATGTTTTACGATAATGCTTTCGTGTTCTAATGGTAGAACAGCTTCATTTAGTTTAACTCCATCCGTATTCGGAAGAAAAAAGCCTAACCCAGGATCACTAGCGATATGCTGGACATGAAAAATATTATCTTTGTTATTCTGCCTAAACCATTCAAGAACTTTAGCAGCATTAGCGGCTGCTTTTTCAGGGTTACTTAATTCCATCTTTCCTTTTGGAAAATAGTCATTTTGAATATCGACAATGATTAAAGCTGTGCTCATTATTTCCACCTCTTTAAAAAATTTTAGTACAATATAATGATAAATGATATATTGATTTCTATCGATACTTTGATGAATCACTTTTTTATCAAAGGATTTCATGGTGAAAGGAATTTATTATGGAACTTGATAACATTGATTTTCAAATCCTTCGGTTATTATCCGAAAATTCACGTATTCAATGGAAAGACTTAGGTGAACAAATTCATATGACGGGACAAGCAGTAGGAAACCGGATTAAAAAACTTGAGGAAAATGGAGTAATTAAAGCCTACTCACTAATAGTCGATGAAATGAAATTAGGACTTTCTTATACAGCACTTGTCATTATTTATATGAAAACAGCAAACCATGATTTGTTTATACGTTTTATTAATGATAGAAATGAGATAGTTGAAGCTCACCGAGTATCGGGAGAAGGTTGTTACCATTTAAAAATAAAAGTTAACTCTCAAGAACTATTGAATCTATTTCTTAATAAAATTCTCGATTATGGGAACTATTCTTTATATCTATCAATACAAGAGATTAAGCAACATAATCCGTTGACTGCCACAATATAATAAATATATTTTTATTCTTAAGAAGGTAATGTATCATGTATTCCCGATCATCCTGCATCGTTCCAAGTATGGAGATTTTCGACTGGTATAGTAGCAATGGGAATAGTCTTTTTAAATATCGTAGATCCGGAAGGGAAAAGTAAAACGTTAGATGATTATGCGCTTGCTGATGTTGGTGTTGGAATGGTTGAAATAGTAATTGTTAGTTCTGCTCCTGAATTGATGATGACGGACCAACATTGGTTGTTTACGTTAGTTACCGTAGTAGCAGGATCTGCTATCTTATTATTCCCAAAATTGCGAGGAATGTGGGTAAAACCAGGAATCCGCTAAATAGATATAGTGTAGGCTTAAACAAGGGGATAGATTGTTAAAGAAGATGGTCAATGAACTTAATCTGTCATGAAACCAAACCCGAAGGTGGAAGTTAATTAATGTATCGAGGAAATTAGTACTGTTCTTTTAATCCGGTTGCACAACATTTTGTTTTTTACTGGGTTAATCAAGTGAAACGATCGTACCTGTTCCATTTTGTTCATCCACGTGCTCAATGTGGTACTTTCCTCGTTGCGGGTTACGTTAGCCATAATTGTTGATTAAGCAATTTCTTCTGCTCGTTTAGCTACCCCATTTGGTTTGCAACAATTATAATATTTGTTCCAATTTCCTTAAGAATGTTTTATTAAAATAATCCAAGAGTCCTTACTTAACTAAGAGGTTGCTGTGGCAGCCTTTTTTGTATGAAAACACAA
>NZ_JAGGQV010000004.1:12641-473076 GCF_018613135.1 Bacillus sp. ISL-57 | reverse complement strand
GCCCATCATCATGCCTGGTTGACCTCCGTTTTGGCCGCCCATCATCATGCCTGGCTGGCCTCCGTTTTGGCCGCCCATCATCATGAATCCATCTGATTCTACTGACTCATCATCAAATTGATATTGCATATCCATTCCCATCTGAGACTCGTTAGGTGACATCCCAGCGTATGGGGCCTGTTGCTGTGATTGAACGGATTGATATTGGTGATAATCCGGGTGGTGATGTGCATTGGCATCCATCCCTTGGTTCCCTTGATACTGCCCCTTCACTTCCGGTCCATAAGTTCCAAGTAGGCCCTTATTACAGCCGCAATCTTCCTCTTCCTCACCGGCAGTCTGTGAAAACTGAGGGAAGTTTTGATTGTAGGAAGGTGATTCGCCTGGTGACTCATAATCTTGTTGCATATATGAACCTGCTTGAGGTTGTTGATTCATCCCTCCATAATAATGGTGCGGAACCGGTGCGGAGGCTTGATATGGATAGTATTGCTGGCTTGGTGCATTCATGCTCGCCCCTTGGACAAATCCATGATCCATCATTTGCATGTCAGAAGATTCTTCCCAAATATCAGAACTCTCTTCCATCATTTGATAACCATGCATTTCCGGAGCCCCCTGATACCCTTGAACGCCTTGGTATGGGGCTTGCATGCCTTGCATGTGCATATGCGCCCACGGTGGCGGTTGAATGCAATAGCCGCTTCCAGGCAAGATTGGCGTTACTGGAATACAGTCATCCACTGGCTCATCCTGAGCTGACTGTACAGCTGGCTTTTTCTTCTTCTTTTTAGTGACTGCAGGCTCTTCTTTTTTCTTTGGTAAAGGCGGTGGTGCAGGAGGCTTTTGCACACTCATATTGGTCATGTTGGCCATATAATAATTATTGACATCGATCTCCGGAATTACCGGCATAGGCACCGGCATTTCTTTTGGAACGACTTTTTGCTTTTCTTTAATGATAGGCTTTGGCTGAATGATTTGCTGCTCTTTTTTTGGTTTTTGAACGATTGGTTGCTCTTTTATAGGCTGTTGAAATTTCGGTTGCTCTTTTACCGGCTGTTGAAATTTTGGCTGTTCTTTCACCGGTTGTTGAAATTTCGGCTGCTCTTTTACCGGTTGTTGAAATTTCGGCTGCTCTTTTACCGGCTGTTGAAACTTCGGCTGTTCTTTTACAGCCGGTTTTTGCATGTTTTGCTGCTCTTTCATAGGTGCTGGCTGAGCCTGATACGGTTGAATTTGGGATTCTTTCATTCCCGGCTGAATATTCACGTTTGGTTTACCCGTTTCTTTTATTACAGCTCCGGATGTCCCTGGAATTTTAATTTTCATTCCGGGCATCATCATGTCCGGGTTGCTCAATTGCGCGTTAACTTTTTTAAGTTCTTCAAAACTGACGCCGTATTTTTTGGCGAGTTTCCAAAGTGTATCGCCTTTTTGGACTATATGAATTTTCACGCTGTTAACCCCTCCTGTGCATATGTCCATATATTCTATGAAGCAGTGGGTGAAATGCTATTATTTTTATCATGAAAACTTATGCGTGAAAAATGACTTTTATGATTGGTTCAATGATTTAGGGACATGGAAGCTACTTTTTGGAGAAGAAATAAATGATATGACATCTTAAAAAAGGAGATTCCATTGCATTCATCCTAGAAAGGAAGCAATGGTTTTTTAGTTATGTTCTGAAATCCTTCTTTCAAGCTTCTGTCTAAACTTAGTGAGATACGGGTATAAGAAAGTAAATGGCCTAAGGCTTTGTCTTCAGGTACTTATCTTACATTCCTGGGGGGAATAATAATGAAATGGAAAGGTAGAAAGGGCAGCTCGAATGTCGAGGACAAAAGAGGGATGACTGGAAAAGGCATGGCAGGAATCGGCGGAGGGGTCGGATTGGTAATTGTCTTGATCGTAACTCTCCTTGGCGGTAATCCAAGTGATTTACTGGGCAGCTTGAATTCTACTGAACCGAACAATGGCAACTCTTATGTCGAAACGGATGAAGAGAAGGAGCTTGCGCAGTTCGTATCTGTCGTCCTTGCAGAAACGGAGCAGGTCTGGACAGAAGAATTCCGTAAAAATGGACTGGAATATAAGGAACCTACCCTTGTCCTGTATTCAGGAAGTGTCGAATCGGCATGCGGGATGGCAGCTTCTTCGGTAGGGCCATTTTATTGTCCTGGTGACATGAAACTATATATTGATCTCAGCTTTTATCAAGAGTTGAAGCAAGAATTCCAGGCACCCGGGGATTTCGCCATGGCCTATGTCATTGCCCACGAGGTCGGACATCATGTTCAGACACTTTTAGGAACAACGGAAAAGGAAATGCCAGATCGGTCAATGGTCAGCGAGACTGAATATAATAGGCATTCTGTCCGTCTTGAATTACAGGCAGATTATTTGGCTGGAGTTTGGGCAAATCATGTCCAAGGAAAGAATTTGCTTGAAGAAGGCGATCTTGAGGAAGCCTTGAATGCTGCAAGTGGTGTGGGAGATGACCGTATCCAAAAAAAGGCTCAGGGGTACGTGGTTCCAGACAGCTTTACGCACGGTACATCCGAACAGAGAAAACGGTGGTTCAATAAAGGATTTAAATCCGGTGATATGAATGAAGGCAATACTTTTAAAGCGAATAACCTTTAAAAGTGCTTACTTGTTCCGAAACATAAAAAAAGGGGGAGCTTGTCCCCCTTCCGCCGACTGTCTGCCAAGCGTCTATGGGTCTCGGCTAGCCAGTTATTCGGCAGGAGTGTCGCAAATTTCTTCAATCCTGAGTTTCACTTTAAAAAAGTAAAAATTACTCGGTCTTGATTTAAAATCATGGCAATAATCCCATGATAAAATTGCATTCGGGATAAGACCATTCAATCCTCATTAGGCCGGCTTACCAAACAGGCGTTCCACCCCTCTGTTTCTTATGATTCAAAGTCTTTTGCACTGACTCAAACGCGTTCCAGCATTCTGTTTAATGCTAGGATGGCATTATCCGCAATGTTCTTCTCCACTTTTATCGGATTGATGATGATACCTTCTTCAATGGATTCAAGCGCCCATAGCAGGTGAGGCAGATCAATCCGGTTCATTGTAAGACATGGACACATATTCGGATTTAATGAGATGATGTTCTTGTCAGGATTATTGGCGATAAGACGCTTGACAAGGTTCATTTCCGTACCAATTGCCCAAGAACTACCTGGTTCGGCTTTTTCAATCATATTTATGATGTACGATGTCGAACCCGCATAATCTGACAGGGCGACTACCTCGCGGCGGCATTCGGGATGAACGATGATATTCATTTCAGGCTGCTCCGCTCTAAGCGTTTCAATATTCGCCGTAGTGAAATTTTCATGGACTGAACAATGTCCTTTCCAAAGAAGTACCTTCAGATCTTCCAGTTCCCCTTCATAGATCAATTCATCCTTATGCGGGTCCCAGACAGCCATTTCATTCAATGGGATTCCAAGGTCAAAGGCGGTATTCCTCCCAAGATGCTGATCGGGAAGAAAAAGGATTCTTTCTTTTTGCGAGAGGGCCCACGAGACCATCCCTTGTGCATTGGAAGACGTCACCGTCGCCCCGCCATTTTTCCCTACAAAAGCTTTGATGGCCGCAGTGGAATTCACATAAGTTAGCGGAAGGATCGTATCGCCAAAAAGATCCTGAAGCTTTGTCCACGCCCGTTCCGTTTGTTCAATATCGGCCATATCCGCCATGGAGCAGCCTGCACGCATATCAGGAAGGATAACCGTCTGCCCTTCTTCCGTCAAAATATCCGCTGTTTCAGCCATGAAATGCACGCCGCAAAACACGATATAATCCGCTTCACGATTTTGCGCGGAAAGCTGGGCCAATTGAAGTGAATCCCCCGTTGAATCCGAAAATTGAATGACTTCCTCCCGTTGATAATGATGGCCTGGGATATACAGACGGTTCCCCAGTCGTTTCTTGATGCCATGGACCCGATTCTCCATCTCTTCCTTTGTCATCGTTTTATACTTTTCAGGCAATGTATTTCCTGCTGTTTTAGCCATCTCCAATATGTTCATTTCAATATCCCCTCCTGCTCTTTGACCTTTGCGCTAATATCCAGTGCTCTGACACTGTGCGTCAAGCTGCCCAACGAAATATAATCTACCCCTGTTTCCCGATATGAGGCTAGATTGTCTAAATGGATTCCTCCAGAAGCTTCAGTAATGATGTGGGCGGGAACCAATTTGATCAGTTGCTTGATTTCTTCGGGACTCCGGTTATCGAACATGATGATATCTGCACCGGCTTCCACTGCTTCAAGCACCTGTTGTGGTGATTCCGTTTCCACTTCCACTTTAGTGGTATGTCCCAGTTTGGATTTTACCGTTTGTACCGCTTTCGTTATGGACCCAGCGAAAGAAATATGGTTGTCCTTTATCATGACTGCATCATATAAACCATAACGGTGATTGAATGCCCCGCCTGAACGGACCGCATATTTTTCAAGCATCCGCAGGCCTGGTGTAGTTTTCCTCGTATCACAAGCTCTCGTCTTCGTCCCCGCTAATATCATGGCCGCTTTATGAG
This sequence comes from Bacillus sp. ISL-57, assembly GCF_018613135.1. Lineage (NCBI taxonomy): Bacteria > Bacillati > Bacillota > Bacilli > Caryophanales > Bacillaceae > Bacillus > Bacillus sp. ISL-57. The sequence continues at coordinate 468,510 of NZ_JAGGQV010000004.1, read as the reverse complement.
CCTGTGTCGCAATGCCGGACATACGCTGCACCAAATTCAAAACGACCCGTTCCCCTTTTAAAAGGGAGGCCATATCGCCGGTCATTTTTGCAAGCTGCTGTCCTTCTTCGAATACTTCGCCATCTTGAACAAAAAGGAAAACCTCTATTTGCTCATCCAGCAATGCAAACCCCGTCTTGATGACGTCCCCTCCACTGAAGACCCCGCCTTCTTTTGCGATGAATGTCAAGGTTCCTTGTTCACCTTGATCAAAAATCGTATCACTCGTTACATCGCATTCCCCTATATCTTCCATTAAAAATTGTTGCAGCATCTGCTTAAGCTTCAATATATTCATATAGTTGTCTCCCTTTCACTCGGTTTTTTACATCCGTGCAAGCAAGGATAACCGAATTATCAAGCCATTGGGTGTCATCTTCGCTTGGATAGTCACTGCGGAAATGACCGCCCCTGCTTTCCGTCCTGGTCAATGCGGATTCTGCAATCAGCCACGCCACAATAATGGCATTGATTTTCGTTATTTCCTGTATCGGTAATGCCGTCACTTCCATTTGCAGCAATTTTTCGATATTAAACGTTTCAAGATAATCCTTCAGTCGAGTTAAACCCGCTTCATTTCGAACGATTCCCGCCTCGTTCATTAATTTTTCCTGCAATGTCGTGAAATCAGGTAAAAAGGAAATTTGGCTGGAACACTTGTACTGCTCTTTTTCTTGCGGTATCGACCTTGACGCCACTTTAGCAAGGAAACGGCCTAGCGTATTTCCAAAAACCAGTCCTTCGAGAAGGGAGTTGCTTGCCAATCGGTTTGCACCATGTACACCAGTGCATGCCACTTCACCAACTGCATACAAAGAGGGTACTGAGGTTTGACCCGATTCATCCACTTCAATCCCTCCCATTAGAAAATGGTTTCCAGGTGCAACCGGAATTTTACCCAATTCAAGGTCCAGCCCGCTTTTTTCACATAATGAGGTAACTGTCGGAAAACGATTTTTAAAATCCTTAATCATCGAAATATCCAAAAATACCTTTTCACCGCGCTGTATATAAGAAAAGATCGTCTGTGCAACAACATGCCTTGGTGCTAGATCCTTCAAGCCATGGACATCCTCCATGATTGGCTTTCCCATTTCCGTCACTAATCTCGCACCATCCCCGCGAACCGCTTCAGAAACCAGGCCTTTCGCTTGGCCATTTACAAAAAGCAGAGTCGGATGGAACTGTATGAATTCCATGTCACGAACTTTTGCACCAGCCTTGAATGCAAGTGCGATTCCATCACCTGAAACCGTTTGTGAATTTGAAGTGAAATGGTATAGGGAGCCACAGCCGCCTGTTGCCAAAACAGTCTGTTCAGCATGATAGGTTACGAGTTCCCCTGCCCTATCAAGTGTTTTAACGCCTATGCAAGAATCATCTTTCCCGATAATCAACTCCACTGCAGTAACATTCTCCATCACAGTAACCGATGATTTTTTCAAGCAGCCTATAAGATGTTCCATGATGTACTTTCCGGTAGCATCACCGTGACTATGGAGGATTCTTCGTTCACTGTGGGCGCCCTCCATGCCAAGCAATAGAGTTCCGTCATGATCATGGTCAAATTGCATACCCGATTCTATAAGTTCAGCTATAACCGAAGGTGCCTCTTCGACGAGCTTTTCCACTGCCTTCACTTTGTTATATCTCTGACCAGCCGCCAGCGTATCTTTTTTATGTAAGGATACTCTGTCACGATCAGATATTGCAGCAGCAATCCCGCCCTGAGCTAAATATGAATTACCATGACGAATATTCGATTTTGTGATGAGTATCACATGCTTATGCTCACTTGCTTCCAATGCCGTTTTCAAGGCAGCAATCCCGCTGCCTATCACGATGATTTCCGCTTTTACCATTATTTCATTCCTCCTGTTTATGACAGGTGTCTTGACAACTATATTTACATATTATTAAACTATTATCAAGAGTTTTTTAAGATTAAAGGATGGAAGTGATTTCTTGATTTATTTGGATTACGCCGCTACAACACCGATTGACGAGGAGGCTCTCGACGTATTCAGCCAAGCATCCCGGAAGTTTTTCGGGAATGCGAGCAGTTTGCATGATATTGGCTCTGAAGCGGCACGTTTATTGGATATGTCACGGCAGCAACTCGCAGAAATGCTGAACATAAAAAAGGAAGGAATCATCTTTACGAGCGGCGGATCAGAAAGCAACATGCTTGCGATAAATACATTCATCGCTTCGAAACCATCCTGGCAGAACCATTTGATTGTAAGCCGGACTGAACATGCATCTCTTGCCAATTTCGTCGAAAAGCTTGAACAAGATGGCTTCGAGGTTACTTATTTACGGCATTTGGAAGATGGCCGTGTTGATATTGGACATCTGCAGGAATCCATGTCGGAGAGAACATGCTTAGTCATTGTCCAACATGTGAATTCGGAAATCGGGGTCATTCAACCCATTGAGCAAATAAGTGAAATCGTTCGAAAACACCAGGCTTTTTTTCATGTGGATTGCGTCCAATCATTTGCTAAATTACCGCTTGGCAAGATAGCCGCCTCATGTGATGGACTATCCGTTTCCAGTCATAAAGTTTATGGTCCAAAAGGGACCGGGGCCGTCATTTTCCCGGCCATCCATCAGTTGAAGGCTTCGGTACCGAATATCACTCATGAATATGGTTTCAGACCAGGAACAGTGGACGTCCCCGCGATAGCTTCCTTCGTGACCGCTGCTAAGAAATTAGGAGACATCATGGAAGATGAACGAAAACGGATTTCCGCACTTAGGACGCAATTGATTCAACGGCTGACGGATTTGAAAATCGATTTTCAAATCATCGAAGCAAAATACGAGCAATTGCCTCACATACTGGCACTGACCTTCGCAGGATTGCAAGGACAGTACATCATGCTGGAATTAAACCAGAAAGGATTCGCCGTTTCGACGGGAAGCGCCTGCCAAATCGGTAAACAGGATCCTTCAAAAACGATGATGGCCATTGGAAAAAGCGAAGATGAAGCCCATCAATTCGTCCGCTTTTCCTTTGGCAAAAACACGACAACCGGCGACATTCACAAGTTGGCGGACTGCATCGAAGGAATAGCTTCCATTCGATAAACCCCTCCAATCTGTGTTAGAATGTTTGTAATTAAAGAGGTGAATGTTTATGGAAAGAAAGAAACTACTTGGGGAAGAAAGACGGACGAAACTCTTACATTTATTGCAAACAAGCACGGAGCCTGTAACGGGCAGCGAGCTTTCGCAAATAACGAATGTAAGCCGGCAGGTTATCGTTGGTGACATAACCCTCCTGAAAGCGCGGAATGAACCTATCATTGCCACAAGCCAAGGCTATCTGTACCTACAAACGGGGAGCACGCAGAAGCCGGAAAGGATCATTGCTTGCCAGCACGATCCTTCCCGGACCCAAGAAGAACTATATTTACTAGTGGATATCGGCATCACGGTGAAAGATGTCAAAATCGAGCACCCCGTATACGGCGACCTAACCGCTTCCATCATGGTCAGCAGCCGTAAGGAGGTCCAGCAATTCCTTTCAAGGGTGACGGCAACGAATGCATCGTTTTTATCGGAACTGACGAGCGGCATCCATCTCCATACACTGAGCGCATCATCTGAAGAACTGCTCGACGAAGCGGAGTGCGCTTTGAGGGATGCCGGCATTTTAGTCGATTGAATGAACGAAAAATCCTCAAAAGATAGGGCTTTTGAGGATTTTTTTTATGGACTCTCATGCTCACTCAGCATTGGAGTTGCTTTCATTTGAGCTTCCATTCCCGGAGTTTTCATCTTCGTTACTTCTCAACTGCCCTATAAGGCTAATGACGGAACCGACCGCCTGTACCCAGCCCCCCACCACTTGAATTAATTCTGCATCAGATGGCTTCTCTTCCAAATTAGGATATTGATATTTTTGCTGTTCCTGCTCCTTATCTTGTTCTTCTTGTTCTTGATCCTTATCTTGGTCTTTTTCCAGAATGCTATTTTTAAGTTCGGCAATTCCACCCATCGCTTGCATCGAATTCCCAATCGCCTGCAACAAATTTCCCGTAGCATTGAAGGCCTGTTCCGGTTCATCCGGATTTTCGTATGCCCCCGCCAAAGCGGTTCCTCCTCCCAACGCTTGAATCAGATTGCCTTTGATGATTAATTCCTGTTTCGTTATTTCATCAAAATCAATGACTAAGCCTAAGATAACAGTCGAATTTCCGATTGCCTGTATTATATTCCCGAATTTATCTAGAGACCAGGTTTCTTCCGCGTCGGCCAATAAGGCATTTCCTGTTGCTTGAAGTTCATTTCCAATCAAATCCAAGTTATTACGAAATTCTTCGTCCAAGACATAGGAGGGTGTACCCGCTATAGCAGAAATGACAGTTCCTATCGCTTGAATCCAAGAACCGAAAGTTTCTTTGAATTGATTATCCATCTCTGCTGACCACCACCCTCTCCCCGCATTTTTGATTAAAAAGGTGCATCCACTGAATTAGTTTTCATAATATGTATTGCCAGTTCCACATGTGGCCCACCGAGATTTACTTATTGTATTTGCTTCCAGCACAATCGGTGTTTGTTTTTCATCCAGAATCATAGGCACTTTTTATCATGAAAAACTTCGCACCTTCCCAAAATCCAATAAACCTGCCTATTGCTATATATTTCATCAAATGACAGCCCACCATTTTAGGAACTTGTACACAAGGGAAATACAAATCTTAACGAACACAAAAAATGCCCTGGAAATAATTCCGGGGCACCCTTCTTATTCATTGTACTCAGCTTTTAACATTCATCGTTGCGGTACACCAGTTTGGACTTTAAAGCATGTATAGCTTCCCATGATCGATACCGTACATCCTAAGGCCTCGAGCTCAGAGATCGCTCCTGGGATGAGGACATCGTCAAGGGACATTTCGATGTCGATGATGAAGAAGTAATTGCCCAATCCTGTTTTCATGGGTCTTGATTCAATCTTGGAAAGGTTAAGTTTCCTCCAGGAAAAAGCGGAAAGCACTTGGTGCAGCTGCCCTGAATGGTCGGCAGGCAGTTGAATCATCAAGGTCGTTTTCTTGTCCCCTTCAACGGTCAAATGCCCTTCATAGTCGACTTCACTGTTGGATATGACGATAAACTTGGTGTGATTATGTTCATAATCGTGAATATTTTGTTTTACAATCGTCAAACCGTACTCCTCCGCAGCCATATCATTTGCAATCGCAGCAATATTGATATCGGGATTCTCCAACACCATCTTCGCAGCGGCTGCTGTGGATGTCACATACTCATACGGAATGCCCCTTAGCTCATTATGTAGGAATTTGCGGCATTGAGCGATGGCATGGGAATGTGAATAAACCATGTCAGGTTTGAAACCAGGATATGCATGATCCGGGTGCACCATATAATGCTGTTGGATTGGAATCGTCACTTCGCCTTTCATCGGCAATGTGACTTCATGGACTAAGTAATCCATCGTTATATTTACCGAACCCTCCAAAGCATTCTCGATCGGCACGAGCGCGTGATTCACTTCCCCGTCCCGAACAGCATCAAGGCAGTCCGGAATCGTGTTCATCGGTATTTTTATATCATTAGGAAATAGTCGCGATACAGCTAAATCCGTGAACGTTGCTTTTGGTCCAAGAAATGCAATTTTTGCTGTCATATTATAAACTCCTTCTCACGGAAAATCTATTGTTTATGTTATGCCATTTTCTGATTTTTTACAATAGTTAATCGTTAATTTCCTCTTACAAATGAAAACAGCCTGTACATGTGTAATGTACAGGCTGTTTTCATGCGCCGTTACCAATGATTTCGACTTTTTCGACGAACTCCATTTTACGCAGTTTAGTGAGCAGTTCATTAATATCCATCGTCATCCCACCCGTATTCAGGGATAGGGTGACATTTGCACGTCCCTGTAAAGGAATCGTTTGGTGGATGGTCATGATGTTGCAACCGGATGAGGCGACGAGCCGTAAAAGCTCCGATAGAGTACCAGAACGATCTTCAAGATAGAAGAACAGTGTAATCAGCTTTTCCTTAACAACTGTATGAAACGGAAAAACCGTGTCACGGTATTTGTAAAAAGCACTCCTGCTTAGGTCCACTCGCTGTACCGCTTCCCAAACTGATTCCGCTTTTCCCCGTTCGATCATTTCTTTTGCATCCAGCGTTTTTTTCATCGCTTCGGGAAGGACATCCTCTCGAACGAGGAAAAATTTCTGATCGGACTTATTCAAACTCCGCACGCCTCCTTTTGCCTGCCATCATGGTCTCCAATCAATCAACAAATTCAAATTCATATTCAAGGATACGGACGATATCGCCGTTTGTCGCACCTTTTTGGCGAAGGCCTTCGTCGACTCCGAATGAACGAAGCTGTCTGGCGAACCGACGTATGGACTCTTCACGGGTGAAGTCAGTCATTTTGAATAGACGCTCGATCTTGAATCCTGATACGGCAAAGCTGCCATCGGGTTCGCGTTCAATGTTAAATTCATCCGACTGTGATGTATGTTTATATAGTACCCGGTGGATTCCAGTATTCTCTTCTTCATGTTCAAGAGGGAACTCAGGGGTCTCTTCGATTTTATCAGCGATTGCATAAAGAAGCTCACGGATCCCTTCACGCGTCACGGCAGAAATCGGGAAGACAGGATAGTCTTCTTCCAGCTTTTCTTTGAAAGCAGCTAAGTTATCTTCTGAATCCGGCATATCCATTTTACTTGCTACAATGATTTGCGGACGTTCAGTCAAGCGCAGGTTATACTCTTCCAATTCTTTATTGATTGTTTGGTAGTCTTCATATGGATCCCGGCCTTCAAGACCCGACATATCGATTACATGAACAATTACCCTCGTTCTTTCAATATGGCGCAGGAATTGATGTCCAAGTCCCACTCCTTCTGAAGCGCCTTCGATCAGACCAGGTAAATCGGCCATGACGAAGCTGCGGTGATCTTCCGTTTCCACCATTCCGAGGTTCGGTACGATCGTTGTAAAATGATATTCGGCAATTTTAGGCCTAGCTGCGGATACGACAGAAAGCAAAGTGGATTTCCCTACACTTGGGAAACCAACCAAACCGACATCAGCCAACAGTTTCAATTCCATGACGATATCGCGTTCTTGGCCGGGTTCGCCATTCTCCGCGATTTCAGGTGCAGGATTTGCAGGCGTGGCAAAACGGGAATTTCCCCGGCCTCCGCGGCCACCTTTGGCGATAACGGCGCGTTGTCCATGCTCAACTAAATCAGCAATGACTTCCTTCGTTTTATCATCGATGACAACGGTGCCAGGTGGAACCTTGATGACCATATCTTTTGCAGCCGCACCATGCATGTTTTTGGACATGCCATGTTCTCCGCGAGGTGCCTTAAAGTGACGTTGGTAACGGAAATCCATTAATGTACGCAAGCCCTCTTCCACTTCAAATACGACATTGGCCCCATTACCGCCATCTCCGCCAGCCGGTCCGCCTTTAGGTATGAATTTCTCACGACGATAAGCAACTATCCCGTTACCACCGTCTCCGCCTTTTACATAGACTTTCGTTTGATCGACAAACATGCTATCACTTCCTTGTTTTCTGCAAGTCAATTCTTGCTGTATACTTCTCTAAAAGTTAATATCCATCTTAAAAAATATTTCATCCTCATTACATTCAAGAATTTCAATTGATTGCTCGGCCGTTAATGAACTTTCCAAAAACTCGATCACTGGGGATTGATCAATGAACCTGCCTTGCATATGAAATGTACAGTGCATATCGCTCACTTCTTTTTTACACATAGAAACAGCCAGTATATTTTCAAAAAACGGATCCAGGTTTTTATCCAGAATCTTGAAGAAATCGCATGTCCAGCGATACATCAGCCCGTCCATCTCGGTTGAGCCTTCGAAAACATCAATGATTTCATATTCGCAATAAAATGATCCATTATTCCAATTCGACGTCAACAGCATCTCGGTGAACTTAGGTAAATTCAAACTGGAAAGTCGTGCTTCATTCTGGGTTTCAACAATGATTTCATCAATGATGCCCTTGACACGATCAATTCTGTTCAACTCCAGATTCCCTTTGATGATTTGAATTTTATTCAGCCAGTCATGCCTGGTTTGACGCAGAGTTTCAATAGTCGTCCAATTTTTATCCATTATTAACACCTTCAATTATGATAAAGAAACTTTTTTCAGCTCTATCATGTTGAATACTTCCATTTGTACAGTATATCAAAAAAACAACAAACAGGAAATGAAGCTCGATTCACATGCCTTCACATGAAAGCCCCCGTCCAAAAAATACAGCCGCACACCCTGAGTTCTTTGGACGATGGTAGAGCCATTTGAACTAAAAAAGAGAATGGGCCTTATTTATGCACCAATTGGAGATATTATAGTTGAATTGGAGTGTCTATTTGGTTTAACCAAATCGGATGGATGAATAATCTTGGATTTCCCCCCTGAAAGTTTAAGAAAGCCCGCCTATTGGCGAGCCTTTTGTAAGTCAGAGGTTGTTTCCTTATACTAATGACTAAAGTCTCCTGCAAAATGCTGGTTCGTTCCTATAGTATAAATAAAGGGCCGGACCCCTTCATCACTATATAGCATACCATTATTAAAAATGACGCGGTATATAGTGTCTTGTAGAAGGAATCAGACCCTTTTGAGTCAGCCTCTGTTCAAAGATGCCAATTATGCTTCTTGTGCAACTGGATATACGCTTACTTTTTTACGGTCACGTCCGAAACGTTCGAATTTAACAACACCGTCTACTTTAGCGTATAGAGTATCGTCTCCACCACGGCCTACGTTCTCACCTGGATAGATTTTTGTTCCGCGTTGACGGTAAAGGATAGAACCACCAGATACGAATTGACCATCTGCACGTTTAGCGCCAAGACGCTTGGAGATTGAGTCACGTCCGTTCTTTGTAGAACCTACTCCTTTTTTCGAAGCGAAGAACTGAAGATCTAATCTTAACATTTGTTCCACCTCCTATTGGTTGAGGATAATTTTCATGTATTTACCATAATCACGTTCGATGGTTTGCAGTGATATGAGCATTCCGTTCAAAAGCAGCTGAACCTTCTCTTCCGATTCCGGCGAAAGATTCCCCGGAATGGCGCAGCGAAGATAGCCGCCTTCTCGCCCTTGCTCAATCTCAGGCTCTACGTCCGTTAAGGACATGATGGCATTGACTGCCCCGAAGGAAACAGCCGATACACCTGCACAAACGATATCAGAACCTTTTTTAGCAAAATTAGCATGTCCGCTTAAGGTGAACGAAGCAATCCGTTCCTGCGGAGCATCAAATACAACTTTGATCATCTAGAATCAGCCCTTACGCGTTGATTGCTTCGATAACAACTTTAGTGTATGGTTGACGATGACCTTGTTTTTTACGATTGTTTTTCTTCGCTTTGTATTTGAAAACAGTGATTTTCTTTTGCTTACCTTGTTTTTCGACAGTACCTGTTACAGTAGCGCCTTCAACTAGTGGAGCACCGACTTTCACGTCTTCGCCACCTACGAATAAAACTTTGTCAAATGTAACAGTTTCGCCTGCTTCTGCGTTTAATTTTTCAATGTAAACCGCTTCGCCAGCTGCTACTTTAATTTGTTTACCGCCAGTTTCGATAATTGCGTACATACTTGCACCTCCTTAAATGTCTCAGACTCGCCAATCACAGGCGTTTTACCAAAAAGGCAAAAGCTTAAAACCTGATGTTGAGCGGTTGTAGCACGGGTGCTACAAACATAACATTAAAATCCTACCATGAAACAGGAAAGGCTGTCAATATATTTATAACAATTCCCGCTCTTCACTCGAAAGCGCGCCCGATTTCCTGAATGCTTCCGAATCGCTTGATGGAATAGGCATTCGTCAAACCTGGGATAAAAGACAGGAATATCTTTTTAGCGATCAATTCCTCCAATGCCGGCCGATATGATTCCTTTTCACCAAGCAGCACGTCCGCCACCGCTTTACTGACCTCCACCCATACCGCTTCATCATCCGTCTTCCTGTGTTCCAGCAGTTCACGTTCCAACCGGAAGGCCACCGTTTCCGGGCTCTCGATTTTACCGCTTCCACTGCACACAGGGCAAGGCACCGTCGTCATTTCACTTAAAGACGGGGAGGTTCGCTTTCTCGTCATTTGTAAAATGCCCAGTTCCGTAAAACCGATGACCTGGATTCGCTTCTCATCCCTCATCGCTTCCTTTTTGACGATTTCGATGATTTCCTGCTTATGCCGGGACTGGTCCATATTGATGAAATCTATCAGGATGATTCCGCTGATATTCCTCAATCTCAGTTGACGGGCGACCTCTTTCGCCGCAGCCTGATTAACCGCAAACAATGTTGCTTCCTTCGCCACCTTGCCGGTGAACTTACCTGAATTGACATCGATTACGGTGAAAGCTTCCGTTTCTTCAAAAATTAAATATCCGCCATTATCAAGCCAAACGATTTTCTTGGCCATTTTCTCAACTTGCGCTTCCACATTCCATTCGGAAAAAATATTCTTGGTACCCGCTACATGGGATATTTCCCACTCCTTACGGTTTTCCTGTATCCACTTTTTCAACTCGCGATAGGCCTCGAAGTCATCGATGGCAAGTTCCCCGGTCACCGTTCCCGACATTTCGGAAATGATCATATCAAGGTATGCGTCCCTTTCATAGAGAAGGGACGGGGCCTTAAGGGACGCAGCCTTGACTTCAAGCCCTTTATGGAGCTCCCGCAATCCAGTTAACCTGTCAAGGAAGACCGATTCACTTTCGTTCTCCATCGAGGTGCGGACAATCAATCCTTCATCAGGATTTTTATGCTGCATGGCCGTTTCCCGCCATTGCTTCTGAAGACCGTCGTTTTTGAATTTCTTTGAAACACCAACATAATCTATTCCATGTATGTATACGAGGGACTCCGTTGAAAACTCGATCAGCCCCGTCAATTTAGCTCCTTTTGTTCCCGTTTCATCCCGCGTCACCTGAACTAGCAGCTTTTCTCCCTGACGGACAAATTGACCGATGGATGCTTTCCCATCACTTTTTTTTGTAAGCTGGAAAGAGGGAATCTCGTCACGGTGTAAAAAACCATTCTTCTCTGCACCATAATCAATGAAGGCGGCATCCATTCCCGGCAGCACCTTCGTCACCTTCCCAAGATAAATATTACCGACCGTACTGCGCTTTTGAGGCGGCATGATTTCAAGTTTACGTAAAACACCATTCTCAAGGACGGCCACTCTTTTTTCGCGTGAAGCCAGGTTCGCGATCATTTTTTTCATCAAAAAAAATCCTCTCCTCAATTTGAAGAAAGGATAACATATTTAATAAGAATATAATAGGTCGCCGATTTTCCCGTTCGTCATTTTCTCCGAAAAATAGGCATGAAGGATTTCCGTTTCATCCAACGAGCCGCTCTCTTTCCCGTTTTTCATGATGATGACGGGGTGTTTACAGCCGCGTTGAAACAGTTCCAGCACTTTATAAATCGGTTCTTGTGAATCCACCGATATCGGCTTCAGTTTCGCCAAATCATTCGTATGCCCGTAATGGCGCTGCAAAAGAAAGCGGATGAACGCGTAATACCTCTGCCGCCATTCCATGACGAGTGAGAGACTTATGAAAAAGATGATGAGCCAGATGTTCAAATTGAGCGGATCCAGTATGATCCAGGTCAAAAAAGCCAGGACAGCGAATACTGCAGAAAAATGAAGGGTATGTTTCTGTGCTTCCAAAAAGGTGCAGTATAGGGAAATACCGATGAATAACAAGCGTCCCCCGTCCAAGGGCCAAATTGGCAGCAGATTAAAAATCAGCAGCATGAGATTCATATACAAAAAGGGCTGATACAGCTCATATGGGATAATAGTAAAGAAATAGAGCAAAAAAGCTGCACCAATGAGCCAAACATGTTGAAGCGGACCGGCAAGCACCACCGCCAAATCCTCCTTCAAACTCTTATTTCCATACTCCTCAGTCTCGACAGCCCCGCCAAAAGGAAGCAGCTGGATTGACTTTATCCGCCATTTGAAGTGCTGGGCACAGACAGCATGCCCCATTTCATGAATGAAGACGATGAGCAGCAGCATCATCATTTCAACGAAATGGGCAGTGAGGATGGCGATGCCAATGACAAACCACAGTGTCGGGTGCACCCTGATTTTAAACAGTAACTTCGCATATTCACTCAAAGGAAATCACCTTTTTGGGATCGACGAAAGCATCATTTTCTTTTATCGCTAAATAAAATCTGCCCTTGGATCCATCTTCACTTAGTGTAACCTGTCCGACTTCATTGCCCTTTTTAACGAACTCATACAATTTCACATCAATTTCTTTCAGCTGCCCATACCAAGATTCAGTTTTATTGGCATGCTGAATGACTACCGTCTTTCCGATCCCCTCCTTTTCACCGGCAAAAATGACGACCCCTTCATTAACGGCCTCTACTTTTGAGCCTTTGCTCGTTTCCAATATGATTCCCTCACCGTTCGTCTCGAAGTTTTGGGCAATCTTCGCAGAAGCTGGCATTGCATATTCCTCATTCGAATCAACAGTTTCCGTATTGGCTTCATTCGGTAAAAAAGCGATTGGTTTACCAAACGCACTTTCGTACCAATTGGAGATTGAAGCGAACTGAAATTCCTTGTTCATGTTCTCCGTGACAAAACTTCTGGCAGGGTCCAGCCGCACAGAAGGGTGTTTGAACATCACCGCAACTATCAGGAACAGGCATACACTGGCAAGGATTTTAAAGAAAAAATATTCTTTCTTGAAGAGTGGATGATCTTTCTCGGAATACCCGTTATAAGAATCAATTCCATATGGTTCCTCATTGTTGATTTCCGTCCAACTGCCGCTTCCTGCCGGCTTATCATTAAACTTGCGTCTCTTGGCAATACGATTTCGGATATCTTTCCTGCGATCATCCATTCCAGATTCCCCTCCCTGCTCATGTCAAAGCGCTATATTACAACGTATGAGCAACTTGTCCAGACTATGACGGGGAAAAGCTGCACATCCTGAAAAATTTTTCCAATGAAAAAATCATCAGGAAACTAATGAATTTCCAAGGTGTTTCTGTATCGATTAAGAAAATCTAATAATTGAGATTGATATTGTTCCCTGAAATTTGTTATAATAAAGTGGTTTTAACATTATTGAGGGGGAACATTTTTTTATGTCAATCGAAATAGGCAGCAAAGTACAAGGTAAAGTAACAGGTATCACTAATTTTGGAGCATTCGTAGAATTACCAGGAGGCTCAACAGGTCTTGTGCATATCAGTGAGGTAGCAGATAGCTATGTAAAAGACGTAAATGACCATCTTAAAGTAGGCGACCAAATTGAAGTAAAAGTGATTAGTGAGAAAGACGGAAAAACTGCCTTGTCCATCAAAAAGGCTATAGATAGACCCGAAGGGCAAACCTCTTCTTATACCAAACGCCCACCACGCCAAGGGGATAGCCGTTCTAAAGATTTTCGTTCAAAAGGTAATTTCCAACCAAAGGAAAATTTCGAAGATAAAATGGTGCGCTTTTTAAAGACTAGCGAAGAAAATTTATCGACTCTTAAACGCAGCACTGAATCAAAACGCGGCGGCAGAGGCGGAAGACGCGGATAACCCGCTGCATTTCAGCATATAGAACAGGCAAGCCGGGATACGGCTTGCCTTTTTTATTTTCATGAAGTTCCATGCAAAAAAAAGCGAGGGCATCAAATGCTCCCGCTTCTTGACAAAAGAATATGGATTTACCGCACGCTAAAGAATTTTTTCAACTTGGACATGAAGCCCTTTGGTTCGCTGCCAATTGGAGTCAAGGGCACAGATTCACCAAGGATCCTTCTGGCAATGTTCCGATAGGCTAGCGAGACTCTATTGTCCGGATTGTAGGCAATGGGTTCCTTTTTATTCGCTGCCACAATGACCTGGTCATCATCAGGGATGACGCCGATCAAATCAATCTTAAGAAAATCGGCAACTCCATCGATATCCATTTCTTCATCCTCATGAAGCAAATGTCCGCGAATCCGGTTGATGATCAATTGAGGCGGTTCAATATGCTCTTCTTTTTCAAGCAAGCCAATAATACGGTCAGCATCCCTTACAGCCGGTCTCTCTGCCGTCGTAACGATAATCGCCTTGTCTGCCCCAGCTATGGCATTCCTGAACCCCTGTTCGATGCCTGCAGGGCAATCAATGATGACATAATCATAGTCAGGCTTCATATCGCTTATGAGTTTCCTCATCTGCTCTTCATTCACCACTGTTTTATCACTATTTTGCGGAGCTGGAAGCAAATAAAGCAAATCCTCGAAATGTTTATCCTTAATGAGCGCCTGGTGTATCTTGCAGCGCCCTTCGACCACATCGACCAAATCATAGATGATGCGATTCTCCAATCCCATGATCACATCCAAATTCCGAAGACCAATATCCGTATCAATCAAGCAAACCTTCTTGCCTAGAAGAGCTAAAGATGTTCCTAAATTGGCGGAGGTGGTCGTTTTCCCGACACCACCCTTACCGGATGTTATAACTATTGCCTCTCCCACGATTAGAGACCCCCTTCTAATCTATTTAAATTAGGTCTATATTTCTTTAAAACTTGCAGTTTTTCTATAATGATATTTTCTTCTTCATCCATGAAGGCACATTCCAAGTCATGTCCCCATTTTGAATATTGATCAGGAGATAAGTTCACTTGTCCGGCAATGCGCAGCTGGGCAGGCTTCATGACAGAGGCAGCTATGATGGCCTCATTATTCCCTTTATATCCGGCATGGGCTATTCCCTTTAGCTGTCCCATGATATATATGTTGCCACCCGCTCGAACCGTTCCGTCGGGATTGACATCCCCAATTAACAGTAAGTCGCCGGGAACTTCAAAAACCTGTCCCGACCTTATCACCTTTGTCACGGTCGTCACTTGGTTTTCTTCTTTCCATCGTTTCGCTTCATCCTTCGACAGGACATTCGAAATCATCTCAACCACGAAAAGCTTCTTCTTTTTATGGATGACCTCTTTAATCTTTTCTTCTTGTTGTTCATCAAGATAGCGGTTCCCTGTATGTACTTTTACGGAAATGGACGGGTCATTTTCTTGAAACTGATAGTTTGCCGAAAGCTTCACTTCTAACTCTTTCAATAATTCGGAAAAGGAGCAAGAATCATCGAGATGAAGCATAAACCCGTCTTTTGTTCCCTTAATCATGACATTTTGCTGAATTCTTTTATTCATGACGTTTGTTTCACCTCAATGAAATATAATTCGACATAGGAAAACAAATTTCCTTTTTCTACGTACACGGAAAAGAGAAAATACATTTCCCACCTGCTTCTTAAAGACACAGGAACGTTATTCCGTTTCTCCTTGCAAATCAAGCATTTCAATCATTCTCTTTAAAGGATAGCAACTGATGATAATGAATGCGAGATTCAATAATAATGTCGGAATCAATCTCCGTTCCGCAAATTCACCAAATCCCATATCTGCAAATGATAGGATGATATTCATCTGAAAGATGACAACCTCTAAAACTGCCGTGAATAAAAGCGCAGTAAGGCAGGCAATCAAAATATTATTTTGCAGGATTTTCATGCTTTTCGATATCAGATAGGCAAGAAAAGGCAGCAGGAACATGTAAATTCCAAGGATTTCCGTATATACGACATCATAAGTCAACCCAAGAATCGCCCCATAAAGCATACCCATTTTCCTGGACCCGTACATGGTCAGGAAAAAAACGAATATCATCATGAAATGGGGCACGAGGATTTTATCGGCCCCGAATGCATCTCCAGCGAACATCTGGGCGAAGATGCTTTCAAAAACAAAAAAAACCAAGGCTATGAAAGAAAGGATGAAATATCTCACTCAGCTTCATCCTCCCCTTCACTTTCTTTCTGTACACCGTCCACTTCACGCTGAACGACCATGACATTATTAATATCATAAAAATCCGTCGAAGGTTCGATATATGCAGTCTGGTTCAATCCATATTGATCCACTTTGACATCGACAACTTTCCCGATCAGCAGACCTTTCGGAAAGATTCCTCCATAACCGGATGTGATGACCAATGAATTTTTCTTGATCTTTTTATCGTAAGGAATCCGTTTCATCAGCAAAAGGTTCTTCTTATCATCGAACCCTTCAATCAAGCCATATGCTTTATCATCACCCTGAACGATGGCTGAGACACGGTTGGCTTTATCGATCGAACTTAAAAGTTGAACCGAGGCCGTGAAATCCGTCGCTGATTTCACCTTACCGACTAACCCATTGGAAGTGATGACAGCCATGTTTTTTTCTACCCCATTACGCTTCCCTTTATTGATCGTCAGCATTTCATGCCAGCGGTCGGGATTGCGGCCGATGACCGTCGCCTGAGTGGGCGAATACTTCCGCAGGTCATCTTCTTTTTTGAGGTTGTCGCGAAGTTCTTCATTTTCTTCCTTTAAATCTTGGACTTGGGTTTTCAATAATACATATTCATCCAAGCGGGCTTTCAATTTTTTGTTTTCATCGTATGTATGTTGAAGGTCTTTTAAGCCCCCTACAAAACCTGTTATACCCGATACTGGCTTATTAAACACATTTCCGACCCAGCCTGTCGTATCTTTCAGGAATTGCTCCGGCCAGGTCAACTCTTCTCTCTCCCTTAATGAAAAACCGATCAATGCCACGAGAACGATAATACTAACGAGCAAGAGAAGGAGCTTTTTATTAAAAAACTGTGGCATGGTGATTACACCTCTATCTAAAATTTACTCTATGGTTTTTAAAATTACACTATGGATTTAATGAAATAGCAAAACATAAGAAAACCGGCTCAAAATTGCACCTTTTGTTGAGCCGGCCCTATTTGAGAAGTAATGCTTATCGCGAATCTCTTGATTTAGTCTTGAATAAATGAATGTGGTCCAGCGCTTTTCCCGTTCCGATCGCAACGCAATCCAGAGGATTTTCAGCGATGATCACCGGCATTTGCGTTTCTTCACTGATGACTTTATCCAAATTGCGCAGCAAAGCACCCCCGCCTGTCAGTACAATGCCTCTGTCCATGATGTCAGCGGCTAATTCAGGTGGTGTTTTCTCTAAAGTGTTTTTCACGGAATCCACAATTGCAGAAACGGTGTCGCTTAATGCTTTGGATATTTCCTCAGCTGTAATTTCGATCGTTTTTGGTAATCCAGTCAATAGGTCACGGCCGCGAATTTCCATGTTTTCGACGCCTTCCGTGTCTCCAGCAGAACCAATTTCCATTTTGATCGCTTCAGCAGTACGCTCACCGATCATCAAATTGTAGTTCTTACGGATGTAGACGATTATGGCATCATCCATTTCGTCACCGGCAATACGGATCGATTGGCTTGTAACGATTCCGCCAAGGGAAATGATGGCCACTTCCGTCGTCCCTCCGCCGATATCGACGACCATGCTGCCTGTAGGCTCCCAAACGGGAAGGTCCGCACCGATCGCTGCTGCAAACGGTTCTTCGATAGGATATGCGTCACGGGCTCCAGCTTGTCTTGCTGCATCGATGACTGCACGCTGCTCAACTGCCGTAATTCCAGAAGGCACACAAATCATGACATATGGCTTGTTGCCGAATACGCCCTTCTTTTGAGCTTCCTTCATATAATACTTCATCATGGTAGCCGTCGTTTCATAATCGGCAATTACTCCATCCTTCATCGGGCGCAGGGCAACCACGTTACCAGGTGTACGGCCGATCATGTTTTTCGCATCGTTTCCGACTGCAACGATTTGCTTTGTATCTGTTTGCACCGCTACAACCGATGGTTCACGTACTGCGATGCCTTTTCCCTTCACATAGACAAGCGTATTCGCCGTTCCTAAATCAATCCCTATATCTCTTGCTCCAATTCCAAACATTATGGTATCTCCCTTTCGTAAACAAAAATGCCTTTTTATAAGTTCAAATAATAATTTGTCGTTTTTTGACAATAAGAGTTTTGAAAAAGTTTCCTCTTTTAAAAATCATAAACAATATTATATCGTATCGTCAAAAAATTTGATAGTGTCATAAATAACCTTTTTCCTTCAAGCTAACATATTTATGTTCCCCGATGATGATATGGTCCAATACTTCAATCCCGATTATTTTACCACATTCGACTAACCTTTTCGTCACTTCAATATCTTCTCTGCTGGGAGAGGGGTCTCCGGAGGGGTGGTTATGAAGACAAATGATAGAGGCAGCTGACCTTTTGAAAGCCTCTTTAAAGACCTCGCGCGGATGCACGATCGAGGCATTGAGGCTCCCGATGAATACAGTAGTTTTTTGTAGCACTTGATTTTTCGTATTTAAATAGAGACAGACGAAATGTTCCTGTGATAAAAACCGCATTTCCTCCATGCAATAATTAGCTCCATCTTCAGGAGATCGAATCACATAACGGTCTTGGTCATTTAAATTGTTAATTCTCCTGCCAAGTTCGACAGAGGCCAGGATTTGTATCGCTTTTGCTTCACCAATCCCTTTAATCACGGTCAGTTCTTCCACTGAGGCTTCTTTTAGCAAGCGCAGGCCCTTGAAGGAATTCATGAGCCTGCCGGATAGTTGCAGGACTGATTCTTCCCTTGATCCTGTCCTCAATAGCAAAGCAAGCAATTCCTGATTGGAAAGACTTTGCGGCCCGTCCTGGAGAAACCTTTCGCGCGGCCTCTCTTCTTTCGGGTAATCCCGTATTAACATTTTTTCGCTCAAAAGATCAACCCTTCCTTAGAAAAGGGAAGATGCCAGGGGAAATCAGATTATCCTAACTCTTCCTGCATCGCTTTAAGTTCCCGGGCCAGTCTTGAGACCGGAAGCCCGACGACTGAGAAATAGTCCCCTTTGATTTGTTTGACAAGAAGAGATCCGTATCCTTGAATCCCATAGGCGCCAGCTTTGTCAAAAGGTTCCCCGCTATCCAGATATCGTTCGATTTCAGCTTCTGGCAGCTCCCAAAATGTCACTTCCGTTTTTTCTGCGAATACTCTGCGATGCTTTCCGAACAGGATGGCGACACCTGTGTATACTTCATGTGTCCGTCCTGATAACATTTCCAGCATTCTTTTTCCATCCGCCCTGCTTACCGGCTTACCCAAAATCTTACCATCAAGGACAACAACGGTATCCGAGCCGATTACCCAGCTTTCCTGAAATTTTGCTGCGATGGCTTCCGCTTTACGGGATGCCAGTTCTTTCACCGCTGCATCAGGACACATGTTTTCATCAATACTTTCATCAACATTGGAATTCATGCTTTCAAAGGGGATTTGAAGAAATTGAAGAAGTTCTTTACGACGTGGTGATGAGGAAGCTAAAATCAATGGATGCATAATATAAAAGTCACCTTTCTTTACATAGGGAGATACATATCTATCCTATCAAATAATGGTGCAATCCACAATTATTGTTTACTAGGAATCGACAAATCCCTGTAAGTATTTCCCGGAAAATAAAAAAGGTGTCACAGATGGTTTCATATTGGGAGGCTTGTCCCATTAGGCAGCCCCCCTATTTCACTACTTTTGGTAATTCAATAAAAAATTCAAAAGACTTTCTTGAGCCTGGAATAGCTTTTCTTCATTTTTGGAAGTCTCATATTCATCAATCGACTTTGCCGCAGCAGTCAGGTCATCGTTCATCTTTGAAAACGCCGGCGATAATTTCCCCGCCTTCAGTTCATCCATGTTTTTTTTCAGGGTTTCCCCGTTTACCGTCCCTGCCTTTCCGCGGAGCTTTGTTGCGGATGTTTCTGCCAACGAAGCATATACTGCCTTCATCTTGTCGAGGGTTTTTTCATCTTCTTGGCTTGTCCCTGCCGCTTCAAAATTGATTTCCTTCCAATATACATCCACATCATATGACTTTAAGAACAAGGCCAATTCTTTACTTGCAGCTAGACTCTCTGCAGATCCCAGAAATAGATAATAGCTTTCTTCCAATTTGAAGATTTCAGCAGGAACCTGCTTTTCAATGATTTTCTTTTGAATTTGCCTTGCCGCATCCTCGCTGCTGAATACTCCCCCCTGTACAAGGAATGTCTTCAGCTGGTTTCCCGGTTCGGTCACTGCCGCTTTTTTATCTTCAACTGTGGCTTCAGTTGGAATCGGGGTCTCGACCGAAGATACTTCGGCTTTTTCCTTTGTAATCGTTTTAACGGCGATCAAGCCAAGAATCGACCCAAAAAACACAGCACAAATGACTGCGATCATGAATGTCTTGATCGGTCTTTTATCCGAGCTTTTCAGTGACCCGGTACCAAAACCGATGAGCTTCGGCATTTTCTTCTTTGGCGGTGTGGGTACCAATACGATCTTGCTTTCATTTGAATCCTCAGGGAGTATCCATTCGAAACTCTCATCAGTTTGTTCCTGTTCCTGCTCCTTACTCGCCGCCTCTTGACTTTCAACTTTTTTATCGGCAAATACTTTTTCTTCCCCATTTATTTTAATCGTTACACCCTTGCTTTCTTCCGGCTTGCCCAATTTTTTTCCTCCCCTCCAGATCATTTTTTTCATCCTATCATAGAGGGAAAAAAAAATAACAAGACTTTTGTCGTCTTGTCATTAATAGGTTTCGTCAAATTTCCCTATTCATATATCGGTAACAAAAAAGGAATTCCAGGTACTGGTACTATTGCTTCATGAACCCTTCCATATCACCTCTCACCAATTACATACATCCCTCTATCATTTCATAATCTCTTGCCGTCAAATGGGGATGGTTCCCTACTGAGCTATTGTTCAGGTGATTTTTTGACAAATTCCTCTTGAATCAGGATGGCCCTTTAAGCTCATCTTAAAAATGTTACATACCAATGTAATAGCGAATCGCCCCAAAAATAAGCAGTCAATGTCCCAAAAACGATATACGGTCCGAAAGGAATAAGGGTTTTCTTTTTTAAGATTCCGGTCAGCAACCCGGTGATGCCAAGCAATGCCCCATAAAAGCACGCAAAAAGCAACGATAACAGCACCATCTTCATTCCCAATACGAAGCCAATCACTGCAAACAGCTTGATATCACCGCCACCCATGCCCCCCTTACTCACGACCGCGATTGATAACAGCAGGCTAAAACCAACCGCTGCCCCGACAATTGAATCCCACCAGGGCGTCAGTGGAAATGAGACTCTTAAAACAATAAAAATCACTATAAAGAAAAGCAGTATTTTATCGGGTATGAGCATATAGGCGACATCAGTCACGAAGATGATCATAAATAATGAAATCAATATCCAGCCAACCAAAAGTTCGCCCGACCAGCCAAGGAATATCGGAGCAGAGGCAAACAAAACACCGGTCAGCATTTCCACGGCCGGATAAAGGGGGGATATCCTTGCTTTACAGCCCCGGCATTTACCGCCTTGCAACATATAAGAAATAACCGGCATCAACTCGAAGAATGTCAATGTACGCCCGCAAGAAGGGCAGGCGGAGCGACGATTCGCAAATGAATGGCCAGCTGGAACACTTAAACCGACAACGTTAAAAAATGAGCCTAAAATTAAGCCAAATACGAAAAGATAGATATGGATAGCCATCATTTATACAAAGTGCATGTGGATTCGATTGCCTTTCTTTGAAACCCTGATATAAAAGTCCCTTCCGCTATGTAGTTAACCATTGGGTTCTTCATGCTCATTCCTCCCGTCATTTAATTAAGCATATCCTACTATTCAACATTCATATGGAATGCAATATATAAACATATTTTAACAAATAAATTGGCTGGTTTGTTATCAATCATTCTATTGGAGTTTTTTCTTTTCAAGAGGCTCTTTAACAAGAGAAAAGGACCTTCGTAAAGATCCTTTCGGACTGTAGACAAACTCGATGAAAATCGAGTTTGTCTACAGTTTTTTTTGGCTTGTACAGATTTCCACTTCAGGCACTCGCTTTCCGCGGGCGGTCCGGGAGCCTCCTCGGCGCACTTGCGACTGTGGGGTCTCCCTTGGACTCGCTATTCCCGCAGGAGTCTCGTACACCCGCTCCAATCAACTATGTTTAAAATTTCAGATGGAACTCCTTTTGCCTATAGTCTTTTTTGTTTTAAAATAGAACTATTAAAACCTGAGGTGACATTATTCTATTCAGCGAGACCAACTTGAAATGATTACTTAGACCAACTGGTGCCGGCGAATCAGTTGGTTCGTAAAATTGAGGCTGCCATTGACTTCACTTTCATTTATGATTTGGTGAAAGATATATATTCAGAGATAGGAAGCCCAAGTATTGATCCAGTTATATTAGCCAAACTGACTTTCATTCGATTTCCCCCTCGGTATTCGTTCAATGCATAAAGCAATTGAAGAAGTTGAAACAAATATGGCTTACCGTTGGTTCTTAGGCTTTGGTTTCCATGATAAAATGCCTCATTACGGTAATGCACATTATTTAGGCATCTTCCCTGATTAGGAACTCCCTCACAAGTGAAAGGAAATGAAGGGACCCTGTAATGACAAGGATCTCTTTATCCCCCGTTTTCCTTTTGCCTTCCGTTATCGCCGCCTGCCAATCCTTGTTTATACTTTTATTTGGATGACTGCATTTTTCAAAAAGCGTTTTCGCATCCGCCGCCCGTTCATGGTCGAATTCGGTAATGATGATTTCCATTGCCCCCGTTTCCAGTCCATGAAGCATCTCGGAATAATTTTTATCTTTAAATGAGCTGAATACGAATCGGTACTTATAGTCGGGGTAATGCACTTTTAGCGTTTCCTTCAGTACGTCGATGCCGGCAGGATTATGTGCACCATCAATGATCACCAATGGCTCATCCGATATTTTTTCAAAGCGCCCATCCCATTTCGCTGCCCCTATTCCTTTAAGGATGCTTTTTTCATCGATATTTTCCATTCCAACTGTGACAGCAGCAATGGCCAGTGCCGCATTCTCCATTTGATGACGGCCCAGCATCCGCATTTCCACATTTTCGATTGACCTGTCGGCAAGTGAAAATGAGAAACTTTGCCCACGTTCACTTCGCTTCATATTGCTAACATGAAAGTCTTTACCCAATTGGTAATAAGGTACGCCTAAAGCTGACGCTTTTTCTTCAATTACTTTTGCTGGTTCCCCGGCTGTGACTCCGCTGATGACCGGCGCCCCGCTTTTTATGATGCCTGCCTTCTCAAAAGCAATTTCCCCAAGTGTGTTACCCAGGATGTTCGTATGTTCCAAAGAGATCGAGGTAATGATCGAAAGAAACGGCTGGATGACATTGGTTGTATCAAGCCTGCCTCCCAAACCGGTTTCCATTAAAACCAAATCGACTTCCTTTTGGCTAAAATAAGAGAATGCCATTGCAGTCAAAATTTCGAACTGGGTGGGACCATTCCCCTTGCTGTCCATCTCATGTATGATCGGACTAAGCTTACGGAAGACATCGATGAAATCCTGATCACTTATTTCATCCTCATTCACCTTCAGCTGTTCATTCATCCGTATTAAATAAGGAGAAGTGAAGGAAGCGACCCGAATCCCTTGGGCAAGCAGAATTCCTTTAATATATTGCAGTGTCGATCCTTTCCCGTTGGACCCTGCAATGTGAATATACTTTAGCTCCTTGTGCGGGTCGCCTAATTCAGTTAACAATGTTTCCATCCGTGACAGTCCAAAATTCATGCCCAATTGAACTTGGCGCCGTTCAAAAAATTGATTGATTTCTTTCATGGTTGTAACCATTATCGTGGAGCCTCCTCTTTCTTTATACCGCTCTTATGCGTTAAGATTATTTTATCAATATATGTACGATTAACCTAGATGAAAGGTAGTGTTTTACCATGAAAACTTCAGATTTCCACTGTTGGATTGTCGTCAACGGCTATTTACAGCATGATAAGTTTTCCAGTTTAGCTTTTTTCATTAAAGAGGCGGCTGAAAGGAAAGATATCATGGCAACCCTTATCCGCAATTCAGATCTCATGCCCATAATCGAAAAAGGAGTGCCGCGGCTGAAAGGAACCTTTGATAAGCTGCCGGATTTTGTTCTGTTCATGGATAAAGACATTCATTTGGCGCGCCATTTGGAATTGCTCGGCATCCCCGTATATAACAGCAGTGCAGCAATCGATATATGCGACAGCAAAGCAAAAACACATCAAGCCTTAACAGGGCATGGCATACCGATGCCGAAAACCATATTTCCCCCTTTTACGTACGAAGGGATTGAAAGGGTCAATATGGATGCTTTTATCCAAATCGGCAATGAACTCGGTTATCCTCTAATCGTTAAGGAAGCATACGGTTCTTTTGGGGAACAAGTATATTTAATCCAATCAGAAGATGATTTACTGAAGACGGGCCGTGATCTTGGCCACAAACCATTTATCATCCAGGAATTCATCGAGCACAGTAAAGGTCGGGATATTCGCGTGAATGTCGTGGGCAATCAAGTCATAGCAGCGATGCAACGTCATTCCGAACAGGACTTCCGAGCTAATATGACTGCCGGGGGGCAGGCTGCACCATATATACCCACCAGTGAAGAAGCACAACTTGCCATTCGATGTGCACAAATTCTGGGTGCCGACTTCGCTGGCGTCGATTTGCTGTTTGGTGAAGAAGGTCCGCTTTTGTGCGAAGTGAATTCAAATTCGCATTTATTGAACATTTATGAATGTACAGGCATCAACATCGCCGATAGCATGTTCGATTATATCTTGAAAGAATTAGGAAAAGGAAGTGCATCTGATGAAAAAACAAGCAGGCTGGTTGATTTATAACCGTGAGGATGCCTTGAAAAATAAAGGATACATAGATTGGATGCTTGACGAAGCCAGTAAGCTTGATCTTGATTTACACTTTCACTTTCGGGAAGACCTTAGGATCGGTCATCGTTTCAACAAGTTGTATGTGGAACATGAGATGCAGCCAATTTCATTGCCGGACTTTGCCATCGTCCGGACCATCGATCCTTTTTTCACAAAGCAACTTGAGCAATTGGGGATTGCTTGCTTTAACTCCTCCTTCGTATCGGAAATCGCGAATGACAAAGCAAAGACGCATCAATATTTGTCCTCGCTGGGGATTCCAATGGCCGATACCGTTTATTGTAACGGAAGGCCGAGTGCCGATGACATGGAGCTCCCTTTCATTGCTAAAGAAACTAGCGGCCGCGGCGGGAAACAAGTATTTCTAATCGAGCATGCCGATGATCTTGCCCAACTGAATGATGGGAATTGGATAATCCAAAAACCTGGCTTATTCGGTAGGGATATCCGCGTTTTTGTGGTTGGTAATAAAGTGAAGGCCGCGGTACTCAGGGAATCCGCTTCCAGTTTCAAGGCAAATTATACGCTGGGCGGATCGGCTTCGCTATATGAGCTGACGGCATCTGAATTAGCCCTTGTTGAAAGGGTAATGAGTTCATTTGATTTCGGCCTGGTCGGTATCGATTTCATATTTGCCCAAGATGGCAGCCTCATGCTGAACGAAATTGAGGATGTCGTCGGGAGCCGGACATTAAGTGCACTAAGTGATATGAATATCGTATGGGAGTACCTTACATTCATAAAAGAAAGCATATCCTCTTCTTAAATAGCATGTAAACAGAAAAAGGATGAACCGGCTTCAAGCTGGTTCATCCTTTTGTTTTACAGTTGTTTCAGTTCGCTGATCCTGTGGATTACAGAGTCGCGTTTTTCGCTATAGTCTTTTTCCTTGGCACGTTCTTCTTCGATGACGCTTGCCGGCGCCTTTTTAACGAAGCCCTCGTTGCCTAATTTTTTCTGTACACGCTCAACTTCTTTATTAAGTTTGTCGAGTTCTTTTTCAAGACGTTTCACTTCTTCGTCAATATTGATCAGTCCTGTAAGCGGAAGGATTAGTTCTACGCCAGTTACCACAGCTGTCATGGCTTGAGCAGGCTCTTCTACTTCGATTCCGATCGTCAATTGTTCAGGGTTGCAGAAACGCTCGATATAGCTGCTGTTTTTCTGTAATGTCGCTAAGATGGCCTCATCTTTCGCTTTTAAAATCAAATTGATTTTTTTGCTTAGCGGTGTGTTCACCTCAGCACGGATATTACGGACGGAGCGGATGATTTCAACAAGCAGCTTCATTTCCTCGGCGGCAGCTGTATCTGTCAACTCTTCATTCACTTCCGGCCAAGCGGCAACAGTGATGGACTCACCTTGATGCGGTAGGTTCTGCCAGATTTCTTCGGTAATGAATGGCATGAACGGGTGTAACAATCTCATTGTGTTATCCAGTACAT
Source organism: Bacillus sp. ISL-57 (assembly GCF_018613135.1). NCBI lineage: Bacteria > Bacillati > Bacillota > Bacilli > Caryophanales > Bacillaceae > Bacillus > Bacillus sp. ISL-57. Next base: position 442,212 of record NZ_JAGGQV010000004.1, on the reverse strand, counting down.
ACGCCAAGATCGAGCGCGTCGTTTTCTTAGCCGCTTCGTCTTCTCCATATAGTGGAAGCTTCGCCATTTCAATATACCAGTCACAGAAGTCATCCCAAATGAAGTTGTATAGCACACGGCCCACTTCACCAAACTCATAACGGTCCGCAAGTCTGGTTACGTTGGAAACCGTTTCATTCAAACGCGTCAAGATCCATTTATCGGCAACAGACTTCTCACCGCTTAAATCGATTTCGTCATACGTCATGCCATTCATGTTCATCAAAGCAAAACGGGATGCGTTCCAAATCTTATTGGAGAAATTCCAAACTGCTTCGACTTTTTCCGTACTATAACGAAGGTCCTGGCCTGGCGAGCTGCCCGTAGATAAGAAGTAACGCAGGGAATCGGCACCGTATTGATCGATGACATCCATCGGATCGACACCATTGCCAAGCGATTTACTCATCTTGCGCCCCTGTTCGTCACGAACCAGACCGTGGATCAGCACATCTTCAAATGGGCGTTCACCTGTGAACTCAAGAGCTTGGAAAATCATCCGCGATACCCAGAAGAAAATGATATCATAGCCTGTCACAAGTGCCCCGGTTGGATAGTAACGTTGGAAATCGACACTGTCCTTATCAGGCCATCCCATAGTCGAGAACGGCCATAATGCCGAGCTGAACCATGTATCAAGGACATCTGTATCTTGTTCCCAGTTTTCAGCGTCCGCCGGCTCTTCATGACCTACATACACTTCACCTGTTTCTTTATGGTACCAGGCGGGAATGCGGTGTCCCCACCAAAGCTGGCGGGAAATGCACCAGTCGCGGATATTTTCCATCCAATGCAGGTACGTTTTCTCGAAACGGTCCGGTACGAAATGAACTTTTTCCTCATCTGTTCCTTTTTGAAGCTCAACGGATGCATCAGCCAGCGGCTGCATCTTAACGAACCATTGCGTGGAAAGATATGGTTCAACAACAGCACCGCTTCTCTCTGAATGGCCTACTGAGTGAAGGTGATCTTCGATTTTGAAGAGTACTCCTTCTTCCTGAAGGTCCTTGACGATTTGCTTACGGCATTCAAAACGGTCCATGCCTTCATATTTACCGGCCTTTTCATTCATCGAGCCATCTTCATGCATGACAAGGATGCGCTCCAAATCGTGACGGTTCCCGATTTCGAAGTCATTCGGGTCATGAGCAGGAGTAATTTTGACCGCACCTGAACCGAATTCCATATCGACATAATCATCGCCGACAATCGGGATTTCCCGGCCTGTAATTGGCAGGCGGACCTTTTTGCCGATCAAGTGTTTATAACGGTCATCTTCAGGGTGTACGGCAACAGCAGTATCGCCAAGCATCGTTTCTGGACGGGTGGTGGCAATTTCAATTTCACCCGATCCGTCAACCAACGGATATTTCATATGGTAAAATGCGCCCTGCACATCTTTGTAAATGACCTCGATATCGGATAACGCCGTTTTCGTTGATGGATCCCAGTTGATGATGTATTCGCCGCGATAAATCAAGCCCTTGTTATAAAGCGAAACGAACACTTCACGCACTGCTTTTGAAAGCCCTTCATCCAGAGTGAAGCGTTCACGTGTATAATCAAGTCCAAGCCCAAGCTTTGACCATTGTTCACGGATATGGCTCGCATATTCCTCTTTCCACTTCCATGTCTCTTCCACGAATTTTTCACGCCCAAGGTCATAACGGCTCACGCCATCCGCACGAAGTTTCTGTTCTACTTTTGCTTGAGTGGCGATACCGGCATGGTCCATGCCTGGTAACCATAAAACATCATAGCCTTGCATCCTTTTCATGCGTGTCAATATATCTTGAAGTGTCGTATCCCAAGCGTGGCCAAGATGCAGCTTACCTGTAACGTTAGGCGGCGGGATGACAATCGTATATGGTTCTTTTTCATCGTCACCCGTCGTTTCGAAAAACTTTCCATCAAGCCACCATTTGTAGCGGCCTTTCTCTATCGTCTGCGGATCATATTTAGTCGGCATTGAAATTTGGTTCTCTTCCATATCATTTCCTCCTTTTTGGGCATAAAAAAAACTTCCATCATCACAAAAGGACGAAGGAAGTTGTTCGCGGTGCCACCTTTTTTCCGAAAAAGAAAAAGTCTCTTTCGGCTCTCAAATCGGATAACGGCTCTTCACCGGCCTTCGCTACTAAAAAATTCACGAAGACTGCTCGCGGACGACTTCGGATGCTGCTGCCTGGAAACCTCGCACCAATTTGGTTTCCTCTCTGAAAAGTGCATTTCATCTTACTATTTCCGGTCTTTGCATTGATTTATATTCATATGTAAAAACATTGAATGCATATAGTATATAGTACAAAAAACATGGGGCTCTAGTCAATCATCTTTTCCCTTACTTTCTCAGGAATCATCCCATTTGATGCATTCAAGTCCATTTTCTTTATTTTATCCTCCAGGAACAGTGAATGTGACGGCTGTTTCACCTTTTTCCCTGCCCACCCATAGAATATAAGAAGTCCTAAAAAGGAAGGTAATAATATGAAACGAAGATATACTCCCTATACTTTACCGCCTTGGATGAAGAAATTCCGCGGTGTCTGCCAGCAGTTCATCGTTCCCTTTATCGTATTCCAAGGATTACGCACGCTGATTTTCCCGACTTTCTTCGATATGCTCCTGCTAATCGCGTTTATTTTCCTGGCCATGTCTTTGTATTTCGAATGGATTTAATTATTCCCTTACAGCAAAAAAATATACATGACTGGAGATGATCCAATCATGTATATTTAGCTTGGGGGTGATTGTTCTTCTTTTGCAGCCTCGGCAGCAGCCTTTTTCTGCTGTTCGATTTCTTCGATTTTCATCACCATATATTCAATATTTTTCAAAAGCCAAAATTGCCGCTGTAGTTGCGTGACATTATCAAGCTCTGAACGATGGCTCCTGCCATCGGAATAACCCTTCACTAATTCCAAAGCTGATCCAGGGAATGCCAGATAACTTTGCATGAGAAGCAATTCTTCTTCTTTTAACGGAAAATAACGAAAATAGTTATATAGCCAGTCAACACAGTCATCGCATTGGACAGGATAGGTCCTGGCCGATTTAACGAGAAATGGCAGTAAATCGAAATGCGGCGGAGCCATATTCGAATTCTCAAAATTGATGAAGTAGCCATATCCCCGCTCATCATAAACAAAATGCTTCAAAGAAACCTTTCCGTGCGTTACCACGGTTCGAACCTTTTCACTATCCTTCGTTTTTTCATACCAGGTTTCAAACTTCTTGATCGAGTACTTCAACGCCTGTGAAATATCAGTATAGAAAGAACAAACCGTCAGTTCGAATGGAGACATATACCACTTCTTTTCACAGCTGACAATATACTCTTCTATAAATTCCTTTTCGTTATTCCAGGCATCAAGCGTCCGCTCAAAATGGGCTTCCCGTTCCTCAATATCCACTTGTATTTCCTTAACGGAAAGTGAATGCATCCGAGCAAGCTCCCTGAACATTTGCTTATTCTTTTCATCGCGCTCCCCGTCCCTTTCATCATTAAGCCAGGGCATCAGGTAATACAAACGTCCTTTATGAAGAACGGCGTAACGCTGGTCCATCGTTTGATAAATGGGAACGATTCGATTAAAGCCGCGCTGGTACAGTTTTTGAACATTTTTGATAAAATCAATGCCGTTCTGCGGTAACATGGATTTCAAGGCAAATGTACCGCGATCACTGTATATTTTTTTTACACGCCCGAAGTCCTCAATATATTGAACATACATGGCATATTCCTTCAATACGGTCTCCGTGTCCCGATCCCGATTGGCAGGCTGCTGATTCTCGTTTTCCCTCACGAGACTCACTCACTTTCTCTAAAAAAACTAAACAATCCGATTCCTCCAGCATTTAAAAAACAGGAGCAGAGCAAATGCCCTGCTCTCTGTCCCGGTCAATTCTTATACGCAACCGCCTTCGGTATATAAATGACTTGCCCTTCATGGACGTTCTGATTCGACTCCAATTCATTGCTGAAAAGGATCGATTGAACCGTAACATCATATCGCTGAGCCAAGTCATCAAGCGTTTCCCCTTGCTGAACAATGCAAACCTTCATCCTTACCAGTTCTTCTTCTTGTTTCCGTCCGAATAAATCCATGATGGAAAGCTGCTTTTCATCATGATCGGCCGTTTCTTTTTCATCACGTTCCGCTGCTTGTTTCCTGCCTTTGAAATTCTTACCTTCCTTAGCCGGAGGCGCAGGTCTTTCCCTCTTTTTGAATAGATCGCTTATGGATGAATTGGATTCCTCTTCCTGCTCCACCTTAACATTTTCATTAAGGATAGGACCCGCTGTAACGGCATCGTCTTCCTGCCGGATGACATCCTCGGTTTCTAAATTTGAAACTGGGCTACTTTGATGATTGGTTGCTTTACTTGGCTCTTCTTCTACTTCTTCTATGAATGTCACACGAGGAGTCTCCATGGAATCCTGCCTGCTTGGTTCTTCCTCCAATTTTGCCTCTCCCATGAAAGGTACCTTTTCCGAGGAGTCAGGCGGATCACCAATCACTTCTTCCTCTACAGCCTCAGCTTCTTCCTGTCTATGCACTTCCGTTTCCCACTCCTCCTCTTCAGGATATGGTGAAACGGGAATTTCAAAAACGGGAGCATTATGCTGATCGCTTAAATAAATCGGTTCTTCTTCTTCTTCTTCTTCATTTGCTTCAGAAACCCGTTTTGACTCTGCAGAAAAAGGCGCATATAACTCTTCTTCCTCCTCATCACGGAAAACGGGCTGAAAATCCGGGATTGGCGGCACTGCAGCTGCATAAGGAATGTATGACTCATTTTCCCCATCCGTTTCTTCCTGATCCTCCGTTTCCCCAACTTCCTGCTCAGTATCAAACCGTTCTTCCACATATGAATCATTATAGATTCCGGTTATCAAAAGGTCCGCCTGCAATTTCAAGCAGTTATGCTCTGGCATGGCATAATCAAAGCTTTGAATCGAGACATCGACCTCATCCAAAGAGGCAATCCGATTATTCGGAATCGTTATATCAACCGGAAAACGGTGTGTGAACTCATTAAGTCCATTGAGATGCCTCTCGACCTTTTGAACCGCTTTTGGCAAAAAGGTCTGCGAAAACTCCTCTTCTTCACCATTTTGCGAGTCTTTGTATTCACCGCTTAAATCTAACGAGCCTCGTATAAAAACATATTGATCACTTTCTTGAATCGACACATTTGGATCAAGGGAAATCGAATATAGCTCAGCCACTTCCTGTCCCTTCTGAAACCAAACGGATTCTTCTAAAGAAAATCGTAAATACGATTCATTTTCTTGCGACAAGACAACTCCTCCTTTCAGCTTCATGAAACGGTACCTATACCAATATCAATCTATGAAGGAAAGAAGCTGTTTATTCCTTAATTTCATTTGCAGCGCACTCCTTACATATTCCCTGAACCTTTTAAAAGAAGGGGGTTCAATTTTCAGGCTATATCAAGCGGGATTATCAAGCAGCATGAAAAATCCGACATGAAAACCATATATTCGGCCTACGGCCATATTAATTCCCCAACAGCCTATTAATTCTGCTTTCTACCAATTATTTAGACCTACCTCCAATTAATTCGGACGTGAACGTTAGATTCGATTCTTCCACGTACGGATTGAATTCAAAAAAACTGGCTGCCTTTCTCCAAAAGTTTTTGGAGAAATGGCAGCCAGTTCAAATTTATCATTATCGAATATCGCGGTAGCTCATGAAGCTTTGAATCATTTTTTTAATTTGGCAAAAGCCTGTTCTGCCGCTTCAATGGTTTTTTCGATATCTTCATCACTATGTGCAGTGGAAAGGAATAACCCTTCAAACTGTGACGGCGGCAAGTAAATGCCTTGATTCGCCATTTCCCTAAAGTAGGAAGCAAAGAACTCTAAATCGGATGTTTTTGCTGTATCATAGTTTACGACATCTTCATTAGTAAAGAAAAGTCCAATCATGGAACCGGCACGGTTGAATGTATGGGGAACTCCGTACTTTTCCGCTGCCGCTCCAATTCCTTTTTCGAGCATATCCCCTTTTCGGGTGAACTCATCATAAGATTCCGGAGTCAATTGGCTCAACGTTTCAAAGCCTGCCGTCATGGCAAGAGGGTTACCAGACAAGGTTCCCGCTTGATAGATTGTCCCACTCGGGGCAATTTGTTCCATGAATTCGCGCTTGCCTCCGAATGCTCCGACAGGCAAGCCGCCGCCAATTACTTTCCCAAGGCAAGTCAAGTCAGGTACGATGCCGAAATAGCCTTGTGCACAATTATAGCCGACACGGAATCCTGTCATGACTTCGTCAAAGATCAATAGAGCCCCATATTGGGTCGTCACTTCACGTAAACCTTCGAGGAAACCAGGTTGTGGCGGAACCACGCCCATATTCCCTGCAACAGGTTCTACTATGATACAGGCGATGTCTTCGCCAAATTGTTCAAACGCATATTTGGTTGCAGCAAGATCATTATATGCTACGGTAATCGTATTTTTTGCAATGCCTTCCGGTACACCAGGGCTATCCGGTAAACCTAATGTTGCAACGCCGGAACCCGCTTTGATCAGCAATGAATCGCCATGGCCATGATAGGAACCTTCGAATTTCAGGATTTTATCACGGCCTGTTATGCCTCGTGCCAGCCTTAGCGCACTCATCGTCGCTTCGGTTCCTGATGATACCATCCTGATCATTTCAATCGAAGGCACCCGTTCCATGACCAACTTGGCCAGCTCATTCTCAATCAGCGTAGAGGTTCCAAAGCTTGTACCTGACTCCGCTACTTTTTTCAATGATTCCACGACACGGTCATTCGTGTGACCCAGGATGAGCGGTCCCCATGAAAGAACATAGTCGATATATTCATTTCCATCGATATCATACATTTTCGAGCCTTTTCCACGCTCCATGAAAATGGGATCCATGTCCACAGATTTGAAGGCACGTACCGGGCTGTTCACGCCGCCTGGCATCAAATTTTTTGCTTCGGCAAACGCTTTTTTCGATTTTTCATATGACCGCATGATTCAATCCCCTTTTTCCATTACAGGTTATATTTTTTTATCATTGATTATCTTCGTTTATCCAGCGTGCTACCTCTTTTGAAAAATACGTGATGATCAAGTCGGAACCTGCGCGTTTCAAGCCTGTCAGCATTTCCATCACTATCGCTTTCTCATCAATCCAGCCGTTTTGGGCAGCAGCTTTGACCATTGAATATTCACCGCTGACATTATAGGAAACGATCGGAAGATTAAAGTTATTCTTAACGTCCCTGATGATGTCCATGTAGGAAAGGGCCGGTTTCACGATTAGGAAGTCCGCACCTTCAGCAACATCGGATTCAGCTTCACGAAACGCTTCAAGGCGATTGGCGGGATCCATTTGGTAAGTTTTCCTGTCGCCAAATTGCGGCGCACCATTCGCAGCATCACGGAATGGGCCGTAAAAAGCCGAAGCATATTTCACCGCATAGGACATGATCGGAATATCTTCATAACCCGCTTCATCCAGACCTGCACGGATGGCCGCAACGAAACCGTCCATCATATTGGAAGGCGCAATGATATCTGCGCCGGCCTCAGCCTGGCTGATTGCCGTTTTGGCAAGAAGGTCAAGAGAAGCGTCATTAAGGATTTTTTCACCTTCAACGACCCCGCAATGGCCATGGCTTGTATACTCGCAAAGGCAGGTATCCGCTATGACAATAACTTCGGGATATTGTTTTTTAATAAACCGGGTTGCTTCTTGCACAAGTCCGTTGTGATGAAATGCCCCTGTTCCCTGTTCGTCTTTATCATGATCAAAAGGGACACCGAATAAAATGACTGATTTAATGCCCAGACTCACGACTTCATCCATTTCGGCCCCCAGATTATCCATGGATAGCTGATAGATGCCTGGCATGGAGTTGATTTCATTTTTCACATTTTCCCCGTCGATGACGAAGATCGGATAAATCAAATCCTCTTTATGCAATTGTGTTTCACGGACTAAAGCCCTCATGCCAGCACTTGCGCGCAAGCGGCGGTGGCGATTGAATGGAATGTTTTTCATTTGAAAGTTCCTCCCTTTTTATTTCTTTTCAATATGAAGCGTATTAACTCCGCAACCATGGCATCCGTCGTATAAACATCTGGATAGACATCGACGGATAGCCCGTGTTTTTCTGCCGTTTTAGCGGCAATCGGCCCGATGCAGGCGATGATGATCCGGTCTATGTATGTATCCAATTCATGGCTTTTCATGATCTGTAAAAAATGATTGACCGTCGATGAACTCGTAAAGGTCATGATGTCGATTTCATGGTTCTTTATAAGCTGTACCAGCTTTTTTTCACTGCTTCGGGGAAGCACTGTATGATAAATTATCACTTCATCACAGATTGCTCCAGCTTCATTGATCGCCTCCGCAATAACCGCCCTTGCGAGATTTCCTTTTGCCAGCAACACGCGGGCACCCGGATCAAGCAGGGTATTGAACTCCGCCACGAACCCTTCGGCAACAAACTGAGCTGGAACGAAATCCGCCTTATATCCATGCCGTTTCAGGGCCATTTCTGTTTTGGAGCCGATTACGGCTATTTTCGGAAGCTTCAAAGGCGGGTTTCCAAGAAGCTTAAAGAAGAAATCCACCCCATTTTGACTGGTCAGAATGATCCATTCATATGTAAGCAACTCTTCAAACCGCTGTTGCACATCTTCCATATGATCTGGAAGAGTGAACTCAAGCAATGGCACAAGAAGCGGCGTTCCGCCATTTTTTTCGATCGACTCTTTTAAACCATCTGCCTGTCCTTTCCCTCTGGTGATTAATACCTGATAATCCTTAAGAGGTTGAACTGGGTTCATTACTGATCAAGCTCTTCTTTAACGCGATCGATCAGTTCTTTACCGCCCATTTCGCTAATCTGTTTGGCAGCGGCATGCCCAACCGCCACTGGATCAGCACCTTCAACCATTTCTTTATATATCACCTTTCCATCCGGGGCAGCGACCAAAGCCGTCAAGGAAACGGACCCATTATCTTTTGCCACCGCAAATCCGGCAATCGGCACCTGGCATCCGCCTTCCATTTTATCCAAAAAGGCACGTTCCGCTTCAACCGTCCTTTTCGTTTTTTCACATGTCAATTTCGCAAGTTCCGCAAGTAGTTCTTTGTCGTCTTCACGGCATTCAATGGAAAGAGCTCCTTGTCCCACTGCCGGTATGCAAATATCTTCATCTAAAAATTCCGTTACGATGTCCTGCTCCCAACCCATTCTTGATAGTCCTGCTGCCGCTAAAATGATAGCATCATAATCTTCCGTTTTCAGCTTATTCAGACGGGTATCGATATTTCCGCGAATCCATTTAATTTCAAGGTCCGGCCTTCTAGCCAAAATTTGCGCGCCACGGCGCAAGCTGCTAGTGCCTATGATGGAACCGGGCTTCAGTTCGGAAAGGGTTTCATGGTTCTTTGAAATCAAAGCATCCCGATGGTCCTCCCTCGGTGGTATGCAGCCAATCGTCAAACCTGGAGGCAGCACTGCCGGCATATCCTTCATACTATGTACGGCCATATCAATTTCTTTATCCAGCATCGCTTGTTCGATTTCTTTAACGAATAAGCCCTTTCCGCCGACCTTGGAAAGTGTTACATCAAGGATTTGGTCACCCTTTGTGACAATTTCCTTCACCTCGAACTCGTATGGGACCCCAAGTCCTTTAAGTTGATCGATAACCCAGTTCGTTTGGGTGATCGCTAATTTACTACGTCTTGAACCGACAATTATTTTTCTCATAGTTTCCTCCTATGTATTCCAAAAGTGGAATGTTGAAAGGCTTCCGAAAAGGAAAAAGTTAATTAACACAATCATGAAAGATCCAATATTCAGAAAGGCTAGCGTCCTTCCATACATTTGTTTCCGAATTTTCAAGTATAAAAACACACTGTAAGCAATAAGCAAAATAAATGAGCCGATGATCTTCATGTCCAGCCAGGATACTCCAGGGACTTTTATATAAGCCCATTGAATCCCCAGGATGAGGGAGACGACCAATAATGGAACACCTATAACTGCGAGGACATAGGACATATGCTCAAGCTTTGTTAAATCGCCGAGTCGAAGCAGGCGTTTTCCCCACTTCTTCCGTTTTAATAAATCATATTGAATTAAGTATAAAAGTGAAAAAACGAAAGAAAGAGTGAATGCCCCATATGATAGGATCGCAAAAGTGATATGTATGAGCAATAGCTCTGAAACCAGGCGCTGTGCAAGCACTTGAGATTCTATCTGAACAGGTGCAAAGGTATGGATGGCCATAACCATGAAACCTAATACATTCGTAAAAAAGACCGTAAAGTCGACCCTTAGCAATCGGTTAATGATCAATGATAGCGATATGAGGACCCATGCATAAAAATATAAGCCTTCAAAAATCGTCAATACCGGGAACCTTCCCGTTTTCAACACATACAGAAACAAAAAAATTGTTTGCAGCACCCAAACAATAGAAAGCAACCAGAAGGCGACCCTGTTCGCCTTCTGGTTATTATTAAGGAAATCAATAAAATATAAAAGCATACTGATGGCATACAGCAAAACAGTGGCTTCATGCAATCTTGTCATTAGTAATTCCATATCTACCTCATTACTGGACAGGAACTGGATTCAATAGGGATGACTTGGAGCTGTTCCGTTTTTTTTCATCCGCAACCAGCTGGTCTTCAATCAATTCCTCTAAATGGAAGATTTTCACGAAATTATTTAATTGCTCTTTTGCATTCGGCTCATCTGCCAGCTCTTTTGCATAAAGTATCGGATCTTTCAGCATTTGGTTGATGATGCTTTTCGTATGCTTGTTCAAGACTTTTTTATCACGTTCGCTCAAATGCGGAAGCTTTCTCTCGATGCTTTCCATCGTTTCCTTTTGTATCGATAGGGATTTTTCCCGTAAAGAAGAAATGACGGGAACCACACCAAGTAAATTGATCCACTGGTTGAAGTCCACGATTTCTGATTCGATCATCATTTCTATTTTCTCGGCAGCTTTTTTACGTTCTTCGATATTGGCTTGCACGATCCCTTCCAGATCGTCAATATCATACAAGAAGACATTTTCCAGCTCGGCCAATGTTGGATCGAGGTCACGCGGCACTGCGATATCGACCATGAAAATAGGACGGCCCTTACGAAGCTTATTGACGAATGACATCATTTCTTTTGTTACAAGAAGATCTTTTGCTCCAGTGGAAGTAATCAGGATATCGGTATCCACTAAAGCGCATTGCAACTCTTGCAGCTGTTTGGCCGTACCATTGAATCTCTCAGCCAGGTCGACCGCTTTCTGAAAGGTGCGGTTAATGACCGTAATGCTGTCGGCGCCATTGCTATGCAGATTTTGAATGGCCAGCTCACCCATCTTACCGGCCCCAAGAATCAAGACATTCTTGCCGTTCAGGCCTCCAAAGATTTTTTTTGCAAGCTCGACTGCCGCATAGCTGACGGAAACGGCATTGGTATTGATTTCGGTTTCCGAATGAGCTTTTTTAGCTAATGTAAGGGCTTGCTTGAAGAGATGGTTAAAAACGGTACCGATCGTATCTTCCTTCTGCCCTAACAAATAGCTTGAACGTACTTGTCCCAAAATCTGAGTTTCTCCCAGTATCATGGAATTCAAGCCGCAGGTAACTGAAAATAAATGCTCGACAGCCCCATCGCCTTCATAAATGAACAGATATTTAGAAAATTCTTCTTTATCGATGTTAAACCATTCCGAAAGAAATTCCTTGATATAATACCTGCTTGTATGAAGCTGGTCCCCGACCGCATAGATTTCCGTCCTGTTACATGTTGAAATAATAATATTTTCCAAGATGCTTTTTTTATTTTTAAGAGCTTTCATTGCCTCGGCAAGTTCGGCTTCGTTAAACGATAGTTTTTCCCGAATTTCTACAGGGGCAGTTTTATAATTTATACCAACCGCTAGAATATGCATCCTTTTGTTTTGCACCCCCAAAATTTTTCATGTAAATTAATTATACCATGTACTAAAATGGATTCACGCAAATAATATGAACAGTTTATGAAAACGTATGCTACCATGAAAAGACAGCCAAAACGCCTCAATGCTACAAAAGGTGTCTAAGCGGGATTTGTAAAGTTACATACATATTTCGACATTGTGTACAAAAGTACCATATCAAAAATGGCAAAAAACTTCAAGTAATCGAATTGCATAGGAGGATAAAATGAAAACGCATCGTATTTTCCCAGGAATCGTTTTAATCGGTTTCGGGCTCTATTTTTTTCTTGAACATTCCCAAATCGAAATCTTTCCGGGCTTTTTCAGCTGGCCCACTTTATTATGTATTGTCGGTGCCGCCTTCCTGATTCAGGCATATAGCGGTAATGAATATGAGTCCATCCTGCCAGGCGTCATCTTACTTGGGTTCGGGGCTCACTTCCACATCGCCGGGAACCTGGAGATTTGGCCGGATGATATAGGTATCTTTATTTTAATCATCTCACTGGGATTTATTCTCCGGGCACGTAAAACAAATTCTGGAATGTTTCACGGGGTGGTCATATTCATCGTCTCGATCACATTCTTATTCTATGATAAAATCACAACGTCTTTCGGGATTGTTGAAACAACCACCGCGACCTTCGAAAGGTTTTGGCCCTTTGCCTTGATGGCGATCGGCATTTATTTTTTGGTTCGAAAAAAGTGATGATTTTCGATTCCATAATGAAAAAGGGTATTCCAGATGCGGAATACCCTTTTCCTTTACATATATTTCTTAAGGACGCCCCATGCTTGTTCCTTACCTTCGCCTGTTTCACCAGAGAATAGAAGCAATTCATCTTCTTTTTCCATATTTAACGTTTGGCGCGTGATTTTCAAGTGTTTCTGCCATTTGCCTTTTGGAATTTTATCCGCTTTGGTGGCAATGACGATCCTGGGCAGGTCATAATGCTTCAGGAATTCATACATTGCGATATCATCCTTTGTCGGCGGATGACGCAAATCGACGATCAGAAGCGCAGCGCGGAGCTGGTCACGGGAAGTGAAGTACGTTTCGATCATCTTCCCCCAAGCATCACGCTCCGTCTTTGATACTTTTGCATAACCATAACCCGGTACATCCACAAAATGGAGTGCTTCATTTATGATATAAAAATTCAAGGTCTGCGTCTTACCCGGCTTAGAGGATGTGCGCGCCAAGTTTTTTCGATTGATCATTTTGTTGATGAAACTGGACTTCCCAACGTTGGAACGGCCTGCCAAGGCAAATTCCGGTATAGGAGTATTGGGATATTGTTCAGGCTTCACAGCACTGATGACAATATCTGAACTTGTTACTTTCATTCGTTCACACCTACCAATGCATGCTCAAGGACTTCATCGACGTGTGAAACTGGAACAAATGTTAATGCTTTACGGACACTTTCCGGGATATCATCAATATCCTTTTCGTTATTTTGCGGGATGATGATTTTCGTAAGTCCTGCGCGATGGGCCGCTAAAGATTTTTCTTTAAGCCCGCCGATCGGAAGAACCCGTCCGCGTAATGTAATTTCGCCTGTCATGCCTACCTCTTTTCTGATCGGCCTATTTGTAAGGGCCGATATTAACGCTGTTGCAATCGTGATGCCTGCAGAAGGGCCATCTTTTGGAACCGCACCTTCGGGGACATGAATATGAATATCATATTTTTCATGGAAGTTCGCATCAATCTGAAGTTTCTCGGTTTTTGAACGGACAAAACTGAAAGCAGCCTGGGCTGACTCTTTCATTACATCGCCAAGCTTTCCTGTCAGGATCAGCTTACCTTTACCTGGTGATAAGGAAACCTCGATTTGCAGCGTATCGCCACCTACCGACGTGTATGCTAAACCATTAGCTACACCGACTTGGTTCTCGACCTCCGCCTGTCCATAATGGAACATGGTTTTCCCTAAAAACTCCTCGACATTCTTTTCAGCAATGACGACCCGCTTTTTATCTCCGGACACGATGATTTTTGCAGTCTTCCGACAGATGCCTGCAAGCTGTCGATCCAGACTCCGAACACCGGCTTCCCGAGTATAGTAACGGATGATTTTTGTAAGAGCTTCCTCACGGACTTGCAATTGTGTCTTCAATAAACCATGGTTTTCAAGCTGTCTTGGCAGCAAGTGATCCTTGGCTATATGAAGTTTCTCTATCTCAGTATAACCTGCAATCGAAATGATTTCCATACGATCACGAAGCGGACCAGGAATCGATCCCAAATTATTTGCCGTTGCGACAAACATGACTTTGGAAAGATCGTAGGTTTCTTCAATATAATGATCACTGAAATTATGATTTTGCTCTGGATCGAGCACCTCAAGCATCGCTGCAGATGGATCTCCCCTAAAGTCATTGGACATCTTATCCACTTCGTCCAGTAAAAAGACCGGATTTATCGTTCCAGCTTTTTTCATGCCTTGAATGATCCGTCCCGGCATGGCCCCTACATATGTGCGGCGATGTCCGCGGATTTCTGATTCATCGCGCACCCCACCTAAAGATATACGGACGAAATTCCTATTCAGGGATGAAGCGATCGATTTAGCCAAGCTCGTTTTCCCGACTCCTGGCGGTCCCACCAAGCAAAGGATCGGTCCCTTCAATGATTTGGTCAATTGCTGAACGGCCAAATACTCAAGCACACGCTCCTTCACCTTTTCCAAACCATGGTGATCCCGGTTCAGGATTTTTTCGGCTTTATGAATATTCAAGTCATCTTTGGTCGCTTTGGTCCAAGGAAGAGAGATAAGCCATTCGATATAATTGCGGATGACAGAACTTTCGGCTGAGCTCGAAGGAACTTTTTCATAACGGTCCAATTCCTTTAATGCCGTTTCTTTGATATGCTCAGGCATATCCGCTTCTTCTATCTTTTCGTTCAGGACTTCAATTTCCCCTGTTTTTCCTTCTTTATCGCCCAATTCCTTTTGGATCGCTTTCATTTGCTCTCGTAAATAATATTCCTTTTGAGTTCGTTCCATCGAACGTTTAACACGCTGGCCAATCTTTTTCTCGAGAAAAAGAACTTCTTTCTCGTTATTGATGATCTCGATTACACGGCTAAGACGCTCTTTCATATCAATGGTCTCAAGCACTTCTTGCTTCTCCTTCAATTTCAAAGGCAAATGGGAAGCGATTATATCCGCTAATCGCCCAGGCTCTTCAATATCCGAAGTGGACGAAAACGTTTCACCGGTTATTTTCTTGGACATTTTTATGTATTGTTCAAAATAATCCAGTAGTGTGCGCATTAATGCTTGATGTTCAGCATCCTTTTCATCACTGTCTTCATATATTTTAATCTTGGCACCATAATGTGTCTCATAATCGTAAAATTCCATGACTTCTGCGCGGTTCAACCCTTCCACCAACACCCGGATTGTACCATTAGGAAGCTTCAACATCTGTTTTACCTTTGTTAAAGTTCCCATTGTAAATAAATCTTCTTCACCTGGTTCGTCCAACGAAACATCTTGTTGTGTCGTCAAAAATATAAGATGGTCTTCCACCATTGCTTTCTCAAGGGCTTGTACCGATTTATCTCGGCCTACATCTAAATGAAGCACCATCGTTGGATATACAAGCAGTCCTCTAAGCGGCAGGAGGGGGACGATGATTTCTTTATCAGTCATTTCCTGACACCTCCATCTAATTAGTATCGTCGTTGTAAACTATTTACCCATGTTCTCAACCTTTTAACAATTCTATCCTATTTATATAGAAGTGTCTATTCGTTTACCTTAACACGTTTCGACTGCTATTATTATCTCCAATATTAGATAAAAAAGCACGCCTGAATGCGTGTTTATTTTTTACGGCAGGCTTGCCGGGAACGCCAGTATGGTCCTTAAAATGCCCCGGTTCTATTTTTAGCCGGGGCATATCCTTTATACACTTTCTTTTTTTGATAGGTCCAAGGTTGTGAGGATTTGTTCCGACATCAATTCTTTCTTCAGTGCCTGATCGAGCACTTCTTTCACATTCGAAACAGGAATGATTTCTATATCCTTGATTTCTGATAGAAGCGGCTGCATGTTTTCGGCTGGGATGATTACCTTTTTTGCCCCGGCAAGTTTGGCTGCCTTAATTTTCGGAATGACACCGCCGATCGGTTTAACGCCGGCATGGATGCTTATTTCCCCAGTCATCGCCACAGTGTGGTCAACAGGGATTTTATATATGGCCGAGTATATGCCTGTGGCCATTGCAATACCTGCAGAAGGGCCATCCACTGGACTTCCGCCCGGAAAGTTCACATGGATATCGAATTGGTTGGCAGGCACTCCCATCGAACGTAATACCGTAATGACATTTTCAATCGAACCTTTCGCCATGCTCTTGCGTCGAACCGATTTGCCACTCCCGCCGCCGATACTTTCTTCCTCAACGATACCGGTAATGTTTATCGAACCTTTTTCATCAGAGGCAGCCATGACCGTAACCTCGATTTCCAGCAATGCCCCGCTGTTTGGACCATATACTGCAAGACCGTTGACAAGGCCTATTTTGGAATTCGATTCTATTTTCCTGTCCATTCTTTGAGTCAGCTGGCTGCTATGGGCCATCCAATCTATATCTTCTTCCCTGATGAAAGTCCTGTTTTCATTAATTGAGATTCCTGCAAGAGTCTGAATCATGTTGACAGCTTCCCTGCCATTTCGGGCATAATCCGATATCGATTGCAAGCCTTTATCACTGATGGTGATCCCTACTTTATCCGAGGCATTCTTGGCCACGGCGATTATTTCTTCCCGGTCCAGTTCACGGAAAAACACTTCTATGCATCTTGAACGTATCGCAGGCGCGATTTCATTTGGCGTTCTTGTTGTAGCTCCAATCAACCTAAAGTCAGCCGGCAGTCCATTTTTAAAAATATCATGGATGTGTGTGGGAATATTTTGATTTTCCTCTTGATAATAGGCACTTTCCAGAAATACCTTACGATCTTCCAATACCTTTAAAAGTTTATTCATCTGTATCGGATGGAGTTCCCCTATTTCATCTATGAACAGTACGCCTCCATGTGCATTGCTGACTGCACCCTGCTTTGGCTGCGGAATGCCTGCCTGTCCCATTGCCCCGGCTCCTTGGTAGATTGGGTCGTGCACAGAACCGATGAGCGGATCGGCAATCCCTCGTTCATCGAATCTGGCTGTGGTGGCGTCCAGTTCAACAAAAACGGCCGAATTCTTAAAAGGGGACTTGCCATTTTTCTTCGCCTCTTCCAAAACAAGTCTGGCAGCTGCCGTTTTTCCCACCCCAGGAGGACCGTAAATTATCACATGCTGGGGATTCGGCCCACATAAAGCAGCTTTTAAAGATTTAATCCCATCTTCTTGACCGATGATTTCATTAAATGTACTTGGTCTAACTTTTTCTGCCAATGGTTCTGTTAACGAAATCGATCTCATCTTCCGTAATTGGTCCATCTCCTTACGTGAATCACGGTCAATGGAAACCTTTTGTGTCCGCTGGCCTTTCAATAAGTTCAAAAAATACAATCCAATAATAATCCCAAAAAACAGCTGGATAAATAACGCCAATCCTGTCCAATTCATCGTATTCCCTCCTGCACTCTCCAAGTTTGTCATTTCTGTTAGTATCTCCTTTGGAAGGGCGATATTATCCAAGAAATTCGTGTTGAAAATTTTGGCGTTTTTATCCTAAATAACAACAATTAGAAAAAAGGGAAATGAAAAAAACTGCCCGGGTGAACTGGCAGTCTCTGACTGTAAACAAATCGATATTAACTGGTTTTACCTACTGTTTTGAGGTTTTAACGTTGATTTCCACTACAGGCACTCACTTTCCGCAGGAGTCCCATACCTTCCATTACAATCAACTTTGGTCTAAAAACAAAAAGACTGCCAGCATTAACTGGCAGTCTTTCTTTTCCTAATAAATCAAGCGGATGTTTTCTTTTCTTGTCCTTTGATGGTTGTACCGTCTTTAAGGACGAGCTTTGGAGATTCATTTTTCGAAATCGTGCTGCCTGTGATTACACATTTTGCAACATCATCACGTGAAGGCAGATCGAACATCACTTCAAGGATGATGCCTTCGATGATGGAGCGCAGACCACGTGCACCAGTTTTGCGTTCAATTGCCTTTTTAGCAATTTCACTTAGCGCTTCCTGTTCGAATTCCAATTCAACATCGTCAAGCTCAAGTAATTTTTGATATTGTTTAACAAGGGCATTTTTCGGCTGTGTAAGGATTTCAATCAAAGCAGCTTCATCCAATTGCTCAAGAGTCGCAATTACCGGAAGACGTCCGATGAATTCCGGAATTAATCCGAAACGAAGCAAGTCTTCAGGAAGGACTTTGGAAAGCAATTCTTTTTCTGCAATATCATCCTTTTTCACGTCAGAGCCAAATCCAATGACTTTTTGACCAAGACGGCGTTTGATGATCGGTTCGATGCCATCAAAGGCACCGCCGCAGATGAACAAAATATTGGTCGTATCGATTTGGATGAATTCCTGATGTGGATGTTTACGTCCACCTTGAGGCGGAACGCTTGCAACCGTTCCTTCAAGAATTTTCAATAAAGCTTGTTGCACACCTTCACCAGACACGTCACGTGTAATGGAAGGATTTTCCGATTTACGGGCAACTTTATCGATTTCATCAATATAAATGATGCCTTTTTCCGCTTTTTCCACATCATAATCGGCTGCTTGGATTAATTTGAGAAGGATGTTTTCAACATCTTCCCCAACATATCCAGCTTCCGTCAAGGAAGTGGCATCGGCAATGGCAAAAGGAACATTCAGTAAACGTGCCAATGTTTGCGCAAGAAGGGTTTTCCCGCTTCCCGTCGGTCCGATTAGGGCGATGTTACTTTTGGAAAGCTCAACATCGTCGACTTTGCTATTGGAATTGATACGTTTATAATGGTTATAAACAGCTACAGCCAAAGATTTCTTTGCCTGTTCTTGTCCAATTACATATTCGTCAAGAATTTCACGGATTTCCATAGGTTTAGGAACATCTCTGAATTCTACTTCTTCATCAGTTCCCAGCTCTTCCTCGACAATCTCCGTACAAAGTTCTATACACTCGTCACAAATATAGACACCTGGACCAGCAACCAGTTTACGGACTTGTTCTTGTGTTTTACCGCAAAAAGAACATTTTAACTGTCCTTTTTCATCATTAAATTTAAACATGTACGTTCACCCCTTTAAATACTCTTCCAACTCTATTACATAGCGGTACCTAATCGTAAAGAAAAAAAACTAGGTACACATCTGCTTAAACATTCCAAATTCCCTAGTATGTTTTGCATTTTATCATGTTCTTGGAAGTTTAGTAACAAAAATGCTCACGGTCCGAGTTGTTAAAAAAGTACAATAATCAATCAATATGTATTTGCCCTTTACCAGCATGCCCAAAACTCCGGATTTTTAAAAGCAGGATTTGCTGTATAAATATGTATATGCGGTATTAGAACTAATCTACACCGAAATCCAAAAAAAATCAATCAGGAAATAACCGATATTTAAAATTTACACTAATTCTCAATATGTATAAAACAAGGCACGATTACTCGCGCCTTGTTTTTTTAAGGAAATATTTAAATCTACTTATTTATAAAAATTATTTTGCGTCAACTGTTTTGCTGTTTTCTACCAAGAAGTCAATTGCTTTCTTAATTTTAAGATCGCCTTTGATTCCTTCCAAGTTTCCAAGAGCTTGTTTGATCGCGTCAACTTCCATATTGTACATAGTAGCCATTTGTGCAAGTTCAGCTTCTACATCTTCGTCAGTCGCTTCAAGTTTTTCAACTTCTGCGATTGCTTCAAGAGTTAGGCTCGTACGAACTTGTCCTTCAGCTTCTTCTTTCATTTGCGCTTTTAAAGCTTCTTCGTCTTGACCAGAGAATTGGTAGTAAAGTTCCAAATTAAGACCTTGAGATTGGATGCGTTGAGAGAACTCATTCATCATGCGGTCAACTTCGTTTGAAATCATTGCTTCAGGAACGTCGATTTCTGCACCTTCAACAGCTTTACCAATTACAGTGTTTTGGATGAAGTTTTCTTCTTCATGTTTTTTGTCATGCTCTAATTTATGTTTTGTTTTCTCTTTAAGTTCAGCCAAAGTTTCCACTTCGTCGTCGACATCTTTCGCGAACTCATCATCCAACTCAGGAAGTTGTTTAGTTTTGATTTCGTGAATTTTCACTTTGAATACTGCTGGTTTACCTGCAAGTTCAGCAGCATGGTATTCTTCAGGGAATGTAACTTCGATATCTTTTTCAGCGCCAGTTTCTAGACCTACAAGCTGCTCTTCGAATCCTGGAATGAAAGAGTTTGAACCGATTTCCAATGAATGGTTTTCTGAAGCTCCGCCTTCGAATGCTTCACCGTCAACGAATCCTTCAAAGTCAAGAACAACCGTATCGCCTTCAGCGACTTGTCCTTCTTCTTTAACGACAAGTTCAGCTTGACGCTCTTGTAAAGTTTTCAATTCGTTTTCAACATCTTCGTCAGTTACTTCAGTATTGAATTTTTCAACTTCAACACCTTTGTAATCTCCCAATTTAACTTCAGGCTTAACTGTTACAGTTGCAGTGAAGATCAGGTTTTCGCCTTTTTCCATTTTCTCGATGTCGATTTCCGGACGATCTACAGGCTGAATTCCAGCTTCTTCGACAGCATTTGCGTAAGCATCTGGAAGAATGATATCAAGCGCATCTTGGTAAAGTGATTCTACGCCGAATTTTTTTTCGAACATTTGACGTGGCATTTTACCTTTACGGAAGCCAGGTACATTTACTTGTTTCACTACTTTTTTGAAAGCTGCGTCTAAACCTTCGTTTACTTTTGCAGCGTCAACTTCAATTGTTAGTACGCCTTGATTACCTTCTTGTTTTTCCCATTTTACAGACATGTGTTTCCCTCCAAAAATCTATATACTTCAATAATAAGCATTGGATGATTATGCTTTGCAAGTGTTAACAAGTCATCCTTCAAATATACCCCCAAAATAATGGGGAAATCGTCAAAATTAGACGAATTATACATTACAACCACTACATTATACCACAGGATTAATCTGTTACAACAGCAATAGCTTAAATAATAGGATAAGAAATTTCTTCAATTTCTTTTATATAGGAAAGAATATCCGCAACGCTTTCCTCATCCGCCTGGTAAAGATCCGCTAAGTCCCTTACGGAAACCTCCCCGGTCATGTACTCTTCCGCCAAGGCATGGTAGGCAGCTGCCCATGCAGGCAAGCTTTCAGGCCCTGGTTCAAAAGGAAACAATAAAAAAGAATGACGTTCAATCAAACTATGGACCATTTCATATAAGCTCGGATTATCCTGACTGATTTCCTCTTCGGCCAGTCCGGTCACCCTCTTATAGAAGTCCGTCTCCTTCAAACTTTTCAATTCCCTTGGGATGACCGACTTCGATTGATTGAATTTCCTCACCGTCATTTCCTCGTTATACTCCTGGTCGATAAGGATGTTAAGGAGCATCGTTTTGAAGAAAGGATGTCCCTCATCTTTTTGTAGAAATTCTTCGATTTGAGGGCTAAATGGTCGAATATTGATATTCGTGAGTTTTGAAATGACCATAAGCATTTCATTATCCGTTTTCCCTTCAAAAAGTTCATCCTCCTGCATTTCCTCTGAAAGCTGTTGATCTTGCCTTTCTTTCTCTTCCTTTTTATCCTCAAGGGCCCTTTTACTGAACTGAAGCATCTTTTCGAAATGTTCCTCTTTATCAAAGGGAATTTGGTTTTCTTCAAATAGCAGTTCGATCGTCGTGACCATTTCCTGGTGCTCGCCTATTTGCAGCAGTACCATCAAATAAATATTGATCAGTTGAAAATAGTCGCCGATGCCTTTATTCAGCATCTCTATACACAACTCTTTTGCCTCCTGGTAATACTCAAGTTCAACTAGTGAGACCACCAGTCCCATGCAAACTTCATCATTTTCGGGCTCATACTCCCTGGCTTGGCTGAAAAGCTGTGCAGCCGCTTTAAAGTTCCTGTCGCCAAGCTCATCCAGTCCTCTTACAATCAGCCTCTCACCGAGATTCGGAAAGGCGATAATCTTTGTTTCTCCGGCCTTCTTTTGGTTGTTCTCATCATCCATCCTATTTTCCGCCTCACCGTTCGCTTTTTGAGAAACAGTTTAGCATGTAATAGCTGGAAACACAAAATTTATTCGGGCGGATTCTTTCTTCCCCGATAAAAAAAATCCCGCATCCTTTCAAATAAGAAAGGAGAACGGGAAATGACTTTTTTCTATTAAATACTCGATACAGCCTTTTTTTGAGATTCATAGGCAGAAATCTCTTTATCATATTGAAGCGTTATCGAAATTTCATCCCAGCCTTTGACGAGCATTTCCTTCCAATATGGATGAATTTCAAAGCTCGTTTCAAACCCTTGACCATCTTTCAATGTCTGATTGGGAAGGTCGATAGTCAGCTCATAATCAGGTGCCGACACTCTCTCCATTAAATAGTTTACTTCAGTCTGGGTCAAAGCGATGGGGACCATGCCATTTTTCATGCAATTACTTTTAAAGATATCAGCATAAGACGGAGCGATGATGATATCGAACCCGTAGTCTTTCAAAGACCAAGGGGCATGCTCACGGGACGAGCCGCAGCCAAAATTTTCACCTGCTATTAATATGGACGTGTTTTGATTATGGGGCTGATTCAATTCAAAATCAGGACGTTTCTTTCCAGTTTCATCAAAACGCCAGTTATAGAATAAAAATTCACCAAATCCGCTTCGCTCAATCCTTTTTAAAAATTGCTTTGGAATGATTTGGTCCGTATCCACGTTTTTACGGTCAAGTGCCGCAGCTCTTCCTTTATATATAGTAATGGGTTCCATTTTCTGCACCTCCGGTTAATTCATATTCTTATTGGACTTGTTCAGTTCTTTTCAAATTCCTAATATCGACAAATTTCCCATGAATGGCGGCCGCGGCAGCCATGGCCGGACTAACCAGGTGTGTTCTTGCTCCAGCTCCTTGCCTGCCTTCGAAGTTCCGATTGCTTGTGGAGGCACAATGCTCGCCGGCCGGAACCACGTCAGGGTTCATGCTCAGGCACATGCTGCAGCCCGACTCGCGCCATTCGAAGCCTGCAGATTTGAAAATTTCATCCAACCCTTCATCCTCCGCTTGCCTTTTGACGCTTTGTGAACCGGGAACGACCATCGCCCGAACCCCTTTTTGAACAGTTTGGCCATCGATCATTCCTGCGGCTTGCCGTAAGTCCTCAATGCGTGAATTGGTACACGATCCTATGAATACATGTTGTACGGGAATTTCCGTAATCGGCATCCCTTCCTCAAGGCCCATATACTCAATGGCTCGATTCAGTTCCTTAGGATCCATGATATCCTCTGCTAGGGTAGGTACTTTTCCGTCCACTCCACTAGCCATTCCAGGATTTGTCCCCCAGCTGACCATTGGTGAAATCAGGCTGCCATCAAGAATGATTTCTTGGTCATAAACAGCATCCTCATCACTGGAAAGTGACTTCCAGTCCTGAACACATCGCTCGAACTCTTCTCCTTTCGGCAAATATTTACGGCCTTTCAAATAAGAGAACGTTGTTTCATCAGGAGCTACAAGCCCTGCTCTTGCCCCGCCTTCAATCGACATATTGCAGACCGTCATTCTTTCTTCCATTGACATATCCCGGAAAACTTCCCCGCAATACTCAATGATATGTCCCGTACCGAAATCGACGCCGAATTTGGAAATCACATATAAAATGACATCTTTCGCCATCACGCCATGACCAAGCTTGCCATTAACCTCAAGCTTCAATGTTTTGGGTTTTGTTTGCCATAGGGTTTGTGTGGCCAAAACATGCTCGACCTCGCTCGTACCGATTCCAAATGCAATCGAGCCAAACGCACCATGCGTGGAAGTATGACTGTCTCCGCAGACAATCGTCATCCCTGGCTGTGTAAGTCCTAATTCAGGCCCGATAACGTGAACGATACCTTGATCAGGACTGTCTAAATCAGCAAGGCGGATACCGAACTCCTTACAGTTTTGCTCAAGCGCCTCTAGTTGTTTCCTTGCAATATCATCCTCGATGAAATAGCGATTAACGGTTGGCACATTATGATCCATTGTCGCGAAAGTACGATCTGGTCTCCTGACTTTGCGTCCTTTCAATCTCAATCCTTCAAATGCTTGCGGTGAGGTCACTTCATGAATATATTGAAGGTCTATATAAATTAAATCCGGTTTATTCTCCTCTTCATTTACAATATGGCGATCCCATATTTTCTCTATTATCGACTTACCCATCACTATCCCACCTCGATCAATCTTGTATTTTTTTTAAAAAACACGGCCTAAAGTTAGGCCGTGAAAGAAGTTTATGCGTAAGCTCCCATGATGTTGGAAATGGCTTCCTGGTCTAAAAGATTTGCTTTTATTTCTGCAATCATCTCTGAGGTAGAGGTAATTGTCGCTTGGCCATTTGCGATATCGCCTGTTCTCAAGCCATATTCAAGGACCGTTTCCACCGCCTGCTCAACTGCTTTCGCCTCATCTTCCATCCCAAAGGATAGACGCAGCATGGAAGCCGCCGATAAAATCGTCCCAATCGGATTAGCCAGGTTTTTGCCTGCGATATCCGGGGCAGAGCCATGAATCGGTTCATATAGATTAGGACCATTAGTTGAAATGGAGGCGGAAGGAAGCATTCCAAGCGAGCCAGTCAATACCGACGCTTCATCGCTTAAAATATCACCGAACATATTCTCCGTCACGATAATATCAAATTGTTTCGGGTTTTTGATCAATTGCATGGCTGCATTATCAACAAGCATATGTTCAAGGATTACATCCGGATAGTCCTTGGCAATTTCTTCAGCCGTCTCACGCCACATCCTGCTGGATTCAAGAACATTCGCTTTATCCACGGAAGTTACTTTTTTCTTGCGCTCCGATGCTAATGAAAAAGCAAGTTCGATGATGCGCTTCATTTCGCTTTTCTGATAGAAAAGTGTATCGACGACCGCTTCTTTCCCTTCTTTTTCAACGCGCTCACTTGGCTTTCCGAAATAAAGGCCGCCAGTTAGTTCCCTGACAATCACGAAATCCACATCTTCAATGAATTCCTTCTTAAGAGGAGAAGATTCCGACAAGCTGGAATAATAGCTGATTGGACGGATGTTAGCATAAAGGTTCAAATCTTTTCGGATTTTCAACAAACCTCGTTCCGGTCTTAGGTGCGCAGGCTGGTCATCCCACTTAGGTCCTCCAACGGCCCCTAATAATACCGCATCGCTGTTTTTACAAATCTCCACTGTTTCATCCGGCAGGGGTGAACCTGTGCTATCGATGGCCCCTCCGCCAATCTCACCATATTGAAATTCAAAATCGTGTCCATATCTTTGGGCAACGGCTTCGAGGATTTCTACAGCGCCTCTTGTTACTTCTTTCCCGATGCCATCTCCTTGAAGCACCGCAATATTCCTTTTCATCGAAATCTCCCCTTCCTATTGTAATACTGCTTTTTCTTCCAGTTCCTTCATGATGATCACACGGTTCACAGCGTTCAAATACGCTTTGGCGGATGCTTCCAAGACGTCCTGATCAAGACCCCTGCCGCTTGTTTCCACACCGTTATAATCAATTTTCACAAAAACCTGTGCGAGTGCATCCATTCCGCCACCCACCGATTGAATTCGATAGTCCAGCAAGTTGATCTCTTTGCCCAAACATCTCTCAAGCGTGTTATATAGGGCTTCTACACTTCCTGCACCTGTAGCCGCTTCCTGAATCTCTTCATTATCGCCTTTTTTCAGCGTGACCGTCGCAGTCGCCGTCTGATGGGTACCATGGGAAATCTGCAAGGAAATCATGTCATAGAAACTGATATCCGTCGCTTTCTCTTCAAGCACCAGTGCAACGATATCTTCATCCGTCATGGTCTTTTTATTATCGGCCAATTCCTTGAATTGGACGAATAATGAGTTCATTTCCTCATCCGTTACCGTAAAATTCAACTCTTGTAATCTTTCTTTGAAAGCATGGCGTCCTGAATGCTTTCCTAAAACGAGTGAATTGGACGAAACCCCGACGAGTTCAGGTGATATGATTTCATATGTCGTTTTTTCTTTTAACACGCCATCCTGGTGAATGCCTGATTCATGTGCGTAAGCATTGGCACCAATAATGGCTTTATTAGCAGGAACCTGCATTCCCGTAAGGCGGCTGACCAAATCACTGGTCCTTTTAATTTCATTCAATACAAGACCCGTTTCCGCTTGATAGAAATCTTTACGGATGTAGAGTGCCATGGCCACTTCTTCAAGTGCCACGTTACCGGCACGTTCACCAATTCCGTTGATTGTTCCTTCGACTTGCGTAGCCCCGCCTTCGATGGCCGCCAATGAATTGGCCGTCGCCATTCCAAGATCGTCATGGCAGTGTGCGGATAAACTAACTTTATCAATAGAAGGAACATGCTCACGAAGGTACCTGAAAATGTTCCCGTACTCGATTGGAGCTGCATACCCTACAGTATCCGGAATGTTAATGACCTTGGCACCAGCTTGAATGACCGCTTCAACGATTTCAGCCAAATAGTCAAGTTCCGTACGGCTTGCATCTTCTGCAGACCATTGTACGATCGGAAAACGCGCTGCTCCGTACTTAACCATTTCAACCGACCTTTCAATCACTTGCTGCTTAGACATTTTTAACTTATATTCACGATGAATGGGCGAAGTGGCGATGAACGTATGCAATCTTGGTTCTGCGCCGCCCCTTAATGAATCCCAAGCCGCATCGATATCTCCTTGTACAGCACGCGCCAGCCCTGTGACAGAGCTGTTTTTGATTTTGCGCGCGATTTCCTGTACGGAGTTGAAATCCCCTTTGGATGCTGCCGGAAAACCGGCTTCGATTATATCAACACCCAATCTTTCAAGCTGATATGCGATTTCAAGTTTTTCGGTAAAATTCAAATTTACACCAGCGGATTGCTCCCCATCTCGAAGTGTGGTTTCGAATATATTAATTTTTCGCAACGGCTACCACTTCTTTCTCTTTTTGTTGAGGTTTCACGAATGGCATCATTTTTCTTAATTCACGGCCAACCACTTCGATTTGATGCTGGTTTTCACGATTATTGATCGCATTGAAGACCGGACGATTCGCTTGGTTTTCCAAGATCCATCCTTTAGCGAACTCACCGTCTTGGATGTCTTTCAAGATCGCTTTCATTGCCTCTTTCGTAGTTTCCGTCACAACGCGTGGTCCAGAAACGAAATCTCCCCATTGAGCTGTGTCAGAAATGGAATAGCGCATGTTTTCCATACCGCCTTCATACATAAGGTCGATGATTAATTTAAGTTCATGCAAACACTCGAAATATGCTACTTCCGGTTGATATCCAGCTTCTGTCAAGGTTTCGAATCCAGCTTTCACAAGGGCAGTCAATCCGCCGCAAAGTACAGCTTGCTCTCCAAATAGATCCGTTTCCGTTTCTTCCTGGAAAGTGGTTTCCAAACCGCCAGCCCTTAAAGAACCGATTCCCCGAGCGTACGCAAGTGCCAATTCTCTTGCTTCACCCGTAACATTTTGATAGATGGCGAACAATGCCGGCACCCCTGCCCCTTGTTCATATGTACGGCGAACAAGATGTCCCGGACCTTTTGGAGCGACTAATAAAACATCTACATCTGCCGGAGGAACGATTTGATTGAAATGGACGTTGAATCCGTGTGCGAACATTAACGCTTGACCTGCACGCAATACCGGTTTGATTTCTTCTTGATATACTTTCGGCTGAGTTTCATCCGGTAATAGGTTCATGATCACGTCTGCCTGTTCAGCTGCTTCCTTCACTGTGTAAACATTAAAGCCGTCTTCCACCGCTTTATCGAAGGATTTACCTTTTCTGATTCCGATGATTACATCTACACCGCTATCACGTAGGTTTTGAGCGTGTGCGTGTCCTTGGGAACCATATCCGATGACTGCTACCTTTTTATTGTTGAAGAAATTCTCGTTTGCTTCTGCGTTATAATATACTTTTGCCATAATAATTACATCTCCCTTTTCATCATTGTTTTTGTTTTTGTTTTTGTTTTTGTTTTTGTTTTATACGATTGTCGCACTCTTTGCGTGTGCAATTTGCATTCCACGCGGGATGGCGGCAGTCCCTGTCCTTGCCAATTCCTTGATGCCATATGGCTTGATCAGTTCAATGAAGGCTTCGATTTTATCCGATTCCCCTGTGATTTGGACGGTCACGCTATCTTTACTGACATCAATAACTGAAGCTCGGAAGGGTTCGATGACTGAATAAATCTCGGCTCGGGTTTGTGTAGTCACCAATATTTTGATGAGTGCAAGTTCCCTCGCCACAATCGATTGATTCGTAATATCATATACTTTCAAAACATCAATCTGCTTATTCAGCTGCTTGGTGATCTGTTCAATGACAGCTTCGTCATCGACATCGACCACAAAGGTCATCCTTGAAATGCCATCCTGTTCGGAAGGTCCGACAGTCATGCCTTCAATGTTATAATTTCTTTTCGTGAACAGGTTCGTAATCCGATTAAGGACGCCTGGCCGGTTGTTCACGGTGAGGCTAAGAATTCCCTTCATTGATTAAACTCCTTCCATTTCATCTAGCCCTTTTCCTTGTGCTACCATCGGAAATACATTTTCGTTTTGTTTTACCCGGAAATCAATCAACACTGGACCATCAGTCTTTAACGCTACATCCAGACAGTTGCTTGCTTCTTCCTCCGTCGTCACCTTGTATCCCGGAATTCCATAAGCATCGGCCAATTTCACGAAGTCCGGATGCGATTGGAAAATACTGTGTGAGAAACGGTTATCATGAAAGAGTTCCTGCCACTGTCTTACCATCCCTAGTGCACCGTTATTGACGATGATGATTTTGATTGGCAGATTCATTTCGGCAATGACCGAGAGCTCCTGCAGGCACATCTGGAATCCACCATCCCCCGATATGGAAAGCACCGTCGCTTTCGGATTCGCCAGCTGCGCTCCGAGAGCCGAAGGTAAGCCAAAGCCCATCGTCCCCAATCCACCGGAAGTGACCCATGAATCCGGTTTGTTAAATGGATAGTATTGTGCTGCCCACATTTGATGCTGTCCAACATCCGTCGTAACAATGGCCTCCCCATTCGTTTTTTCATGAAGCATCTGGATGACCCGCTGAGGTTTCAATACGCCTTCTTCATGGGTATAACGCAATGGGAACTCTTCATTCCATGCAGTAAGCTGTGTTGTCCATTCATCAATTTCCGGCTTCTTGCCATTTTGCACAATCAATTCCGAGAGTGCTTCTTTGGCACTTCCGACGACTGGAATTTTTGTCGGCACATTCTTACCGATTTCCGCTGGATCAATATCGATATGGGCAACCGTTGCGTGCTGTGCGAATTTCGCTAGATTTCCAGTCAATCGATCATCGAACCTTGCACCGATATTGATTAATAGATCACATTTCGCTAATGCCATGTTTGCTGCATAGCAGCCATGCATACCACCCATTCCGATAAAGAGTGGATGTTCCGCCGGAAAGCCCCCAAGACCCAGTAAAGTGTGGACGACAGGAATGCCTTGCTGCTCGACATATTCCTTTAATAGATGGGAGGCCTTTGCATGCAGGACACCTGCCCCTGCAAGAATGACCGGTCTTTTCGCCCCGCTTACGGCTTCAACAAGCTTTCTGATCTGCAAGTAATTCGGCTTGGTCGTCGGCTGATAGCCGGGGAGATTCATTTCTGGCTCCTCATCCGTCGATACACCTTCCAAAATGGCCATGTCCTTAGGTATATCGATCAATACTGGACCGGGCCGGCCGCTGGAAGCGATATAAAACGCTTCTTTTATGATGCGCGGAAGGTCTTCCGGCTTCCTTACCTGATAGTTATGTTTTGTGATCGGGGTAGTAATCCCCAGTACATCCGCTTCCTGGAAAGCATCCGAGCCGATTACACTGGTAGCTACCTGACCCGAAATTACAACTAGCGGTAAAGAGTCGATCATTGCATCTGCCAAACCAGTGACGATGTTCGTTGCCCCTGGACCGGATGTGACGATGACCACCCCCGGCTTGCCGGTAATCCTGGC
Source organism: Bacillus sp. ISL-57 (assembly GCF_018613135.1). Lineage (NCBI taxonomy): Bacteria > Bacillati > Bacillota > Bacilli > Caryophanales > Bacillaceae > Bacillus > Bacillus sp. ISL-57. The sequence continues at coordinate 412,003 of NZ_JAGGQV010000004.1, read as the reverse complement.
GTATCCTTCCGCTGCATGAATCGCACCTTGTTCGTGCCTTGTCAAAATATGAAAAAGTTCTGAACTGTAAAGCTTGTCATAAATCGGCAATACAGAACCTCCTGGATAACCAAAGATGACTTCAACATTTTCCTTTTTCAATGCTTCCAGCAGAAATTCGGCACCACTATAATGTGTCTTTCCACTTTTCCGATCAGCAACAACTGACTTTTGTGTCATTTTGTAAAAAACCTCCTTCGCTTTCCTAATTGAATGTTTTCTCAAAATTCAGAATTTTCAGCCTTTTGAGCATACAAAAAAGCCTTTTCACCCCAAATGTACTTGCACTCGGCAAGTTAAAGGGGTGAAAAGGCTTGATGAGCCACTCCACGGTACCACCCTTTTTCGCATGAAACTCCATGCGCACTTTGAATAGACTACACTATTCTCTGTTTTGGTAACGGGTACTGGTACGCACCCGTTCAGCTCTACTAGTCTGACGTTCAAGCTGAAACTCCAAGGTGAGTTCATCTTTCGGGACAATACCGGCTCTCAGCTACCCGGCTCTCTGTGACTGCCTTTTTAAAAGACTACTTATCCTCTTCAATGCTTTTCGCATTATTCATATTTTTCGAAACGCTTATGTTTGATGTCTTGTATTTGTGATTATCTTACGTGTATTTCAGGTAGTAGTCAACAGGTTTTTTTAAATTTTTTGATAATTCCAAATTGAAAGATTTGTTGTATCCGCTTACATACCTATCATGACCACATTTTATAAAATAAGTTTTTTCAATTTTTAATTTTTAAAAACATCGGATATCCCAATTAAATGATTGTCACGCATTACCCACTTGATGGCAGTCACTAGTATCGGGTTCCTAAAAAAGAATCATCCATTTTCCCTTTCAGCTTCATTTCACTGATTGAGGACGCCACTCTTGGTACAAGATTCGGCCGCCATCCCTTTTGAAGATCTCTCGTTGATAAACCGCCTGACATTCCAAGGTGCGGAAAATCACGGAACAATTCAAAATCCCCTCCCCAAACGAATCCCAGGGATTTTGCGATGGCTGCCACCCTTGTCCACTTTTCGCCCTCTGTCCACAGTGCCCGCCTGCCGTCATCACTAACGATGACAAAATCGGCTGCAAGGCCATAGTTATGCAAGGATTGCCCCCCTCTGGCATAAGTCACGATTGGCTTGGATTTATTCGTTCTGCCTCGTTCATACAGTTCATTTTGTTCTCGGAAACTTCGATAACCAGCCGTTATTTGAACAAATATCCCCGCTTCATAAGCTAATTTCACCACTTCGAGTATCGTCTCGTTCACGACCGGGTTCATACCGCTTCCCATATTTTCCTTTGCGCGATTCAATAGGGTTTGTAATTTGATGGCCATCCCAGCACCTCCCCTATATTTAATGCGAACATAACTGCAGGAGGAAAGGCTTTACCATTATTTTATTGGGGGTATAAAGATTATCTGAAAATGAAAAAGGGCTGAACATAGGTGATATTAATCATCCCCTAAGTCAGCCCTCCGGTTCATTTAGCCAATACATCCCCGTATTCTGCATTTTTTTCAAATTGTTTTTGAACGAACGAACATACCGGAACAATTTTCAGGTTTTCCTCCCTTGCGAATCCTATCACCTTTTCAACAAGGGCATTTCCTACCTTTTGCCCGCGAAGCTTGTCAGAAACAACGGTATGATCGACCGTGATCTCCTCATCACCTGATTTAAAGAATGTAATTTCCGCTAATTTCTCACCAGATTCTTCGACAAAAAAAGAACCTTCACCTTTTTTGATATCCACCATCACGATGACCTCCTTTTAATTCCTCTTTATCATATCTCACAAAAAAGGAAAATAAACAAATATTTAAAACGTGATTGAAATTGAATAAAGCAAGTACTTTCAAGGGTTATAAAGTTAGCATTACCCATGTGAAGTTTATTTACAAACCGATGATGGTTTATATTTTTTTAAGGAAGGCAAAAGACAAAATACCTTTAACTCCCTTAGTATCGATTCCTTGAATTTTATAACGAAGTTGATTGTAGAGAAGGTGCGAGACACCACAGGCGCACCCAGGCCGTCCGCGGAAAGCGAGTGCCTGGATCGGAAATCCACGGCCAAATTGTAACCGCCATAAAATTACAGGAAAACTCGTTTTCTTCGAATTTGTCTACAGTCTGAATGATTCTTTCATAACCTGAAATACAGTGTTTTTCAAGCTTTCGTTTTTTGATGACAATGAATTAATGGAATAAAACTTTCCGTAACAATGTAAGAATAAGTATATAATAGCAGAAACAGAAAAAACTGCCCTATTCAGTTTAGGACAGTTTTAAATGAAAACAAAATATAAAATGATCAACGATAACAATATGACCATAAAAACAGCGATTAGAATTACGTGAGCACTTGAAGGCTGGAACGTCCCTTCATTGATTTGCCGTTTCTTCTGAAGATAACCGATTGTCGCCAGTACGGTAATCACAAGTCCCAATGCACACGCAAACATCCCCAGCACGATGCTGATCAAGTCAATCCGGGCATCCCGATGCACACCAATCGTAAAATGCAGGCTTGTCGCAAGAAAACCAACTCCCACTATTGCAATCACCGTTCTTATCCACGCCAAGAAGGTGCGTTCATTAGCCAGGTGCTGCTGGGCATATTTCAATTGGTTTTTCTCCATGTCATCACCTTAATCGATCGTTTTTATCAAACGTAAAATCAGTCATCTTTTCAGGAGCGAAAAGGCCCTGAACATTGAACCGACAAACATTAGCCCTGCACCGCCGAACAATAAATATATACATAGAGTTTTATCAATAACATTCAAAGGATAAAGCAAGGCCCCCAGCGCCATGATTGCCCCGATCCCCGTTATGGTCCATCCTATTTTTTTCATTCGCGACTCCTAAGATTAATTTATTATTTAGTGAAGGTCCTTCACGGGTTTCCCCCTTTTTATAGATAGGCCCCCCATTACTAGCTTAAACCATTTAAAAACTTACAACAAGTGAGATCCACCGATTATTTTCCCACAAAAAAAGAGCCACAAATGACTCCCTGTTTTGAACACGCCCATTTCAGCCGTTCTTTTTATCCTTTTCCATATATTCTTTTATTTTTCTTTCTTCCCACTCAGACCCGAAGTTTCCTTGTGCAAGAATGGTAATTCCATGTATCAGAACACCAATCCCCCACCCTCCAAGGGGATAAAGGAACCACCAATAACCAGGATCCGTCAATAGATTAATCGCAATCAACATAACATTCACCAATACATACACCATTAGATGAATGTAGAATGACTTAAGGTTTTCAACCCTTTTTTTCGCCCGTAGATATCCATCTCCATTTTCCATCCCAGCACCTCCTAATCATTAACATTAAAATAAATTACCATCCGCTTCCATAATACCTTATTTTTCATAAAGAAATAAGAGTGAAATGCTTCAAAGGTAAATCGGCAGCTGGGAATCAAGGAGAATCTCTAAAGACCACCTACAAGTCAGCGGGTTTCATTCTATTGTATCCCCGTTCTTCGTAAGGCTGTATTTTTTCCAGCCACATTTCTTCAAGTTTTTTCAATTCCCGTTTAGCATCAAAAAATCCTGTTTCTTTTGGCTTCAATACCTCCAGTACCTCAAAAGAAAAAGCATCTTTCCCATATTGGTTCCACTCACTTTGCAGCACTTTATTGGTGTTTGTCCCGACTTCCAATTCAAATTGTTTCCCCTTCAACGTCTTTAAATTCCTGGTGCTTCCGATAAAGACTTTATTATTTACCGTATTTCTGATTTGGTATACCCCTGCTTCAACCTTCGTTTCTTTATATAATTGCTTCAATTCTTTTTTACGATCCATCTTTCTTGCCCCCAGTCATCATTTCTTCAGCCAATATTGGCTCCCATCAGGCTTTCTATCCAAGAATCCATATTCTATTAAGTATCTTCTCAAAAGAACATGATCATGATAAACGGCACCCAATATTTGATTGATTTCTTTTTCTTCGTATTTCCGCTCATTTTCAAAACGGTTCATAATTTCTTGGAGAATGATCAGCCTTTGTTTTTCCTTTGGCGGAAAAGATTTTAATGCATCCTGACTGCCTTTAGGGAAGTATTTTTTCAGTACAGTCATCTTTTCATCTTCAGTAACGTTATAACGATCATCGACCATCCTTGCTTTTTGATGAAGCGGGATAAATGCCGGCGCGTGTTCATCTTTATCTTTCAACAGTTCCATCAGGGCTAAAAACAACTTAGCCTGACGCTCTTTCTCTTTCAACACAAAACGATGGTTCCGAATGGTGGAAGGGCTGCCAATTCCGATTTCCTCCTGAACCTCCGCATCATTCTTCCCTTGGTAAAAAAGTCGAAGAAGACGGTTTTGATGGTCGGTGAGACCTGTAAGTTTTTTATCGAGGTCAATCAAGTATTCAAAAACCGAGCTGTGTGCATGTTCAATATGAATGCGCATATACCTCTCCGCTTCATAAAGAACTCCATCTTTCGGGTATACTATCCCCTTTTCAACTGCATTTCCACACAGCAAACAAACATATTGATTTTCACCTTCGATGTACCCTTGTTTAAGCTCATCCTGAGATGCGCTCCAAAATATTTCTGCGTCCTTCATTAAACAAACACTTCCCTATAAAGTTTACAATATAATAAACATAATATTAATTTGTTTGTATTATGTCAATGTTTTTTCTGTTTTTTTATAACTCCAGCAAATTATGCTTAGTAAGAGGGACTTCATGACATTAAGCTGACAAGGGATTTCACCTTCCATTAAACGGTCCCCATGGCACTATGCCGATATAGTATCCTGAATAATAAGCGGAAATTCCCCTATAATATGCTTTATAAACGTGAATAAGCTTTAGAGGGGATATCTTTATTGAAAGAGGAAAACGAGGCGATTCCATCAATCCATAACACCGATTACACAAGGCCTTACAACATATATCCGAATAATTCAAGGTCTCACTGCCAGAATTACGCGATACGATTGAATCACTTATACAAAAACAATCAATGCAGCTGAGTGAAGCAGATGATAAAAATTCGCCTGTCCAAGAATTAAATACGGCAATAATCAAAAACCGTGAATCATTAAAAATAATCTCCAAACCTTAAATAGAAAAAGGCATCCACGAATGGATGCCTCAGACTGTAGACAAAATTCGATGTAAGTCGATTTTACCTACAGTTTTTTTAGCTTGTACAAATTGAACGTTGCCTCCAGGCCCTCGGCGCACTTGCGCCTGTGGGGTCTCCCTTGGACTCGCTATTCCCGCAGGAGTCTCGCACACCCGATCCAAACAACTATGTTTAAAAATTCGGATAGAACTCCTTTTGCCTACAGTTTTTTATTTGAGAAAGTTGGAGTTGATTTCAGAAATCCGCTCCCTTTCCGCCGACTGTCTGCCAAGCCGCATCAAAGCAAGCATTTTTGGTATCTCGGCTGCCAGTTATTCGGCAGTAGCGCTGTGCAAATTTCTTCAATCCAGTGAGGATTACAGTTAAAACTATAAAGATCGGAGCAGTTCATCGACCTAAACCACACAATATTCGACCGTTCATGAATTTTTTTAACCCTCACCTCACCGTTCGGTCTCCGATTCCCATTTTGTCGCGAAGAATGTTTTATGAAATTCCTTATAAAAATCCTTCGCAGAGTTCATTAAGTATTAGCTAGGCACAAACTTAAGTATTCCTTCCAGATAAACACCTTTTTCTTTTCGTTTACATTCCCTCAACTTGATTCTTCCTTCTTTTTCTAACTCTTTGGCTAATTGGACCACTTCTGTTCCATCTTCGGTTATTTCGACTGAGAAGAAATTTCCCCGAGTGGAAGTTTGAATGAACTTGAATAATCTATCTTTATTCATTTAAACATCTCCTTATTTATTACAAGTTCGACATAAATGGTCATCCACCTGCGATAAATATGAAATAAAAAATTTCATGGTTAAAAGGATGCAAATCGAAATGACCCTCGTTAGCTTAAACAACCCAAAAAAGTAAAAAAGCCAAAACCTTTAGAAGGTTTTGGCTTTTTAAGTTAGTGTCCCAGGAGAGATTCGAACTCCCGACCGACGCCTTAGAAGGGCGTTGCTCTATCCAGCTGAGCTACTGAGACGTTTATGATATAAGTTGCGGTAAAACTTATGTATTACCTTAACTGTTCCCTTAGGACACTTCTTATTATAGTAGGATATCAAAAGGAAGTCAACGGTTTTTCAAAAAAAGTTTTTTCTTTTTTTTTAAGAACCAGGAAGCGGGGAAAAACGCTTCCTGTTCATTATACATGAAGTCATTCCATTTGATAAGCATTTTTTAGATCCTCAACGATTTTTCCATCAAGGTCATAATAGATGATTTCAAATTGGTCATTTCCAATCTCCAAAATGGCATAGGTTTTCTCTTTTCGTCCCCGCGGCTGCCGTATGCTTCCCGGGTTGATGAAGAGCTTGCCGTCAATCCACTCTGAGCCTGCAGCATGGGAGTGACCAAAGCAAATAATATCCGCCCCTGTCTCCTCACTTTTATAAGATAGGTTCATCAAGGTCATATTTATATTATAGAGGTGTCCATGCGTAACGAAGAAACGCTTGCCTGAGATGTTCTCCACAATATCATCCGGATATGCCGAATCATAGTCGCAATTCCCGCCAACGGCCAAAAACTCCGACATGTGAGGGTCATTTCTTTCCAACTCTGAATCACCGCAATGGATCATGGCGGCGACCTCTTGTTTATGACGGTCGGCAATCATGCTGATTTCATGAGTTAAGCCATGACTGTCACTCATTATTAGCACCTTCATCGTCACATTCCTTCTTCCCTTTTTAGAAATAGATCAAGTTTTTCATCTAGAGCCCTCAATGCGTTGGCACGGTGGCTGATTTGGTTTTTTTCCTCTTTTGTCAATTCAGCGTTTGTTTTGCCTTGTTCCTCTACAAAAAAGATGGGATCATAACCAAATCCATTCGTTCCTGAAGGCTGTTCCGTGATCAAGCCTTCCATCGTTCCCGATACCGTAATCGTTTCCTGGTTGGGTGACGCTAGTGCCAAGGCGCAATAAAATCTCGCCGTCCTAGCATCCTTTGGCACGCCTTCCAGTTCGCGGAGGACTTTTCCCGTGTTTGCTTCATCACTCTTGGCCTCTCCAGCATAGCGGGCAGAATATACGCCTGGACGGCCCTCCAATGCATCAACAATCAATCCGGAATCATCAGCAATGACAAAATGGCCTAGCTGATGGGCAATGGCCTCTGCCTTCAGGATCGCATTTTCTTCAAAGGTCGTGCCTGTTTCCTCCACATCAGGGGCATCCGGTACATCGAGAAGTGTTTTGACTTCATAACCTTTAGCAGAAAATAAGCTTTCGAACTCCTTGGCTTTCCCTTTATTTTTCGTTGCAATGATAACTGTCTTCATTTTTCATTTCACCCTTTTTCATTTTATCGGCACAGGGGCCCTTTTGGGGCTGGAAAGAATTTGCTGTCATTCGTCATATGTAAAAGCCGCTTCTTCTCCAGTGCCAACGGACGGATTCAGCCCTGCCTATCATGATCAACAACAGCCGCTGAATTTTCCAGATAAGTTAAGTCTAACACAACTCCCCCATCTGCAATAACCTGAAACTTATTAACTAACGTTTGTAATTTTCACTATGTTCAATATGGATTTTAACTTTTATGTTATTTATTGAAGTTTTATCAAAAGAATTAATAATTTTATTATCCCACTTATTGACATGGTATCTGTATGCCTTTTCACTTATGTTAAAAAGGTCTGTATTAATTTTTTCCCCCGTCTCCAATGTCTTCAAAATATCTTGCTTAATTTTTATTTCTACCTTTTTTTCGATTTTTTCCATATCCAAATTATCTATATTTTGTTTCAATATCCCATTTGCTTTAACATTTAAATCATATAAGGGTTTCTTTTGTTGTTCCAATACTTTGATGTTTGTTTTGGGCTCCATGATTTCAACACTTACCTTTTGTTTATTCAAGGAAAAAAACATGACTGTCGCCTTATTTTCAACCCATTTCATACCAATCAAATCTTGCTTACTTACGAACCCTTTATACTGTTGTTTTGATAAAACATAGCCGCCATTCAACGTCGGTATCTTTTTTTCTACCCCCTTCTCTGAGTAGTGATGCTCATTTATGACCATGGAGGGAATCAGAATGGAACCAACCGGTTGATAAAATTTCGAAACCAGTTCATTGAATTTTAACGGGGAAATGAAATAGTTCTCATCAATAACGGTCTCTGGCCTTTGAATGATCGTGAATAAGTTAGGAAGGTTAAAGAAACTATCACTGTCAAACACCTTTCTAATATCTTCGTTTGTAACAAACAGCCATGAATTGTATCGCAATAAGGGCTCTTTCCCTACATATTCAATGAAATCCTTCATTTTCTTCTTGATTACATTCTCACTTAAAACGAAGGAGTTAATATGCCCGATATAAAGTGGCAATGCTGCATTTTGTTCTAATTCAGTAAATGCCTCTTCGATACTTTCCCCTTTACCTTCCCCAATCAAAACTGAAGATTTTTCTTGTAATGCAGCAGCCCCCTCTTGTTTTGCTATATCCGCAAAATTCAATGCCTCAAAGTATAAGATGAATTCACCATCTTTATAATCGATCCCTAGAGCGGATCCATATGTTTGAGCTTGAATTTCCTTCATTCCCCAGCATCCTGTCGTCAGTAAAAGTTGACAGCCAATAACCAAGACTATAATTAGCTTTCTCATTCGTCCGACTCCTTTTGCGGTTCATTATCACTCGACTGTAGGGCTTGATTCCGCTGCCTTATCACCCCATACGGAAGCTTGAATAAGACTTTTAACATGTCGGATTTATTTGGTTTGGAAAATGGATTCACAAAAGGCTGTCCGAAACTTTCCAAGGAAACCACAACAATCAAGATAAGAAATAGTCCCATGAAGAATCCAAACAAGCCTAGAAAAGCTGAACATGCAAATATGAATAACCTTATAAGAACGATATTCCCAGCGATATTCTGATTGATCAAGGTATAGCTTGAGAGAACTGTAACAGCTATTACTACGAGCATGGAGGGTGAAGTCAGCCCTGCCCGAATCGCTGCATCACCTATAATCAATCCACCCAACACAGAAACGTTCGGACCTACAGCTTTTGGCAGGCGAAGACCAGCTTCTTTAAATAGTTCGAACAATATGATCATCATGAATGCCTCCAAAGAAGCAGGTATGGGTAATCCCTGTCTCGTGATTGAAATCGTAGCAAGAAGCGAAAAGGGAATTTGATCGAATTGATAGGAGACCAACGCTATAAAAAATCCCGGTAACGTAACCGTTACAAATAAGGCAACTACACGAATGATGCGCATGAAACTAATGTAAAAAAAGCTTGCATGTGCGTCATCAGCAGAATAAAGCAACTGATTAATACTCGTTGGCCCGATCAAGCCTGTGGGATTCCCGTCTACCAGGATGGCAAAGCGCCCTTGATTCAAGGAATCAACAACATAGTCAGGCCGACCGATATAATCCATTAAGGGGAAGATGGCAAATTGATTATCATATAAGAGTTCTTCAACTTGGTAGCTGCTTACTATGATATCAGCCTTTAATGAATCCAATCGTTTTTTAATATCCAAAAGAATCGAGGGATTGATAATGTCATCTATATAAAGCAGCAATATTTTAGTTTTACTTCTTTTCCCGATTGTATATTCTATACATTTAAGTGATGCCGTTTTTAACCTTTGGCGAATTAAAGACATGTTATCCGATATATTCTCAACAAATCCATCCCTAGGTCCCCGAATCGAAGATTCTATATTGGATTCTTCCGGACTGCGCTTAGGGGAATTGGATAATGGGGTATGGTAAATTTCATTGGAAGATTCATTAATGATGATCAGGTCTCCAGAAAAAAGAATGCTTTCCACTTCCTCTTTTAGATTGGAGCCCCTTTTTAGTGTACTGATCTCCATAATATTACTTAATTGATCAATTGTTAATTCCCCATTTTCTTGAACCGCATTTGATATTGTAGGCAGAATCATTTCATTGATGAATGGCATATCCACTAAGTTCGGCGCATATAAAAATCCCAACAGATAACGACCTTCATTATCAAAGGTTTTTGTTCTTAAAACAACATCGGAAGAATGTTCAAACCATTTTTGGATTTGGTCAATGTAAGAAGGAGTTCCATTCAATTTTCCCTTCTTCATAATGTTTCACCTTTTCCTTTCCCCTTTTTAAAAACAAGAAATAACAGGACAATTGCGGCACTCAAAAGAAATAGACTGCAGATTGGAAAGAAATATTTGTATATAAAATAATAAAATGAAGTAGCATCCCAATGGATTAGTGTTCCAATAACAATTAACAAGTATAGTGAAAGCAGTATCCACTTTTGATGTTTTGAATTTGAGATTAACTTATAGCCAATAAATAAACATAAACTTATTCGAATCACGGCACCTGAAAGCCATTGGAAAATGGAGAGGAAATCGAGTCGAGTAATATAATAGCCAAACCTTAACAACTTCCACTGTTCATAAGCAGGATTCCTCATTTTCACTGCTTCCGCCGAACCAAATTCTGCAATCGCTCCCATGAGGGGGCCTAACGTCAGCATGATTAAGATAATACCTACCAGTAAAAGCCACTTGGCTTTTAGCTTATTTTTGAGGTAAGGAGTTAAAAATAAAAAAACGATGATTTCTAAATATCCTGCACTCATATACATCATTCCATTTAAAGTATTGCGATACCCGCTTTCAAATACCGGGAACAATAATTCGTAATTCTTATTACTCGTGTTCCCCAGCCCTACAAATATCCCGAATAAAGTGACGGCCGGAAGAAATAGGAGAGCCAAAGTACTTATGGTGCGTATACCTTTATAACTTGCAAAAATACAAATAAAAGTGAATATGCTGACGACTACGATGTTTGGTATATCATGAGTATAATTGGCTTTTGCCCAAATCACTGTGAATTTAACGGTAATGAAGGCGTTAATTATAAAGTACAAGCCAAATGCTATCGTGAAAATAAATGTAACAAAAGGCGTAGACCATTTTTTCAGAAAAGTGATTATATCTTCTTTATCTAGTTTTTTATAAATATAATAAATAAATAGTGTCCAAACGATACAAGGAACAACACTTATTATGATACTTATCCATCCGTCGCGTTGGGATGCGGATAAGATATTGGGAAGGAGCAGGACATGTACCATGAACCCTGTATTCATGATGATTAAAACATAGATGTGTAAAGCCTGAATTACCTTTTGATCCATAATGCCCCCCCATTAATTACATATTTAAAAGTAATTTCCCCTTTTAAAAATTTATTTATGTAAAAACTTTCCCAAAACACGGGAAATTGCTTAGGGGTGGTATAGCTTTCAACTCTCTATCAGCGTGGTCATTCACTGGCGGAGGCAAAAAAATAAGAGGCAGCTGCAAGCTGCCTCATTGTTCTATTTCTAGATATATTTAAAAACTGCCTGTGTTGACTTTCTCTGGACGGACCACTGGTTCGGATAATTTTTTACCTTCTTCATTAAGAACATCTGCGCTGCCCTGCACTTGCACTTCAACGCTTTCAATTCCTTTCTGTTCCGTCAAGGAAAGGACCAAGGCATCAAGGACCTCCTGTGATACCTTTTTCTCTTTAAAGCTTCCAAGGATATTTTCGTTAAAATTCAGGCTGACCTTACCTTCTGCAACTTTAGGCTCGTCAAGTAAAGCTACATCACTCATGAACCCTGTTTGCAGGTTAGAACCTGAAGGGCTCTTCGTTAATTCCTGAATGACTGCTGTTACATTATCAGACACCGTTTCGCTGATCCTGCGCGTCACCGGAACATAATAAGTGTACTCCTCATCTCCGCCTACATAATAAACGGTCAGTGCTTTGGTATTGGATATGTCGACTACATCACTTGTATCGATATTGATTCCTGACGACCTTGAGATATTTTCATCTATCGGTGTGCCATTGACCGGCATTTCAGAAATATCTTCCCCATTGATTCTCATTTGAATTTTATCGACCGAGTCGAATTGTGTCAGGGTCCATGTGATGGCTTGAAGGATTTTAAGTTCATCCTCTTTCTGATAGTTTTTGAATTCCGGCGAAAAGTCCGCCACAGCCACCCCGTCTTTAATGTTCACGCTTATTTGGGTATCGGCAGGAATGACGGCCCTGAACCCATTTGGAAGTTTATCCGTGACTGGTCCGTTATTGACAAGGTAATCAAGGGCTTGTTTAGCGACAGCTTCCGATTTAGGAAGTTCCAATGTCTGTGGAACCACATACCCGCTTTTATCAATTAAATATAACTCCGTCTTCACCGTTTTCGATTCTACAGCGCCTTCTTCTCCCTCAGTCGCTGGCTTTTCCTCACCATTCGTTTCTGTTTCTTTTAATGAAGATTCATCCTCGACTAATGAAACATCCTTCGGGGGATCAATTTCCTTTTTCTCTTCACCGCCAAATAATCCGCAGCCTGAAAGCCAAAAAGAAGATGCCAGAATGGTCACAGCCATTGTTACTTTTGATTTATTGGACATAAAATCACTCCTAGGACAGTTTGTACTCCTATTTATACGAGCCCTAGGGGAAAATAGACCAATTATTTTTCCCTCCGATAATGGAGCTGGGCAATTTGCCCGTACTGATGCATCTTTTTCAGCTTCATAGGATTTGGGGAGACACTCGACTCCCACCCAAAGTATAACCGGAATGAGGGATAGGGTCATTTCATCCACCTGCGGGGAAAAGAGTGCCTCACGCTCCAAACATCGGCCAAATGTACAAGCCCAAAAAGACTGCAGACAAACTCCATTTTCATCGAGTTTGTCTGCAGTCTGAAATTTCCAAATGGAAGTCTTATAAGTGATCGATTTTAATTGTTTCGATGGTATTGGCATGAATACCGAGCCAGCTTGATGCGATGGAACCAAACATATCTCTTGAACCGGTTGTGTAAAAGCGATGAACTGGACGGAGCTTGCTTTTATTGATTAATTTATAGTAATCCAAAATGACACTTGCCTCCCGGGCCGTCTCTTCTCCAGAGGAAATGACTTGTACATCTTTCCCCATATAGGAAGAGATTACAGGCCCCAGCAGTGGATAATGGGTACAGCCAAGGATCAGTGTATCGATCTTCGTTTTCTTCAACGGGTTCAAGGTTTGTGCCACGACCCGATTGACGATCCCCCCTTGAAACTCCCCGCTTTCTACGATTGGGACAAATTTCGGGCATGCTAAACTATCTACTTTCACATCGGAATTGATGGAGGCAAGTGCATCGTCATAAGCTTTGCTTTTTACCGTGCCTTCCGTACCAATAACTCCAATATGCAAGGAATCGGATACTTTCAATGCCGCCCTTGCCCCTGGGTGAATGACACCCAACACAGGAATCGGAAGTATAGCCCTGATTTCATCCAAAACAGCTGCAGTCGCTGTATTGCAAGCAATGATCAGCATTTTTATATCCTTCTTCATCAAAAACCTCGTCATTTGCCATGTGAAGGTTTGGACATCTTTTTTTGTCCTCGGCCCATATGGGCATCTTGCTGTATCACCTAAGTAAATTATATTTTCATTTGGAAGCTGACGCATGACTTCTTTAGCTACTGTCAAGCCGCCTACCCCTGAATCAATGATGCCTATCGGTTGTTTCAAAAAACTCGCCTCATTTTTCTTTCATTTCTTGATGTAGTTTTACTAGAATCCCTTTGAGGGACATGATGTCAGATTCGTTAAAATTGACTAACACGCCATTCAAGTACTGCCTCCGTTTATTAATCACTTCTTCGATTATCCGTTCGCCTTCTTCAAGAAGGTGAATTCGAACCACACGCCGATCCTTTTCATCCCTGACACGCTGGACAAGCTGATGTTTCTCCATGCGGTCAATCAGGTCCGTCGTTGTACTGAAGGCGAGAAACATCTTCGTGGACAATTCGCCAATCGTCATGTCGCCTGATTCAAAAAGCCATTGCAAAGCCACGAATTGAGGAATGGTAATTTTATAATCATGGAGAATTTCTCTCCCCCTTTGCTTAAGCCATGACGATACATAGCGCAATTCCTTCTCGATATCGGCTACATATGCCGCCTGCTTCTCTTCATCCATAAACACAGCTCCCCACTTCATGAAACTTATCATACTACCATTTTGGATGAAAGTGAAATGATTTTCAAGATTGATTGACTGGAATCATAATGAAACCCCACCATAAAAATAAGCAGCATCCAAAGAAGTCAAAACACCCAAATTGTTTTGCCCTTCCTTATATGCTGCCAATGAACGGGAGAGAAATTATTTATAAGGCTTACGTATTAAGAGTTAACACTTAAAGCTTAAGTTCTCCCATACGAAGGAGTTCTATGACTGCCTGCGAACGTCCTTTAACTCCAAGCTTCTGCATCGCATTCGAAATATGGTTTCGAACTGTTTTTTCGCTAATAAACAATTCACCTGCGATTTCTTTTGTTGTTTTGTCTTGTACTAGTAACTCAAATACTTCTTTTTCTCTTTTGGTGAGTAATGGCTTATGAGTGAATTCGTTCTCCTTCAAGTAATGTTACCCTCCTTGCCTTCACCAGCATAAAACCCGGAGTGGGTGTCTATTTAGTCAAGATATAGTATGTCGGCTGGGGCAATGGAGTGACTCTTTTACTTGTCTAAATGGAAATATTTTTAGGAATGTTCCAGCACAGTATGCAGCATCGAACGCTTCATGTCTTCCGTCCAAGGTACCGGCTTCCCAGTGGCCTTGGACACTTGCACAATCGTCCCCCTGCCCGTTAAACAAATTGAACCATCTTGTTTAGTCCCCATATAGTGTAGATCCACTGAAGAATTTCCGATATGGTCAGCTTTCACATGGATTGTCAATTGATCATTGAAAAACATCTGCTTAAGGTAATCACACTGTAAATTGGCAACAACCGGCATCTCACCACATTCAGACGAGGTCCAATCCTTCATGAACCCCATACTGTTGAAATACTCAATCCGAGCTTCCTCAAAATAAGTAAAAGGAATCGTGTTATTCAAGTGCCCAAACATATCAGTTTCTGAAAAACGGACCTTAATCTCATGTTTAAAAGAAAAATCATTGATCCACTCCGTTATATTATCGATATATGATATTCTGCCCATCTTGGCACACCCTTTCTGAATTGAATGACTATTCACTCATTTTATAAGAAAACAACGATATTGAAAAGGATTTTATACTTATTACAGGTTAATTCGCTTATTGCTCACTTCATTAATCAAATCCTTCAGCCTTTTTGCTGGGTGCCTCAATTCCATTTCGCTTCGATCCCAGTTATCATCGGTGCCCGACCAAGTCTGCGTATGTAAAACATGAAAAAAAGAACCCATATCATAAGATACAGGTTCTTTCATGTTCATGATTAAACTTCATCACTGCCGAAGAAGTTACGGAATTGTTGGATCGTAGTATCACGGTTCAACGCTGCAATCGAAGTCGTTAATGGAATACCTTTAGGGCAAGACTGCACGCAGTTTTGTGAGTTACCGCAGTTTGCAAGTCCTCCATCACCCATGATCGTATTTAAACGTTCAGCTTTGTTCATTGCACCAGTTGGATGTGCATTGAATAAACGGACTTGTGATAATGGTTGTGGCCCAATGAAGTCTGAATTGCTGTTTACGTTCGGACAAGCTTCCAAACATACACCGCAAGTCATACATTTAGATAACTCGTAAGCCCATTGACGTTTCTTTTCTGGCATACGCGGTCCTGGTCCAAGGTTATACGTTCCATCGATTGGAATCCATGCTTTTACCTTTTTCAATGAGTCGAACATACGGCTGCGATCGACTTGCAGGTCACGAACAACAGGGAATGTACGCATTGGCGCTAGACGAACCGGCTGCTCCAATTGATCGATGAGAGCTGTACATGATTGTCTTGGTTTACCATTGATAACCATTGAACAAGCACCACATACCTCTTCAAGACAGTTCATGTCCCATGCGATTGCTGTAGTGTGCTTGCCTTGTACCGTTACTGGATTACGACGAATTTCCATTAGAGCGGAAATTACGTTCATATTCGGACGGTACGCTAATTCGAATTCCTCATCATAAGGAGCTGAATCCGGTGTATCTTGACGAGTGATTATAAAACGGACTGTTTTAGTCTCAGATTTAGTTTCAACCATTTTTTTGCTCCCCCTCTTTAGTGTTTCGTAGTGTAGTCACGTTTACGCGGTGCGATCAGTGATACATCAATATCTTCATAATGGAATTCAGGTGCTTGATCCAAGCCTTTGAATGTTGCCATAGTAGTTTTCATGAATTCCTCATCATTACGTTCTGGGAAATCAGGTTTGTAATGCGCTCCGCGGCTTTCATCACGGTTTAACGCACCAATTGTGATTACACGGGCCAATTGCATCATGTTTTGCAGCTGTCTAGTGAATGCAGCTCCTTGGTTACTCCATTTTGCCGTGTCATTGATGTTAATTTTCTTGTAACGTTCCATCAGCTCAAGAATCTTGTTATCCGTTTCTTTCAGCTTGTCATTGTAACGAACTACAGTAACATGCTGAGTCATCCACTCACCAAGTTCTTTGTGAAGGATGTACGCATTTTCGTTACCATCAAGAGACATGACTTCATTCCATTTCTCTTGTTCTTGTTTTTCGTACCCTTCATACAATGAAGAAGGAATGGATTCTGAAGTTTTAGCAAGGCCTTCAATATATTTAACGGCATTCGGTCCAGCGACTGAACCACCATAAATTGCAGAAAGAAGTGAGTTGGCACCAAGACGGTTACCGCCATGTTGTGAATAATCGCACTCACCTGCAGCGAATAAACCTTTGATGTTAGTCATTTGGTCATAATCAACCCAAAGTCCGCCCATAGAATAGTGAACGGCAGGGAAAATTTTCATTGGAACTTTACGAGGATCTTCACCCATGAATTTCTCGTAGATTTCAATGATTCCGCCAAGTTTAATATCAAGTAATTTAGGATCTTTATGTGATAGATCCAGGTAAACCATGTTTTCACCATTAATGCCAAGCTTCATGTTCATACATACGTCGAAGATTTCACGAGTCGCGATATCACGAGGTACTAGATTACCATAAGCAGGGTATTTTTCTTCAAGGAAATACCAAGGTTTCCCGTCTTTATATGTCCAGATACGTCCACCTTCACCACGAGCGGATTCACTCATTAGACGAAGTTTGTCATCGCCAGGGATTGCTGTCGGGTGAATTTGAATGAACTCACCATTAGCATAATTTACACCTTGCTGATAAACGATGGAAGCTGCTGAACCTGTATTGATCATTGAGTTCGTTGATTTACCGAAAATGATTCCAGGGCCGCCGCTCGCCATGATGACTGCGTCTCCAGGGAATGATTTGATTTCCATTGAAGTCAGGTTTTGTGCTACGATACCGCGTGCTGTTTGCTCATCATCGATAACAGCTCCAAGGAATTCCCAGCCTTCGTATTTCGTTACAAGGCCTTCAACTTCATAACGGCGAACCTGCTCGTCCAAAGCGTAAAGTAATTGCTGACCAGTTGTTGCACCCGCGAATGCTGTACGGCTATGTTGAGTACCACCGAAACGACGGAAATCAAGAAGACCTTCCGGAGTACGGTTGAACATAACACCCATACGGTCAAACATATGAATGATTGATGGTGCTGCTTCGCACATCGCTTTAACCGGCGGTTGGTTAGCCAAGAAATCTCCGCCATATACTGTATCGTCGAAGTGGATATATGGAGAATCCCCTTCACCTTTTGTATTTACTGCCCCGTTGATTCCGCCTTGGGCACAAACTGAGTGAGAGCGTTTAACAGGCACTAAAGAAAATAAATCAACCTGTTGTCCCAGCTCTGCTGCTTTGATCGTAGCCATTAAACCAGCTAGACCTCCACCAACGATAACTATTTTACCTTTACCCAATTCTGTCACTCCCTTATTTCCATTAGCCAAGCTATGTTTTTCCTAATTCTTATAAATGAACTCTATCTTCTTATACGAATGCGAAAATTGCGCTGATTCCGATATAAGTAAGAAGAACGAAAACGATCAATGTAAAGTAAGTCATGATTCTTTGCGATCTTGGTGAAACTGTAAGACCCCAGCTCACAGCAAATGACCATAATCCATTAGCAAAATGGAAGATTGCCGAGGTAACACCGACAATATAGAACACAAGCATGAATGGACTAGAGAAAATCTCTGCCATCATGTCAAAGTTAACTTCAGCACCCATGGCTGCTTGAATTCTAGTTGCCCATATATGCCAAACAAGGAAAATCAACGTTATGATTCCAGTTAGGCGTTGTAGCATGAACATCCAGTTACGGAAGAAACTGAATCGGCCTAAATTGTTTTTTGCTGTAAAGGCAATATAGATTCCGTACACAGCATGGAAAATGAGCGGTAGATAGATGACGACCCATTCTACCAAAATCTTCACGGGCGTAAACTCAATTAAATGAACTGCCCCATTAAAAGTTTCTTCTCCTTTTGTTGCCATAAAGTTTACCGATAAATGAAAAATTAGGAATAGACCAATTGGAATTACTCCTAGAAGTGAATGAAGCCTGCGATTCCCAAACTCACGATTTTTTGCCACTAAGTGCCCCCCCTTAATTTGTGAAAAATCATGCAAAGATAAACTGGTGGCTACCTTTTATCTCCGCGTGAAAATACAGTATAGAGTCAAAAAACTCCTCTATACTTCCTTTACAATTATGTGACATGTCCATTTTACTCCTGACTTCTATGTGCGTCAAGAAAACGGATACAAGAAATCTCTTTTTCAGAATAGATTTTTTTGGATTATATTGGGTATTTTTTGTTTGTCAAGATGATATTTTGAATAAATTTCTAATTTAACTATTAATATCTCGGTATAATTTCTCATTTTTTTCCAATTGCGATTTAAATATATAAAAAACAGTATAATTTGCAAAAGAAATACGTTTATAATAGATTTACAGAAAGAGGCGATAAATTATGAAAAAAAATATTGCTGCTGCGATAGAAGAAGAGATTCAAACTGAAGAAATTCAAACTGAGGAATTCCAAGTTCCAGCTTTCGGATACGAATTAATCAGAGAAGTTCTGTTGAACGATATTCTCGGAAAAGACTCTAATCAAATCCTCTATTGGGCAGGTAAACAATTAGCAAGAAAATTCCCATTGAATGGCGATCAGGAAGTGATTGAATTTTTCCAAAGCGCTGGATGGGGCAATCTGGAAATCTTGAAGTCTACGAAACATGAGATGGAATTATCCCTGACAGGTGAAATAATCAGCCGCCGCCTGGATTTACACCCAGATTGTCACTTCCAACTTGAAGCCGGTTTCCTTGCAGAGCAGTTTACACTGCAAAAAAAATTCCTCAGCGAATCAACGGAAGAAATCAAACGCCGCGCAAAAAAAGTGATATTCACCATCCAATGGGATCCCAGAGATCCAATCTAATGAGCCCTGAAAACAGACTTACCCTTTTTACCGGAAGTCTGTTTTTTTATTGGACTCCTGACACTTAAGCTAGCACATTAGCATGCTGACCGAGTTTAAATGCTTCATGAAGGGATTCAACCGCCTTCACCATTTCCTTTTCATTGACGACGGTCGAAACTTTAATCTCCGATGTGCTGACCATTTTCACCTGGATGCCTGTATTGGCCATCACTTCAAACATTTCGGCAGCCACTCCCGGATTGGATACCATACCAGAACCGACGATGGACACTTTGGCCAACCCGCTCTCCGTTTCGACCCGGTCGAACCCCAATTGTTCTTTATTATTTTCCAGCACGATCAAGGCCGCTTCCGTATCTTCACTTTTTGTGGAAAAAGATAGATTCGTCGTATCCTCGGCAGTCATGCTTTGAATGATGATGTCCACATTGATCCGGTTTTTCGCAAGCGTCGTGAAGATTGTGGATAATGCACCAAGTGATTGGGGCAAACCATATATTGTGACCCTCGTAATACTGTCTTCAAAAGCAATGCCGCGTACAATTAAGTTTTCTTCCATAGTTGCTTCCTCCTCTATGATCGTACCTGATTCTCTCTCCATGCTTGAACGGACTTCAAGCGGAATTTGATAATTCTTTGCATATTCGACAGCCCTTGGGTGAAGGACGCCCGCCCCCAGGTTGGCAAGTTCCAGCATTTCATCGTAAGAAATGGATTGGAGTTTTCGCGCGCCTTTTATGTAGCGTGGGTCCGTTGTGAAAACACCCGTTACATCTGTATAAATATCGCATCTATCCGCATTCAGCGCCGCAGCGATGGCAACTGCCGTCGTATCGGATCCGCCCCGCCCTAAGGTAGTGATTTCCCCATTTGCATCGTTACCCTGGAAACCGGCTACGACCACTATTTTCTTCTCCTGAAGCTGAGCTTGGATCCTCGTGGCATCGATATTTAAAATCCGGGCATTCCCATGAACGGATTCCGTTTGCATGCCAGCCTGCCAGCCAGTATACGAAATGGCTTCATGTCCTTCTTCAATCAATGCCATCGTTAACAGGGAAATCGTTACCTGTTCCCCAGTCGTCAAAAGCATATCCATTTCCCTCTTGCTCGGGGATCCGGAAATATCACGTGCCATGGAAACCAATTGGTCCGTTGTTTTCCCCATAGCTGAGACAACGACGACAACCTCATTTCCATTCTCCGCTTCCTCGATTACCCGATTGGCAACATTTTTGATTTTTTCTACGCTACCGACGGACGTTCCGCCGAATTTTTGAACGATTAATGCCATCCTCATGCACCCTCTCTACTTTTTAGGCAATAAAAAAAGCAATGAGAAATATCTCATTGCTGTGGTCACATATCTTAATACTGTAATCACAGTGAGATAGCTCTCCAAGGTATAAACCCTGACAATCCGCCATTTATTAAATGTCGGACCAGGAGGACAAGGTATGAGTCTTGTCTTCCTTCGGCGGCGTCCCCTTTCAAAACCTTTCATGGAAGCTCATACTTCTCCAGGTTTTTACTCTTGAATTCCGCACCTCTATCAGCACTTTTAAGTTGTCTAGTTAAAAATTCCTTTTAATCATAGCATAGAGATTTATCGGTAGCAAGATTATTCTTGTAATTTTCTAACGATTCCCTCGGCTACCCCTTTTGGCATGCCAGCTTCCATGATTTCCTCGGCCGTCGCCTCTTTGATTTTCTTCAATGATCCAAAATGCCTTAATAATTGCTTCCTTCGTTTTTCCCCGACTCCTGGAATATCATCAAGCTGGGAGTGAACCGCATTTTTCCCGCGTAGCTGGCGATGGAACGTAATCGCGAACCGATGCACTTCATCCTGAATTCTTTGCAATAGGTAAAATTCCTGGCTCCTTGAATCAAGAGGTACAAGTTCAAGCGGATTTCCGATCATCAATTGCGAGGTCCTATGCTTTTCATCCTTAATGAGGCCTGAAAGTGGAATATCCAAGCCTAATTCATTTTCCAGAATATCCCGCACCGCTTCGACATGTCCCTTTCCGCCATCAATGATGATCAAGTCCGGAAGCGGCAGTCCTTCTTTCAATACTCTTGAATACCTTCTTCTGACCACTTCACGCATCGATTCATAATCATCCGGTCCCTGAACCGTCTTGATCTTATATTTTCGGTACTCCCTTTTTTCCGGCTTCCCATCAATGAACACGACTAAAGCGGAAACGGGGTCACTTCCCTGGATATTGGAGTTATCGAAAGCTTCAATTCGATGCGGGGTGTAGATACCCAGTTGTTTCCCGAGGTTTTCCACCGCATTGATCGTTCTTTCTTCATCCCTTTCAATCAAAGAGAATTTTTCCTTAAGGGCGATGGAGGCATTTTCATTCGCCAATTTAAGCATGTCTTTTTTCGCTCCCCGTTTTGGGTGAATCGTTTTGACACCAAGCAGCCCTTCGGCCATTTCGGCATCCACAGATTCAGGCAGCAAGATTTCCTTTGGTTTAAAGTGGTTCGTAATCTCGTAAAACTGACCGAGGAATGTAAGAAGTTCCTGTTCGGGTTCATCGTAGACCGGAAAAAGCGAAACATCCCTTTCTATCAATTTACCCTGCCGGACAAAAAATACCTGAACGCACATCCAGCCTTTATCATAGGCAAAGCCAAATACATCCCTGTCGATGAAATCGGTCGTCATCATTTTCTGCTTCTCCATCGTAATATCGATGTGGGCAATTTTGTCACGGAACTCCTTAGCCCTCTCGAAATCGAGTTCTTCCGATGCCTCCAACATTTTTTCAGTCAGTTCTTTTTTTATTTCAGTATGCCCGCCGTTCAAGAACCGGTTGATATCATCGACCATTTTTTTATATTCCTGTTCCTCTACATCATATACACATGGGGCCAGGCACTGACCAAGGTGATAGTAGAGACAAACGCGATCCGGTAACGTATTGCATTTTCTTAGGGGATAGATGCGGTCGAGCAATTTTTTCGTTTCGTTAGCTGCAAATGCATTCGGATAGGGACCGAAATATTTCCCTTTGTCTTTTTTGACTTTTCTCGTAATGATTAGACGCGGGTGGCGTTCCGCAGTCAGCTTGATGAAAGGATACGTCTTATCATCCTTTAGCATGACATTATATTTTGGGTCATGTTTTTTGATTAAGTTCAACTCTAAAATAAGAGCCTCGATATTGGAGGAGGTGACGATGTATTCGAAATCCTCAATCTCGTTCACGAGTCGAAATGTTTTCCCATCATGAGATCCCGTAAAATAAGAACGGACACGGTTTTTCAACACTTTCGCTTTGCCTACATATATGATCGTTCCCTGACGATCTTTCATTAAATAACAACCAGGTTGATCGGGAAGAAGGGCAAGTTTATTCTTTATTTGTTGATTCATGCTTTCAGCCTCCTGTTCTCCCATTTTTACAATCATTATATATCAAGATAGCGAAAAAAGCTTCAAGTCCGCAGACTTGAAGCTTTTTTTAGCTAACTTACTATTACGCGTGTTTTGCAATAAGTTCAGCAAGTGCTTCTTTAGGTTGGAAACCAACAACCTTATCGACCACTTCACCGTCTTTAAGGACGATTAATGTCGGGATGCTCATCACACCGAATTTCCCAGCTGTTTCTTGGTTTTCATCTACATCCACTTTTACGATTTTTGCTGTATCGCCAATTTCAGTATCAAGCTCTTGAAGAACAGGAGCGATCATTTTACAAGGTCCGCACCATGGAGCCCAAAAGTCTACAAGAACGACACCTTCGCTAGTATCTGTTGTGAAAGTTTGGTCAGTTGCATTTACAATAGCCATATATATTTCCTCCTAAAATTTACTCAAATAACTAAAAACAGTATACCACTGTTGCTCAAATCGATGCTAATATTTTGCTTCAGTGGTAGGATGTCCAAAAAAAAAGTAACTATGCAGGCAAAAAAACCTCCACATTAGCGCAAACAAAGGGGCAAGACATGTATCGGCTTATGCCGAATGTCTTGCCCCTCATCTGTATTATTTCTATTACGCGTTAACTTTAAGTTTTTTGAATTCTTCCGTAAGTAATGGAACGACTTCGAAAAGATCTCCGACAATTCCATAATCAGCCACATTGAATATGTTAGCTTCCGGGTCTTTATTGATGGCAACGATAACCTTGGAGTTGGACATTCCCGCTAAATGCTGGATCGCACCGGAAATTCCGCAGGCGATATAAAGATCAGGTGTTACGACTTTACCCGTTTGCCCGATTTGTAATGAGTAATCGCAATAGTCTGCATCACATGCTCCGCGGGAAGCTCCTACCGCTCCGCCAAGAACCTGTGCCAGTTCCTTTAATGGTTCGAAACCATCTTCACTTTTCACGCCACGGCCACCCGCGATGATTACTTTCGCTTCTGAAAGGTCGACCCCTTCACTGGCTTTTCTAACAACATCCTTAATGATTGTCCGTAAGTCCTTAATATCCACACTTAAAGTAGAAACATCACCAGAGCGTGACTCATCTTTCGCTAATGGTTCGATATTGTTCGGACGGATTGTCGCGAAAATAACGCCATCTGTAACGATTTTCTTTTCAAATGCTTTACCAGAGTATATCGGGCGGGTGAAAACGATATTTCCGCCCTCTTCTTCAATGGATGTAACGTCGGAAATCAATCCTGATTCAAGTTTTCCAGCCAATTTAGGTGCTAGGTCTTTTCCTAAGGCTGTATGTCCAAAGAAAATCCCTTCCGGTTTTTCCTGCTCGATGACGGCAAGCAAGCTTTGCGCATATCCATCAGAAGTATATTGTTTCAATTGATCATTTTCGACTGCAATAACCCGGTCTGCACCATACTGAATCAATTCATTACCGAAATCCTGAACACTGTCACCGACTAAAACACCAACGATTTCCCCGCCATCCGCTGCAAGCTTAGCCGCACCGATAGCTTCAAATGATACATTTCTTAGTGAACCATCACGAACTTCGCCCAATACAAGAAACTTTCTAGCCATTATAAAAACCTCCTGTGCACTATTTTTCTTTTTGTCGTGTGTTGTTGTTTTGAAAAGTACCGTTTCGATTAAATCACTTTTGCTTCACTGCGTAATAATTGAACAAGCTCGGTAACTTGAGCACTGATTTCTCCGTCCAAAACTTTTCCAGCTTCTTTTTTAGCAGGAAGGTAAATTTCAATCGTTTTCGTTTTGGCCTCAACATCGTCCTCTTCCAAGTCCAGGTCATCCAATTCCAATTCCTCAAGCGGTTTTTTCTTCGCCTTCATGATTCCTGGCAATGAAGGATAACGTGGCTCATTTAGCCCTTGCTGCGCTGTCACCAATAATGGAAGAGAGGCTTCGATCGTTTCGGAGTCCCCTTCGACATCACGGATAACGCTTACATTTCCATTTTCTATGTCCAATTTAGTAATGGTTGTAATATAAGGAATTCCTAAAATTTCGGCAACGCGTGGTCCAACTTGACCAGAGCCGCCATCGATTGCAACGTTCCCTGCAATGATTAGATCGGCATTTTTATCTTTTAAGTATTCGCCAATAATTTTGGCAGTCGTGAATTGGTCGCCATTTTCTATGTCGTCTTCTATATTGATCAATACAGCTTTGTCAGCACCCATTGCCAGCGCTGTGCGTAATTGCTTTTCAGCCTCTTCCGTTCCGACGGATATAACCGTCACTTCGCCGCCTTGTGCATCACGCACCTGGATTGCTTCTTCAACTGCATACTCATCGTATGGATTAATGATGAATTCTGCTCCATCCTCATTGATTTTCCCGTTGGATAGTGTAATTTTTTCTTCTGTATCAAATGTTCTTTTCAGCAGTACATAAATGTTCACGATAATACCTCCCGAATAATTTGAGTTTTGAAGATTATGAATTTTATTGATATATAGTAATGTTCTACAGATTTCACCAAAATCCTGCATGATATATAAAAATAGTTATTTAAACCGAAACATCATTTCCCTTTGAATACAGCTTCCCTTTTTTCAATGAAAGCGGCGATTCCTTCTTGTGCATCAGCAGTATCGAAAGCCTGGCCAAAGAGGGCAGCTTCCCTTTCCACACCTTTATGGTAGGAATCATGCTTGGAATAATTCAATAACTCAATGGCCGACTTTAATGCCAGTGGGCTCTTCTTGGCAATTTTATTAGCTAGATCCTTAGCTTTTGGAATCAGTTCTTCATCCGTGAAGGCATGATTCGCCAATCCGCATTGCACGGCTTCGGTGCCTGAAATCGGTTCACTTGTAAACAGCATTTCAGCTGCCTTTGCCATGCCTACGTAACGAGGAAGACGTTGGGTCCCAGCAAATCCGGGGATCAATCCCAACTGCAGCTCAGGCAAACCAAGTTTAGCCCTTTCGGTGACTAAGCGGATGTGGCAGGCCATAGCCAGCTCCAATCCTCCGCCAAGCGCCGCTCCATGGATGGCTGCAATGACCGGTTTTGGAAAAGATTCGATTTTCTCAAATACAGATTGACCATTCTTGGTCAGCTTCTCGAAAGCTTTCCCGTTTTTCACTTCCGTAAACTCTTTAATGTCCGCTCCTGCAGAGAAGAATCTTCCTTCACCATGAAGAAGGACAACCCGTACGGCTTCGTCTTTCACAATTTGATCGAATGCCTGTGAAAGCTCTCCGATGATAGCCGAGGAAAGTGCATTTGCTGGTGCATGATCAATCGTTATAAAAGCCACATGATTTTCGACAGAAAGCTTAAGATATTCCATATCAATCCCTCCAGGCATGCTAGTCAAACTTTTTTGATAATTCTATATGTATCACTTCCGGTTAAAGCTGGAAGCTGAATTAACCGATTCTTTCGAGGATGGCTAGCCATCCTCTATTTAAATCGTTAACTTTTAGAGGCCACAGCCGCCAATCAGCAGGCGGTGAACGTCTGGTGCAAGGTCAGGAAGCGAATACTTTTGCTCATTCATGACCCAAGTCGTCACAGTTTCATCAATCGTTCCAAAAATCATCTGCCTGGCAAGTAAATTATTTAAATCAGGCAGGAATTCGCCGTTCTCTTTTCCTTCTATAATGATCTGATCGATTAAATTTAAATACCCTCTTAACACATCATTAATCCTAAGGCGCAATTCTTTATTCGACTGTCTTAATTCCAACTGAGTGACAATTGCTAAATTCACGTCTTCTGAAAGGTTTTGAAAATGTTTTTGGATGAGCACATGCAATTTTTCCGAAGCAGTGGTCTTTCCTTTTATCTCTTCTTCGATCTGTTCCACAAAATAGCCCATCTTTTCATGGAATAATGATATTAAGATATCTTCTTTATTCTTAAAATAAAGATAAATGGTGCCATCCGCTACGCCTGCCTGTTTGGCGATTTTGGATACTTGGGCTTGATAGTAACCGTTTTGGGCAATGACGATAACGGCCGCATCAATAATTTGATTATACTTTGGTCTGTTGCTTTTCACTGGATGTCCCCTTTCAGAAAAATGAATGAACCATCATTCATATTTCTATCATAAAATGACGACCCTTTACTGTCAAGCAAAACCTTATATAAGGCTCCTGACATTTCACTTCTGTTCATTGTACAGCCACCATCCATAGCTTGTCCAGCTGTTCTGCAAAACGGAGCCCTCTTCCGCTGCTCCGTTAAAAGGGGGTGCTTGTTTAAGCTTCTTTTCTTTCCTCGGATATTTTTTTCTTTTCTTCCTCGATAAGGACTCTCCTCAGGATCTTTCCTATCGTCGTTTTAGGAAGTTCATCCCTGAATTCATAGCTTCGCGGAACCTTATACGAAGCCAGGTTCTTTCTGGCAAATTCATTCAATTCCTCTTCAGTGACCCTGGCATTCTTTTTCAGGACGACATAGGCCTTGACGGTCTCTCCTCGATATGGGTCAGGGATGCCTGCCACAACTACTTCCTGTATGGCCTCATGCTCGTATAGCACCTCTTCCACCTCACGTGGATATATATTGAAACCGCCTGCAATGATTGTATCCTTTTTCCTCTCGACGACATAAAAGAACCCCTGCTCATCCATATAACCCAGATCGCCAGTAAGCAGCCAGCCATTTTTAAAGGTTTTTTCCGTTTCATCCGGACGGTTCCAATAACCTTTCATTACCTGCGGTCCTTTTATGGCAATCTCGCCTATTTCATTCGGAGGAAGCTCTTCATCGGTTTCCAGGGACAGAATCGCCGAGTCAGTGTCCGGCCATGGCAGTCCAACGCTACCTTTTACACGCGGCTGATCCCAAATGAAATTAGCATGTGTCACAGGTGAGGTTTCTGAAAGTCCATAGCCTTCAACAAGCTTCCCGCCGGTAATTTTCTCAAACTGCTCTTGAACCTCCAAGGGCAATGATGCAGAACCGCTAATACAGGCATTGATGGAAGATAGATCATATTTAGCGATATCCGGATGGTTCAAGAGGCCGATATACATCGTTGGCGCTCCTGGAAACATCGTCGGTTTCTGTTTTTGGATGGTTTTAAGCGTCGCTTCGACATCGAACTTCGGCATGATGATCATGGTGTTCCCTTCCATGACGGAAAGAACCAAGACCGTAGTCATACCGTACACATGAAAGAAAGGCAGAATCGCAAGGATCCTTTCCTCACCGCGCTTATTTTTATAAAGCCATGCATTGCACATTTTCGTATTGGCCAGCAAGTTCTTATGAGTAAGCATGACCCCTTTGGGAAAGCCAGTTGTCCCACCTGTATATTGCAAAAGGGCAAGATCATTATTGACATCGATCGATACGGTGCCGACTTCTTCAGTGATCTTCCGTTTCATGATTTCGGAAAATAAATGATGATTCCCTTCATGCTCCACATTGATGACAATGCCGTATTGCTTTTTTTGAATAAAAGGATAGATAAGATTTTTCGGGAATGGCAAATATTCCTTGATAGCGGTTACAATTATATGTTCTATATCCGTTCTTGATGCCACTGCAGAAACACGGGGGAATAAAATATCCATCGCTAAAATCATTTTCGCTCCGGAATCTTTCATTTGATATTCTAATTCACGTTCTGTATAGGTTGGGTTCGTTTGAACCACGACTCCTCCGGCCATCAATATCCCAAAAAAGCTTATGACACCCTGAGGGCAGTTAGGAAGCATGATGGCAACGCGTTCACCTTTTTGAAGTCCGATACTTTTTAAATAGGCTGCAAACTTTAAAGCAGATTCATGCACTTCCCGGAAAGTTAATTCTTTTCCCTGGAAATGAATCGATACTTTATCAGGGAATTCTTCGGCTGATTCCTTTAAAAAAGAATAAAGAGGTTTATCTTCGTACGACAAAACAGCTGGTATCTGTTCCGGATAAATAGCTTGCCATGGCTTATTGCTCATTTGCCCCCTCCTTCTGAATATTCTCAATACTCTTAATCATTATAATACAATCGGGATTTTCTTACAATTGCCGAATTTAAGAGTATAAAGACCTTATGATGAAAAGCTGGATAGTATATATATCTTATCCAACTACAGGGAATGTTGGATGAAACATATAAAAAGGGAAACAAAAAAAAGAGTGGTTATACTCCTTTCAGAATGTAGACAACCCTTTTATCATCATTTTTTTCTTTTAAAAAAGTTCCAGCTGATTTCAGAAATCCGCTCCCTTTCCGCCGACTGTCTGCCAAGCCTCCTCGACGCAAGCGCCTGCGGGGTCTCGGCTAGCCAGTTATTCGGCAGGAGTGTCGCAGATTTCTTCCATCTAGAGAGGTTCATTCATTTAATCAAGTAAAAAAACATAAAGGATATTCAAATTTTCTTTATGATTACTGATCGGGGTGAGAGCATTCCGATCCTCCTTTTGTCGTCTACTGAAAAGAGGCGTTCTACTTCTTGGTTTTAATTCTATACCAATACTTATATTTTTCTTCAAATCCTAATTTCCCGTACAAGCTTAAAGCAGGTGCATTCGTTTCTATCACCTGAAGTTAAGCTTTTTTTTGCTCCATTTTCTTTACCCCAATGCAATAGATTACGAATGAGAATTGCACCATTGCCTTGATTTCGAAAATTATCATGGGTAATGATATTGTACAGGCCTATGTATTCGTCTTCCAATACACCCAGTCCACTTGCTGTCACGGTTCCACCTTCATAGAACCAAATAAAAGAAGCGGCACACTGGCCGCTTCAGTTGAACAATGTCATATAAATGATTCCAAACAGAAAAAAGATTCCGCAACAAACGATTAAGACTTTTGCAAGTTTCTCCACAGCTTACTCCCTCTCATGAAGGGCATCAAGAAATTCCGGCGCCGATGACAAAAGATAATGCGATTGATATGATCATCGATAGGAATCCAACTGCCCGATTATCTTTTTGTATTTCTTCATCTATTTTAAATCCAGGAGTCATAAATTCAAAAATGAAATAACCGATCAACAGCAGGACAAAACCGTAGACGCCCCAGCCAATCATGGTAAGAAGCGAATTCTGATGGAGAATGGACTGTTGGAATACATAGGCGATCCCAAAAATTTTACCACCTGTTGCCAACGCGACAGAAAGGTTTCCCTGTTTGATCTCCTCCCAGTTCTTGTACTTTGTGACAAGTTCAAAAATGGCTAAAAAAACAATCATGCACAGAATAACGACACTGTAACGAGCAGCTATATATACATATTCATTTTCCCACATATTCTCCATGGTCCAACTCCCGAATGGTAACTAGCCACCCGGCTTGGCTGAATTGCCGGAATGACCGCTTTCCTTTATTTAAATTCCACCACCGTAACACCTGTTCCGCCTTCACCGGCTTCGCCGAAGCGAATCCTTTTGACAGAGCGGTGATTTTTCAAGTATTCCTGGACCCCGGACCGAAGAGCACCCGTCCCTTTACCATGAATGATGGAGACACTCGAATAACCGGCCAAAAGAGCATCATCAACGTATTTTTCCACTCTTGATATGGCATTTTCGAAGCGTTCTCCACGAAGGTCAAGTTCGACGCTAACATGATAATCGCGGCCTTTGATCGTGGTAAGCGGCTTTGTTTCTTTTACTTTTGTGCTCTTGATGAATTCCAGGTCAGACTCCTTCACTTTCATTTTCATGATGCCGATCTGAACCTGCCATTCATTATTTGAGACCTTCTCAATCAAGTGACCTTTTTGACCAAAGCTTACGACCTTTACTTCATCTCCAGGTTTCAAGCTTTTATCCAGCGGCCTCGCAGCTTTATTCGTTGTTTTTTTCACTTTAGGCGCTGCTTCTTCAAGCCGTTTTTTGGCATCGATCAGTTCATGCTCTTTAACATCGGCATGCTTTTCAAGTCGCAGTTTACGTAAGTCTGCAATGATCGCTTCCGCTTCCCTTTGTGCATTTTCAACGATTGCCGCTGCCTCTTTAGCTGCCTTTTCAACCATGGCATCCCGTTCTTGATGGTACTCATCAATTTGCTTTTGAAGGTCTTTATGAAGAATTTCCGCCTGTTTCAGGTGATTCTTGGCTTCCAATTCCTCTTCTTCAGCCTTCTTGCGGCTGTCTTCAAGGGACGCTATCATATTTTCAACTTTATTCGTATCCTCGCCAATATGGCTCCGGGCGTTGCTGATCACGTTTTCTTCCAAACCAAGGCGCTTGGAAATTTCAAACGCATTACTCCGGCCTGGTACACCAATTAATAGTTTATAGGTGGGACTCAAGGTTTCCACATTAAATTCGACGCTTGCATTAATGACGCCTTCCCGATCATATCCATACGCTTTTAATTCCGGGTAATGTGTCGTTGCAATCACACGTGCTCCGCGCTTATACACTTCATCCAAAATGGAAATGGCCAGAGCTGCACCTTCCTGTGGGTCAGTTCCCGCTCCAAGCTCATCGAATAAAACAAGACTGTCATAATCGACATGCTTAAGGATATCGACAATATTGACCATATGCGAAGAGAATGTACTTAAGCTTTGTTCAATCGACTGTTCATCGCCAATATCGGCATAAACAGAGGAAAACACAGCCGTTTCGGAACCATCCAGCGCAGGGATCTGCAGACCGGACTGGGCCATTAACGTACAGAGGCCAATCGTTTTCAGGGTAACCGTCTTACCACCTGTATTCGGACCGGTGATGACGATTGTCGTAAATTCATCACCAAGAAAAATATCATTGGCCACGACGACATCATTCGGAATGAGCGGGTGTTTCGCTTTGAATAATTTTACGCGCCCCTCATTATTCAGAATCGGCTTGGATCCTTTTATCGCTTTCGCATATTTTGCCTTGGCGACAAGGAAATCGATTTGTGCCAGCACTTTGATATTATGAAGCAATTCAGGGGTGAACGCACCGACTTTTTCCGATAGTTCGACCAATATCCGTTCTATTTCCTGCGTTTCCTTCACTCGGGTTTCCTGCAGGACATTATTCAGCTGAACGATTGCCTGCGGCTCAATGAACAACGTCTGCCCTGATGATGATTGATCATGAATGATCCCGCCATACACACTGCGGTATTCCTGTTTAACCGGGATGACGAATCGGTCATTCCGGATGGTGATGATGGCATCGGATAACATTGTTGTTGCATTGGAAGAACGGATCATACTTTCCAGTTTTTCCCTGACGCGACTTTCGTTCGTCCGAATTTGGTTTCTTAGAGTACGAAGCTTGTCGCTGGCAGAATCCATCACTTCGCCATGTTCGCTTATTGCATACGTAATTTCCTGCTGCAAATCAATCAATGGATGAAGGGAATCGATATATTCGGCTAAAAGCGGAACATCAATCTCCTGCTCTGCCAGTTCTTCGAAGAAGCGGCTGAGGATCCTGCCGGCACGAATCGTGCTCGCAAGTTCCATCAGTTCCATCGGTGAGAGCATACCGCCAATCTGTGCCCTTTTTGCATGTGGTCGGATATCGAAAATTCCGCCCAATGGCAAGTTACCTTTCAACCGGACGATTTTGGCTGACTCATCCGTTTCTTCCTGCCATCTCGACACTTCTTCAAAATCCGTGGAAGGCATCAATTGCTCTGCCTTCTCTTTTCCTATGGATGAGGAAGCGTGTGAGATTAATTGTTCTTTTATTTTATGAAATTCCAATGTCTTTAAAGCTTTATTATGCATGGAGTGAAAGCTCCTCCTTATTTATGGGCAAATAGTTAATCATTTCTCTTTAAAAATGCTAATAATCCATCCGTGTCCCTTGCATTAAGAACCGTGGATTCTTTAATCCAGCCCTTTTTGGCTGATGAGACCCCCACAGGCATATGTTCAAGCATGTCGATGCTGTGGGCATCCGTATTGATCACGATCGGAACGCCTGCTTCCTGAGCCTTGCGCAGATGCGGAGGTGCCAAATCCAATCTGTTCGGATTCGCATTCAATTCCAAGGCCGTATTCGTTTCGCGGGCCAGTTCGATCAGCATTTCTATATCCACATCATATCCGGTGCGTCTGCCGATGATCCTTCCCGTTGGATGGGCGATGATATCTACATGCGGATTATTCAGAGCCGTTTTTAAGCGCTCCATGATCGTTTCCCGAGGCTGTGAAAAACTTGAATGAATCGATGCAATCACCAAATCCATCTCTGCAAGCAGCTCATCGTCATAATCAAGTGTCCCATCAGGAAGTATATCCATCTCTATCCCGGAAAGAACGGTAAAGTCAGTGTATTTTTCATTAAGTTCATGGATGATCCGTTTTTGTTCACGTAAACGTTCAGCGGTCAAGCCGTTCGCCACTTTCAGATATTGCGAATGATCGGTGATGGCCATATATCGATACCCTTTTGCACGGCATGCTTCAATCATTTCTTCAATTGTATGAGCACCATCACTCCATGTGGTATGCATATGCAGATCACCTTTAATGGCCTCTAAAGATATGAGAGGTTCATTAGCATCATAATGCTCCACTTCCGTTCCGTCTTCACGCAGTTCTGGCGGGATGAAAGGAAGGCCAAAATGATTATAAAATTGTTCTTCCGTTTCAAACGTCAATACATCACCGGTTTCAGTCACTTCCACCCCATATTCGCTGATTTTCTCTCCGCGATCTTTGGCAAGCTGGCGCATCCGCACATTGTGATCCTTCGAACCTGTAAAATGATGAAGTGTCGTGATGAATTCCTTATCCTTAACGATTCGGAAATCGACGGAAATGTCATATTCATAATCAAGCACGACCGATACTTTTGTATCACCGGCCGCAATCACCTGTTTTATCCCTTTTATTGCAAGCAGTTGATTTTTAACCTCTTCGGGATGATCTGTCGAAATAATGAAATCGAGGTCCTTGATCGTTTCCCTCATACGCCGGATGCTGCCGGCCCTGGATGAACGGATGATGTATTCCATGTTAGCAAGGGCCGTTTCAATATCAGCCGCAATCGGTCTCATGAAGGCAAGGGGAAGTCGATCGGGCCTTGAACCCGCCTCAGCAATTGCAGAAAGGATCTTCTCTTCCGTTTTTTTGCCGAAACCGGCAAGCGCCGCGACCCTGCCTTCTTCACAGGCGATTTTAAGATCATTCACATCTTTGACATGCAGCTCTTTATGAAGCTTGGCAATTTTCTTCCCGCCCAAACCTTGAAGCTGCAGGAGCGGAATCAATCCTTTTGGCACCTGCTCCTGAAGCTCTTCAAGTACAGTCGATTTCCCCTCATTTATATACTCTTCGATGACGGATGCCGTTCCTTTCCCGATTCCATTCAAAGCGGTAAAATCTTCAATCTCCGACAAGCTCCGGTCATCCGTTTCCAAGGCGCCTGCTGCCTTTCGGAAAGCTGAAACCTTGAACGGGTTCTCTCCTTTTAATTCCATATATATTGCAATTTTTTCTAATAATTTAATGATATCTTTTTTATTAATCGTCATTTAATTCACCGCCGAAAAAATTAGTAGGGTGTCCCATGTTCACTTTCTTAAAGATACCTTTCTTGGAGGTAAAGTACAAGCAGTCAGATTCTTAACCTTCGAATCAATTAGAAGGAAGTTACATGCCGCTACATAAAAAGGGGCCTCCCCCGTGTTCAAAGTATAGGAATCCAGGACTTTGAACACGGGAGGCAGGCCCTCTTATACTGACATTAAGATTGTTTTACATCATGAAACCAAAGTTCCTTCACCTGCTCGGAAAGGAACGGCGTATGTTTCACGATCGATTCTGCCAAAAATGAGCCAGTTAATGGTTTCTGGATGGAATCCATTGGCAGCATGGCAGCTATATATAATATAATAAACATGATAAGATAGACTTCGAGAAAACCCAATATCCCTCCGCCCCAGCGATTCAGCTGTTTTAATATCGGTAGATGGGTAATGAAATTGAGCATGGATCCTATCATTTGCCAAAGAATCTTGGCAGCAAAGAAAATGATTGCAAAGGCAATT
Organism: Bacillus sp. ISL-57; assembly: GCF_018613135.1. Taxonomy (NCBI): domain Bacteria; kingdom Bacillati; phylum Bacillota; class Bacilli; order Caryophanales; family Bacillaceae; genus Bacillus; species Bacillus sp. ISL-57. Next base: position 377,079 of record NZ_JAGGQV010000004.1, on the reverse strand, counting down.
GCATTGTAATACGCCGTATCAAGCCCGACTGTATCAAAAAACATATTAAGGGTCGAGGAATCACCCATCGTTGGGAACGGAATCCATAATTTCAAATTGGGAGCAAGATCTCCGTAAAATACATAGGCGGCGATGAAGGCTACAATGAACCCAGTCATATGAACCGCTTGTAAAATGAAGCCACGCTTTAAACCGATTAATAAACCGATTAAAAGAATGGCCAGAATTGCTAAATCAAGCATGTACTCAGTCCTTCTCTCTCTTTAATTCCAGTTGAAGCTGGTCTAGTTCATCTTTTAATTTAATATATTCATGGATGGTATTCACGGCCGTTAACACCGCTAGCTTGCTTGTATCCAAGTATGGATTTTTCATCCTGATCTCTCTCATTTTTTCGTCAACCATCGAAGCGACCAGGCGCATATGACTTGCGCTTTCTGTGCCGACAATTGTATATGGCTGTCCGTATATATCAACTGTTGTTTTATTTCGTTTATCGTCTGACAAAATGATGCCCCCAATCTAAACAATCCTAATTCTATCATATCATGAAGTTTTTCGTCATGAAAGAGAGTACATCGTCATTTCTTGCATTAAAATTTCAATAATTTGTCAAACGATATCGAATTCAGGAAGAAGATTACCTAATAAACAAAATGAAGTTAGGAGCTAACCCATTATGTCCCATGTTGTTTTACTTATCAGTCCTGAACAAATAAAGGCGATGAAGTCCCATTATTCTTCATCCTTGGCCGCCAAGCAGCCGCCGGGGAGCATCTTTTCCGCCAAACCGCCGCTATGTACGGTGACGGCCTATAAATCCGGGAAGGTCCTTTTTCAAGGTAAGAATGCCGAAATAGAAGCGGTAAAATGGCAAAAAGGTACCACTGCTGCGGCTCCAAAGAAAAAAGCGGCAGCCTCTGCATCGGTCAACGTCCATCGATATTCACCGCCTGCAAATATCGGAACCATGTCAGTGATTGGTTCAGACGAGGTCGGAACAGGAGACTATTTCGGCCCGATGACCGTCGTAGCCGTATATGCCAAGAAGGAGCAACTCGCTCTTTTAAAGGAGCTTGGTGTCCAGGATTCCAAAAATCTGAAAGACCCACAGATCATCGACATTGCCAAACAGATTAAGGATGTAGTGCCCTTCAGCCTGCTCACCTGCGACAACCCGAAATATAATGCGCTGCAGGCAAAGGGAATGTCACAAGGAAAAATGAAGGCACTCCTCCATAACCAAGCAATCAAGCACCTCATGCAAAAAATCCAGCCAGAACAAGCGGAAGCCGTCCTTATTGATCAATTCGCTCAACCAGAGGTATTTTTCAATTACCTAAAAGGCCAAGAACTATTCCAAGCTAATGCCACCTATCTATGCACAAAAGCGGAAGGCATTCACCTTGGAGTGGCAGCCGCATCCATCCTGGCCCGATATGCATTCGTCAAACGCTTTGACTTGCTGAGTGAGAAAGCCGGATTCAAAATCCCTAAAGGTGCAGGATTTGCAGTCGATGAAGCGGCCGCAAGATTGATTCATGAAAAAGGAATCGATTCATTACACGAATTCACGAAAACCCATTTTGCCAACACAGAAAAAGCGAAGCGACTCTATCAACAGAAATATCATAAATAGAAGAAAGCGGCTGATCTTCCTGAACAGCCGCCTTTTTCTCGTGAGTTCACGCCGTTTACTCGTGAGTTTGCGCGGTTTACTCGTGAATTCACGCCATTTTCTCGTGAGTTTACGCCATTTTCTCGTGAGTTTGCACCTTTTACTCGTGAATTCACGCCATTTTCTCGTGAGTTTGCACCTTTTACTCGTGAATTCACCTTTTACTCGTGAGTTTGCTCCATTTACTCGTGAGTTTGCACCTTTTACTCGTGAATTCACCTTTTACTCGCAAAATCAAAAAAGACAGCTCCCCAAGATTCAGGGAGCTGTCTTTTTGGTTTTATCCTCTTAGCTCTGCGCCGGCGTTTTCTTTAACGGCTTCAAGCACTTTATCATGTGCTTTTGTAATGTCTTCGTCCGTCAGGGTACGTTCCGGGTCGTAGTATTTCAGTGAGTAGGCAATGGATTTCTTGCCTTCCTCCATTCTTTCACCTTCGTATAAGTCGAAGATGTTTACTTCTTTCAGCAGTTTGCCGCCGGCTTCTTCAATAATGTTTTGAATGTCCCCGGCTTTCGTGGCTTGATCCACAACGAGCGCGATATCGCGTGTGGTTGATGGATAGCGCGGAATCGTTTGGTATGCTATCGGCGCGACTTCTGCTTCGGCCAATGCTTTTAAGGATAGTTCGAAAATGTATGTTTCTTTAATGTCCAAGTCTTTTTGGACAGTTGGGTGCACTTGGCCGATAAAGCCAATTACTTCACCATTCAATAGTACTTCCGCTGTCCGTCCTGGATGCATGTCGTTGATTTCCGCTTGGCGGTAACTTATTTGATCGGCTAATCCAAGTGTGTCGAATAATGCTTCGATAACGCCTTTGGCTACAAAGAAATCCACTGGTTTCTTTTCACCTTGCCATAGATGTGACTCCCATAGGCCTGTGATCGCTCCAGCAACATGTTCTTTTTCTTCAGGAAGTTCTTGTTCGTCTCGCTTAAAGAATACCGAACCGATTTCATACAGTGCCAGTGAATCAATTTGGCGGGCATTGTTATATTTCACGACTTCCAGCAATTGAGGCACGATGCTTAAACGCAGCTGGCTTCTTTCCTCACTTATTGGCATTGCCAATCGAATGGATTCTCTTGCTTCCAATGCGAATTGGGACGCTTTTTCCTCGCTTGTCAGTGAATAGGTCACCGCTTGATAAAGGCCTGCGCCTTCAAGTGTACGGCGTGCCTTCCTCCGTTTAATTTGATAGTCTGTCAATTGTCCTGGTGTAGCAGAACCGATCGGCAGTGTAACGGGGATGTTATCATATCCATATAAACGTGCAGCCTCTTCGACTAAATCGGCTTCAATCGTAATATCACCACGGCGCGTAGGGACAGTGATCGTGAATGTTTCATTGTCAAGTTCCACGCCGAATTGCAGACGTTTGAAGATTGACTCCACAACCGATACGGTCATGCTTGTTCCAAGGAGTGTGTTGATTTTTTCAAGCGTGATGCTAATGACCGCAGGTTCCATTGACAATTCGTCAACTTCTGCTGCTCCTTGTAAGACTGTTCCGCCTGCATATTGTGCAATCAATTGTGCAGCACGTTCCCCTGCTTCACGAACACGTGCCGGGTCGACGCCTTTTTCAAAGCGGGCACTGGCTTCACTGCGTAATCCATGGTCCTTGGAAGCTTTGCGAACTACTGTACCTGCAAAATATGCACTTTCAATAATGATGTTCGTCGTATCATTTTTGACTTCGGAATCCGCTCCGCCCATCACACCAGCAATTGCAACTGGCTCACTGCCATTCGTGATCACTAAATGGTCAGGTGTCAAAGTGCGTTCCGCTTCATCTAATGTTACGATTTTTTCAGCATCCTTCGCTCTGCGGATGACGATTTCCTTCGAACCAAAGCGGTCATAATCAAAGGCATGGAGCGGTTGGCCGTATTCAAGTAAAATGTAGTTCGTGATATCCACCACATTATTATGTGGTCGGATACCTGCAGCCATCAACCTAGTCTGCATCCAAAGCGGTGAAGGTCCGATCTTAACATCCTTGATGATTTTAGCCATGTATATCGGGTTATCTTCTTTCGCTTCCACTTTGACACTGATATAATCAGTTGCTTTTTCAGCTGCCTCTTCTTTCTCGATTACCGGCCATTTCACTTCCCGTCCTAGAATGGCTCCCACTTCGTATGCTACTCCAAGCATACTCAAAGCATCGGAACGGTTTGGAGTCAGTCCAAGTTCCAGCACTTCATCACTTAAACCAAGTTCCTCCAATGCATCTTTCCCTACTTCCACATCATTGGGGAAGACGAAGATTCCTGTAGCATAATCCTTGGAAACGAGTTTGGATTCGAAGCCCAATTCTTGAAGCGAGCAAATCATTCCGTGCGATTCTTCTCCGCGAAGTTTCGCTTTCTTGATTTTGAAATTACCTGGAAGGACTGCGCCAACAGTAGCGACTGCGACTTTTTGGCCTTTATCGACATTCGGTGCCCCGCAGATGATCTGAACGGGATTTTCGGCCCCGATATCAACTTGGCATTTATTCAATTTATCCGCATTTGGATGTTGTTCACGTTCTAAGACATGCCCGATGACGACCCCTTTTAGCCCTTCACTTTTCTTTTCCACCCCTTCAACCTCAATGCCGCTTTTCGTGATTTTGTCAGCTAGCTCCGTCGCATTGATGCCTGAAAGGTCAACATAATCTTGTAACCATTTATAAGACACAAACATGGTAGGTCCTCCTTTTTAAAATAAAAATTTATGCTTCGTGATGGTTGAATTGTTTTAAGAATCGAACATCATTCGTATAGAAATGACGGATATCGTCCACACCGTACTTCAACATGGCAATCCGTTCCACGCCCATTCCAAATGCGAATCCAGAGTATTTCTTGGAATCGAAGCCAGCCATCTCAAGGACGTTCGGATGAACGATCCCAGCGCCAAGCACTTCGATCCAGCCTGTTTTTTTACATACGCTGCAGCCTTTACCGCTGCAGATTTTACAAGAAATATCCACTTCGACGGAAGGCTCGGTAAATGGGAAGAAACTTGGACGAAGACGGATTTCACGGTCTTGACCGAATACTTTTTTCGCAAATACGTCTAGCGTTCCTTTCAGGTCGCTCATGCTGATGTTCTCATCGATTACCAAGCCTTCAATTTGCTGGAATTGATGGGAGTGTGTCGCATCATCGTTATCTCGGCGATATACTTTTCCTGGGCAAATGATTTTTACAGGGCCTTGACCTTTATGTTTTTCCATCGTTCTGGCTTGAACCGGTGAAGTGTGCGTACGCATCAGGATTTCATCTGTGATGTAGAAAGAATCCTGCATATCACGTGCCGGATGGCTTTTTGGCAAGTTAAGTGCCTCGAAGTTGTAGTAGTCGCTTTCGACTTCAGGACCTTCCGCAACGGTATAGCCCATCCCGATGAATAAGTCTTCGATTTCTTCCACGATTCGAGTTAATGGATGAAGATTCCCCTTGTTTACCGGACGTCCTGGAAGTGTGACGTCAATCGTTTCAGTTGCTAGCTTGGCATTGACTGCCGCGGTTTCAAGCGCTTTTTGTTTCTCCTCGATCTTTGTTGCGATCGCTTCACGTACGTCATTGGCTAGTGCCCCGATTTTCGGGCGTTCTTCAGCAGATAATTTACCCATGCCGCGCAATACCTCCGTGATTGGCCCTTTTTTCCCTAAATAAGCAACACGGACTTCATTCAGTTCTTTTAATTCGGAAGCGGCGGCAACTTTTTGCAACGCTTCTTCCTGCAGTTCTAGTAAACGTTCCTGCATCATGTCTTCCTCCTTTATTTTCCTTTTGTAAAAATGAACACAAAAAAACCCCGATCCCTAAAGGGACGAGGTTTATGTATCGCGGTACCACCCTTATTAGTGCACAAACAAAAAAACTTCTGCACTCACTTCATTAAAAATAACGGCTCTTCACCGGAACATTTTTCAGACAATCTGTCTTCCCAATGCCAACTCGAAAGGTGAATTCACTTAAGCAGTGCCATAAAAATGCTTTCAGTCAAGGCATTTTCTCCCTGGATATGGTTAACTTTAAGCTACTACTCTTTGTCATCGTTGTTTTCATTATAAAATTCTGTTTTATTATATTATAATTCTTCGGCCGTTTCAAATCGATTTTCGTAAATGGTACATTAAAATCCCGGCAGCGATCCCCACATTCAAAGATTCACTTTTTCCGTAGATGGGAATATAGAGGTTTTTAGTCGTTTTCTCCAGTAATTCCTTCGATACTCCTTGGCCTTCATTACCGACCAGCAGGGCAAATCGGGAAGACTTTTCCACTTCTTCAAATGGCGATGCCCCTTCTAATGCCGTGCCATAAACCGGTGTTCCGCTTTGCTTCAGCTCATCGATGATTTCGGATAGGTTCCCTTTAATGACAGGCATATGGAAAAGGCTCCCTTGCGTCGAACGGACCACTTTGGGATTATACAAGTCAGCACACCCTTCCCCGAGGATGACCGCATCTATTCCCGCTGCATCAGCTGTCCTGATCATCGTTCCAATATTCCCAGGATCTTGGACGGCATCGATCAACAATAATTTATCCGGATTGATCGACGCCATGCTCGTTGATTTCTGTTCACAAACCGCAGCAATTCCCTGCGGTGCTTCGGTATCGCAAATCGCCTTCATAATATCATTTTTCACATAAATGAGTTCTGTGCCTTCCACCTTAAAATGGGCAGGCATTTCAGTTTCTTCATTGATGATCACTTCCAAGACGATTTCCTCTTTTAAGGCTTCTTCAACTAGGTGAAAACCCTCGACTAAATATTTACCTGTTTTATCTCGTTCTTTTTTGGTCAAAAGTTTTTTCCATTGCTTAACTTGCGGGTTTTTTACGGATTCGATATATTTCAAGGGTAAACGCTCCTTTAACTTCACACTGATTTTCCTATTATAACGCAATTCACATACATATTGCATGCGAGTTTGTGAAATGCTATTAATGTCAGTCATTATGTGTTAGAGGAGGAATAATTATGAATTTAAACTTACGTAATGCGATCATCCAAAATGTATCTGGAAATACGCAAGAGCAGCTGGAAGACACGATTGTCGATGCCATACAAAATGGCGAGGAAAAAATGCTTCCTGGTTTGGGAGTATTATTCGAGGTCATCTGGCAAAATTCATCCGAGCAGGAAAAACAGGAAATGATCACTGCCCTCGAAGCAGGATTAAAAAAATAACAGCCTTCAAAGGCTGTTATTTTTTTAATCTCGCTTCGCCAGCCTTCAGTTCTTCAATGGAGACTTCTTCATCAAGCAGCAAGATGAATTTCTTTGCTTTTACTTCTTCAAGCATCGCTTTTGCCTCAGCAAAAGAGTAGCCGTATTTCGTGAAAAAGCTGCGTAAATCTCCAGATCCTTCATCTGTGAAGTAATGGAAGATTTTCAAAAAAAGAGTGTCCTCCTTATCCTGATTGGCGATGATCAGTATATCCGTATGTTCATTTCCAAGCTGCACATAATTTTTTATATCAGCTGCCACTGTCATTTGGGTGCCAGATATGCCTTTTGCTTTTAAGTCTGAAATTGCAGCAAGTAGTTCCGGATTAGAGTCAAAAACACCATATACGTTTTTTTCCATGTTTCTCCCCCTCCTTGTTACTCTACTTAAAATAAAATTCCTTTGTCATTATACCTTGCCGCTTTATCAATAAACAAGCAAATAGTCCATGGAGACGCACAAGGGAACCCTCTGCCTAAAGGGTTTTTATAAAAATAAATAGCCTGTAGCAAACTCTTAGTTTTATTAAAAAACGTTGCAGTTGATTTCAGAAATCCGCTCCCTTTTCGCCAACTGTCTGCCAAGCCACATCAAAAAGCGGCTGCGGTGGCTCGGCTAGCCAGTAATCCGGCAGGAGTGTCGCACATTTCTTCAATCCAATAACGACTACAGTAAGAAAACAAACAAAAACAGCCCTATGCAGGCTGTTCTTGTTGTGTATTACAGATTGTCGGTATTGATTCGATTTTTGATGTATTCATCTTGTAAGCCTATCTCTTGCTGTCCGCTGCCTGCCGGTCTCGCGGTCCGATCCAGTGATCCTTGAACGTCAAGGTTTTCGTCCGTATCCGCATAAATCGGGTCTTCATGATTCCTTGATTTTTGCTTCTTGAATTTTTCTGTGGAGTTTCCCCAGATTTCCCTTTCTTGAGCTCGCTTCGCATCCATCTCTTCATTTTTATAGATGTTGGCGGAATTTCCATGAAGCTCTTCGCTTCTTCCTGGCTGTGCTTCCATTTCCCTTGTTTGAAAGGCATTCGCGGTTGTTTCCGGAAAAAGGTTCGGGTCCGGATTGTTCACCACACCTGTTTTAAGCGGATTCACTAAAGGTTCGTCCGTATCCTCGATGCGATTGGAAGTTGTGTTTTCACGTGCTGTTACGGTTTCCGATTCATCTAAAAGTATCAGGAATTTTCCGGCCTCCACTTCATTTATATAAGCGGTTGCTTCACTATCGGCAAGCCCTAGCTCACCTAGACGGTTCCTTATATCTTCGGAACCCTCGTTCAGGAAAAATTGTTTCATTTTATCAATGAAGGATTCCTCGTTATAGTTAGTAACGACGTCGACATCCGGATCATGCTTTTCATTGACGAAATCCAAATCTTCTTTCTTATCAGCCATTACCGTTATTTCCCCTTCATGAACGCCCTTTTCCTTGAGGGATTGTATAGCCTGGATCATTTCTCTTTCCGTATCAAAAACACCATATAATGTTTTTCCCATGCATCTTCCTCCTCCTTTTTCCGATATTTCTTCTTATGTGTATTTATACCCTGATGGATGCCAATTAAACAAAAAGGTTTGCCTTCCCTAAGCTCGGACCTTTAAACAGTCCTTATAACCAAAAGGAAACCTGCAGTTTTAAACTGCAGGCCATTTCCTTCACTCTTAGAAGCGGTCGGTTCTACGTTCAGCTGCCTTTTTCTCATTCACGATCGATTCATCTGTACTATCAAGCTGGATATCTTCCTTTTTAAGAGTATCCTGAACTTGTTCCGTTTCTTGTACAGCATGTTTCTTGATGACAATTTCATCTGTGACAACCGGTTTTTTCGAAACTTCCAGTTTTTCTTCAACAACCGGGATTCGTAATGTTTCCCCATCTTCAATGGTTCCGGTTTCCCGATTCGCTTCACGTCCTGAAACCGATCTATGCTCAACTGTCACTTCTTCGTGTTCAACCGGGACATTGATCGTTTTATGCTGTTCATTGACTTCTTTATTAATGACGACTTCTCCTGTCTGAACTCTTTCTTTGTCAATGTTCAGCTGTTCTTCCCGAAGTGTAAGTGTCCTTTCATCTTCTGGCAATTCACGGCCTTGTCCATTGACTCCATAAACATCTTCTTTATTTAATGGATCGGTTTTTTCCGTACCATTATATAGTGGGTTGGTGGAGTTAGTATCAAGCCTTGTACCGGCAGTGTCCATTGTTCCGGTCGTGAATTTATCTCTTGCCGTTCCAAGATGGCCTTCACCTTCTTCAACCAGAACCAGGACTTTTCCATTTTCTACATCAAAGACATGTTCAGCCGCATCGCTATTCGAAAGGCCTGCATTCGCCAATCTTGTTGAAAGGTCTGCCGTATCTTCCGGCATGAAGAAACGTGCCACCTTGTCCATAAACGATTCATCGTTAGGAACATTCGTCATTGTGTGAACATCCGTTTCACGTTGATGGTTCGTGAAATCCAATGTTTCTTCCTTATCTGCCACGACCGTAATATCGTCCCCTTCAAAACCCTTTGCCTTAAGTGCATTAATTGCTTGGATCACTTCTGCATTTGATTCATATACTCCATATACTGTTTTATTCATTTTACATTCCTCCTTAGGTTTTGTTGTTTCGTTTAGTGGATGCTATATATAAACAATACCCGCCATGTTCCTAAGTAAACGAGGAATCCATATTTCATTTTTGTTATATCATTTACAATTCGTTCTCAGCACAGAACGCATTTTTAATTGAGATCAAGCCTTTACAAGGGTTTCCCCCTTTATAAAAATGTAATGTTTAACCAAATCATGCCATTTCATTTTTTCATGAACTGCTTGTGATCTTTTTTCTTCTATTATAATGCCACAGCCTTTATTAGCAGGTCCGCAATATGCACCGCTTTTGTGCATTCCCCCAAGTTTTCCCGCTCGATCCCCAATTGCATTTGCAACAGGCAGCCAGGGTTTGCCGTGACAACAATATCGGCCTGTGTCGATTTCGTGTGCTCCATTTTAGAGTCGAGAATGTTCATGGACATCTCTGATTCAACAATATTATATATCCCAGCTGAGCCGCAGCAGCGATCGGCATCCTTCATTTCCCTGAAATCGATTCCTTCTATTGATTGAAGGAGGATTCGCGGAGCCGAGGAGGTGTTCATCACATTCCGTAAGTGACAGGAATCCTGGAAAGTTACGGATTGAGCTGGCAGTTTCAGGCGAACTTTTTCCTGAAAACGCAAATCAACAAGGATCTGGCTGATATCTTTCAACTTATTTTTAAATGAGATTGCTCGGTCGTGCCATTCCTGTTCATCTTGGAGCAGATGGTCATAATCTATGAGAAAAGCGCCACAGCCGCCGGCATTCGTAATGATATAATCAACTCCCTCCGTTTCAAAGGCTTCAATATTACGCTTGGCCAGTTGCTTTGCACCTGCTTTTTCACCACTGTGCCCATGCAGCGCCCCGCAACAGGCCTGGGATTTCGGAATGACGATTTCACATCCGGCCAGCTGAAGAAGCTTTAGTGTGGCCTTGTTCGTTTCCAAAAACATCGTATCCATCAAGCAGCCGGAAAAGAAAGCCACCGTTTTGAGCGGCGTTCCGATTGCAGGCAGCTCGGTTGGCCGATTTTTCATTTCTGCTTTTTTCGGGACTTTCGGCAGCACTTTTTCCATGGCTGCCAAATTATCCGGAAGCATGTTGAGGACTCCCGTTTTACGGGCCATGTATTGCAGGCCTGATTTCTGATAGAAGCCAAGCAAACTTGTCATGGTCTGCATTCGCTCCTGGTGCGGGAATAGTCCACTGAAAACGGCCTTGCGGATCGTTTTTACAGGGAAACTGTGTTTTTTATTCTGATGGATGATATCCCTTGCTTCTTCAAGAAGGTGTCCGTATTTCACACCTGAAGGGCACACAGGTTCACAGGCCCTGCAGCCGAGGCAAAGACTCAACGACCGTTCTACATCCCTATCTGGCTCAATCACGCCATCCGCCACCGCTTTCATAAGTGCAATCCGGCCCCTTGGTGAATGGGATTCCTTCAGGCCCGATTCTATGTATGTCGGGCAATGGGGTAAGCAGAAGCCGCAGCGCATACAATTCAACAATTCATCTTCATTCATTTTTTTCGCGAATTGAATGGCAATGGTTTCCCTTTCCTGTACTGTCGTCATGTAGAAACCACCACCCTTTTCCTGGTTTCCTTGGCAAATACTTTGCCGGGATTCATGATGTTATTGGGATCGAAAGCCTGTTTAATCGCCCTCATGGCATCAATCCCTTCTTTCTTCAGCTTCCATTCAAGATACGGGGCCTTCATCGCTCCTACACCATGTTCACCGGTTATCGTCCCGCCAAGGTCGATAGCTGCGGCAAAAATGTCGGCAAAAGCGAGCTCCACCCGCTCCATTTCCTCATGATCACGAGCGTCGGTAATGCATGTCGGATGCAGATTCCCATCCCCAGCATGACCGAACGTGCAAATGTCCACATTATGCTTGTCAGCGATCTCATTAATCGCTCTAACCATTTTGGCAATTTTCGAGCGAGGAACGGTGGCATCTTCCAAAATGGTCGTCGGCTTGAGACGGGCCAGTGCGGAAAGTGCTGTCCGTCTTGCCGTTTTCAAGGCGACAGCGTCAGATTCCGTTTCGGCAATTTCCACGGAAACCGCCTTTTCCTCTAGACAGATATCGGCCATTCTTTTCATATCACGTTCCACCACTTCAGGCGGTCCATCCTGTTCAATCAGCAGGACGGCTTCCACATTAGTAGGCAAACCGATTTTCGCGAAGTCCTCAACCACGATCAACGTCGGCCGATCCAGAAATTCCAATGTCACAGGAATGATTTTATTTGAAATGATTTTGGCCACTGACTGGGCTGCAGCATCCAGATCTTGATATAAGGCAAGCATCGTCTTAGTCGTTTCCGGCATCGGGATCAGCTTTAAGGTCGCTTCCGTAACGATGCCCAAGGTCCCTTCCGACCCGACAAAAAGTTTTGTTAAATCATATCCGGCTACATCTTTGGCAAGCTTGCCCCCTGTTCGAATGATGTCCCCATTCGGAAGGACCACTTCAAGCCCGATGACATAATCACGGGTGACTCCATACTTTAAACCTCGCAGTCCACCAGAATTCTCATTAATGTTGCCGCCAATCGTGGAGATTTTCATCGAACTTGGATCCGGCGGATAAAACAATCCCTTCTCTTCAACTGCTGAAATCAAGTCCAAAGTGATGAGCCCAGGCTGTACGGTCGCCGTTAAGTTCTCCTCATCTATTTCAAGTAATGAATTCATTCGATTGAATAAAAGGACAAGCCCCCCCTCTGTCGGGCATGTGCCTCCGCTTAAATTCGTCCCAGAACCGCGCGGAACGATCGGAACATTGTATTCGTTGCAAACTTTGACGATGGCTGCGACTTCAGCTGTGCTGCCCGGTTTGATGACAGCATCCGGCATCGCTTGAAACCCAGGCGTTGCATCATATGAATAGACCAGACATTCCACTTTCGAGTCATCGTAATTCTCCTGACCTACGATGGTAAGAAGTAGCTGCTTAACCTGCTTTGTTAACATGTACATCCTCCTCATATAAACATAGGAAATTCGAGACTTTTTTATATGATGTAAGTATAAGAAAAAAAACACTCGGCCTTCTATGTACGAACATATAAAATTTTGAGCTTTACAAAGAATTAATTTGTATGTTTATCCAATACACATACTGCTAGATACATCGTGACTAAATCGGCTAGCTTCCTAGGATTCAGCCGGGTCAAATCCTCTATGCGCTTGAGCCTGTAATGGAGGGTATTGATATGGATATGCAGGGCTCTAGCGGTCTCTTTTAAGGATAGATCACATGCAAAATACATGGTAAGGGTTTTAAGCAGCTCCTCATTAGGAAGCAACTCCTGAATTGTCCTGGATAAATATTCCTGCCTTGTTTCAGCGGTAACTTCATCAAGCAGGACCTCAAGTTTCAAGTCTTCGTCAAATATGATACCTGATGAAGAAGACGCGATTTTCAAGGAACGTTCCGCTTTAAAAAACGCTGGCCTGAAAGCGGTTCCTGATGCACGCGAACTAACTCCTGCACACACTTTATAACCCGAACTCTCTTCCAGCTTTTTTTGCAGTTTACTTAGTTTCTTATATTGCTGGTTTTTTGAACCGATGAAATCGGCCATCGAAAGAATGACGAATCGGTTCCTCCCCCAACGTACTGCGATGTCATTGGGATGCTGCTGTCTTATGAATATCTGAAGCGTTCTCCATACATGCGGTTCAATGATTTCCTCAGTCTTGAATTCACCAAGGGTGATGATCCGGTCCGCATGAACATCAATCCCAAGCAACTTTGCCTTCTGAAGGAAGTGCTCATTGAACGTCTGCAGCTGATGCCATTCAAATACAAAGAATTCCATCAGACGTGATTGGGATTCTGCTTGTTCAATATGATAGCTTTCCTGGATGAACATCTCCGTCATTTTCTTTAATAGTTCCGCATAAGGGGAAACATGTTTGGGGTCACCTGTAATTCCAATGACACAAACGGCTTCCTGATTGAAGAAAATAGGCAGGTTTATCCCTGCCTTCACTCCTTTCCAACTTCGTTCATCCTGTTTATTTATGATCAATTTCTCACGATTGTTGAAAGCGTGGATGGCCCCTTCATGAAAAGATCCAATACGGCTGCCATCGGTGCTGGCGATAATCATGCCAGCATGATCAATAATGATGATCTCCTCATCAATCAGTTTTCGAACCTCATGCACCAATTTTCCTGCCACAGCTGCCAATTGCATGATATGTCCTCCTTTTTTGAATGGACTTGAAAATATTTCGAGGCTCCCCGATGAAAAGAGAGCCTCATTCTACTTATGGAATCATCCAGGACAGGACGCCATTTTGCAAGAAGGTAATCACACAAACAAGCAGCAATAAAAATATGCTATGTTTGAGCGTGAATCTCAATAATTCCGATTCCCTGCCGGCCAATCCTACGGCAGCACAAGCAATCGCTATCGATTGGGGGGAAATCATCTTTCCGGTGACCCCTCCGGAAGAGTTCGCCGCCAACGCCAGGACTGGTTCCATCCCCACTTTAAGCGCAGTCACTTTCTGCAGACTGCCAAATAAGAGGTTGGCTGATGTATCCGATCCGGTAATGAACACACCCAGCCAGCCGAGAACCGGTGCGAAGAACGGAAATAAATCACCCGATTTTGCCAGGGTCATCCCTAATGTTGTCGACATGCCTGAAGCATTCGTCACATAAGCAAAAGCGACCACGGTAGAAATCATCAAGATTGGTTTGGCCAACTCTTTCATCGCTTCAACAAAGGTTCCATAAAAGTCTTTTGCAGACATGTGTGCGATGAACTTCGTTACGATGGCAGCCAGTAAAATGGCCGTCCCGGCTGCTCCGAGCAGTTCTATTTTATAGAAAGCCGCAATCGGCAATCCATTGCTTCTGATTATCTCATTATGCAGACCTGGCACTTCGATTTGGAAGGTTAATAGTTTCCCGATTTCATTGATTCCGCCAAGCAGCACATTGTTGCCTTCATAATGTCCGGATAGCGCCGGCTTTATTGGGTTCATCCCCCATATTGTGATGAAAAGCGTTAACAGAAGGAATGGCGACCAAGCATGGAATATCTGCCATTTCGTATATTTCGTTTCCGTTTCGGCTGTATATAATGGTTCGACAGCAGCCGCCGTTTCCTCTGATGCAAAGCGAAAGATCGTTTTAGGTTTCCAGAATTTAAGGAAAATCGCCAATGCAAACAGTGACACTAACGCGGATAGGATGTCGGGTAATTCGGGACCAAGAAAATTCGAACTTAAGTATTGTGTGATGGCAAAGGAAACTCCGGAAACCAAAATTGCCGGCAAGACCTCAAGCGACCTTTTCCACCCAGTCATGATCAAAATGAGATAAAGCGGAATGAAAGCAGAAAGGAATGGCAATTGGCGGCCGACCATTTTTGAGATCTCCATGGCGGCTATGCCAGTAGGGCCTTCCATGGCGATGATCGGTATTCCAACCGCCCCGAATGCTACCGGAGCGGTATTCGCAATCAAACAAATCCCGGCTGCATATAGCGGGTTAAAGCCGAGACCGACTAAAAGCGCGGCTGAAATGGCGACCGGTGCTCCAAATCCCGCAGCACCTTCTAAAAAGGCCCCGAAAGAAAATGCCACCAATAATGCCTGGAGGCGCCGATCTTCCGTAAGCGAAAGCACAGATGAACGAATGATATTGAATTGTCCGCTTTTGACAGTCATCTTGTACAAAAATACGGAAGTGATGATTATCCATCCGATTGGGAGCAGCCCATATACGCCTCCTTGTGAAGCGGACATCACTGCTTTTCCTGCAGGCATCCCATATATCAATACAGCCACTGCAAGAGCTACAAGCAACGTCGTTATACCTGCCATGTAACCTTTCATGCGTTTGATGGTAAGCGCCCAGAAAAAGTAAAGAATTGGAATGAGTGCGGCAAGAGATGATAAAACTAAATTATCGGTGATCGGCGTAAAGTTTTGTGTCCATGTCATTCATTTCGACTCCTTTTTCTATAAACTTTTTAAAAAATTCAGAAATTTAACCCTAATTGAAACCCCTTACATATCCAAATATTCAAAGTCATCAGATGACTTGATGAGTACTCATTTAAATTAAATGATTGAAAATATAAAATCAAGATTTTTTTTATTTTTTGTTGATTTTTTAACTCTTCTGGAAGTGTCAAAGATCATTTGTGTTATATAATATTAACTAGAGAAACTCATAGAAAATAGAGGTGCTACTACTTGGTATATAAAAAAATAAAGCCGAAAAAAATTTATGAAGAAGTCAGCGATGAACTTTATGAAATGATTCGGTCAGGCAGCCTGAAACCAGGTGAACAATTGGATTCCATTCAGCAGCTTGCGGAAAATTTCCAAGTCGGGCGCCCGGCCATCCGCGAAGCATTAAGTGCATTGAGTTCAATGGGTCTTATTGAAATAAAACAAGGTGAAGGAACATTCGTCAAAACCTTCGATCCCGCCATCATGAACCATCCCTTGTCTGCCGCCCTTTTGATGGATCAAGACAATATCAAGCATTTACTGGAAGTTCGGAAAATCCTTGAGTCCGGTACGGCGGAAGTGGCAGCGAAGAAGAGAACGGAAGAAAACCTTATCGAACTCAAGGACATGCTTTCTAATATGGAAATGGTCTCGGATGATGAAGAACTAAGTGATAAAGCGGATATCTCCTTCCATGTTGCCGTGGCAAATGCATCACAAAATGAGCTGCTGATTACATTGATGAACCATGTTTCAGAATTAATGACGGAAAAGATGCGTGATATCCGTCGGGTTGCGCTTTATTCCGAAGAGATGACACTCAAGCAGCTTTACCAGCAGCATGTCAGGATATATGATGCAATCGTGGCACAGGATGAAGACGGAGCCCGCAGTGCCATGCTGTTTCATCTTCAAAGCGTCGAGGAATCGCTGGACCGGGTCATCCAAAAAAATCAGCAAAAGAATCATTGACATTCCTTTAAATTTCAAAAATACCCTATACAAAAAACGATTAAATTGATATATTATTTTGAAAACGATCACTTCATTTAAAAAATCTTGGAAATTGGTATCTTCTCTTAGCCATTTCCTTTTTCCATTTTCTAGTCATCAGATGACCTGTTAACTTATTTTGAAAAAGGAGGAGTTCAGATTGAAAGTTACTCTCTTTGCAACATGTTTAGTGGATTTGTTTCAATCCAATGTCGGCAAAGCGACAGTGGAGCTACTCGAGAGATTAGGCTGTGAGATCGATTTCCCGGAGTCACAGATATGCTGCGGACAGCCGGCATATAATAGCGGGTATACGAAGGAATCGAAGGACGCCATGAAAAAGATGATTAAAACGTTCGCAGATGCTGAATACATCGTAACCCCTTCCGGTTCCTGTGCAGCGATGTTCAAGGAATATCCGGTTCTTTTCAAAGGCGATGCCGTATGGGAAAGGAAAGCGGCATCATTAGCGGCTAAAACATATGAATTGTCCCAATTCATCGTGGATGTCTTAAAAGTGACCGACGTCGGGGCGACCCTCAAGGGAAAGGCCACTTATCATACTTCATGCCATATGACACGGCTGCTTAAGGTGAAGGAAGCACCTGCCATTTTATTAAGCCATGTCAGGGGGCTGGAAATGACACCACTTCCGGATGCCCAAAACTGCTGCGGGTTCGGGGGGACCTTTTCGGTTAAGATGGGTGACATTTCCGGGCAGATGGTCGAGGAGAAGGTATGCAATATTGAAGCTACAGGTGCCGACTTTTTAATCGGCGGGGATGCAGGATGTTTGATGAATATCGGCGGACGGATCCAAAGGAAGGGGCAACCGGTGAAAGTCCTTCACATTGCGGAAGTCCTGAATAGCATTTAAAGAAAGCGAGGAGGGAAAAACTTATGGCTATGAAAACCAGCTCTGCCAAATTTAAAGACCGGGTGGATGAAGGAATACATAATGACTTTATGCGATTGGCCGTATCCAGTGCCCAAGAACGATTACACGGACGGCGGCTGACTGCCGTTGATGAATTGGGAAGCTGGGAGGATTGGCGTTCCCTTGGGGAAGAAATCCGGCAGCATGTGCTCAGTAACCTTGATTTCTATTTGCACCAGCTTGCCGAAAACGTTTCGAAAAGGGGCGGTCATGTCTTCTTCGCTGAAACCGCTGAACAAGCAAGCGGCTACATCAAGGATGTCATTGTAAAAAAGAATGCCAAAAAGGTCGTGAAATCCAAATCGATGGTCACGGAAGAGATCAATTTGAATGCAACCCTTGAGGCAGTTGGCCTCGATGTCGTTGAAACGGACCTTGGAGAATACATTTTACAAGTGGATGATCATGATCCCCCTTCCCATATCGTCGCACCTGCCCTCCATAAAAATAAAGAGCAGATTAGGGATGTTTTTAAAGAAAAGCTTGCCTATACGCAAACTGAAAAACCGGAAGAGCTTACCGCCCATGTGCGGGGCATTCTGCGGAAAGATTTCTTAAGCGCCGATGTGGGCATTACCGGCTGTAATTTTGCGATTGCGGAAACAGGCTCGATCGGACTGGTGACGAATGAAGGAAATGCCGATTTGGTCACTGCCCTCCCAAAAACGCAAATCACCGTGATGGGGATGGAACGGCTTGTACCGACATTCGATGAATTCGAAGTCCTTGTCAGCTTATTGACAAGAAGCGCTGTCGGCCAAAGATTGACCAGTTACATCACCGCGCTTACCGGTCCGCGTGATGAAGGTGACGTAGACGGACCCGAGGAGTTTCACTTAGTGATCGTGGATAATGGACGCTCCTCCATCCTAGGAACCGAGTTTCAATCCGTTCTTCAATGCATTCGCTGTGCTGCCTGTATAAATGTCTGCCCGGTCTATCGCCAGGTTGGCGGTCATTCATATGGTTCAATTTACCCCGGACCAATCGGCGCTGTGCTTTCACCCTTACTCGGAGGATATGATGATTTCAAGGAACTGCCGTATGCCTCCACTCTTTGTGCAGCCTGTACAGATGCCTGTCCGGTAAAGATTCCACTCCATGATTTACTGAGGAAGCATCGGGAAGTCATCGTTGAAAAGGAAAAAATGTCGCCGTTTTCAGAAAAGATGGCCATGAAGGCCTTTGGGATTGGTGCGGCATCGCCCATGCTTTATAAATTAGGCTCCAAAATGGCCCCATCAGCGATGTCACCTTTTAAAACGGGGGATATCATCTCGAAAGGACCGGGACCGCTCAAAACTTGGACAGAAAGCCGGGAGTTCCCTGCTCCAGGGAAAGAGAGCTTTCGGGACTGGTTCAAAAATCGGGAAAAAGGAGGGAAACCATCATGAATGGAATCATCCATAATGAAGGGGCATTTTTAAACAATATAGCCAAAAACCTGGGAAGGGCTCCTATTACGGAAGGCATCTCCGTTCCGGAATGGAAGCACGCCCCCCAAAAAGAAGTTTTGAAACATGCGACACAGAATGATCTTGTCGCGGAATTGAAGGAGCAATGTAAACGGGTGCATACTCGATTTCACGTTACCGACTCCAAGCAAGTGATGCATTGTTTAAGTCAGGTGATCGAGGAACTTGGAAACGGACCCGTGATCATCCCTAAGGACGGTCGATTTTCCGAGTATGGGTTAGAGGGCATCTTAAAGGAAAAAGATGTCCATATATGGGATCACCAAGCCGGGAATGAAAATATCGAAAAAGCAGAAAGAGCTAACATCGGAATCACTTTCAGTGAGATGACACTAGCAGAATCAGCGACCGTCGTCTTGTTCAGTGACAAGGACCACGGCCGTTCCATCAGCTTCCTTCCTTCCTGCCATGTTTCCATCATTCCAAAAAGCACCATCGTTCCGCGAATGACCCAGGCTGCTGCGGCCATCCGCTCAAAAGTTACCCGGGGCGAAGTCGTTCCTTCCTGCATCAATTTCATAACAGGGCCGAGCAATTCGGCTGATATCGAAATGGACCTTGTCGTCGGCGTCCATGGACCCATCAAAGCCGTCTATATAATCGTCGAAGACAAGTAGAAATAAGAAAAAGAAAATGGAGAGGACCTATATTAGGCCTCTCCATTTATAACTTACTATATTAATCGTAAATGATCCGGTCAACCGCTTCGCGATCGAGGCGTTTAATCACTTCGACAATGAGCTTAACTGCATTCTCATAATCATCCCTGTGAAGCATTGCTGCGTGTGAATGAATGTAGCGTGTGGCAATCGTGATCGCCAGGGCGGGAACACCATTTGCCGTTAAATGGATGGAGCCGGCATCCGTCCCGCCGCCAGGAATCGATTCATATTGATAAGGAATATTCATTTCATCGGCCGTGTCGGTGACGAAATCGCGTAATCCCTTATGTGCCACCATCGATGAATCATAGATGACGATTTGCGGGCCTTCCCCCATCTTGCTCATCGCTTCTTTTTCGGAAACCCCCGGTGTATCACCAGCAATGCCGACATCGACGGCAAAACCGATATCCGGCTGAATTTTGAATGTGGATGTTTTGGAGCCACGCAGGCCGACCTCTTCTTGCACTGCGCCAATTCCATAAACTACGTTAGGATGGTCGCTGTCTTTCAGCTGTTTAAGCACATCAATGGCGATTGCACAGCCAATTCGATTGTCCCAGGCTTTGGCGAGCAGCATCTTTTCATTATTCATAACCGTGAATTCAAAATATGGCACAACCATATCCCCTGGCTTGACGCCCCATTCCTTAACCTCTTCTTTGCTTGATGCACCAATATCAATGAACATATCCTTAATATCAATCGGCTTCTTCCGCGCTTCCGCTGACAGGATATGTGGCGGCTTGGAACCGATAATGCCCGTTATATCTCCTTTACCCGTAACGATCGTCACGCGCTGGGCCAGCATTACCTGTGACCACCAGCCCCCTACCGGCTGAAAACGCAAAAATCCCTTATCATCAATTTGGGTGATCATGAAACCGACTTCGTCCATATGCCCGGTAACGACGATTTTTGGTCCGTTTTCATCTCCCGTTTTCTTGGCGATCAAACTTCCCAGGCCATCTGTCGATATTTCATCCGCAAATGGTGTTATGTATTCGGTCATCACTTTTCTTACTTCACTTTCATTTCCTGCAATGCCTTTAGCATCCGTCAAGGCAGCAAGCATCTTTAACGTTTCATCCAATTGAGCCATTCCCTTACCTCCTTATAACTTACATTACAAGAATAATTATACAGACAATCGATTTCATAAACAATCAGTAGCCTTGCTTTTGCCTTTCGTAATTCACTTCATTTTTGCTTACATATGCTTTTTCCACATCCGCTGCCGAAAATCCGAGAAACTCCCCTAAATGTAAATACGCAGTAAAAACCTTTTGGTAAGATGACTCTGTCAACTGTGTGCGAAATTCACTGATATAGCCGTAAATGGCAGTAAATTGAACCGTCAAATCCTCCTGATGCATCTTTATGGCAGATGGAACTTCCGGTACAAAACCCCGTTCGATCCCGAGTGACAAAATGAAATGAATGCCATCCACATATTCAGCCAAAATAGTTTCTTTATCAGAAGGTCCTTTAAGACTCCAGAATTTAAAACATCTTGTTTCATTGGCAAGCTCTCCAAGCTCCACTAAAAGAGCAAGTATCTTCCGTTCCACCAAGTCTTCCGCACCCAAATCATGCTTGGATTGTATATGCTCATCCAAAGCCGCCTGCATTTCCATTAATTTACTTATGTTCATTTTCATCACTTCTTTCCTTCGTCTTCCTCTAAATTATATCAAATAAATGAAACTTATTAAAAACCCATACGTAAATGAAAGGGAATCACTCTGTTTAAGGAGGTAGCTCCATGGTATTGATCATGCGGTTCATTCTTTTGGCTCTCATCATTTTCTTAATCTATACAGTCATTAAATACCTATTTAATCCGAAAAGAAAATTAGAGCTGGCCCATGAACAGAAAAAATTCTTTTTGCTCGACGATACAGCCAATATACGAAAGAATTTTTTATTGACGTACAACGGGGTGATGTTTGAAGGGGAAAAGTATTTAGGGACGACGGAACGCTCCTTCGAGGTCATCTCCATCTTCATTTGGCCTAAAAAAGTGGCAGGCCTGAAAGGCTTGAAGCGAAATGATTTCTTGAAAATCGAGGCAGCCATAAAAAAACAATACCCGGATGCCGTTATTGATTGGAAGAGCCCGGTCAAGGAGTTCTTACAAAATTGAAAAAAATCACGCATAATGAAGAGCCTTGAGGAAAACGGACTCAAGGCTCCATATTAATCATCTGAACGAAAAAATTCCTTCCAGGGGACGACCGTCTGCTTCTCTCTCAATAAATAGATCAATAAGGTTAAGGATAATAAAATGATGACGATCAGAGTGGGACTGAAATCTGCAATATAGTGGCCAAAAACCGTGTATACGAATGCTACAGGGAGATTGGTCATGAATGATAGGTAAAAATAATTTTTCAGCCCTTTATTGGATTCCAATAAACAAAGCGACAGTAAATAAAAGTGTATGAATGGTATTAGCCTGAGTACTGCAATTTGCCGGCTGTTCAGCTTTCGGTTTCCAAACAGCTTATTCTTAAGCCGCAGCAGCCTATCCTTTGTTTTCGGAAATTTGCCTATCACGAAATAAAAGGCCATGCTGGACAGCGTCAAACCGATTACCGAATAGATCGTTCCAAAAGCTGCCCCGAATAATACTCCTCCAGACATGCAAACGACAATGACGGGAATGAATAAAAATTGCCTTAATAAATGAAAAGTGATAAAAATCAACGGTGCAAACACGCTTCCAGATTGAACGTAGCTCATCACAAGTGTCAGTTTATCATTCATGCTCTCCCTCCAGCTACTCTTTGCTGCTTCTACAAGCATATACACTATACTGGCTACATATTACAATTGAATGAATAACTTAATCAATAAGCCTATCTGAAGAATCATCAATATAGGCAGGCCCCACTTAAAAGCGGCATGCTTCGTCTTATGGCGGAATTGCTTCATCCCCAAAAAGGACCCCGTCCCTCCTCCTATGACTGCCCAAAACCAAAGTGTCTTTTCGCTGATCCGGTACTCCCCATTACGCGCTTTCCTTTTGTCGATTCCCATTAAGGCAAACCCGATGATGTTCGTGATGATCATATAAGCAGCAATGAACCATACTCCTTGCATTCCCATGCCTCCTTTAAATATGTAAAAAGCCACCCTCTTGAAAAGAGAGTGGCTGTATCAGTCAGACTTATTTGTCTAATTGTTGTTTAGCAGCAGTTGCTAATTGAGCAAAAGCTTGTTCGTCAGCAACAGCAAGATCAGCAAGCATTTTGCGGTTCACTTCGATACCAGCAAGCTTTAGGCCATGCATTAAACGGCTGTAAGAAAGACCGTTGATGCGTGCTGCAGCGTTGATACGAGTGATCCAAAGTTTGCGGAAATCACGTTTCTTTTGACGACGGTCACGGAAAGCATAGTTTCCTGACTTCATTACTTGTTGGTTAGCTACTTTGAAAAGAATATGTTTCGCGCCATAGTAACCTTTAGCTAATTTTATTACCTTTTTACGACGTTTGCGAGTAACAGTACCGCCTTTTACACGTGGCATGTTATTTCCCTCCTATTTAACTCGATAAATCGAACTTATTTAATGTTATCTAACATATGACGAATACGTTTGAAGTCACCTTTGCTTACAAGGCTAGCTTTGCGAAGCTTACGCTTTTGCTTAGTAGATTTGTTAGCAAATAAATGGCTTGTGTAAGCGTTAGAACGCTTAAGTTTGCCGGATCCAGTCTTTTTGAAACGTTTAGCAGATCCGCGGTGAGTTTTCATTTTAGGCATAAGGTATTCCTCCTCATTACAAATTACTTTACAATTACTTTTCGTTTTTCGGTGCTAAGATAATGAACATGCTGCGCCCGTCCATTTTTGGGTGTTGCTCGATTGTAGCCACTTCTTTACATGCTTCAGAAAAACGAACGAGTACACGTTGACCAATTTCCTTATGCGTAATGGCACGTCCTTTGAATCGGATAGAAGCTTTTACTTTATCGCCTTTTTCAAGGAATTTAATACCGTTGCGAAGCTTCGTATTGAAATCATGCTCTTCAATCGTCGGGCTCAAACGAACCTCTTTCAGACTGATGACTTTTTGATTTTTACGTGCTTCCTTGTCTTTCTTTTGCTGCTCGAAGCGGTGTTTTCCGTAGTCCATGATCCGGGCTACCGGAGGCTTTGCATTTGCAGCAACTAAAACTAGATCAAGATTTACACGAGCGGCAATTTCCAATGCTTCGAATTTCGTTTTAATTCCAAGTTGTTCTCCGTTTTGGTCAATAAGACGAACTTCACGGGCTCGGATGCCCTCGTTTACCATCGCGTCTTTACTAATAGTTAGCCACCTCCAAAGATATTGGCGAATACGAATATTTGAATAAATTCGGTCACGCTCACAACTCGCTTACAGGATATAATCATAATAAAAAAGTGTGGATGCATGCTGCACCCACACTGATAGACTCATTCAGAAAGATCCAAATAATCAAATCATGACCTGTTAACTGCATTGTTTGCGTCAACCAGGTGAGAAGCGGGTGCTTCTTCTTTTCATCAAACACGTATTCAATTCACTTTAGAAATATATCATAAACACTGATGACTTGTCAAATGCTAAATTTTATTCGTTTTTCACAACAAAATTAATATTATCAGACATTCAGTTATTTGACAATACGTTTTTTAAAGTAATTTGGACAAAAAATATTCATCATGATACTTTCCATCAAAAAACAGTGATTCCCGCTTTATTCCTTCCTTTTCGAACCCCATCTTTCGATATAAAGAAAGCGCAGGGGCGTTATTTGCAATCACGGACAATTCCAGGCGCCGTATTTCGTTTGTCCGCGCATGCTCCTCCATTTTCTGAAATAACTTCGTACCGATGCCTTTTCCTCGGTCCTGTTCATGGATGCCGATGACGATTTTGGCTGAATGCCTCGTTCGGCCCATTTGATTGCCCAATAAGATTAGGTAACCATTCAGCTCATTGCCGCTAGCAGCAACGAGGACAATGGAAGGGGGATTTTTTTCGATTTGCTCCAATTGCTTTTCCATTTGTTTCGCCGTAGCTTTTCTTTCCCCAGGGTTAAACAGCATATACCCGGAATCTTCTACATGATTGAACAGAGCAGCCAAGTTACCCGCGTCTTTCCTTGAAGCCTTCCTAATCTCCATTTATCCCACTCCCCCTTTGGATACAGTCCATACTGGCCGAAGCCATCACATGTTAAGAGTCTTCTTTCGCCTTTTTCTTTTTCTCAATGGCATCCCAAGAAAATAGCGCTATCCAAAAAAACAGGACCGGGACGATGGCATATTGCCGATAATCATCCAATAACAATAAGATGATAATGACAAGGAATGTCGGTCCGAATAGATAAGTAAATTTCTTTTTCATGCTGCCCCTCCTTTTCATTGCTGTACATATTTTCACATGATGGTTTCATTTTATCATGCCATGATTAAAAAGAGGGACACAACTATATGTGCCCCTCTTTTTGCTATTAACGGCTCACTTCCGCCTTAATCGCTGAAACGAAATCTTCAAATGCTATCGTTTCGGATTTTTGTTCACCGTATTTACGTACATTCACGCTGCCTTCTTTGGCTTCATTGTCTCCAACGACCAGCATATACGGGATTTTTTGCATTTGCGCTTCACGGATTTTGTAACCGATTTTCTCGTCACGTGTATCCAGGTCGACACGAATGCCTTGCGCTTTAAGTTTTTCCTGTACTTCTTTCGCATAATCCAAGTGCACTTCAGGTGAGACCGGGATCACTTGTGCTTGGATAGGTGCAAGCCAAGTCGGGAATGCCCCCTTGTATTCTTCGATCAAGTAGGCTACAAAACGTTCCATTGTGGAAACGACGCCGCGATGGATAACAACCGGACGGTGCTGCTTGCCGTCCTCACCGACGTAATTAAGGTCAAAGCGTTCAGGAAGCAAGAAATCAAGCTGAACAGTGGAAAGCGTTTCATCCTTCCCTAAGGCCGTACGCACCTGGACATCAAGCTTAGGACCGTAGAATGCCGCTTCACCTTCCGCTTCAAAGTAATCCAGGCCAAGCTCATCCATGGCGCCTTTTAACATGCTTTGCGCTTTTTCCCACATGTCATCATCATCGAAGTATTTTTCTGTATCCTGAGGATCGCGATAAGACAGACGGAATGAATAATCCTTGATATCGAAATCTTTATATACTTCCAGAACTAGGTTCACAACACGCTTGAACTCTTCTTTGATTTGGTCGGGACGGACGAAAATGTGTGCATCATTCAATGTCATCCCACGTACACGCTGAAGGCCTGAAAGGGCACCTGACATTTCATAGCGGTGCATCAAGCCTAGCTCGGCAATCCGGATTGGCAGTTCGCGGTAGCTGTGGATGCTGTTTTTATAGACCATCATGTGATGCGGACAGTTCATCGGACGCAGGACAAGCTGTTCGTTTTCCATCTCCATGACCGGGAACATGCCGTCCTGGTAATGATCCCAGTGTCCGGATGTTTTATAAAGGTCCACGCTTCCCATTACAGGTGTGTAGACATGGTCATAACCTAAACGTTCTTCCTTGTCCACGATATATCTTTCGATTGTCCGACGGATGGTCGCGCCTTTTGGCAACCACATCGGCAACCCTTGCCCCACTTTTTGTGAGCTCATGAACAAGTTCAATTCTTTCCCGATTTTACGATGGTCACGTTCCTTGGCTTCTTCAAGGAAACGCAGGTGTTCGGCCAAATCTTCTTTTTTATAGAAAGCCGTACCGTAAATGCGTTGAAGCATTTTGTTTTTGCTATCGCCTCTCCAGTATGCTCCAGCGATGCTCAATAGCTTGAACTCTTTGATTTTCCCAGTTGATGGAACATGAATTCCACGACAAAGGTCAAAAAATTCACCCTGCTCATAAAGTGTTACCTGCTGATCGGCAGGAATCGCATCGATCAATTCCAATTTATACTCGTCGCCGATTTCTTTAAAACGGGAAATCGCTTCATCACGACTCACTTCGATGCGGGAAATTTCCAAGTTTTCGTTGACGATTTTCTTCATTTCTTTTTCAATCAATGGAAGGTCTTCGGGAGTCAATGATTCCTCCAGATCCATATCATAGTAAAAGCCGCCCTCAATGACTGGACCTACGCCGAATTTAGCATTTTTGTACAAACGTTTGATCGCTTGTGCCATCAAATGCGCTGTACTGTGACGCAATACTTCAAGAGCATCCGCTGCGTCCTGTGTGACGATTTCGATTGTACCATCTTGTTCAATCGGACGTTTTAAATCATATAATTCACCATTGAATTTTCCGGCAATGGATTTTTTCCTTAAACCAGGACTGATGGATGCAGCGATGTCTTCAGTTGTTGTGCCTTTAGCAAACTCCTTGACCGCTCCGTCAGGAAAAGATATTTTCAGTAGTTCTGACATTCAGTTTCACTCCTTCTTATTTGTTCGAACAAATTACAGGTTTTTGATTCCATTACAACACAAAAAAGCCCGCCCCTGTATAAAACAGGGACGAGCTTAGTAATAGATATCATTAACCCGCGGTTCCACCCTCGTTCCAGCTTGCTTTTCACGGCAAAATGGCACTTGTAACTTGGTAACGGCAGCTTCCCGTCAGCTCATATTCGCAGTATGCCTGCTTTCCGAGCCGAAGTTTAAAGGTGGTAAGTGTTCCATGCGAATAGGAAGCTTACAGCCTGTTGGCTTCCCTCTCTGATAATCGGCGACTAGAATACCCTTGTCCTCATCATAACTTTTAGTTTTTTAATAGTATGTAGGAAATTATAATTTGTTATACGGTGAAAATCAAGGTTAATTTTCTTTTTTCCACGAAAGTTCATTCAACTGCATAGAAAATGACGAAAGTGGCAAGATGGTCGCCCGTTCTTCGAAAATCCTTGAAATGGTCTGGATGAGCCCCTCTTCCTTGTCATCGGTATATATGCACAAGTTTTCAGGAGCGATCGATAAAAGCGGGGCAAGTATCACCGTATCGAGAAAAAGTGAGCTTCTGGCAAGAAGCCTCCTGTCGATCATACTATTGATTTTTGGACGGTCGAGTTTGCTGAATTTCTGATCATAGAAGTGAAAACCGTCCCGGTTGACCAGGTGAAGCTTTCTTAATTTCGACTCCTGCCCTTGAAGGCAATCACGGAGCGTAGCAATGAAATTTTGATAGTCCTGTTCCAGCTTATATTCATCAATTGCCTTGACGACATACTTTTCCAAAGTGTGCTGAAACGATTTTAAACGGAAGGTCGTAAAAGAATCGAATGAAAAAGATACCTTTCCAGCCAAGATGCTTTGAAGTCCTTCCTCAATCAATCGTTTCTCCGTACTGAATGCTCCATCTTTATTCCTGGCTCTTTCCGCTTCGATGATGGATGATGCAATTTCAATGATGGCTTCAATTTCTTCCCGTTCCCTATAAAAAAATTTACCGACTATAATTTGCTCCAGAACAGGAAGCGTCTTTTCTTCCAATAAAAAAGAATGGAATGCATCACGAAGCAGGATTAGCCATTCATCACCTGAAGATTCCGTCATATCCACATGCATGCCTTGTTGCGGAATAAATCGAATATATGCTTGAAATTCTGCCCCCAGTGGATGGACAGAAACGAAATTCAGTAATTTCAATGCCTCTGAATCGTTTTGAAACAAAATTTGCACTACGACATCCCCCCTTCCCCCTTGCTTCTTTTTTCATGTATATGGGGATGGGGACGTGTTTAGAAGTAGGATGGGCCTTGTAAGAAGAAAAAAGTGACCTCCATTAAGAGACCACTTTTCTTCATCTTCTCCGATTCACGCCATCAAGCTTGACCGGCTCAGCTAAATATTGAATTCTTTCCAGTACCCTGGCCGCCTTCACTTCTTCTTTCTCACCGCGCTGTGAAAAGGTCAGGTGGTTCTCCAGGCCATTCAAGTCAAAATTCGAAGTGAAAAATGTCGGCAGGTTTTCCAGCATCCTAAATTGCAAAATCGGACCAAAAACCTCATCGCGTCCCCAGCTCGTCATGGATTCCGCCCCAATATCATCAAGCATGAGGATAGGTGCCGTTTTCACCATTTCAATTTTTTCATTGACCGTATTATCACCTATCGAACCCTTAAGTTCCCTCAAATAGTCAGGTACATAAACTATAAGGGAGGAAATTTGCCTTTTTGCAAGTTCATTGGCGATCGCACCTAATAAGTACGTTTTCCCAACACCGAATTTCCCGTATATATACAAGCCTTTTTGTCTTTTACCCGGCTCATATTCCATAATGAACGACATCGCTTTACTTAGGACAGACAAGCGTTTATTTTCATTATCCGTTTGGGTAAAATCTTCGATGCTCGCCTTTAAAATATCCTTCGGTACATACAGGCTGCGGATCAGTTTTTCCCGTTTCCGCTTTTCATCCTCTGCCAATTTCCTCGGGCAGACTTCATAATGCAGGTTCAGGGCTTTTCCTTGCACCACCAATTTGGGATAATACCCTTGCATCATATTGATGCAGCCATCCAAGCTCGGGCATTTATCACACTTATTGCTCTGTGAAGTGAACTCATAAAGCTTCCCCAAGTTTTTATCAATCATTTCCTTCGTGACCGTCGAGCTGTTGGCATTCATGAATAACCGCACTTGTTCGTTTTCAAAAATCTCCTGTTTCAGCTTTTCATAACGCTGTTGAAATTGATTTGTATTGGCCAATTTATTAAGGGACCTATTAATCTTTTCCATCGTTCATTTCACCTCCCGCTTTCCACAGCTTCCATTTCTCCAGAAGTTCGCGTTTTTGGGCATCCAATTCAGGCTGATCTGCATTCTGCTCCTGCTGTGCTTCTTCTTTTTTCTCAAGCCATTCAGGAACCACTTCTTCCCGTATCGCCTTTTTCCGGCTGCCCTTCGCAACATTCCTGCTTCCTTGAGCCCAGTCCTGATATTTCCTATGTTCATTTTTGGCCAGTTCCATCGCCTCGACGACTGTTGAGACCTTTAGCCGTGCCCAATGGCCTGCCAGCTTTTCCACATAACCCTTCGTGAACTTCATATCCGTTTTGAGCATGACATATTCAATCAAGACATTGACGACACCCGGATTCAGCTTTTGATTGATCATCACGCCCTCAACCACTTTCAAATCACCGCTTGACGGCTCTGCACCGCCAGACAATTGCATCAGCCGCTCCCTCGGGGAGATCGTCTCCAAATGACGAATTAACTCTTGTTCCTTGGTTTTCGGTTCTTCTTTTTGTGTCCGTTCACGAATTGGCTGCACCCGATTGACAAGGGAAGGCATATCGGCCTGCCGTTCGATCTGGTACCAGTCCCTTGCAGCCTTTCTAAGCAATTCCTCATCAATCTCATCATCCAATGAAACGGCATCCATTACTAGTTTTTGCATTTCCAGCGGATCGATGCCATATAAAAAAGCGAGTTTGGCAATCGTACTTTTTATTTTCGGAGTGAAAGCCTTTTTCGGCACGATCGAGGATTTCATTCCGGCAAATAAAAGGTCAAAATCGAATAAGTCATCGAACCCAGATGGCTCGACGCCTTCCGCCCGATCGATGTATTGCTGTTCAGGCACCGGTTTCCATTCGTTTTTCGCTTCATCCGTTACATATAAAGAGTCCAAATGATCTGATGAGAATACTTCCGCAAAAGATTTGGTCACACCTTCATATTGATCGGTTAAGATATGGTCATCACAAAAGAATCTCTTTAACCGGTTGAATTGAGCTTTACCGATTTTTTTGTATAAGTAAATATTCAGCATTCCATCCGTGAAAAACTGCTGGGGGGAAAGCGGCGGGTTTAACTCATAAATGAATTCCTTCGTTTCATTTTTCGATTTCTTATATACATTCAACAGGCCGATTCCTTCAAGTAAAAGGCGTGCTTCGTAAATATCGCCTAACTTAAGGCCGATGGTATTCATTAATTGATAATGCGAGGAGGTTTCCGACCATAGCCTGTTTTCCTCCAACTCACTCCATAACGTCATATATAGGCTAATGCAGATAGGTCCAATAAGAGGTTGATATAGTCGGGTAAGTATTTTCCGATCATAGTCATGAAGCAGCCCCGCAGATGAGACCAGATATGAATCAGCTGGGAGCAATTCTTGCCAATGCATTGACATCTCCATTCAAACCTTTCAAAAGATGTAGTGAAAAAAGAGCCAAAGTGAATCTTCAGCTCTACTTTCTTTCTTTATTTATTAAATCTTTCAGTTCATCAATAAAGACATTAATATCTTTAAATTGTCGATAGACGGATGCGAACCTTACATAGGCAACTTCATCGACTTCTGCCAGCTTGTCCATTACCATTTCGCCGACACTGTCGCTTTTCACTTCCGATATGCCCTGGTTGCGTAGTTCTTTTTCTACATAACTGGTAATTTGCTCAAGTTCTTTCAAGGGAACCGGACGTTTTTCGCAAGCCCTGATTAAGCCACGCAGGATTTTATCACGACTGAACTCTTCACGTGTCCCGCCCTTTTTCACTACAATAAGCGGTGTTTCCTCCACCTTTTCAAATGTCGTGAATCGAAAACCACATGCCTCACATTCACGGCGTCGTCGAATCGATTTACTTTCATCGACTGGCCTGGAATCGAGCACTCTTGTTCCGTTATATTGACATGATGGGCATTTCATCATTATCAGCTCCGTATTTTATGTAGGACTCCCCTATCTAAATGTTCCCCAAGGAATTACTTCTCTATCTTAATCTTATATTAAAAGGAACGGACAGTACAAGTAAAAAGTGTAACTTCCGGCAGCAGGCACTTTTTGTTCTGCCGTTGAAGCACCGTTGCCAAGTGCATTGTGCTACAAGGCAATCCTCTCCAATAAAGTGAAGCAGACTGCCGATTCATTGCATTAAAAAAGAGATGCACCCATGGCATCTCTGTGTATACATTTTTTTATAGGGCACTTATATTGGCTTTTTTCATTTGTACAGGACCTAATCCACGTGGTAATTCTATGTTTTCACGTGTTTGCGCATTCAAAGCTTCTGCAATATAATCTGCCGCAATATTCGGATCCAAGTTACCGCATGTATAGACATCAATGCTCGCATAGCCGTGTTCTGGAAAACTGTGAATCGTTAAGTGTGATTCAGAAATGATGACAACCCCGCTGACTCCTTGTGGAGCAAATTTGTGAAAGGCAACTTCTCGTACCTCTGCACCTGATTTCAAAGCAGCGTCAACAAAAATCTTTTCAATTAAATCGATATTGTTCAGTTTTTCAAAGTCACAACCCCAAAGTTCAGAAATTACATGTCTACCCATTGTTTCCATAGTGTAAGCTGTTTCCATATTAAGCTTCCCCCTTACCATGATTTAAAAATAAGTTCTGATAACTACCACGGGGGAAAGTTAGTCCAAAGAGGTCCTAACCCTTTAAGTAGCCATCATGCAAACCGTTTTGAAGAAGTTCACGATTCATAGTATATATGGTTTGAATTTTTTTTGCAACTCCAAATTGTATTTTTGGAAAGATAAACTTTATATGTAATGGGGATATAGCAAAGGTTCCAATGTGGAGCAAATTCCGTCATCGGTTTATTCAGTGCCATAAAGCAGAGGGGAATTCATGGATCACTGCATGAAAAATAGCCCGCTAAAAAATTTTAGCAGGCTCTGACTTTAGACAAACTCAATAATGTCTAAAGTTTTTAGTAGTTATTTTATACTAGGCCGTTGATTGGAACGTAGGGCACTCGCTTTCCGCGGGCGGTCCGGGAGCCTCCTCGGCACCATTGCGCCTGTCGGGTCTCCCTTGGACGCACTTTCCCCGCAGGAGTCTCGAACACCCGCTCCAATCAACTTTGTTTTAACAGTAAGATAGAACTCCTTTTACCTCCAGTCTATTTAAGGAAGAAACAAAGGGGATTAAGGGCAGTTCAACTGATACTGAGTTTAGCTACTATTATGTGAATGATGAACGAACAAAATAAGTTTGCCTATTCGTTTCATGCGGCATCATCCGCAATGAATTTGTGTTAGGGACGATAGTAACACCCGAAATAAGCATGATAATCATATCTTAGAGCTTCTGGTTAATAACTGCTTCAAATCCAATAAAAAATCAAAAATAGCCCGCTAAAAAATTTTAGCAGGCTCGGGTTTTCATTTTAATTTACTGATAATTCGACTTCGGACATTTTTTTCAACTCGGAGCCAACCAATTTTACAAGGTCCACTACACGGTTGGAGTAACCCCACTCATTATCATACCAAGCAAGGACCTTCACTTTCCTGTCCCCGATCATCATCGTCGTCAATCCATCGATGATTGCAGAGTGTGGATTCGTTTTGAAATCACTGGAAACTAAAGGTTCCATCGTGAATTCCATGATTCCTTTGAGTTCATTTTCTGAAGCATCGATGAAGGCTTGGTTCACTTCTTCAATCGTGACATCACGGTTTAAATCCACAACAAGATCGACTAAAGATACGTTTGGTGTCGGTACGCGTATCGCCATTCCATGAAGCTTGCCTTTTAATTGCGGCAACACTAGTGAGATGGCTTTTGCAGCTCCTGTAGTCGTAGGAATCATGCTTTCCGCAGCGGCACGGGCACGTCTCAAGTCTTTGTGCGGGTTATCGATATTATTTTGATCATTTGTATAAGAATGTATCGTTGTCATTAAACCATTGTTTATGCCGAATTTTTCATCAAGCACTTTTGCAACAGGTCCAAGGCAGTTCGTTGTACAAGATGCATTGGATATGACGAAATGCTTGTCAATTTCCAGCACCTCCTGATTCACTCCCATTACAATGGTAACGTCTTCATTTTTACCCGGGGCTGATAATATTACTCTTTTTGCTCCTGCGTCTAAATGAAGAGCCGCTTTAGAACGATCATTGAATTTGCCAGTGGCTTCAATTACAATATCTATGTTCATCTCTTTCCAAGGCAATAGCTTTGGATCGCGGTTATTTATTAGTTTTACTCGGCGGCCATTCACTACTAATGAATCATCTTCAGCTATAATGATACCGTCGAATTTACCATGTATCGTATCATATTTTAGTAAGTGTGCTAAAGTTTCAGCTGGATAGCTTGCATTTATGGCAACAATGTCCAAACTCTCGTCTAATATGGCTTTTCGGAAAACCATTCTTCCAATTCTCCCAAATCCGTTAATCGCTATTCTTGAATTCATTGTTCGGACCCTCCAGAAATATTAGTGTTATACTTATTACCTTTCGCATGTAATTAGTATAACATAATTCAGAGGAATTGTGCTAATAAAAATGCGGATTGTTCTTATTTTTTCAACATAAAAAGAAGAAACCAGGCGGTTTCTTCTTTTTATCATCATTATATGACATACCATTCGCTAAGTATGCTCTTCACTTGCCGCTTCGTTTCATTAATGTCACCATTATTATCGATGACGGCATCCGCTAAGGCCTTTTTATCGGCCAAGGGCATTTGTGAATTGATCCTGGCAACTGCCTCCGTCTCCGAAAGACCATTCCTGTTCATTAATCGCTTCAATTGAACTTGCTCATCCACATAGATCAAAAGCGTCTTATCCACCATGAATGTCAGCTTGCTTTCGAATAGGAGCGGAATATCCATGAACACCGTTTCTTCTCCTGATGATAGTGCTGCTTCCGTTTTCACCCGCATCCAATTCCTGACGGCAGGATGCACGATGCCATTCAACAGCAATCTCTTTTCTTGATCATTAAATATGATCGACCCAAGCTTTACGCGATCTATATTCCCATCCGTCAATAAGATATCTTCTCCAAATGCTTTCACAACTTGGTGATAGGCTTCTTCACCTGGCTCAACGACAGCACGGGAAGCCAGATCTGCATCGACAATCGTGAATCCGAGTTCCTGTAAATAGAGGCTGACGGTGCTTTTCCCACTGGCAATGCCTCCGGTGATTCCGATGATTTGTCCCATAAGCTCCCCCCCTTTTATCCTTATCATAACTTGAATAAACCGATGATAATCAATAATACACCTGGGAGAAAGGTCAAATGCTGGACAACTTTATTATTTGAAAGCAATTTTCCGCTTTGAATTCCGCTCCAAATGAAAATCGAACTCATAACAGCGATGCACCCTGCGAGGATGATCGGTGAAATCCCGATCATAGCCGCTCCAACCCCGGCCCCGAACGCATCCAGCGAAAGTGCAAACCCCAGAACAAGCGCTTCAACACCTGTAATCGTACCTGATTTATCAAAATCGGCATTCAATGGTTTTTGTAAAATATTAATGACTACCCCAAGTGATTTAATTTCAAAGTTAAAGATGATCTTTTCATGATATCTATCATCATTCAAATCTTTTTCAGGCTTAAAATACTGGTACACCATCCAGGCACCAAGCAAAATGAGGATGATGCCGCCTGTTTTTTCAGCCGCCCCGATAGATATGAGCTGACTGATGAATTGTCCGATGACCATCGCTATACCTAAACTCAATGCAGAACAAAATGAGATGACCGCTATTGACCTTAAGGGGATTTTCATCTTCCGCATACCGAATGTCAAACCGACGCCAAATCCGTCAATACTAACTGCAAAAGCGAGAAAAATAATTTGTAGCCACATCGGAATATTACTCCTTCCCTACTCGTTGCTACCCTAGTATATGGAAGGAGCCCATCCGATGTGTTTGAAAAAACATGACCTATTTTAGCGGCTGGCATGACGGGCAAATATGTGTGCCGCGTCCTGCAACAACCATTTTTTCAAGTGGCGTGCCGCATGTTTTGCAGTTCTCGCCTTTTCGTCCATAAACATTCAGTTCCAACTGAAACATGCCGATTTGCCCTTGGGAATTAATGTATGAACGAATCGTGCTTCCTCCTTTTTCCACAGCTTCACCTAACGTCGCTATGATTTCAGCATGCAACGTTTCGATTTCCTGCAACGAGAGTGAAGATGCCATTCTCTCCGGATGGATACCGGAACGGAATAACGACTCGTCCACATATATATTCCCAATCCCGACGACAACGGTTTGATCAAGGAGGACGGGCTTGATTTTCCTGTTGGTTCTTGCCAACTTCGCACGAAGACCCTCGACAGTAAAATCTTCAGACAACGGTTCAGGCCCTAAGTGCAACAGGGGCAACTGTTCAAATTCTTCCCCTTTGGCAAATAGATGCATCGTTCCGAATTTCCGGACATCCCTGTACCGAAGTTCACTGCCATCCGTGAAAGTGAAGATCACATGGGTATGCTTATCATACGGCTCTTCTTTTGGATGTACGCCGTATTTCCCTTCCATCCTTAAATGCGAAACCAACGAATAATCATCCAAGGTGAAAATGAGGAACTTGCCCCGACGGCCTATTGCAGAAATCGTCTGCCCCCTTAAGGCATCCTGAAACTGTTCGACGGGCTCAGGCGCTTTAATGATCTTTGGCCAGAAAACGGACACTTCCTTGATCTCTTTTCCGAGTACGAGTTGCTCTAACGTTCTTCTGACTGTTTCCACTTCTGGAAGTTCTGGCATTGCAATCACCTATCTTTTATTATTTGGCATCAAACCATGTTGGCCCGAAAGCATAATCCACTTTAAGGGGCACGTTCAATTCAATGGCATTTTCCATTTCCTCCGGAACGATCACTTTAAGGATTTCGAGTTCCTCAGGAGGGGTTTCAAAAATCAATTCATCATGAACCTGTAGAAGCATTCTCGTTTTGAGCCCTTCCCTTTTCAGGCGTTTATTCATGTTGATCATGGCAAGCTTGATGATATCAGCGGCACTGCCTTGAATCGGCGTGTTCATCGCTGTACGTTCGGCAAAACTCCTGATGTTGAAATTCCTGCTTGTTATCTCAGGTATATACCGCCTTCTTTGCATCAGAGTCGTGCTAAATCCTTTTTGACGGGCCTCATGTATGCTTTCTTCCATATATTCCTGAACGCCCGGAAAGCTTCGTAAATACTTCTCGATGAACTCTCCAGCTTCTTTTCTCGTGATTCCAAGGCTTTGCGATAGTCCGTAATCACTTATACCATAAACGATTCCGAAGTTGACCGCTTTGGCATGGCGCCTCATGTTCGAGGTGACTTGATCTGCCGATACATGGAATACGTCCATGGCTGTCCTTGTATGGATGTCCATCCCGGCCTGGAATGCTTCCACCAATCCGCTGTCATTGGCGATATGAGCCAGGACACGTAATTCGATCTGAGAATAGTCGGCAGCAAAAATGATCCAATCCTTTTCGGAAGGAATGAAGGCCTGCCTGATTTTCCTTCCTTCTTCCAGTCTGATCGGGATATTCTGGAGATTGGGATCTGTAGAACTTAACCGGCCGGTCTGGGTCAACGCTTGGTTGAACCGGGTGTGCACCTTGTCCGTTTTGCCATTGACCACTTTAAGCAATCCTTCAATGTAAGTGGATTGCAGCTTACCAAGCTGGCGATACAGCAGTATCTCCTTAACGATATCATGCTTGCTCTCCAGTTTTTCCAGCACATCGGCCGAAGTCGAATAACCTGTTTTGGTTTTCTTCATGACCGGAAGCTCCAACTTTTCAAACAGGATGGCCCCAAGCTGTTTAGGTGAATTGATATTGAACGCCTCTCCAGCCAATTCGAAAATTCGCGCTTCGATATTTCTTAAGCGAATGGCTAATTCCTGTCCCATGTTTTTCAGTCGGCCTATGTCCACCTTGATTCCCTGCCATTCCATATTTGCCAGGATGATTGACAATGGCAGCTCCAGTTCCGTAAATAGGTGATACTGCTCGAACTCTTGCAGCTTATCTATCATCGGTTCTTTCAGAGAAAAGATCGCCTTCGATTTTCTGGCGATATGCTCCCTCAATTCCGCTTCCTCAGGTATTTTGCGTTTTGCACCTTTTCCATAAAAAACATCATCTGTTTCAAGCCGGATAGTACCTTGGGTTTTCGTGATTTCTGCGACTTCGTCCACTGACTCTGCCGGATCAAGGATATAGGATGCCAAAAACACATCAAAATCGATGCCTTTTATTTCGACTCCCCGATGACGCAGTGCCACGACCGTACGCTTCGCATCGAAAACCGTTTTCTTTTTTGTTTCATCCTCTGCCCAGGATTTAAATGCAATGGAACTCAGAGCATCCTCTCCATTGAAGTAAAAATGACCTTGTTCATTACTGATGGCGATCCCTATTATGTCGGCTCGATGATAATTATCTTCTAAAATTTCAACATACAAGGCACTTTCATCTGCAAACATCCCTTCTGTCATTTCAGCAGTGTGCACCTCTATCTTCTCCTGTTCAAGCGGTGCGCTTTCCGTTACATCCAATTTATCGAGCAAAGTCGAAAAGCCAAGCTCCTTATAGAATGAGATGACTCGATCCTGATCCATGCCAGAGTACTCGGTCTCGTTAACGGAAACTTCAAGCGGCGCTTCCCTCGTTATCGTAGCCAGCTCCTTGCTTAATAAGGCCAGGTCTTTATGCTCTTCAATTTTCTCTTTCAATTTTTGTCCGCTTACCTCATCGATCGACTGCAGAAGGTTTTCAACCGTTTCAAATTGATGCAATAATTTAAGGGCAGTCTTTTCACCAACACCCGGAATACCGGGGATATTGTCGGAGGCATCACCCATCAGCCCTTTTAAATCAATGATTTGCAAAGGGGATAGACCGTATTTTTCATGTATATGCTTTGGAGTGTATTCCTCAATTTCAGTAATCCCCTTTTTCGTGATGGAAACTGTCGTACTAGGGGAGGATAATTGTGTTAAATCCTTATCTCCGGAAATGACCTTCACTTCAAAACCATCTTTTTCCGCTTGTAAAGACAGCGTACCGATAATATCATCGGCTTCGTAGTTCTCCAGTTCATACCTTTTTATTTGAAAACAATCAAGCAGCTCCCGAATGAAAGGGAATTGCTCGGATAATTCTGGCGGCGTTTTTTGGCGCCCGCCCTTATATTCTTTAAAGGATGCATGCCTGAATGTCGTTTTACCCGCATCGAATGCAACAAGTATGTGCGTTGGCTTTTCTTCTTCAAGAATGCGGTTGAGCATCATGGTGAATCCGTACACGGAATTCGTATGGACCCCCTTATCATTATTCAAGAGCGGAAGCGCAAAAAACGCACGGTATGCAATGCTGTTTCCATCTATGAGAACTAGCTTTTTATCCAAATCCTTCTTCCTCCAGTCATACAGGTTTATGTAGTTATAGCTTCTATATAAAAACGCAAAAAGCCGTTCATTTTCCTTCTCTATTCTACCATGAGTAGAAGCGGAAAGAAAAATGACGGCATCAAGGTTATTTAGTATTTCCCATTAACAAGCTGGCATAAGGGGAATCAGAAGGCAGCACAATGACCGTTTGATCTCCAATCGTTTTCTTGTAGGATTCAAGGGTCCGGTATAGTTTATAGAATTCGGGGTCTTTGGAAAACGATTTATTATAGATTTTCGCTGCTTCCCCTTCTCCTTCAGCCCTGATCACTTCTGCATCAGCCTCTGCAGTGGAAAGCAGTTCTTTCACTTTCCGATCGGTATCCGCAATGATACGGTTTTTCTTCGCATCACCTTTGGACAGGTATTCTTGCGCTTTCGATTCCCGCTCGGAAATCATCCTCTTGAAGACGGATGCTTCGTTTTCGGCGGGCAGGTCAGTCCGCTTGATCCGGACATCGGTCAAGCTGATTCCATAACTGTCCTTTTGCAGTAAATCGTTGACTTTTTCGGTAATGCGGTCGTTTAAACTTCCCCTGGATGACTTCTCATCATTGATGATCTCATCATAATTCAGCTGACCGAGCTCTGAACGAACTGCCGAATAGATGAACTCTTCCATTTTCGTTTCGGCATTCTCCAGTGTCCTTGCATTTGTAATCAATTTCTTCGGATCTTCTATTCTCCAAACTGCATAGTTATCGATCAGCATCCGCTTTTTATCTTTCGTATTGATTTCCGCTTCGGAAACATCGGAAGTCATCTGATACTTCGGTAAGGTCATGATACTCTGAATGAATGGCACCTTCGCCTT
Source organism: Bacillus sp. ISL-57 (assembly GCF_018613135.1). Taxonomy (NCBI): domain Bacteria; kingdom Bacillati; phylum Bacillota; class Bacilli; order Caryophanales; family Bacillaceae; genus Bacillus; species Bacillus sp. ISL-57. The sequence goes on along the minus strand of NZ_JAGGQV010000004.1, from coordinate 337,490 downwards.
CAATCCCGGGGTCTTATCGATCCTTACCACCTCACCGAATTGGCGGACGACCTTGTATTCGCCCTCTTTTACGATATAGACATTGGTGAAGATGATTAGCAGCAGCGCGATGAAAATAATCAGGAAAATGCCGATTCTCACATAGCCCCTCCAATGAAAATCCCCTTTTTTCAACTCAGAGAAATCTATTATTTTTCCACTCATTGTTTAGTGCCCCCTTCCCCTGTCGCTTTTTCTTCCGATGCATTCCCTTTTTTCGTTTCTTCCATGGCGGCATCATCTGGGGCAGGAGTTTTTTTCGTTTCCTCCTTTTCAAGCGAGCGCAGCGGCAAGTACTTCATTGTGTTTCCATCATCATTCATAATATAAATCTCTGCATTCGGCAATACTTCCTCAAGGGTCTCAATAATTAGACGGTCCTTCGTAATCCCCTTATTGCCTTTATACTCACTGAGTAATTTTTCAAAGACCGCAACATCTCCGCGGGCAGCTTCCGTACGGGCAGCTTTATCCCCATTGGCCTGTGAAATGATGGCATCTTTTTCCCCTTCCGCTTCATTCATACGCTTATTTTCATATTTATCCGCTTCGTTGATTTTCGTATTCGCCGTTTCCCGGGCATCCGTTACATTAGTAAATGCTTTCCGCACTTCTTCATTCGGTAACTCCACGTCCTGGAGTTTAACCGCAGATATGGAAATCCCGACATCGTATTTCCCCATTAGCTGTGACAATAAATCGCGTACATCCGCTTCGATTTGCGCTTTACCAGATGTAAGGGCATCATCGATTTTCGTGCTGCCGATTATGCTCCGTAATGCAGCTGAAGTCGTATCGTATAATATTTTTTCTGGATCTTCTGCATTATATAGATATTTTGGAGGGTCGGTGATTTTCCACTGAACGACTAGGTCGGCCAGCACAATATTTTCATCACCCGTAATCATTTTGGTCTCACTCGGGTAATCCTTCACCTCTCCATCCTCTTCCTTATATCCAAATTTAAGACTGAATGTTTCTTTGGATAATTTCTCGACCGATTGAACTGGCCAAGGCAGTTTAAAGTGAAGTCCTGGTTCCGTTATCGTCTCCTCCACTTTACCAAACGTCATTATGACAGCTTGATCGGATTCATCAACCGTGTACCAGGTCGATATCGCAACTACACCCAAAATTAAAATAAGAAAGACAAGTCCTGTAATTGTATATATCCTTTTTAAGCTGACGATATGTATCACCCCTTCTTTGAAGTTATATCTTATTTACGCAAGAAAGGGCCTAAAGTTTCATAAAAATCAAATATTTTCCTAGAAAAATAGGATAGAGGAATGGTTCCCGGGGAACATAGCCAAAATTAAAAGGCAGAGACCATGTCTCTGCCTAAGTTTTTTAAGGTTTGTACGATTTGAATGTTGATTGCAACATAGACGCCCTATGCACCTGCAGGGGCTCCTTGGACGGGTTATTCCTACAGGAGTTTTGTTTACCTGTTCCAATCATCTTTTGCTTAAAAATATTGGTTGAACTTCTGAAAAAATCAAACAGAGACTATGTCTCTGTCAATGTTTAACTCCTTGGATGAGGGGTTGTACAACCATTGTACCCCTGCATTATGAAGTCCGTTTTAAGGAATTGTAAAGGACATGTAAATAAGATGCCCGCTACATTTTCCCTTTTAAGCTTTTATTTAAAGTCACTGTAAAAGTCGTCCCGGTTCCAGGTGTGCTTTCCACGTTGATTTTACCTTTATGGACTTCTATTATATGTTTGACGATTGCCAGTCCTATGCCCGTTCCTCCTGAATCGCGGCTCCTCGCCTTATCGATCCGGTAGAACCGTTCAAAAATCCTTGGCAGTTCTTTTTCTTCGATGCCGATCCCGTTGTCTTGAACTGTAATATCGACGGTCTGTTCATTTTCAATGATGTCAACGGTGACCCTGCCGCCATTGGGTGTATAGGTCAGTGCGTTCGTAATCAAATTGATGAAGACCTGTTTGATCCTGTCAGATTCCCCTTCAATGAAAACTGGTTCCGGTGATGTTTTAATTTCAAGGGACACTTCTTTTTCCTTCAGCTTGCCTATAAGCATCTCTTGTATTTCGCCAAGCACTTTCGTAATATCCACGACCCCTGCGTTTAAAACGAATTCCTGTTGCTCCATTTTGGATAAATTCAGAAGCTCCTGAATGAGTTCTTGCAGCCGGTCACTTTCTTTCAAGATAATCGATAAAAAGTGCTTTAAGGTCTTTTCGTCTTTTAAGGCGCCATCTAACAATGTTTCAGAGAAGCCTTTAATGGAAGTGATCGGAGTCCTCAATTCATGGGACACATTGGCCACGAAATCCTTCCGCATCTGCTCGAGCCTTTTCAATTCGGTGATATCATGGAAAATGAGGAGGATCCCCTTCCATTCATCATGATTCCCGATTATTGGAGCGCCATAAATCTCAAAATGCTTACGTTCTATGGCAAGCGGTATCTTCACCTGCCGTTTTATCGTTTTTTCCGTTCGAAAGATCTCTTCGATGATGGCTATCACTTCCTGGTCTTTAATGACCGAATAATATTCCTGAAACAAAAACGTAGCGGCGTTCACACGGAAGCTTTTCTTGAATTCCCGGTTGATCAAGGTCGTATACCCTTTACTGTCTATCAGCAAGACCCCGCTACCGATATTCTCAACAAGAGTTTCCAAACGATCCTGATTCATTTCCCTCGCTATCTCTGTTTCCTGAAGATTCCTCGCCAATATGTTCAAGGAAGTTGTCAGCATTCCCGTTTCATCGGAATGCCTCCCGAATGTCCGGGTTCCGTAATTCCCTTTTGCCAGTTCAATGGCTGCCATCGTCGCCTCTTCGATCGGACGGGTATAATATGAAGTGATTTTACTCGCAAGCATCAGGATGATGATCAAGGCAACCCCTAAACAAATGATCAATATTTGCCACATTTGTTTATTCACTTGATGGATGGCCTCTATTTCATTGCTATGGACGACAAAGCCTTCGATCTCGCCGTCCTTTTCAACCGTCTTCCAATAATAATGGAGGTCCGATTCGCCTTCGACCACTTCATACCCTTCCCCATTCTTAAGCCCTTTTTCCAAAGTTATTTTGCGAAGGACATTGGCATGGCTTTTAAGTATTTCATTGGATGATGTCGAATCGTATAATATTTCCCCGCTCGTGGAAAGAATGGTTAAATTAGAATCTAAAAGGGGTGTCAGTTTTGCCGTCTTCCCTTTTTCCAAAAAGGACTCGATCCCGCCATGCTCCTTAATATATGTAGAAATGAAAAATGTTTCGTTCTGTATGCGCTCATTGAACGTTTTAATATAATAACTTTTGAACAAGTGCCCCAATAAAAAGCCCACGGCCATCAGGACGACCATCACCAATGTGATGAGGGTATATAAGAGCTTTTTACGGTAGGTCGTCATTCCTTTTTAGGCTCCTCAAGCTTATACCCCAAGCCCCTTATCGTTTTAATATAGAGTGGTTTTTTTGTATCTTTCTCTATTTTTTCACGAAGATGGCTAATATGGACATCGACGATCCGTGAATCCCCCGCGAAATCATAATTCCATACCGCACTGAGAAGTTGATCCCTAGTCAGCACTCTTCCTTTATTCTTCGCCAAATATAAAAGTAATTCAAATTCCTTTGGAGTCAATTCTAATTGCTGTTCATCAAAGAATGCTTCGTATCGTTCCGGGAACACTTTCAATTCCCCTAATTTCAGGAGACCCTCTTCCTGATCCTGATTTGACTCACTTCCGTTCGATTGCAACTGGGATCTTCTTAAAATGGCTTTAATCCGGGCCACTACCTCCCTGGGACTAAATGGCTTGGTCAAGTAATCATCCGCCCCCAGTTCCAGTCCCAGCACCTTGTCAAATTCATCGTCCTTAGCTGTCAGCATCAAGATCGGTATATTGATTTTTTGCTGGCGAAGCTGCTTACATACTTCAAGCCCGTCCATTTTAGGCAGCATCAAATCCAATACCACTAAATCGGGGCGTATATCCACGGCAGCCGCCAGCCCTTGTTCTCCATCCAAAGCTGTGATCACCGTATAGCCTGATTGTTCTAAATTGTACTGAAGTAAGGTAACTATTGATTGCTCATCATCCACTACGAGAATTTTCTTTGACATTAGATCCTCCTGAATTATGTATTACCCAAAAGACCAATTTCTTGGTCTACTCATCCAATTCCATTATAAAGAATATTATATGAAATTTACACATAAAAAAACGGAAATAAAGTTATCCCTATCTTCAGCAGGGAGATTACAAGTTCCAAGGTTTGTTTGAAGGGATTAAAAAACTGCCCGGAGTCGGAATAAGACCTTGGCCTTATCTTCCAATATCCGGGCAGTCCGATAATGATAATCTTATTGAAGGACTTGCATGACTGCTTTGACTGAATCAACTGATTTTGAAAGTGCCGCTTTTTCGCCTTCAGTCAAATCAAGTTCGATGATTTGTTCAATGCCGTTTGCACCAAGTACTGTCGGCACTCCAAGGTAGATGCCTTCAAATCCGTATTCACCTTCGAGATAAGCGATTGATGGAAGAACGCGACGTTGATCTTTAAGGATCGCTTCAGCCATTTCCACCAGGGATGCAGCCGGTGCATAATAGGCGCTTCCGTTTCCTAGAAGATTTACGATTTCCCCGCCGCCAGTGCGGGTACGAGCCACTATTGCTTCTAAACGATCTTGAGGGATCAATTTTTCCAAAGGAATTCCGCCTGCATAAGAGTAACGCACTAGAGGAACCATATCGTCTCCGTGTCCGCCAAGTACGAATCCAGTTACATCTTTAACGGATAAGTTTAATTCTCGAGCCACGAAAGTGCGGAAACGAGCTGTATCAAGAACACCTGATTGTCCGATAACGCGTTCTTTAGGGAAACCGGATTCTTTGTATACAGTATAAGTCATTGCATCTACAGGGTTAGTCAAAACGATGATTGTTGTATTAGGGGAATATTTAACGACCTCTTTTGTTACTGATTTCATAACTTTTTGGTTAGTTTGAACTAAGTCGTCACGGCTCATGCCGGGCTTACGGGCAATTCCGGCAGTGATGATCACCACGTCGGAATCAGCTGTTTCTGCATAGTCGGATGTACCGATGATGTTAGCATCGAAACCTAGAACAGGTCCTGCCTCCGCCATATCAAGGGCTTTACCTTTTGTAGGGTTTTCAGCTTGCGGAATATCAACTAAAACGATATCACCAAGCTCTTTTTGAGCTGCCAGGAATGCTGCTGTAGCACCAGTGAATCCAGCACCAACTACTGTGATTTTTTTACGTTTAGACATGTTATTTCCTCCTTAAAATATATAAATACTTTTGGAATACTTTTAACATCCTCTGAAAATATATATAAGCCTCCTGGAAAAGAAGCCCGTTCAGGCACTTTTCCAGAAAGCATATAATGAATTATTTAAGGTTTTTGATAAGCTCGTCAGCGAACTCAGAACATTTAACTTCCGTTGCACCATCCATTAGGCGGGCAAAGTCGTATGTAACAACTTTAGAAGCGATTGTTTGTTCCACTGATTTAGTGATGCTGTTTGCAGCTTCGTTCCAACCAAGGTGCTCAAGTAAAAGAACGCCTGAAAGAAGAACTGAAGATGGGTTAACTTTATCAAGACCAGCATATTTAGGAGCCGTTCCGTGAGTTGCTTCGAAGATGGCATGTCCAGTTTCGTAGTTGATGTTTGCTCCTGGAGCGATGCCGATTCCGCCAACTTGTGCAGCTAATGCATCAGAAATGTAATCTCCGTTCAAGTTCATTGTTGCAACAACATCAAACTCTTTAGGACGAGTCAGGATTTGTTGTAAGAAGATATCGGCAATGGAATCTTTAACGATGATTTTGCCTTCAGCTTCAGCAGCAGATTGTGCTTTGTTAGCAGCTTCAGTGCCTTCAGCATCTTTAATTTTGTCATATTGGTTCCATGTAAACACTTTATCGGCGAATTCTTGTTCAGCAACTTCATAACCCCAAGTTTTGAATGCACCTTCAGTGAATTTCATGATGTTACCTTTATGAACAAGCGTTAGTGACTTACGGCCTTCTTTGATCGCATAGTTAAGTGCAGCGCGAACAAGACGTTTTGTTCCTTCTTCGGAAATCGGTTTAATTCCGATACCTGAAGTTTCAGGGAAACGAATTTTTTGAACACCGAATTCATTTTGAAGGAATTCGATTAATTTCTTAGCTTCGTCAGAACCTTTTGCATATTCGATACCAGCATAGATGTCTTCAGTGTTTTCACGGAAGATGACCATGTCAGTGTCTTCTGGACGTTTAACTGGTGAAGGTACACCATCAAAGTAACGTACTGGACGAAGACATACGAATAAGTCCAATACTTGACGCAATGCAACGTTCAATGAGCGGATACCGCCACCGATTGGAGTTGTAAGAGGTCCTTTAATAGCGATTAGATATTCGTTAATGACATCAAGAGTTTCTTGTGGAAGCCATTCGCCCGTTTGGTCAAATGCTTTTTGTCCAGCTAAAACTTCTTTCCATTCGATTTTCTTTTCGCCATTGTAAGCTTTTTCAACTGCTGCGTCTAAAACGCGGGATGCTGCAGCCCAGATATCAGGACCGATTCCGTCTCCCTCAATATAAGGAACGATTGGGTTGTTTGGTACGTTAAGAACACCGTTAGTAACTGTGATTTTTTGGCTTTGTGTCATGTCTCTTACCTCCGATTCAAATTCAAAGGTTAGATGGCCTGCCATTAAATAAGGCAGAACCACTAACCTTTTTTACTCACATCTATTAATTTACTACAAATTCGATGAAATAAAAAATGATTTTTCGAAAAAACTTTTAATTAGCGGTTTTCAATCGGTACATATTTTTGCATACCTGGTCCAACATACTCTGCACGCGGACGGATAAGGCGGTTGTTTGAATATTGCTCAAGGATATGAGCGATCCAGCCTGAAGCACGGCTTACAGCAAAGATTGGTGTAAATAGGTCATGCTCGATGCCTAAACTGTGGTATACGGAAGCTGAATAGAAATCCACGTTTGGCGGAAGATTTTTTTGACCGGTTACGATTTCATGAATTTTGATGGACATATCATAATATTGCGGTTGTCCAGTAAGTTCAGTCAGTTTCTGTGACATTTCTTTAAGGTGTTTAGCACGAGGATCACCTTTACGGTATACACGGTGGCCAAAGCCCATGATTTTTTCTTTATTGGCTAATTTTTCGTTGATATATGGCTCAACGTTATCAACTGAACCAATTTCCGTAAGCATTTTCATGACTTGTTCGTTAGCTCCGCCGTGAAGTGGGCCTTTTAAAGCGCCGATGGCAGCAGTTACACCAGAATAGATATCAGCTAATGTAGCCACACAAACGCGTGCAGTGAATGTAGAAGCGTTTAATTCATGGTCAGCATGAAGAACCAATGCTTTGTTGAATGCTTCTTCTTCGATTGCCGTTGGCTCATTACCGCTTAACATATATAAGAAGTTAGCAGCAAAGCTTAAATCTGTACGTGGAGCAACAGCTTCTTTCCCTTGACGGACGCGAGCGAAAGTTGTTACCAATGTAGGGATTTTTGCTTGGATGCGGATTGCTTTACGATAGTTAGCATCTTCACTCATTACATCTGCTTCTTCATCATAAAGACCAAGAAGAGATACTGCAGTGCGAAGAGCTCCCATTGGATGTACTTTATCAATTGGGTATGTTTTGAAGTGATTAACCACTTCAGCTGGAATTTCAGCATTTTCAGCAAGTTGTTTAGTTAATTCTTCTAGTTGGCTTTTGTTCGGAAGAGCTCCGTGCCATAAAAGATAGATTACTTCCTCGAATGTTGCGTTCGAAGCCAAATCATCGATGTCATAACCTACATACGTTAATGTGTCATCGATAATGGAGCTTACTGATGAAGTTGTTGCTACCACACCTTCAAGACCTTTTGTTGCTGTCATACTAAATCTCTCCTTTTCCTAGATATTCCCCTATGCCCTTGCTATTAGCGTATAAATGTAGCGCTTTCAAGAAATTAGCTATTGCAAACAACCATCTATTTTTTAGCAGAAGACATACATCTTGTATTGGAAGCGTTCACAGAATATGACCCCAACAATAGTAAAATGTACGATAATCTTTAAATAAGAAATTCTAAAAATAATGCTTGTAGCTATTCCTAGTGAGCGCTTGCTCAATAACTACATCTTTTTTTTAAGATTCCTCAAAAATATCAATGATATTCTGAATCCCAATTTTAATAAATCAGAGCAGTTACATGATTATTATAAACAATAAACACTTTTTTGGGAATGAAAAGCACTTAAAATGTGAAAAAATTATTATTTTATTAGAAAAATTAGCTACATATTCTCTTGCTTTATTCATGCGTTTAAAATCGTTTTTTTCAAAAAAAATGTCTCAAAGCAGAATAAACGAAACATTAAATAGAAAATTTTCATTTCCAGTTCTGACGGGCTTTTCTCCCCTTAGCCACTCGCTTCATTTAAAAAAATTGAAGATCTGCATGCATAAATAAGCAATTCCTGCCCCGATTAACGGGCCGACAGCCACACCTTTGAATAAGGCGACCGCAAGAATCGTCCCAAATACAAGAGCCGTGGTAATGTGCGGATCATGCGACAGCAATGTAATCCCATTTTTCGCTATGAGTGCCACGGCTATTCCGGATGCAAGTGCAATCCAGGCATAAGGTGATTTTATCGCGTCTCCTAGTTCCTTGAAACCAATCGCCCCGTTCGCTATGGGAATGAGGACGGAAATCGTGATGATCGTGACGCCCAGGTTAATTCCTTTCGCTTCCAGATATGGAAACACTTTAGCGTCAAGGCCAATCAGTTTCATGCTTAAAAGAAAACCCGCAGCTATTATCAGTGAGGTATTTTTCCCAAACCAACCGATTGCAGCAAGCAGAATTAAAAATACGACAGGACCGTTGATCATTATCCATTCACCTTCTTCCTTCTGTTTTTTGTTATTTTAACATAACAAACTCCCTTGTTCTTGGGAGAAAAATGATTTAAGGAACGATGCATCTGCAGAAAAAATTCAAAACGAAAGATGAAAGAATCTTTCCTTTCTTTTCCACCATCGTTACAATTATAATACAAACTTAATGGTTGAAGGAGGATATGACTTGAATCCGGTATATATGTATCGTTTCATTCGTTCTTTACTGGTCGTCGGAGGGATAGTTTTAGGTGGGATTGCCTTGTTTTATTTATCTAAATATACATATCCATTCATCATTGCCATGATCATCGCGTTCTTGATGAATCCCCTGGTCATTTTTTTCGAAAGGAAAGGGCGGCTGCCACGGGGGTTGGCTGTATTCGTTTCCCTTTTACTCATATTCCTTTTATTTGCGGGTCTTGTCACCTTACTGGTCACCGAGATCATTTCGGGCACCAATTACCTTGCCGGAGTCATCCCGAAACATATTGAAACCATCGTGGATTATATAGAAACATATATCGCTACCACCGTCATCCCTTTATATAATCAAATAGCTGCCATGTTCAATAATTTGGATACCGAACAGCAAGACACAATCCTCAAGAATATCCAAAATATCGGTGAATCGATCACGACGGGAGTAAGCGGCTTCATTCAAGCCTTCTTGAAGAACATCCCTACAATCATCGGATGGTTTCCAACTACAGCAACGGCACTCCTTTTTACTTTGCTTGGCACATTCTTCATCAGCAAAGATTGGGATACCTTCGGCCGCATGACCGGAAAAGTGTTGCCTGATAAGATTTTTGCGGGTGCAAAGCGTTTATTCAGGGATTTAAAACGGGCATTATTCGGGTTCATCCGGGCACAATTCACTCTTGTTTCATTGACGACTGTCACGATTTTAATCGGCTTTCTCATTTTAGGGGTGAATTATTCAATTACCATTGCCTTGATATGCGGACTGGTCGATATCATTCCCTATTTAGGGACAGGTACGATTTTCATCCCTTGGATCATCTTTGAATTCATCGCCGGGAATACAAGTCTCGCAATCGGTTTGTCCGTCCTTTACATAATCGTCGTTGTCCAGCGTCAGCTGATAGAGCCAAAAGTACTTTCATCCAGTATTGGTTTAGATCCGCTTGCCACTCTCATCGCCTTGTTCATCGGATTCAAATTGATCGGTTTCCTAGGTTTGATTGCAGGACCTGTCGTACTTGTCATATTCAATACACTTCAGCGTGCCAATGTCTTCAAGGCCATATGGACTTTCATCATCGGGGATACAAAGAAAACCACTTAAGGTTATCCAGACATCAATTAGCATTCACTCTTTTCCACTTAAAAATCCGCCTCGGGTACAAGGCGGATTTTTGGTTTTAAGCTAGAATTATTTCGACGTCTCGAATTGTTCTGTTTCAGTAGAACCTGCAAGTGCTGTTGTGGATGATGTTCCACCAGAAACGACTTGTGCCACTTCATCAAAATAACCCGTTCCCACTTCACGCTGATGACGTGTTGCTGTATAGCCATCCGGCTCACTGGCAAATTCCGCTTGTTGAAGTTCAGAGTATGCAGCCATGCCGCGTTCTTTATAACCAAGAGCAAGGTTAAACATGCTATGATTCAATGAATGGAAGCCTGCAAGTGTAACGAATTGGAATTTATAACCCAATTTACCCAATTCCACTTGATAATTGGCAATCTCTTCATCACTTAATTTCGCTTTCCAGTTAAATGATGGGGAACAATTGTAAGCAAGCAATTTTCCCGGGAACTCTGCATGGATGGCCTCGGCAAAGCGGCGAGCATCCGCTAGATTAGGTTCAGAAGTCTCACACCAGATAAGGTCGGCATATGGCGCATAAGCAAGGCCTCTTGCAATTGCTTGGTCAAGACCTGCATTCGTGCGGTAGAATCCTTCTGGAGTCCTTTCACCAGTGATGAATGGTGCATCGACCGGATCAATATCATCCGTGATCAAATCTGCAGCATCAGCATCCGTACGGGCAATCAAGATGGTCGGTGTACCCATTACATCAGCTGCCAATCGGGCCGAAACTAAATTACGTACTGCCGTTTGGGTAGGAAGAAGGACTTTACCGCCTAGGTGACCGCATTTTTTCTCGGAAGAAAGCTGGTCTTCGAAGTGAACGCCAGCCGCTCCAGCTTCGATCATGCCTTTCATTAATTCGAAAACGTTAAGGGAACCGCCAAAACCTGCTTCAGCATCCGCCACGATTGGAGCGAACCAATCGATATCATTTTTCCCTTCAGCAAAGCTAATTTGGTCTGCACGCTGAAGTGTTTGATTAATGCGTTTAACAACTTGCGGCACGGAGTTGGCTGGATATAAACTTTGGTCAGGGTACATTTGCCCTGCGATGTTAGCATCTGCCGCCACTTGCCAGCCGCTTAAGTAGATTGCTTTTAAACCAGCTTTCACCTGCTGCATGGCTTGGTTACCGGTCAATGCTCCTAATGCATTGATGAAATCCTCAGTATTTAATAGATTCCATAGTTTTTCGGAACCGCGGCGTGCCAATGTTTGTTCAATGTCGATGGAACCTCTCAGTTTAATGACTTCCTCGGCCGTATAAGGACGTTTAATACCATTCCACCGTGAGTCATTTTCCCAGCTTTGTTGTAATTTTTGCGCTCTCTCATTCATCATCATTATTTCCTCCTAATTCACATTATATATTTTGAATATTAAGATAATTTTTCGTATGCTGCGTTAGTTAAGAAATCTGCAAAGTCATCCGCTTCAATCAATTGTTCAAATAGTTTAGTAGACTCTTCAAACTTTCCTGATTTGAAAGTTTCTTCCCCTATTTCCGATTTAATGACCGCCAATTCCTCTTCTTTGATTTGATGGAATAATTCCTCGGTTATTTTCCTGCCATCTTCGAGGATGCCTTTTGGATGACGGATCCATTGCCAGACTTGAGCCCTTGAAATTTCAGCAGTTGCAGCATCTTCCATTAAGTTATTGATAGGTGCCGCACCTCTGCCGCTTAACCACGAGGCGATATATTGGATGCCTACATTAATATTCGTCCTTAAGCCTGCCTCTGTGATCGTTCCTTCCGGTACAGCCAGCAACTCTTGTGCTGTTACATGGACATCTTCCCGTTTCCGGAAAATTTGATTCGGTTTTGGGACGAGCAAGTCAAAAACCTCTTTTGCCGTGCTTACCATACCTGGGTGGGCAACCCATGTTCCATCATGACCGTCTCTTGCTTCTCGTTCTTTATCTGCCTTTACTTTCGCAAAAGCCTCATCGTTCTTAACCGGGTCATTTTTAACGGGAATTTGTGCGGCCATCCCGCCAATTGCAGGCGCATTACGGCTGTGACATGTTTTGATTGCCAGTAAGGAATACGCCCTCATATTCGGGACAGTCATCGTGACCTGCTGCCGATCTGGGAAAATGACATCATCCGAGTTACGGAATTTTTTCAGGAAACTAAAGATATAATCCCAGCGGCCACAGTTCAGGCCTGCCGAATGTTCTTTCAGCTCGTACAGAATTTCGTCCATTTCGAATGCAGCAAGAATTGTTTCTATCAAGACCGTTGCCTTGATGGTTCCTTGCGGGATTCTCAAATCGTTCTGTGCATATACGAATATTTCATTCCATAATCTTGCTTCGAGATGGCTTTCCATTTTTGGTAAGTAAAAGTATGGACCGCTTTGTTTTTCGATTAATGCTTTTGCGTTGTGGTAAAAGTACAGTCCAAAGTCAAAAATGCCGGCTGATATAGGCTGTCCATCCAAAAGGACATGTTTTTCCTCCAAATGCCAGCCGCGCGGCCTTACCTTTAGCACAGCTGTTCTTTCATTTAGCTCATACACTTTGCCATTTGGATTTTTAAATGATATGGTTCCGCGGATTGCATCCCGCAGATTCAATTGGCCATCCATGCAATTCTCCCAAGTGGGTGAATTGGCATCTTCAAAGTCCGCCATGAATACATTGGCACCTGAGTTCATGGCATTTATGATCATTTTCCGATCAACAGGTCCGGTGATTTCAACCCTGCGGTCCTGTAAATCATTCGGGAGGGGCGCAATCGTCCAATCACTTGCACGAATATGCTTCGTTTCTTCAAGGAAATCAGGGAGCTTGCCTTGATTCAGTTCTTCCTGAACGCTTTTCCGCCGTTCTAGAAGTTCTGCCCTTCTTCCACTGAAATGCCGTTCCATTCTTTCGATGAATTGAAGAGCTTCCGCTGTAAGTATTTGTTCATATCCTGGCTTAATGTTGCCTGTAATCTGTAAGCCTTTTGCTTCCGTAATCATGTTGCCTCTCCACATCCTTTCCAACTCTTCTATGTTATAATACAGTTGTTTTATTTCCTGTTTGTATTATATAACACGTTGTATAAATTTGTCACCAGTTTTTTCTAAAAAATCTAAAAAAAGATTTTTTAGCATGGAAAAGCCTGATTTACCAATGTTTCCAAGGGTTATCATTCAAAAATCCTGTTATTATACAGATTTCATTCTCCTGGAAATCATCATTCAATGGTGAAACAGGGAGCCATTTGTAAAGCAAAAAAGCACCCCATAAAAAACCGGGATGCTGTTGCGGACCTTTTTCAAAGACCAAAAAGGCTGCCTAAAAGCTTACGCCTTTAGACAGCCTTATATTATTTATGCCGAATGATGGTAACCTTCCCTTTATTCATCCTGTTCATGATAAACCGGATAACAATAGGTTTGAGGAGATTCCGGGTTGGCGGAAACACAAGGATCAATCCCATGATATCCGAGATGAGCCCAGGGGACAGCAACAGTGCAGCTCCAATAAAGATACAGATTCCATCAATGATTTCATTTCCCGGCATCATTCCGTAACGAATCTGTTCCTGTGCCTTTTTCCACGTTTCCATCCCTTGCCGTTTAGCCAAATAGGCTCCGATCAAACCTGTGGCTACAATCAGGAACACCGTTGGCCAAAAACCAATCAGATTGCCTGAGAGCAAAAGGACAATAATTTCAACGACCGGCATCGCAATGATAAACATTAAAAAATATTTCATCTTCATTCCTCCTGCACAGCCCATTTCTGGCCCGGTACATCCATCTTACCTCATTGGCAAGGAAACAGCCAAAATTTCGTGTTACAGAACGTTTGCATGTCCATCATAAATGACTCCGCGACCTGCATCGACCGTTATTCTTTGACCATCCGTGAAAACCTTGGTCGCGTCCTCCGCCCCAACGATGACCGGTATGCCCAATGTGACTCCCACAACAGCTGCATGGCTTGTCAAACCGCCTTCTTCCGTAATCAATGCAGCACACTTTTCAATTGCAGGCATCATTTCGCGGTCAGAACCGATCGTAACCAATACAGAGCCTTCCTTCACTTTTTCCAAAGCTTCCTTGGCATTCTTAGCGATAACCACTTCACCTTTCGCTGATTTCCTGCCGATTCCTTGAGCCTTCAAAAGGACCTCTCCTAACACATGAATTTTCATCAGGTTAGTCGTACCAGTTTCACCTACAGGCACACCGGCAGTAATGACGACTAAATCCCCATGGGAAACCAAGCCAGAATGCAGGCTTTCATCTATTGCTGTTTGAAGCATTTCATCGGTGGTCGTCGCTTTTGGACCAATCTGCGGATAGACTCCCCATGCCAAAGCAAGCCTTCTTGAAACATGATCATTGGATGTAACCGCAATGATCGGTGCTTTCGGGCGGTATTTGGAAATCATCCTTGCCGTATGACCGCTTTCTGTAGGCGTGATGATTGCCCCGGCATTAAGATTAAGCGCAGTGTGGGCAACGGATTGACCAATGGCATCCGTGACATTATGACGGTTCACTTTGCTTCTGACTGATAATATATCCCGATAATCAAGGGCAGTTTCAGCACGTGAAGCAATGTTATGCATCGTTTGCACCGCTTCGACAGGATAGGTTCCAGCAGCTGTTTCGCCAGAAAGCATGATTGCATCCGTTCCATCAAAGATGGCATTGGCTACATCACTTGCTTCTGCACGGGTCGGCCTTGGATTACGCTGCATCGAATCGAGCATTTGTGTAGCCGTTATGACTGGTTTCCCGGCATTATTACATTTTTTGATCATTTGTTTTTGGACTAATGGCACTTCTTCTGCAGGAATTTCCACTCCCAAGTCTCCACGTGCCACCATCAAGCCATCTGAAACTTCCAAAATCTCATCAAGACGGTCCACGCCCTCTTGATTTTCGATTTTAGGGATGATTTGAATATGCTCCGCACCATTTTGCTGCAATAATTCACTTACTTCAAGCACGTCGGAAGCCCTGCGTACAAATGAGGCAGCAATGAAGTCGATACCCTGTTCGATCCCAAAAAGGATATCCTGTTCGTCTTTCTCCGTTATGCCAGGCAGCTTAACCGAAACTCCTGGAACATTGACGCCTTTTTTGTTCTTAAGTGTACCGCTATTCAAGATCTTCGTATGGATTTCTTTTCTTACCTCATCAATCTTCAACACTTCAAGCCCGATCAATCCATCATCCAAAAGGATTTTAGATCCTGGGTGGACATCATGCAGAAGCCCTTCATAGGTAATGGAGAATCTTTCAGGTGTTCCCAGGACTTCATTCATGGAAATAATGACTTCATTGCCGGCTACAAGCTCCATGGAATCATTTTCCATATTATTTGTCCGTATTTCAGGTCCTTTTGTATCCAACAGGATGGCAACCTGTTTACCCGTTTTTTCGCTCGCTTCTCTGATATTGCGGATTCTAGCTGCGTGTTCTTCATGATTCCCATGAGAAAAGTTAAGCCGTGCTACATTCATTCCCGCCTCTATTAATTGAACCAGCTTTTCAATACTTTCACTTGCGGGGCCTATCGTACAAACAATCTTGGTTTTACGCATAGTGTCATCCTCCTTTAAGGAAAACTACTCGCCGCCTGTCCACTTCCTGAAAGACAGGGGGCGCAGTGTTTTATATCTTCTTTTAAATACCGATTACTAAAAAGCGTTCCTATCGGTCAATAATGATTAAATGGATAGCTCAGCGGATAATTCATACATTTTCTTGTCAATGGTATGCGGTTTAGCAAGAGCTTCGATGATATCATAATCAACAAGTTGATTTTGTTCGATTCCGACAGCCCTGCCCCCTTTTCCATCTAGAAGCAATTCTACGGCTCTTGCCCCAAGCCGGCTTGCCAATACCCGATCATTTGCAGAGGGAGATCCTCCGCGCTGAACATGGCCCAGGACCGTTACACGAGTTTCAAATCCTGCTTTCGCCTCAATTTTCCTGGAAATATCAACGGCACTTCCCACACCTTCGGCTACAATGATGATACTGTGCTTTTTCCCACGGTCATGACCGCGGTTCAGCTTCCCAATCAAGTCTTCTATATCATATTCATATTCAGGACAAAGAATCGTTTCAGCTCCGCCAGCCAATCCAGCCCAAAGTGCAATATCGCCGGCATCTCTTCCCATCACTTCCACCACATAAGTCCTCTCATGAGAAGTGGCCGTATCCCGAATTTTATCGATAGCATCGATGACTGTATTCAGGGCCGTATCGAATCCAATCGTAAAGTCCGTACCCGGTATGTCATTATCAATCGTTCCAGGAACCCCGATACAAGGGAAACCCCTTTCCGTTAAAGCTCTCGCCCCGCGGTAAGATCCATCGCCACCAATTATGACAATGCCCTCGATACCATGTTTATTCAATTGTTCAATCGCTTTCAGCTGGCCTTCCTCCGTCTTAAATTCCGGACAGCGAGCCGTATGTAACATCGTGCCGCCTCTATGAATGATATCCCCGACAGACCCAAGTTCAAGCTTTTTTATATTGCCATTTATCAGACCCTGATAGCCATGATAAATACCGAAGACCTCCATTTCATGAAAAATCGCTTTCCGGACAACTGCTCGGACTGCCGCATTCATTCCTGGAGAATCTCCTCCACTTGTCAATACACCTATTCTTTTCATAAATGTCACCTCTCTACAGCACTAATCAATTTTAAGCTTCGCTATATCATTGTACCCTTTTTCAAGCTTCAATAAGCAGTAACTGTTTCACTTATGCATACTTGATGTTATAAGCCTAACCGATTCTCTTCAGAAATTGAAGTAATATGGTGTAAAACTTTACATTCTGCACACAAACCATATTCTTTACTCGTTTCGGTAATGAATGCATATCCACGAATGAAAGGATGAAAAAACGTGTTGCCCCAGGCAGCACGTTTTTCCTTTTCCAAAATGTGTTTATGAATGCTGTTCCACTTCCTTAGGTTCGCCCTCAGGTTGTTGTTTTGCAAATTCATATTCACCGATTTTCTTGAATTTCATATAACGCTGGTTGATAAGATCATCACTATTCAATGGCAACAGTTCATTGAATGAACGTTTCAGGATTTCCTTGATGGCTTCTGCCTGTAAATTCGAATCCCGATGGGCGCCGCCCCTCACTTCAGGAATGATCTCATCTATGACTCCTAAGCGGTTTAAGTCGGGAGCCGTGATTTTCATCGTTTCCGCAGCCCTCTTAGCCTGAGAGGCATCCTTCCACAGCAAGGCTGCAGCCCCTTCAGGGGAAATCACGGAATATGTTGAGTTTTCAAGCATGAAAATTCGGTCTCCGACACCAAGCGCCAATGCACCGCCGCTTCCGCCTTCACCAATGACAATACTGATGACCGGCACCTTCAGCCCTGCCATTTCGAAAAGGTTTTTCGCAATGGCTTCACTTTGCCCGCGCTCTTCAGCAGCTTTACCAGGGAAAGCTCCCTTCGTATCAATGAAACAAATAATCGGCCTATTGAACTTTTCAGCCTGTTTCATCAGACGTAAAGCTTTTCGATAACCTTCAGGATGGGGCATGCCAAAGTTACGACGGATGTTTTCCTTCGTATCCTTCCCGCGTTGATGACCGATGACAGTCACGGCAAGTCCATTGAATTCCGCGATTCCAGAGACAATCGCTTCATCATCCCCATAATAACGATCTCCATGAAACTCGATGAAGTCATTGAATAACAGCGGAATGTAATCAAGCGTCGTCGGACGGGCTGGATGCCGGGCAATCTGAACACGATCCCACGGTTTAAGATGGTTGTAGATATCCACTTCCAGCTTCTCTAAACGCTTTTCCAATGTTTCGATTTCTGCTGTAAGGTCTACATCAGCATCCTTCGAAATTGCCTTTAGCTCTTTAATTTTATTTCTGAGGTCCGTAATGGGACGCTCGAACTCTAATTCGTAAATCATAACCACTCACCGCCCGGGGCATGGATTTTAAGGATCTTTGTCAAGGTTTCCTTCATTTCCGTACGTTTGACGACCGCATCCAATTGACCGTGCTTCAACAAGAATTCAGCCGTTTGGAAATCTTCAGGAAGCTCTTCACGAATCGTCTGCTCAATGATTCTTCGTCCCGCAAAACCAATAAGTGCTCCAGGTTCGGCTAGATTAATATCGCCAAGTGACGCGAAACTGGCCGAAACCCCGCCTGTGGTAGGATGGGTCATCATTGATATGATCAGCCCGCCTTCATTGCTGAATATCTTGAGTGCTGCACTTGTCTTTGCCATCTGCATCAAGCTCAAAACACCCTCCTGCATCCGGGCGCCGCCCGATGCCGTAAATATGATGAACGGAATCTTCAATTCACCAGCACGTTCAATGGCACGGGTGATTTTTTCGCCAACAACGGATCCCATGCTTCCCATCCGGAAATTCGAATCCATGATGGCTGTTGAAACTTGGTACCCATTGATGCTTCCGACTCCTGTGACAACCGCCTCATTAATCTTGGCTTTCTTTCTATCTTTTTCCAATTTTTCTAAGTAATCCGGAAAATCAAGCGGGTTAACGGAAATCATTTCTTTATCAAATTCATTAAAAGTGCCTGCGTCGAATAAAAATTCGATGCGCTCATGGGAAGACATCGGATGATGGTACCCGCAATGCAGACAGACTTTCTTGTTTTTCACCAATTCTTTTGTATACATGATTTTTTTACAGCCGGTGCACTTTGTCATGATTCCTTCTGGTACATCTTGTTTCTCCCGATCTAAAGGAACCGTTGCATATTTCTTCTTAGACTTCGCAAATAGCTCTTTAAGCAAGCTTAATCCTCCCTTTACCACCAATTATCTATTTTATGATACTTGGTACAAACTATATCAGAAATAAAATTAGTATCTTGTAAAAAGGTGTCATTCGCCCTTCGACATATTTCTAATTCTAATAAGATACGTTTCGATGGCTTTTTCTTCATCACGTTCGAGTAAATATGTAAGAAGTGCCAGATAATCTTCTTTTTTCACATTACCCTGTACCATCTCTGATGTTCTAGCATAGCTGTTGACAATGCGCCAAATTCTTTCCAGCAATCGATTGCGATTCAAAATGGCAATTCTTAAAAAGAAATCATCATCATGAAACATATCCGCTTTGACCCAGGCCATTAATCTTTTGATGTCCTCAGCCGTAGCGAAAAAGGCGACGATCCGCAAACAGTCAATTTCAATCAGCCTTTTCGTCTCAGCCAAATCTTCTTGTACTTTTTTATCTTGCAAAAAAAAGGTTCCCAGAAGCTCGACTAGCTTATGCTCCTGGAAATCCCTGATAAACGTCCCTTCACCACGCCTTGTTTCAATTAAACCTAATAGCTCTAAGGCACGCAATGCTTCACGGACAGAGGAACGCCCAACATTAAAACGATCCGATAACTCCCGTTCTGATGGGATTTTATCTCCCGGCAGGAGGCTGTCCGCTTCAATCATGCTACGTAGGCTCTCAACGACATCGAGATAAATTTTGGATGAAGAAGTACGACCTGCCAAATTAATTATTCCTCACTTTTTCCAATGATCGCTAATTTCTTTGTTTTTTCTTTAATTTCCTCTGGATCTACGTTGATTCTAGCTACTCCGGTTTCCATCGCTGCCTTGGCAACAGCAGCCGCAACGGCAGGTGCCACCCTCTCATCAAATGGAGCAGGGATCACGTAGTCTTCGTTCAACTCATGCTCCTGGATTAATCCAGCGATGGCTTTTACTGCAGCAACCTTCATTTTTTCATTGATATGAGTCGCACGTACATCCAAGGCCCCACGGAAAATCCCTGGGAAAGCAAGGACGTTATTGACCTGATTCGGGAAATCCGAGCGGCCAGTTCCAACAACCTTGGCACCCGCTGCTTTTGCATCTTCCGGCATGATTTCCGGATCTGGATTAGCCATCGCGAAAATGATCGCATCCCGATTCATCGAAGAAACCATTTCTTTTGTCAATGCACCTGCGGCAGAAACACCAATAAATACATCAGCGTTTTCAATGACAGATTCCAAAGGTCCTGAAACCTTATTTCGATTGGTCACTTTCGCCACTTGTTCTTTTGTATCATTCATACCTGTCGAACGGCCCTCATAAATGGCACCCTTCGTATCACACATGATGATGTCGCGAACTCCATAGCTATAAAGCAATTTAATGATGGCAATGCCCGCAGCGCCTGCGCCATTCGCTACCACTTTAATTTCTGACATTGATTTATTCACCAGTCGTAACGCGTTCACAAGACCGGCAACAGTAACAATGGCTGTACCGTGCTGATCATCATGGAAAACAGGAATATTCATTTCTTTCTTGAGTCGTTCTTCAATTTCAAAACAATTTGGTGCGGCTATGTCTTCTAAGTTCACTCCACCGAAAGTCGGTTCGAGTAATTTAACGGTCTCTACAATTTTGTCCACATCCGTCGTTTTTAAACAAATCGGGAAAGCGTCCACTCCGGCGAAACTTTTAAATAAAACGGCTTTACCTTCCATGACCGGCATTGCAGCTTCCGGACCGATGTTTCCAAGTCCCAAAACAGCCGTTCCATCAGAAATGACGGCAACCGTATTCCCCTTCATTGTATAGTCATAAACGGTTTCCGGCTTATCGTAAATATCTTTACACGGTTCTGCGACACCAGGAGAATAAGCCAGGCTCAAATCTACTGCGTTCCTAACCGGCACTTTCGAAACTGTTTCTAATTTCCCTTGATTCAAGCGGTGCATATGTAACGCTTCTTCTCTTAATGTCATAGTTTCACTCCTAAAACAAATTGGGTAACCCATTATCTTATATGCTGAAATCTAGTGGTCAGACCACAGCGGCCTGTTTTCAATATAACATAACTATTAAAGTTGTAAAACAGTTATTCTTTCTTGTAAACCACATTCCCTTTTCCCACCAAGTCAAATAATGCCTGCATCAATCTATCTGTAGGATTGACCCAATCCCAATAAGATAGCTGTACATAGCGGTTTTCCCTCTCGTAAAAAAGCATGACCTTGGTTTCACCGCTATGCTGCATTAAAATTTTTTTTATTTTTTGCAGTGTATCCTTCGTTTGCTTGCCAGCCTCAATTTTCAGGAATATCGTTCCGTTTTTTTCCTCTTTCATCTGCTTCGCTTTTTCAAGCGGGTACACGTTCCGGATCAGGAGCTGTGTTTTTCCATCCCGCTCTTCCAATGTCCCTTGCAGCATAACGAGTTGTCCATGATTCAAATCGGCAGAGTGGTTTTTATAAACATTTGGAAAAACGACCGCTTCAATATCCCCCTCTTCATCACTGACGCTCAAGAAAGCCATCACATCGCCTTTTTTTGTCCTTATGGTTTTAACCGACGTGATGTAAGCGCCAAGTAAGACTTTCGATTCCTTTTTATTAATAGCTTCATCTATAGTCAAACAGCCGAAGTGCTGAAAAAGTTCTCTGTAGCTTGTCACAGGATGATTCGATAGATAAAGCCCCAATGCGCTTTTTTCCAACGAGAGTTTGTCCTCGATTGGGATAGGATCGACCCGGTGGTATTTCGGTTTGAGTGAAAACTCGCCATCCGAAAACATATCGAATAGGTCATCATCCGGATTAACCAATTCCGTATGATTGATCGCTACGTCCAAGCTCGCCAACAATGTTGCCCGGTCTTCACCGAATTCATCAAAAGCACCTGAATGGACAAGCGCCTCCAACACTTTTCTATTTACGATTTTCCCCGAAACGCGCAAACAGAAATCGAATAAATCAGCGAACTTCTTTTGACGCCTTGCAGCGAAGATTTCTTTTAGGACCGTCCCGCCTATCCCTTTTATGGCTCCAAGGCTATAACGGATCCCTTCCTTTTCCGGTAAAAACGGGTAACCGCTCCGGTTAATCGAGGGAGGCAGAACCGCCATCCCTTTCTTTTTTGCTTCTCGGATATATTGCGAAATCTTTTCATCATTCCCGACAACCGATGTCAAAAGTGCTGCCATGAAATATTCCGGATGGTGGGTTTTCAAGTAACCCAGCTGATAAGCGATGAAACTATATGCCACCGCATGACTTCGGTTGAATCCATAGTTAGCGAAGCGGACAATCAAGGAATAAATCTCATCTGCCGTTTTTTCGGAGTATCCTTGTTTCAATGCGCCGCTCACGAAATGCTGCCGCTCTTGATCCAGAACATCCTTCTTCTTCTTCGAAACGGCACGTCGGAGCAGGTCAGCCTCCCCTAATGAAAACCCGGCTAAGCGGGAGGCGATTTGCATGATTTGTTCTTGGTAAACGATGACCCCGTATGTAGGCTCGAGGATATCCTTCAAATCCTCGTGCAGGTAATCAATCGAAGCAAGTCCATGTTTTCGCTCGATGAACAGCGGTATATTTTCCATCGGACCTGGACGATAAAGGGCATTGACCGCGACGATATCCTCGAATCGGTTCGGTTTCAGCTTGATCAAAACCTTTCGGATGCCATCCGATTCAAATTGGAACACTCCGGTTGTTTCGCCCCTGCCTAAAAGGGCCAGCGTCTCGGGGTCATCCATCGGAATATGGGACAAGTCGAGCTTTTTCCCCGTTCCCTTTTTAATGTTATTTATAATATTATCGATGAGCGTTAAATTGCGGAGTCCAAGAAAATCCATTTTAAGAAGTCCCAGTTCTTCGAGAAGGTCCATTGGATATTGAGTCAGGTGGATGCCGTCATGCCCTCCCTGAATCGGGATATGCTCGGTCAGTGCCTGGTCACTGATGACGACGCCGGCGGCATGTGTCGAAGCATGGCGAGGCAGCCCTTCAAGCAATAACGCGGTTTGAAATAGTTTTTGATTCAGGTCACTCCCATTAACGAATTCCCTAAGCCTTTTCGATTCCTTGAAAGCCTCGGGAAGCGTGATGCCCAGGCGGCCTGGAATCATTTTCGATACCGCTTCCTGTTCCTTTGAGTTCAGGCCGAAAACACGTCCTGTGTCCCTTAACGCAGCCTTGGCAGCCAATGTTCCGAACGTAATGATCTGTGCTACATGAAGTTCCCCGTACTTCTTCGCGACATAGGCAATCACTTCTTCACGGCGGTTATCCGGAAAGTCAATGTCGATATCCGGCATCGAGACACGTTCCGGATTCAGGAATCGCTCGAACAGCAAGGAATGTTCGATTGGATCGACATCCGTGATCGATAGCACATAAGCGACCATCGATCCTGCGGCCGACCCCCTTCCTGGACCAGTCAGGATTTGATGGTCCTTAGCGAATTTCATGAAGTCCCAAACGATTAAAAAGTAATCGCTGAATTTCATCTTGGTGATGATATCCAATTCATATCGCAGGCGCTCTTCATATTGAATGGATGGCTCCGGCACTCTTTTCTTCAGCCCTTGGAAGCAGATGGCTTCGAGCATTTCCTCGGCTGTGGCTCCATCTTCAGTAGGGTACTTAGGCAGAAGTGAACGATGAAATGGAATTTCCAGATTGCATTGCGCGGCAATATGCAGTGTATTTTCGAGTGCATCCGGTCTGTCATGGAATAGTTCTGCCATCTGAGACCGGCTTTTCAAATAAAATTGATCGGATTCAAGAACCGTATGCGTCTCATCCGCCAGCTTGTCGCCATTTCCGATTGCCAATAAGACTTCATGAGCGAGTGCATCGCTTTCGTTCAAATAATAAACTGGATTCGTCGCGACAATCTTTATCTCTAAATCTCTCGCCAACTGACTTATGGCTTCGTTACCTTTTTCCTCATCCGCAATCGACAGTCTCTGTATGGATACATAAAAGTTATCATGACCAAAAATTTGCAGAAATCGCCCTGCTGCCTGTTTGGCTTCTTCAGGGTTTTCTTCTCTCAATAGCGTTTCTATTTGCCCCTCTGCACCTGGTGTGACTGCAATCAAGCCCCCGGAATAGGCTTTAAGCCAATTCATTGGAATGCCTGACGGGGATTTCGTTTTTATGGCACTGCTTATTTTAAGCAGGTTTTGATATCCTTGCAGACTCTTTGCCAATAAAAGAAGTCCATGTGGCGATTCCCGATCATCAAGGACATCCGCAAGTATGCCGATGATCGGCTTTATGCCCTGCTTCTTGCATTCTTTATAAAAATAGACCGAACCGTACATAACATTTCGATCGGTTAAGGCAAGACTTGTACAGCCATCCGCTTTCGCTTTGGCCACAAGTTCAGTGATCTTCACCGTACTTGTCAGCAGGCTGTATCCGCTCTGAATATGGAGATGAGTATACACGTTTTTTTCTCCCACCTTTGTAAGGCATGTTTCTTTTCATTATAGTGTTTATTTCAAAAAAAGAAAATATGTTCTCATTACCAATGCAATTTAACTTCCTGATTTCCCGCGACTATCATAATACCTCCGGACATCCCATATAAATGGAATAGAAGAATATCAAGCAAAAAAGGATGATGATATATGAATGAAGCCTTTGTTCCAGCCTTCCTCAACAGCTTTTTCATATCGCTTGGCGTATTGCTTGGCGGCTCGATAATCGGGGGCCTCGCCGCGTTTTTTACTGGACAAGCCCCGATGACGACTGTATTCCGGCTGTCGGACAGCCTTCGTATTTGGGCGATTGTCGCTGCGATCGGGGGAACTTTTGATATGGTCTATAATTTTGAACGTGGTATTTTCCACGGGGAAACGAAGGATATAGTCAAGCAGGTCCTATTGATACTCTCTGCACTTGGAGGGGCACAGACAGGAGCGCTGATCATCAACTGGTTCACGCAGGAGCATATTTCACCATGAGGATTCCTCCCTATCACCGGACTCCCACCTGGCAGCGTTTTTTTGCCGGAGCCGCACTTGGCGGATTGATCAGCTGGGTGATTTTCTTTTATATGCATGGCGTCCAGCAGGAGAAGCAGATCCGGTCCCTTCACGAACAAAGAGAAGAAATCAAGGATTTAAACGGGAAAATCGCAATTTGGGAGCAGGATTATAAAAAATTGAACGAGAAAAACGAGGAAATCCTGACGATTCAGGAAGTGGAAGTAACGATCACGAATGAAAAATACAGTCTGGATCAGTTGAGTATTGCAGAAGCGGAGGATGTGATTGAGGACGACCTATCCTCTCTTCTAGCCAAAGATGTCGCCAGTGTCTATGACGGAAAAGTGCTGTTGAAAAAGTCGATAGAAAATAAGATCATGACCATCAATAAAAAGCGCTACCGACTTGAAGTCGTTGAAATCATGTTTTATACGAAAATGAATATAGAAATCAAACTAAAAAGGACCACTTCTTAAGGATGGGTGAATAACCACCGAATTTAAAAGACCAAATCATTTGCGATTTGGTCTTTAAGTTTTTATCATTCCGCTTTATTCAACTCTTCCATGTCGGCAAGGATATTATCCACTTCATCCCAAGAATAGATCGAAGCCCCTGCTGCAAACGGGTGGCCCCCTCCGTTATATTTACGGGCAATCGTATTGATGATCGGTCCTTTGGAACGGAAACGGACCCTGATTTCTTGATCCTCTTCAATGAAAAAGACCCATGACTTAACATTTTTAATCGAACCTAGCGAGGAAACGAGCTGAGATGCTTCAGATGTGGAAGCATGGAATTTTTCAAGTATATCTTTCGTGATGATCATTTTCCCCGTTCCATATGGAAGGATTTCAAAATGCTGCAGCACATATCCATTCAACCGGACTATGCTTTCCTCGACGTCATACATCTCCTGATATAACTGCGGGCGGGAGAACGAATAGTGAATCAATTCACTGGCATAGGCAAATGTCTTTTCAGTCGTGCTTTGGAATAGGAAACGACCTGTATCGCCAACAATGCCTGCATATAGAAGGCGTGCCGCTTCATCACTCATCTTCAAGCCTTGTTCTTTACCGAACTGGTAAAAATCGTAAATCATTTCACTTGTGGAACTCGCCGATGTATCGACCCAACGCATATCCCCATATGGATCTTCATTAGGATGATGATCGATCTTAATCAGTTTATCCCCCGTCGTGTAACGTGCATCACAAATCCGGTCCGTATTTGCGGTATCACAAACGATGACCAAGGCACCTTGATATGTTTCATCCGAAATCACATCGAGCCTTCTTAAATAATTCAATGACGGTTCCTCTTTCCCGACCGTATAAATTCGCTTTTCGGGGAAAGATGCTTTCAGGATTTCCGCCAATCCCCCCTGTGAACCATAAGCATCCGGATCTGGACGGACATGACGATGGAGAATGATAGTATCATAACGCTTTATATCTGCTAATATTTCAGCTTTCATATTGATCTCCCCTTAACATATGTATTATCGAGCCTTATAAAGATGATATATTTCATTTAATCAAAAAATTGCGGAAATAGGAAGACTGATCTTGTTTACTGTGGCATTCTCTTTCATTTCCCGCTACAATAAAAAGGTACATATGTTAAATTGGGGGAATTTCAAACGATGCCTATTCTTGTCACCTTGATCGTTCTTTCACTAGGGGTCTATCTGTTTTATAAAATCAAATCGGTCCGAACCAGAATGCCGATGGAGAAAAAGTGGATTTCAGGGAAGTCTTCCATTGCCCTCGGTGCGTTTGTCGCACTATTCGGAATCAATCAGCTTTTTCTATTCCACACGACCATCACTTATATCATTGCCGCCGTTTTCATCTTCGTTGGCTTATTCAGTATTTGGGGCGGCTATAAAATGTATAAATTTTATTTGCCGCATGCAATCGAAGAAGCTGCAAATCAAAAAGGATAATCGAATTTCGATTATCCTTTTTATTTTTCATGATCGGTCCAGCAATTGACAAGTCAACATCGCCTTGCCGACAAGTTTGCCTTGGTTAAACACCTCGACATCGACTTTTCCGAATTTACGTCCTACATCAAGGACACGCGGATGGATTTCAAGCGTACTGTCGATCTGGACTGGCTTGATGAAGTAGATCGTCATGTTTTCCACGACCAAGTCACCGCGCTTATAGCTTCTAAGTGCACGATTTGCCGAGTCGGTGACCAATGTGGTGAACACACCGCTTGAAATGGTACCAAGGTAATTGGTCATCTGCGGGGTGACGCCATAGTTATACACTTCCTCGCCCTTGCCGCGATTTGAAGTCATTACAAGCTGGCTGGTGATCGTATCGTCGATCGTTTCGCCGACCTGAGGCTGCCTTTGACTCATTTGCAATGCCTTCAGCACATCCTGCCTGCTCACGATTCCCTTTAGGATATGACTGTCATTCACGACCGGGATTAACTCGATCCCTTCCCAAACCATCATGTGTGCAGAAGATGCCACACTCATTTTATCGCCTACGGTCATCGGGTTTTTCGTCATCACCTTATCGATGAGCGTCATTTCTTCCTGTCCGATGATATCTTTTGATGTGACCATTCCTTGAACCTTCATATTGTCATCGACAACAGGGAAACGGCTATGCCCCGATTCCTGATTCAGTTCATGCCAGGTCTGAACCCGGTCACCCACTGTCAAAAAGGTCGTTTCCTGTACGGGTGTCAAAATATCCTCCACCAGCAAGATTTCCTTTTTGATCAATTGGTCATAAATCGCCCGATTGATCATCGTTGCGACGGTAAACGTATCGTAACTCGTTGAGATGACAGGCATCTCCAATTCATCGGCTAACCTTTTAACAGGCTCTTCGGTATCGAATCCCCCGGTGATCAGCACCGCTGCACCCGCTTTTAACGCGTGCTCATGGGCCTGTGTACGGTTCCCGACGATCAGCAGGTTTCCTGCCCCTGTATATCTCATCATGGCATCCAGCTTCATCGCCCCGATGACGAATTTATTTAATGTCTTATGAAGTCCCGTTTTCCCTCCAAGAACTTGTCCGTCAACAATATTGACTACCTCTGCAAAAGTGAGCTTTTCTATATTCTCTTTTTTCTTTTTCTCAATGCGGATCGTGCCTACCCGCTCAATCGAGCTCACGTAGCCCTGGTTCTCCGCCTCTTTAATTGCCCGGTATGCCGTACCTTCACTAACATTCAATGCTTTGGCAATTTGACGGACGGAAATCTTCTCGCCGACAGGGAGCCCATCGATATGTTTTAATATTTGTTCATGCTTTGTAGCCAAGCGCTTCACCCTTTTCACGGTATTCCTATTCTCCATTATAAGGTCAAAGAGCCCGGTTTATCAAACAACTACTAGTATTGGCGCAACCTTTTGTATTCCGGCTGGCGTTTTACCTTTTGTTTCTTAGGAGAATATAGTATGCCCGTCAAGTTTCCAGCTACCGCCAACAATGCAAACAACAGCCAGGCTCCGGCAAACAGACCCTCCAGACCGCCACTTTCCAACGACAAGCGCGGCACGGCATAATACAGCATCACACCGCATAAAAGCAAACACAGTAATAACCTCTGTTTCATCCAATCCCCCCTTTTTTCATCTATTCATTTTATGCTTTTGAAAGGAAAAAAGACTGGCAGCTGAGCGACAGTTTATGGATTCTTTTTTCATTAAAGAGGGGTGCATTTACTCGATATACATAAGTTTTGTTAAACATATCAATTCAATAATAGTTTGCTTTGAGCGCCCTAACTATAGATGGATGTTCCGAAGCAGGTACTAGAGTGGCAGTCAATGGAGAGGAAAATGATTCTAAACAGACAGATAATAAAGAAGTGTCAGAAATAAAAATGAAGTTTAGAAAAGAAACTCACTGTACGAGGTAGTTTGCAAGGAAAACAGGAAGCAGTAGTTTTGGTAAAACACCAATCATCACTTGGTCCACAGCGGGGCAGACAAACTCACCAACAACCACGGCTTTCCCATGCATTAGATTTTGGATACTGGACGCTATCTCGATAATGAGATATACGGAAGTGTATATGTAAAATAATGAACTTGACTTATTTTCCTAAAGTTCTCCTTTTCTAATAAAAAACAAAAAGTCTTTAGTAAAGGCGGATTTAAATTGTTAAGTCTTAATGGAGAAAGAAACAGTCAACTTACAAATCTTCCAAAACTGAGGGCAATCGGGTTTCTCTCTTAGTTTTAATGCAGAGTTGATTGGAGCGGGTGTGCGACACTCCTGCGGGAATGCGAGTCCAAGGGAGACCCCGCAGGCGCATAAGCGCCAAGGAGGCTCCCGGACCGCCCGCGGAAAGCGAGTGCCTGCAGTGGAAAGAAACGGTCAAATTTTACAAACCTAAAAAAACTGTCGACACACTCCATTATCATCGAGCTTATCTATAGTCTGTCGGAAGCCCCTGCGGGCTCCCGCTCCTTTTAAAAATCTATTTCATCCCCGGCTTCCATGATCAGTCCATTTTCCTCTTCAAGCAAGTCGAGGAATTTTTCAGGATCCTGTTTGATCACAGGGAAAGTATTGTAATGAATCGGCACGACTTGTTTGGCTTGAAGGAATTTCGCTGCAAGTGCTGCATCTTCCGGGCCCATGGTGTAATTGTCGCCGATAGGCAAGAATGCCAAGTCAATCGGATGTCGTTCCCCGATCAGTTTCATATCGGAAAATACCGCTGTATCCCCTGCATGATAGATCGTTTTCCCTTCTATCGTAAGCAATATTCCAGCAGGCATTCCTAAATAAATGATTTGCCCCTCTCCATTATTGAATCCCGTTCCATGGAAAGCTGGCGTCAGTTTCACTTTTCCAAAGTCGAACTCGAAAGCTCCGCCGATGCTCATCCCGTGGGTCCTGACCCCTTGATCACCCAGGTAATCGGCAATCTCTGCAATGCCGATGACAAGCGCATCATGCCTTTTGGCCAATTCAACCGTATCACCGACATGGTCATTATGGCCATGTGTTAAGATGATCACATCCGGTTTCACATCTTCCACCTTCAAATCGGTCAATTCGTTTCCACTAATGAATGGATCGATTAAAATCGTTTTACCATTCGTTTCGATTTTTACAACTGCATGTCCATGAAAAGATACTTTCATTTTTGATGCTCCCTTCCCATACCAACAATTTTTTTATGTAGCTTTCTTAGGACTTTCCCATTTACTATACTTTTAAATATTGCTAAGGTAATTATATCTTATTAATGGAGGTACCGTCATGAATGAACGTTTGAAAGAACTACAAACTTGGCTACAGGCGAATGAGGCTGAAGCCGCTTTACTTACATCTACAGAGAGCATCTTCTATTTGAGCGGGTTTTTTAGTGATCCTCATGAAAGACTGCTGGCACTTGCCATTTTTGCAAATGCCGAACCTTTCCTTGTCTGCCCGCAGATGGAAGTTCCGGATGCTAAACAAGCTGGATGGGATGGAGATATCATCGGTTACACCGACATTGAAAACCCTTGGGAAAAAGTTAAGCAGGCAGTCAAGGATCGCGGTTTAACCATCCATACAATGGCCATTGAAAAAGAGCATATGAATGTGGAACGTTATGAAAAGGTCCAACAACACTTCGGAGCACCGAAGCTTGTTTCCGCAGAAGAAAAACTTCAAAAGATGCGAATGATCAAATCGGAAGATGAAATGGTCAAAATCCGTGAAGCATGCCGCCTTGCCGACTTTGCGATTGAAGTGGGTGTCAGCGAAATTCATGAAGGTAAAACGGAAATGGAAATCCTTGCAGCGATTGAATACGAATTGAAAAAGGCCGGAGTGAGCCAAATGTCTTTCTCCACCATGGTCCTGACTGGTAAAAATGGCGCTTCCCCGCATGGCACACCTGGGAATACGAAGGTTCAGCGCGGCGACCTTGTCCTCTTTGACCTTGGCGTCGTTCATGAAGGGTACTGCTCTGACATTACTAGAACGGTTGCTTACGGAGATATCAATGATAAACAGGCAGAAATATATGAAACTGTACGGAGAGCACAAGAAGCTGCCGTTGCAGCCAGTAAACCTGGCGTATCCTGTTCCGAGATAGACTTGACGGCCAGAAACATCATCAGGGATAAAGGATACGGTGAATTCTTCCCGCACAGGCTCGGCCACGGACTTGGGATCAGTGTCCATGAGTATCCATCCTTGACTGAAACGAATTCTCTCGAACTTCAATCCGGAATGGTTTATACCATCGAACCTGGCATATATGTCCCGAATGTTGCAGGTGTCAGGATTGAAGATGATCTATTGATCACCGATGCCGGCTGTGAGGTTTTGACCAAATTCCCGAAAAGCCTGCAAATCATAAAGTGATGATGCAGAGCCATTTAATATAACGAAATCCGAATACCCCCGCCTTCATTTAAGACGGGGGTATTTATTCAACATATCACCTAATCGGTCCGCAATTCATACTTCATTGCTTTATCACTGCCGTCAAACCAAATGACCAGCCATTCACTATCTATTCTTATGATTCCCCTCTCGTCACCGAGATAATAAACAACATTATCTTCCTCTTTAAAATATTCCGTTTCTGTTGGAGACCCTAAAAGCGTGAACACTTCATCTTTTGTCATGCCTATCAATTCATGTTCATTGATTAAGTCATCTACCAGGTAGACTCTTCCTTCAACATCATTTAACCATCTTTCAGTGGTGAACCTTGATTCAGATTCATTTACCCCTAACAAAACCACACAAAAAACCAGAAGGGCAAAGCCAAGGCTTGATATGACTATAAATCTAATTTTGAATTTCCTTTTATTATGCTTATTGGTATATTTCCATGAAATCCTTTGAAAAAATAGTAATAGAATAAATGGAAGCAGCAGTGCTGATATACTCATTAAACTGATCGTAGCATGCACAAAATTGATGTAAGAAATAAAAATGCAATAGATCAATGCATACAAAAGCACGTATAAATATAATGCATAGTTTACTATTTTTGAAACACTCAAAGAAAAAAACTCCCCTCTCACATTAGAGGTTACCATAAATAAACAAATAAGGTAAAAAGAATAGATATTCGCATGCAATGATTCATCACATCATAATAAGGTTGGAATCATATATTTTCCAGATTATTGGCATAAACATTCGCTGATTTGTTACAATTGAAATCAGATCCATAAGGTAAATCATTGTATAATAGGAATGAAATAGAAGGAGGGGATTCACTTGAATAGTATAGATTATAAAAATATTCTTGTAGCAGTGGACGGCTCGGAAGAAGCAGAGTGGGCCTTAAAAAAGGCCATCTACTTAGCAAAACTCAGTGATGCTACCCTTGTGCTCACACACATCGTGGATACAAGGAATTTCCCTACTGTCGAAGCTTATGATATGACTATCCGTGATCACTCTGAAACCTTTGCCAATGAGCTATTGGACAAGTATAAAACGGAAGCCATTGCCTCCGGGATTACAAAGGTCCAAACAGAAGTTGCCTATGGTTCTCCTAAAGTTCAAATTCCAAGGGATTTAGCGAAAAAGCATTCGATCGATTTAATTGTCTGCGGTGCAACAGGCCTTAATGCAGTCGAACGTTTCCTTATCGGCAGCGTGTCGGAAGGCATCGTTCGCCATTCCAACTGTGATGTAATGGTCGTGCGTACGAATCAATAAGAGAAAATGATAAAAAGCTCGTTCGCCAAATTGGTGAACGAGCTTTTTCCTGTTATTCACTTACTAGTTTTTCCGCTTTTTCAATCGCCAGCAGGACTTGGGCAAAACCTGTACCGCCCGCACTGTTACGGCGTTTAACTGCCTCATAAGGATTTAATGCATCATAAATATCCTGATCGAACAACTCGGAAGCTTCCTGGAATTGTTCAATGCTCAGGTCGACTAAATAGCAGCCATTCTGGACACAGAACAATACAAGCTTCCCGACCACTTCGTGCGCCTCACGGAAAGGCATTCCCTTTGAAGCCAGGTAATCAGCTAATTCCGTCGCATTCGAGAAGTCATTTTTTGTTGCTTTTTCCATTATGTCCGTTTTCACTTTCATCGTTGAAATCATGCCGGCAAATATTTTAAGTGAACCAACAATGGTCTTAACCGTATCAAAAACGCCTTCTTTATCTTCTTGCATATCTTTGTTATAAGCAAGCGGCAGTCCTTTCAAAACAGTCAATAACCCCGTTAGGTTCCCATAAACCCGTCCTGTTTTACCACGGATCAATTCCGCCATATCAGGGTTTTTCTTTTGCGGCATGATGCTGCTTCCAGTGGAAAACGCATCATCCAATTCAATGAATTGGAATTCCTGGCTTGACCAGAGAATGATTTCTTCGCTGAAACGGGATAAATGCATCATCATTGTCGCGCTGTTGCTCATGAATTCAATGGCAAAATCACGATCACTTACCGCATCAAGGCTGTTTTCGTAAATTCCGTCAAATCCCAATAGCTCCGCACTGAGGGCACGGTCAATCGGGAAAGTCGTCCCAGCCAATGCCCCAGCACCCAATGGAGAAATGTTGATTCTTTTGAAACTCTCGGTGAAGCGCTGCTTGTCACGCTCAAGCATCCAAAAATAAGCCATTAAATGGTGGGCAAACGAAATGGGCTGTGCACGCTGTAAATGTGTATAACCTGGAATCAGCGTTTCCACATTCTTCTTGGATTGTCCCAAAATCGCTATTTGCAAATCATTGATGAGTTCCAGAATCACTTTCGTTTGGTTCCGCATATACAGATGAAGGTCGGTTGCAACTTGGTCATTACGGCTTCTTCCTGTATGAAGCTTTCCGCCAACTGGACCGATTTCGCTTATTAGCATACTTTCCAGGTTGAGGTGGATATCTTCCATCTCAACCTTAAAAGTCAATTCACCCTTCTCAGCTTTTTCCTGTAAACTTTTCAGACCCGCGATGATCTGATCCGCATCTTCTTCAGGTAAAATGCTGCATTGCTTTAACATGGTTACATGAGCTAAACTGCCTTGAATATCTTCAAGGACAAGTTCCTGGTCAAAGGAAATGGAAGCTCCGAACTCATCTACCCATTCTTCGGCAGATTTCGTAAATCTCCCTCCCCAAAGCTTGCTGCTCACACCGTCACCTTCTTGCTATTGACCATGCTGTTCACTTTCGTTGGAAGTCCCCATAGCTTAATGAATCCAACTGCTGCATCATGATCGAATTCATCCGCTTTTGTATAGGTAGCCAATTTTTCGTCATATAGGGAGTACTCGGATTTTCTTCCTTCAACAATCGCATGACCTTTGAATAGTTTCACACGTACCGTACCCGTTACATTCACTTGTGTTTCTTTCAGGAATGCAGCCAAAGCTTTTTGAAGCGGAGAGAACCAAAGTCCCTCATAAATCAATTCAGTCATTTTCTTCTCGATCACCGGTTTGAAGTGAGCCAGTTCTTTAACAAGCGTGATATCTTCAAGTTCTTTGTGTGCAGCTATCAATGTCATCGCACCAGGAGCTTCATAGACTTCACGTGATTTGATCCCTACTAATCTATTTTCAACGTGATCGATACGTCCAACTCCGTGTTTGCCGGCAATTTGATTCAACTCGACGATCAGGTCAGCCAATTTATAGTTTTTATCATTCAATGTAACCGGCACACCTTGTTCAAAACCAATTTCAATGATATCTGCAGTATCTGGAGTACATTCAAGGCTTGTAGTCAAATCATAGGCCTCTTCCGGCGGAGCTGCCCAAGGATCTTCCAGGATTCCGCATTCGTTACTTCTTCCCCAAAGGTTTTGGTCAATCGAGAACGGGCTCGCCATGCCAATCGGAACGGGAATCCCATTTTTCGCTGCATATTCAATCTCCTCTTCACGAGACCATTTCCAGTCACGAACAGGTGCAAGAACTTGCAAATTAGGGTTCAATGCGGAGATTGATACTTCGAAACGCACTTGGTCATTTCCTTTTCCCGTACAACCGTGCGCAACGGCAACCGCGTTTTCCGCTTCAGCCACTTCCACTAATTTCTTCGCGATCAGCGGACGTGATAAAGCTGATACCAATGGATATTTCCCTTCATACAAAGTATGTGCCTGAAGAGCCGTCAATGCGAATTCATCAGCGAATTCGTCCTTCGCATCAATGACATAGGAACTTACCGCACCAACAGTGATCGCTTTTTCCTTAATGAAGTCCAAATCTTTTCCTTCTCCGACATCCAAGCAGCATGCCACAACTTCATACCCTTGATCTTGTAACCATTTAATTGCAACGGAAGTATCCAAACCTCCGGAATATGCTAAAACAACTTTTTGATTTTCCATTTCCATCGTCCTTTCGTGTGAATAAAAATTCATCGTTTGTTATTTTTATTCAATCTATGATTAGTACTTTATCATCTTTATTAATGGAATACAAGGGGTATTTTAAAGATTTCGCTAAATAATCCGCTAATATTTTCAGGGAATTACACATTGGATGCTTCCGCGGGAATATAGTAAACTAGGAGTATGATAAATCGAAAAGCGGAGGGCATATGAGAGAACTATTTATCTATGATGAAAGGCTCGGCATCTCCATTCCCGATTTGAATCTGGAGTGGGATGAATATACAAAAGGCGAGCAGCAGCAAATACTCGTACATTGGGAGAATATCAGGGGAAGCATCCCGGACCGCATCAAGGAACTGGAATCAACGATTAACCGAAAGCAGTTTCGGCTCTCCGATGAGAGTAATTTCGCCAAATCATGCCAGCTCAATTCCGAAATTGCGGAACTTGCTTCCATCATCAATGATTTATGGCTTTGGTATCGTGCCAATCAAGCCGTGACGGAAAAGATGCATAATTAAGGCCTATTCCATGCAAAAAAAGCCACAGTTTAAAACTGTGGCTTTTTTTGCATCCCTCTTATAAATCCTTGCGAAGTTCACCGACGACATGTCCCAACTCCGGAAGAATCAATTTATTCATCGCAAGCCGAACCGCCCCTGATGAACCCGGGGTGGAAAAAACCGCTTTGTTGTTCACGACTCCGGCAATCGCCCTGGATAGAATGGCAGCCGCCCCGATATCCTCTTGATAGCTGAGCATACGGAAAATCTCGCCAAAACCGGGTATTTCCTTGGTCATCAATTCTTTGACCGCCTCGATCGTTACATCCCTTTTGGCGATGCCAGTGCCCCCATTTGTTAATATGACATCAACCATGCCGCTTTGGCTGCCAGAAGTGACCGCATCCTGAATCGCCTTCCGCTCATCTTTAACGATTACATAATCCGTCACTTCATGACCACTGGATTTCAATAATTCCTTCATCAGTGCCCCGCTTTTATCCGT
Source organism: Bacillus sp. ISL-57 (assembly GCF_018613135.1). Taxonomy (NCBI): domain Bacteria; kingdom Bacillati; phylum Bacillota; class Bacilli; order Caryophanales; family Bacillaceae; genus Bacillus; species Bacillus sp. ISL-57. Next base: position 301,073 of record NZ_JAGGQV010000004.1, on the reverse strand, counting down.
TTCTTCATCACGCGTATCGGTGATGGTTATCACCATGCAGCGAACTGCCTCCGTGACGGCTTTTTTATGATTCTTGACACTCATTCTCCATCAGCCTTCTTCTCCAGTAAATAACGATATTGATAGAACCTCTGGGCAAATTCACTGACATTCCTGGTCATTTGATAATTGGATCCAGCCCCGATGGCCATGCTGATGAACGGTATGCCCCGAACCAGTTTTTTGCGGAAAACGGCAATGGATAATGCTTTCAACAGCTGCTTGAGCGGCTGTTCCATCCATGTAGGGTTTGTCAATTCTTCGATTCCTAAATAAAAATAGTCATCTTCTGCGGTCTGGACCTCACGGATCAATTCTTCCCAGGCTATTCCTTGGAGCCTCTTTGGCATCGCTCCTGCATTGAATACCTTAAGGGCGAGCATCATTTCAAACGGTGTATTCACCTCGACACCATAAGACATCGCAATCAGCTGTACGATCCTGACATTGATGACGGTCATGGCCGGGATATCGCTCCCCAGCAGAAGCAGGCCTCCTGATCCGCTCATCCCGCCTTGTGCAAAAGAATATAAACGATGCTTAGCGATATGCTGATTGGCTATGTAATTCAACTGATCGATCGATAAGTGATTCAAATCACTCAACGTTTCGATTTCTTCATGAAACACGCGCGCGGATGCTAAGATCCGCTCTCTTGCATCTATTTGAACTTGTGAGCTCTGAACCATGGCATGCAAATGAAAAAGCCAAGTATCAAGCTTTTCGAAAAACTGTTGTTGGACGTTTTCCGGAAGCAGGGCAAACCCCTGCTCCAACCATTTATCATATAATGCAGCAAGATCCGTTGGCTCATATTGATAGAGTTTTTCCTGCCATTCACTAATTTCATTCCAAACTTTCATTTCCCGGTTCGTGAATTCCATGCATCAAGCCTCCTATGTACAGAATTGGTGGATTCTCCCTTAAGTATACCATAGAAGGAAGCATTTCAGAGAATGGATGATGGCGATCCGGCGTTCCTGGATTGCCCGTACATAAAATCCATGAGAATGCGAATTCCGCTGATGAAATTTGATAAGCCCCCCTTACCAGAGAGATAAGGAGATCATTATAAAAGGCTGTTTTTCCATACTTTGTTGCTATTTACCAAGTAATCTGGAGTGGTTGATTTCCCCTCCAGATGCTCGCTTTCCGCGGGGCGGGCGGTGAGCATCCCCGGCGTAACGCCTGTGGTGTCTTACCTGGCCCGCTGCTCCCGCAGGAGTCTCGCACTTCCGCTCCAATCAACCTTAAATCGTTTCGTTTTAAAAACAACAATCTTTACGAAAGTTGCCTTATAAAAAAAAGGAAGTCATGCTTTCCAGGTTTCTCTCAAAGCTATTTTCACAGTATCCCTGACAATCATGATTTCTTCATTGGTTGGGATGACCATGACTTTGACAGGGGAATAAGGTGTATTGATGAACGCTTCCTTGCCCTTGGTGCGATTGAGATCCTTATCCCAATATACCCCCATGAATTCAAGTCCCTCCAAGATACGCCCTCTAATTGTTTGACTGTTTTCACCGATGCCCGCTGTAAAAATGATGCCGTCCACACCTCCCATTTTAGCTGAATAGGAGCCAATGTACTTGTGAATCCGGTCTGCAAATACTTTAAGTGCGAGTTCTGCCCGCTCATTTCCTTTATCCGCTTCAACTTGAATATCGCGCAGGTCGCTGGAAAATCCGGAAAGGGCTAGCATGCCGCTTTTCTTATTCAGGACATCCAGCACTTCATCTGCTGTTTTTCCCGTCTTCTCCATGATATAAGGAATCAGTGCAGGGTCGATGTTCCCTGACCGCGTTCCCATGGTAACACCGGCCAAGGGAGTGAACCCCATTGATGTATCAATCGATTTGCCTCCCTTTATGGCCGTAATGCTTGCACCATTCCCTAAATGGCAGGATATCAATCGAAGCTGTTCAATTGGGCGGCCAATCATTTCGGCAGCACGCTGCGATACATATTTATGTGAAGTACCATGAAACCCATACTTCCTAATTCCGTACTTTTCATAATATTCAAGAGGTAAACTGTACAAATAGGAACCTGCTGCCATCGTTTGATGGAAGGCCGTATCGAATACCGCAACCGCTGGCACATCATCAAGTATTCGCCTGAAGGCTTGGATCCCGGTGATATTGGCAGGATTATGAAGGGGCGCCAACTCGGAAAGCTTTTCGATTTCCTTTATTACATCCTCCGTGATCAAGACCGAGTCACTGAATACCTCGCCGCCATGCACCACCCGATGGCCTACGCCATCTATCTCTTCAAAGGAGTCAATGATCCGATGGTCAATGAGCTTTTTCAATAAAAGCCCTACAGCCACTTCATGATTGGGTATATCCACCGTTTCAGAAACATTTTCGCCTTCGACGCTTAAAGTGAATGCGGAATTTTTCAAGCCGATTCTTTCTACAAGACCTTTTGTAATTACTTTTTCACTAGGCATCTCAAAAAGCTGAAACTTCAATGAAGAGCTGCCCGCATTAATAGCCATGACTTTTGACATCGATCCTGCTCCTTTACTCTAAGTTAGTTCTTTGTTCATTTCTAAACGTGCAGTGTATTGTACAATCTTATCATGGCAAGCGATTTCAACCAAATGATAATGAAAAATTGCCAATCACCATTTTTTCAAAAAAAAAATGAAAGCCAATGCCTATGGCATCAGCTTTCATTTTTTATTTTTCCTCTTTAAACCAATCATCCATCTGTTGCATGACAGACCTTGTCGCTTCGAAATCCGACAACTTCGGAAGTTGTACAAGCAATGCCTTCTTCGGAGCTTCGATCCCCTCTTTTTTCTTTTGAAGGATCAGGATGCTTTTGGCAGCCGATTCATTCTTGAACATGGAAAGCGGCAGTTGCACCATCCCTTGGATATGTGTATGCTTCTTCAGGAAATCATTGAGTTTCGGAGCTTCCTCCGAGACGAACAGGTTATTCGGGACAATGAAGAATAGGTGTCCGCCATCCTTCGCGTGTTTAACACCTTGTTCAATAAACAAATGGTGAGCATACGAATGTCCCTTGTCGGCCTTCAATTCATATTCAGCTGCACGCACATCATTCGGGTAATAACCAATCGGCAAATCACTGACCACAACATCTGAAGGATCGATGAAAAGTGGCTCCAAGCTGTCCTGATTGAAAAATTCCAGTGGATGTTCTTGCAGGTTGGCACCAGCATAAGCAAGCCTGATCAAGGTTTCATCAATCTCGACACCATATGAAGCGATGTTCTTATCAGTAAGCTGATTCATGATCGCAAATAGTAAGTTCCCCGTCCCAATGGCTGGATCGAGCATGACTATCTCTTTTTGGTCCTTGGTGAATTTACCGACTAAATAGCTGACGAACATGCCGACTGCATCAGGAGTCATATGATGATTCGGCTGAACGCTCTGCTGCATGCCTTTTAAAATGGCAAGCTGATACGCTTTACGGATTGCTTCTTTCTCATATTTCTCTGGTGAAAAATCTGCATAATGCTTCGCTAACCTTTTCTTCGATACTTCACTGATTTCATCCTGCAGGACTTTCCCTTGGAAGAAATTCTCGCCCGTCTCGCCCAAGGCGTCCAGATACGTACATGATAGTTCACTTTGCAATATTTGAGCTGTTTCATCAAATTCATAAAATAATTGTTCAACTGGGGTAGACTTCACTTATTAATTCCTCCTGTTTGCTTCTGTCCCTATTTTAAAGGTAAGAAGAAAGAGATACAAGCCGGACGTCCTGCTCATCATTCTTCGATTATTAGCGTACCGAATTCCGTTTGATAAGGAATCTCGCGCCCACTCCCTTTTCAAGATTTCATCCATGAGTAAGTAATAAGTAAATTAAATACAAGGTGTAAAATTTGGGCGTTGATTGGAACGTAAGGCACTCGCTTTCCGCGGGCGGTCGGGGAGCCTCCTCGGCTTGCGCCTGCGGGGTCTCCCTAGACACGCTTTTCCCGCAGGAGTCTCGTACCTTACGTTCCAAGCAAATTTGTTTTGAAATTCAGATAGAAACTCTTTTAAAACAGGTTGTTTTGTTGCCCTGTATTTTTTTTATTACTTGGATAGGCTCAATGAAGGCCCAAACAGAATACCATGCATGAGGTGGTGATTATATATGGATAATCAATATCAAAACTATCATGGGCAGGTTAATCCGATAAATCAGCAACATGATATTCAGTCAGCAGATGAATTTAACAGGCAACAGCAGGGGTTTCAACAAGGTTTTCGTCAAGGATTTCGACAAGGGTATCGACAAGGATATCGAGAAGGATTTCGAGCAGGGCAACAAGCGGGGTTTTTTCCGGGGCCCCATCAAAGACAAATGCCGTCGTGGCCTAATGAAATTGACATAAGAGTTGGAACACCTAATGGTCAGGAATGGTCTGGCAAAGTTGTTTTACCACAAAATGGTCCGACTTTCGAGCCTTAACTGAATCCAGATATAATAAATGATACCCTTCTATAGAAATGACACTTAAAAATTAATATAACGCACAACTTAAATGAACATTAGAGCCTAAAAAGGACCTTTCCACTTCAACGACAAGGTGTTTATCAACAAGAAAATCAACATTAAAACAAAAAACCGGGCACATTGTGCCCGGTTTCTTAAATTCGCCGATCTTATTTTGCCGCTTTCGCCGCTTCGATTGCACCTTCGTAATTTGGATGGTTGGTACCTTCACTCACATATTCCACATATGTGATTTCATCAGAGCTGTTCACAACGAATACAGAGCGAGCCAATAGACGAAGTTCTTGCATGACGACACCATATGCTTCACCGAATGAAAGGTCACGGTGATCGGAAAGGACTTGAACATTGTCCAAGCCGCTGGCAGCACACCAGCGTTTTTGCGCGAAAGGAAGGTCGTTACTGATCGTCAGTACTTTCACATTATCCAATTTTGCCGCTTCTTCATTGAATTTACGTGTCTGTGCATCACATACGCCTGTATCCACGGATGGAACAACGCTGATAATGCGGACAGAACCTTTGGAGTCGCTTAAAGTAACCGGTGATAAGTCATTAGCCAATACTGTAAAATCAGGTGCTTTGTCCCCAACTTTTAGTTCTTGTCCCACTAAAGTGATCGGGTTGTTTTTAAATGTAACTGAAGCCATTAATAATTCCTCCCTTTTCTGCTATATGTACAAGCATAATGATATTTGTTTTGCCGGAATTTTGCAATTAATTGAATCAGGAAATGTGAATGATGCTTGCACATGTTCGCCATCCGAGCTTTTTTTGGTACAAAGGAAGAATGCAGCAAAAAGAAAAAACTCGGCGGATGCCGAGTCGCAATTAGAAGTCTATATCCTGTTTAGGTTCTTGGTATCTGTTCACAGCTGCTTGACTGCCGCCTTGGTATTGATTGCTGCCTTGCTTTTGATGATTGTCTTTCTTGGATAGCATGGACTGAATCTTATCGACGACTTGAGGAGCTAAATCCATCATTTTTTCGAGAAGATGCGTCCCTTCATCGAGATGAATCATTTTCACTCCATGGGAACCGACAATCAAAAAGGCAATTGGCGTTATGGAAACCCCACCGCCGCTACCGCCGCCAAAAGGCTGCTTGGAACCGCCTTGCTGTCCTTGATGGTTTCCATCCATCACAAATTCGCTGCCACCGGCTGCAAAACCAAACCCCACTTTGGATACAGTTAAAATGACACTTCCATCCGGAGTTTCTACCGGATCCCCAATGATCGTGTTCACATCGACCATTTCTTTAAGATTTTCCATAGCTTCTTTCATTAAACCTTGGATCGGATGATCTGACATTTAAATTCCCTCCACTCTAGAACGATTGTTTATTGGAATCATCTGATAGCTTCGCTAATTTCCTCGACTTGAAATGCGGCTTTCCGCCTTTCCAATAACGAAGCAGTTTTATTCCAGTCACCATAGCCTGCCCGATTCTGAATTGTAATATGCAGGAAATCGACGTGTTTGCCTGCCATCTCTGAAAGTCGGGTGTAATAGAATAGGAGGGCATGATCCGAAAGTTGAAATAGGTTGTCAGCAAACCGATGATTGAACCTTTAAGTGCCCAGCATGCACCAGTTAAAACACCGGTGTGTGCAGCGTTTTTAGTACCGACCTTACTATGCCAGGTGAATTTTTTGACTTTGACTTTCCCAGCGAATTGACGGACGATCTTATGGAATCCGATTATATGCTGAAGCGTTTCCAGAATGTCTGCGAATCCGTCCCGCAAATCTTCGGCTGTGATTTTTTTCTTTTCTTCCTTATTTGTTTTTCCGTTCATTTCTTGCTCTTTCTTTACTACTGCAGTTCCCGAGTCATCTTCCATTTTTATGACCGGAACCTTGAATGTATAGTGAAAAAGCCCGTACCAAGCTGATAATTTAATATGTATTAGGTCATTCGCTTGGACACGCTTGTAGTCGATGGACACTCTTACTTTAGTGAAAATAACAATAAGCAGCACCAAAATGAGGATACCCATAATCATCAAAAGCCACTTCATGCACCTACACCCCTTCAGCCTATCATTATCGGCATATGCAAAAAAAAATAAACCTGCAAAAGCGAAAATCACGCTCTTACAGATTTATGAATGGAAGAAATCATCTTCTGATCAACACAACGCCCGTGTCAGCAAAGACATCATGCAAAGCCTGTTTCTTCGGTAATAGGCCTGCCAAGAGATAGCCAATCCAAGTGACCTTTGAAATATAGCGGCCAATCAGCTCCCTGAACAATATCGTGCTCCATGAAATGGTTTTTTTCTCTTCCTTCAAGGCAACGACTTTCAGTCCAAAAATCATCTTGCCAAGGGTTTGATTCAAGAATTTGGTCATCAATACAAAGTATAAGAAAAATACGATCCCCGTTAAGAAGCCCTCTGCGGAGAACCAAAGGTCATCTGTCCCTTCATAAAATTTAAAGATGGGATGAATCAAAATCCGGTTCAAGCTTCCGATAACCAATAGATCGGCTAAATAGGCCCAAAACCTCATCCAAAAACCAGCAAAATGCACTTTTTTGACTTCATCATCACCCACAGCCTTTTTGGCTGATGTAAATTCCTGCTGAACGGGAACCTCTTGTTCTGCCATTAGATTGGATGAAGCGATTTGTTCATTGTTTTCATTTCTTTCCGTCATCCTTCAGCCCCCCTATTCCGCATACAAATACATTAAGCGTGGAGAATTTGAAGAGGAAAGGATTTTTGTCAAGACTGCCGTTTCCACATCATTTCCCAACATTTTTTGCGCACTCATACTGAATAATGAACCGAAACCTGCCTCATCCGTATAACGGATGACTTGAGCATCCTTTTTACCGATATCCGTTTTCATTGCGGCAATTACATCATCCAAATGGCCGAAATCATCGATTAGATGGTTTTCCTTAGCCTGACGTCCATCATAAATGCGTCCATCGGCAATTTCCCTTACTTCCTTCTCTGTCATTCCGCGTCCGTCAGCAATGACTTTTACAAATTGATCATAAGAATTATTAATCATATTCTGCAGTATTTCACGTTCTTCCCCAGTCATTTCACGGGTTGGACTCATAATATCTTTGTGTGGTCCGCTTTTGATGGTTTCGAACTCGACACCATACTTCTTGGCCAGCTTCTCGTAATTATACCCATGCATGATGACTCCAAGTGAACCCGTCATCGTTTCTGGGCTGGCATAAATCTTGTCGGCTGGTGCAGAAATATAATATCCGCCTGAAGCAGCCATAGACCCCATTGATACATAAACAGGTTTTTTCACTTTCTTGATATCAAGGATCTTTTCATGAATCTCTGCACTTTCGACGACACCGCCGCCTGGAGAATTCACCCGAAGGATGATTCCTTTGATATCGTCATTTTCCTCTGCCATCTTCAGCTTATCCATGAAGGCACGGTGATTATATGTTGCTGAACTAAGTAATGAGGCTTCCCCTGTATCTTGAATCGTGCCCTCTACATCAAATACGGCAATAACATTAGTGTAATCATCGCCTTCTATGACTTCCTCGTAAAATGCACTTTCGGAAGCAAATAATTCATCAATGATATTTTCCGTATCCGCTGTAAATAGAGTAGTGGCCGCCCCTACAGCAATAGATACAAAAAATAAAACGGCTGCGATTCCAAGTGCAGCCCAACGCTTTCCATTCATCTGTTTTCCCCCTTAAATATATGTATCCTTCTTACCATACGAACTAATACCAAAAATGTTTCATTCCATGATAAACTAAGACATATAAAATTGTAGCAAAGAATCCTCAAATTGGAAATGCATTGGTCCATTTTGCAAAAAATGCATTTATTGTAAACAGGATATAGAAAGCCCTTTCATCACCATACATTCTAGGGGGAAACATGATGAACACTCGAAGGAATATTTATTTTTTCCATGCACCGAATGCAGAGATGCTTAGCAAGGTTGAATACTTATCAGACTTGGCGAAGCAACATTCGTATGAAGTCATCCAGGATTTCACAAAAGCGAACATCATCGTAAGCATCGGTGATGACGGCACATTCCTGCAGGCAGCACGTAAAACCGGGTTCAGGGATGACTGTTTATATGCGGGCATTTCCACGACAGGAAACTTGAATATGTATTGCGATTTCCACTTGGAAGACAGTGATAAGATGATTGATGCCATGACAAGGGAGCAAATCGAGGTGCGTAAATATCCAACCATCTCTATCCAATTGGACGATCAGCCCTCCTTCTATGCCCTTAATGAACTGAGTATCCGCTCTTCGATCACCAAAACGTTCATCATGGATATTTTCATTGATCAACTTCATTTTGAAACTTTTCGCGGGGACGGAATCATCATTGCGACTCCGACCGGAAGCACCGCCTATAATAAATCGGTCAATGGGGCCGTTGTCGATCCCCTTCTCCCTTGCTTCCAAGTGAGCGAACTTGCTTCCGTCAATAATAATACCTATCGGACCCTAGGCTCCTCATTCATCCTAAGCGGCGCTAAGACGTTGACCGTCCACCTTGAACAAAACGGACCAAGCTATCCGATCGTCGGAATGGACAATGAAGCGTTAAGCATCAATCATGTCGAAAAGGTAAAGGTCCGGTTAAGCGGTAAGGTCATCAAGACCGTTAAGCTAAAAGACAATTCCTTTTGGGAAAAGGTTAAAAGGACCTTTCTCTAAACGAAAAAAGGTACCGGATATGATAACCGGTACCTTTATATATGATAAAAATCTTTCGTATTTTGATAAAGGGCTTCATAGACATCTTCAATCGGCAATTCTTTAATCGAAGCAATTTGACGCACACTGTCATGCATCATGCCGGGATGGGTCCATTCCCCATTGAAAACCCCTTCAAACGGCCATGGTCCATCCGTTTCTATCATCATCAGCTTAAGTGGATAGGCCGCAACTAATTCCTGTATTTCCCTCTCATAACAAACATCAGGTGTAATCGAAATGCGGTAGCCCTTTTCGGCCATTCTTTCAATTGTCCGGATATCCCCTTTAAACCAATGGAAGTGTGCCCTTGTGATTTGATGCTTATCCAAAAGGTCGCAAACGATAGGTGCATCGTCATGGACGGCATGAAGGATAACCGGCTTTTCAATCTCTTTAGCTAAAGTCAGGAACCTCTCCAGTATCACTATATATGCTGAGTTATCAATATCGGGATTTTCCTGCCTTAAGTAATAGGGCAGCCCAACCTCGCCTATCGCAACCATATTGTGACGATGTTCCCGCATCCAGCTCAATAATTCATTCACTTCTTCATCACTCGGGAGGGGCTGCTCTGGATGAAAACCAAAGGCAGGCTTAATTCGTGAATCTTTAAGTGAAAGCTGATAATTGTTAATCGAAGAATCCAAATTCATGGAAACAGTCAGCAAGGATTCCAACTGAACCTTTTCCATGTCTTTCAGGATCTGCTTCCGCTTAACAATATCATACTTATCCAAATGGATATGGCTGTCGATGATTCTCAAATGTTATCGCCTCCTTACTTAAGTAGTGAAAGTTGGCTTGAGTGCTGCATATAATTCTCTCTTCAAATGAATAAATTCATCACTAAGAAGCTGTTCTTCTCTTCTTGGCCTTGAAAATGGGACTTTCACTTCTTTGATGACAGCAGCCGGTTTTGCTGATAACACATAAATTCTATCTGATAGGAAAACCGCTTCATCTATGCTGTGAGTGACAAAAAGCACCGACCTCCGATTTTCTTCCCAAACCGACAACAGCCATTGTTGCATTTGCAATCTTGTCAGTTCATCCAAGGCAGAAAAGGGTTCGTCCAGGCACATCAAGTCCTGTGGACTTAAGATACTCCGAATGAATGCGGCCCTTTGTTTCATGCCTCCAGATAATTCATGCGGATATGCTTTCCCGTAATCTTCTAACCTGGCTTTCATCAAAAGGTTTTTTGCCTTTTCTTTATCTCTGGTCCCAGCAAGTTCACTTCCAAGCAAAACATTTTCCAATACCGTTCTCCAAGGTAAAAGGGAAGGCTGCTGAGGCATATAGCTGATATGTCCCTTTAAGCCATTTATCTTTTTACCATCCAATGAAATGATGCCATGATCAGGCTTCAAAATCCCGCCGATCAAGTGGAACAATGTACTTTTACCGCTTCCCGATGGCCCAAGGATCGTAACAAATTCCCCATCATTCACATGGAAATTCATATTCTCCAATATATTTTGCTTACCATCGAAAGAATAGGAGACGTCTTTAATTTCCAGCTTCACCCTTTTCGCCCTCCTTTCTCTTCCAAGAAACCAAGTATTTCTCCAGGAAAGTGATGATTCCAAAAAAAATCAGGCTCATTCCCATGATGATGAAAATGGCTACAAACACCCGATCTGTCCTGAACGCTGAAGAAGCGAGAGTCATATAAACACCAATCCCCGATTTTGCCCCAAGCCATTCCGAAATAACCGCACCCATTACACTATAGGTAGCCGAAATTTTCAAGCCCGAGAATATGAACGGGATCGAGTGAGGAAGTTCCAGCTTCCAAAATAACTGGTTTTTCCCCGCTCCCATCATCTTGAAATAATGCTTAAGCTCGTATGGTGTCTGGCGAAAACCGTCCAAAGATGCGACCGCAACCGGAAAAAAACATACAAGTGAAATCACGATCAACTTAGGCAGCATGCCAAAGCCAAACCAGATTACCAAAAGCGGCACCAAAACGATGATAGGTATATTTTGTGATAGTATGAGCAGAGGATAAACCGCGTCCTTCACACCTGGAAATAGGTGCAGGATTGCCGCGATCAATAAGCCGATGCAGCTCCCAATAAAAAAACCCGACAACGCAAGCTCGGTTGTGGATATAAGGTGTCCGTAAAGATTGCGGGAAGACTCAATTCCTTCAATGAAAATGGCCGATGGAGCGGGAAGCAGCCATTCTTCAACTTTCAATAAGACTGTCACTGACTCCCATACTATCAGCAACAATAATAAAAGAAAGAAGGGAGCCCCCTTCTTCCAAATTCCCTTTCCGATCATGCCCGATATTTCTCCGTTAACGTATCCATCGTAATCCCGCTTGGCTGATATAATATTTTCACTTGGGAAATGACATTCGGCGATCCTATTTCAATCATTCTTACATTCATTTTTTCTATCACGGCAAAAAGTTCGGAAAGCTCCCCCTCCATTGTCGTTTCAAGCGGGTGAACCTCATACTTGACACCTGATTCTTCAATGATCTTGATTGCTTCATCGACCATAGGGATGACGTTTTCCCCTTTAGGAATAATTTGTATACTAATTAATGAATTGGCCATTGTATTTCCTCCTATTTTGGTAAAAATTCATTGGTAAATGCCTTTTCAGGATCGAAATCACCTTCAAGAAGCTTATTTTCAGTCATCCACTCACTATAATTCTTCCAAATTTCAAGCTTTTGTTCACCCCATCGCGGAGCATCATCCTGATACTTGTCTGCAAGCCACTCCTGGCTTTTCTTCACTAGTTTTGGATCAAGATCCGGTGCAGACTTAATTAACATGTCCGCTGCATCGTCAGGATTCTTAATCGCAAACTGGTACCCTTTGGAAGCTGCTTGAACGAATGCTTTAACAGTCTCCGGATCTTCTTTTATCATCTTTTCATTCGTAGTTAATACAGGCGTATAGTAATCAAGCTTATCAGAGTATTCGGTTAAGTAAACCATATTAAGCTTTTCATTTCGCAATTCGGCCTCAATGCCTGTCCATCCATAATAAATCCAGGCAAAATCTATATCCCTTTTAACCGAAGTGAAAAAATCCATGTCTCCTGTATTGACTATATCCACTTTATTTACATCCGCATTTTCTTTTTTCATGAGTGAATCAATGATGGCCTTTTCAACCGGGGACCCCCAGCCACCATACGTTTTCCCTTCAAAATCCTTGGGAGTCGTAATGTCTTTTGCCTCAGGGGAAGCGAATCCCGAGGTATTATGCTGGATGACGGCAGCTACCGAAACAATCGGCACGCCCTGGACGCGGGCCTGCGTTATGCCCTCCTGGTAGCTCACGCCAAATTCAGATTTCCCTGAAGCGACAAGCTTATCAGCTCCAGCTTCACCTGGCATGATAATTTCCACATCAAGACCTTGTTCTTTAAAATAACCTTTTTCCTTGGCTACATACAGTCCTGTATGGTTTGTATTCGGTGTCCAATCGAGCACGACCGATACCTTTTTTAATTCTTCATTTTTAGATGCTTCTTCTTTTTCATTAGTTCCGCCTGCTCCGCATCCAGCTAAAAGGAAGAACGAAGTTAACAGTGGTAAGAATTTATTCAAGTCATTATCCCCCTACATATCTTATAAGGTCCATATGCCGGAACCATAATAGGGCTCCAGGGCTATTCAAATACTGGAAAAAAGCAAAAAACGCCCGAAGATGAATTCGGACGTTAACATACAAAACAGAAAATCAGTCATAATATGTTCCCTCCGCTGGCATCACCCAGATCAGGTTCAAAGAGTCAGCATCTAATGGATGCAATCTCAGCCAGCAGTACTGGCCCCCCTACATTTCTCGCACATATGAACTTTTCTCTCTCATTATATCAATTCATAGGGAAAAAGGAATACTAATTTGCTTCTTCTCTCTAATTGGAAAGGTATTCCTGGCACTTCAGGATATCTTGCAAAATATCTTTTGGAACGAAAATCATTGAAAGCAAAATAATTCTGCCTCTTTCCGTTCCAATCATGCTTGGCTGCAACGGTGGCGGACACGTACCAAATAGTCATTTCTTTTCAAGCATTCATATAATGAGCATTACATGTAGACATTTTTGTTTACTTGTTTTATTAAACCCTTAATTTCATAAGCAAAAGGTGGATATGTCATGATAAAGATTAATCACAAATGGTTAGATGTCAGTCAAATCCAACCAGGTACAGCCTCTGCCAAATCGCTTGAAACTCTTCAATGCTTGGCGGAAGATTCTAACGTTTTTGAATACCGGAACTTTGGGGATTTTAATTTCGAGATACAGCTGAGGAACCGAGTCATAGAGGCAGCTATTGCGTTGGATAAAAGCGGTCCGGATTTCTCCACACTTGAGGAGTCTCAATCCAATCAACGTTATTGGCACCTTTCAAAGGATGGCACCTTTACCCTTCAGCCAGGGATTCTCCCTCATGCTGCGCTCGTTGACATTTTCATGAATGGAGGGCTTTATGCATTCGAATGCGGTACAGCAATGGTCATCACTTTTTTAAAGGCGATTTTGGATCTGATCGGCCCCAGGAATTTCGACTATCTTTTTTCAGACCTATTTTTATATGACTTTCGCCCTCCACAGAATATGGCTCTCATTATTCATCAAGGAAGGGATTATTTACCAGGTGATTGCGTTTACTTCAAAAACCCTGATCACGACTTGGCAACCCCTGAATGGCAAGGTGAAAATGCCATATTATTAGGGAATAACCTCTTTTATGGCCACGGGATCGGGATTACCACTGCACAGGGAATCATCGATGAATTAAATAGCAATAGAAAGCCATTCGCCACCATATCAGCATTTCTGACAACGCATATCATTTCCCTGGATAGTTCCTTCTATAGACAATTCCAACTAAATAACCCTCGTGCCAAGCCCGATAACAGTCCTGCCAGCCTTTCCAATTGTATTGTTTCTGAAATAGGTTCGAAGATATACCTTTCATGACCCTGGCATTTCGCCTATGCCATAAATCCGTTTTATTGAATATCGACATAAAAAATGCTTGGGCAGAAAATTTCCCAAGCATTTATTTCTTTTCAAGCACCAATATTCCCTTTGCCTTTGAACCTGCGGGCACTTGCCTGCCCCCATTTCGTTATGGATAGTGTATAAACAGCCAAGGCTGACCATATGAACAAAAAGGCTAAAAGATGTGCTTTGGTGAAACTTTCATGATAGACGAATACCCCGATCAATAAAGATAAGGTCGGAGCGATATACTGAAAAATGCCTAGCATCGATAACGGGATCTTCTCGGCCCCTTTCGCAAAATATAAAAGAGGCAATGCCGTGGCAATCCCGCCGCCCACCAACAGCAAGCTTGTGCTCCCGTCTGTAAAGAATTGCATTTCCGACCTGTTCATCAAGTAAATCAGGTAACCTAGGGCCAGAGGCGTTACCATCATCGTTTCGAGCGTCAGCCCGATTGCCGATTCGGCCTTGATCATTTTTTTTGCCAGACCGTATAATCCAAAGGTCATGGCCAAAACAAGAGAGATCCACGGGATCGTGCCGAAATGAATGCCAAGGATCAAGACTCCGATTCCTGCAAGCAGGAATGAAATGATTTGGGCCCCGCTCAATTTTTCTTTTAAGACTATCACTCCCAATAGTACACTGACGAGCGGATTGATATAATATCCAAGGCTCGTGTCGAGGATCCGTCCCGAGTTAACGGCCCATATGAACACTCCCCAATTGGCTGTAACAAGCAGTGACGCCGTTAGTAATGCCGTAAATAGTTTCGGATTGCCCAGTATGTTTTTGACATAATCAAGAAACGCCTGCCACTTTTTCATGATCATCAATAAAACCAGCATGAACACGAAAGACCATAATACCCTCTGAGCTAAAATTTCCATTGCACCGACTCCCTGAAGGAACTTCCAGTAAACCGGCACAACTCCCCACATCATGTAAGAAAGGGCTGCATAAATCGCCCCTTCTTTTTGTTGATCCACTTTCATAACAAGCCTTCTTTCCATTTACATTCCTTTATCTAATTCCATCTGACAATTTTGTATTTCCATTTCTTTTTTTGCAACTGTTAATTTTTATCATACATGATTTTGTCATCGATGACCGTCATGACCGCCTCAGCTTTCAGGAGATCATCCGGTGCAACAGCAAAGACATCCAGATTAAACACGGTAAAATCGGCATCGTACCCTTTTTTGATCACACCTCGGCGTTTTTCCTGGCCGATTGCTGCAGCACTCCCTTTCGTATACAATGCGAAAGCCTCGAAAACGGAAAGCCTTTCAGACAAACCATATACGGTACGGTCCTCACTGTTGATTTTCATCCTTGTGACAGCTGCATGAATGCCCAAAATCGGATTTAATGGTTCAATGGGTGCATCCGACCCTCCCGCACAAATGATGCCCAAATTCAAATAGGTTTTCCAGGCATAGGAGGATTCCAATAGATCGGCTGGCACCTTTTCTTCCACCCATGGAAAATCGGACGGAACGAACCCCGGTTGTATATCAAAGATTACCGGCAGCTTTGCCGCCCGCTCCAAAAGCTCGGGCCGTACAATCTGCGCATGGATGAGCCGGTCCCTCTGTCCCTTTTTCGGGGGGAGGGCTTCAATTGCATTCAAGACGTATTCAAAAGCGAGATCGCCAATCGCATGGACAGCAATCGGCATTCCGGCAGCCCTTGCTTTTTTCACCCATTCCTGAAGCTCATTTTCAGTGAATATCGCGACCCCATTCGTATTCTTTTGATCTACGTAAGGTTCGCTCAACAGGGCAGTGCGTCCGCCTAAGGAGCCGTCGGTAAAGATCTTCATGCTGTCGAATTTGATATATCGCGTACCTTCCTGATAGCCGCCGCCTGCTGCCAGCATTTCTTCAAACGCTTCGTGATGGACGAGCAAATTGGCGCGAAAGGCCATTTCCCGGTCCTCGATTACCGATTTAAACGCCTGATATGTCGACATGAATCCATTGTAGTAATGAAGGTCCTCTGTATGCCCCCCAGTCAAACCTAGCTTATATGCGTCTTCTATGGCCTCTGTGAGCGCGTTTTCGATATACTCTTGATCAATGCCGGGAAGGCTGTCTAAAATAAGGTTCTGCGCCTGGCTTTCTTTAAATAATCCATTTAAACGTCCGTCAGGATAACGGCAGATCACCCCGCCTGAAGGTTCTTTTATATCTTCTTTAATATCCGCTTCCAAAAGGGCCCGGGAATTGACCACCAAGGCATGACGGCAGACCCTTTTCAATACGATGGGATGATCTGCCGATATCGCGTCAAGCTCATCCCGTAATATCAATTCAGGCCTCGGCCATTCATTTTCATTCCACCCTTCGGCAACGATCCACTTTCCGGCCGGGGTCTTTAAGCACTTTTCCTTCAAGGATTTCATGATCGACTCCCTGCTATCCATCAAAGAGAGGTCTAGACGAAGCAGTCTTTCACCATGTCCGACCAAATGAAGGTGACTATCCACTAATCCCGGCAGCATCGTTTGTCCTTTTAAGTCGATTTCCCTGGAAATATTGCCGGCATGTTCATTTTTCAAATGGTCCAGGCTGCCGGTATCAACAATTAACCCCTTATCAGTGAAGACTGCCTCCACTTTATCATTTTCTTTAACCATCGTATAAATTGACCCATTGAACCATAACGTTCCCATTCCGGCTTTACACTCCTTATTAAATGATTGTTACTGTGCAGATATGCAGTAAGTGTACCATCTCATAACACGAATTCCCATATTTATGCTTTTACCCAAGTCCCTGTCAATAAAAAAACGCCAGCCTTGAAGGCTGACGTTCATGCATTTCAATCAATTGTTAAGGAGTGCTTCTTCCCTTTTCCGTAAATCCACCCGTTTGATTTTACCTGATGTCGTTTTGGGAAGCTCTTCTAAAAATTCGATTTTCCTTGGATATTTATATGGAGCAGTCAATTCTTTCACGTGCGATTGAAGCGTCTTGATCAAGTCCTGGCTGTTCGGATCGATATCATCCATCAAGACGACATACGCCTTGACCACATTTCCCCTTATTTCATCAGGACTTGCTATTACGGCACACTCTTTAACATACGGATGCTTAACGAGTGCATCTTCCACTTCAAACGGTCCGATCGTATATCCCGAACTGATGATGATATCATCAGAACGACCCTCAAACCAGAAATAACCATCCTCATCCTTTTTCGCTTGATCGCCGGTGATATAATAGTCCCCGCGGAATTGCTGCGATGTCCGCTCGGGATCTTTAAAATATTCTTTAAAAAGAGCAGGTGTATCGACATGTACGGCAATATCCCCCACTACGCCAGGAGAACAAGGTTTACCGGAATCATCGATGATTTCCACATGGTTGCCCGGAGTCGGTTTGCCCATGGAGCCCAATTTAATTTCCATGCCTTTCGTTACACCAACCAACAAGGTATTTTCGGTCTGTCCATACCCATCACGCACTTCAATCTGGAAATGGTTCTTAAAGACCTCGAACACTTTTTGATTTAAAGGCTCTCCCGCTGATACGGCACTATGAAGATGGGATAAATCATAATCATCAAGGTTATCCACCTTTGCAATCAATCGATACTCGGTTGGTGTACAGCATAATGCATTCACTTTGTAGTCCTGAAGCAGCTGAAGATATTTTTTCGCCTCGAACTTTCCATGATAGGCAAGGCCTGTCGCTCCAGTCCCCAGAACCGCCAGGAAAGGACTCCAGATCCACTTTTGCCACCCTGGGCCTGCAGTTGCCCAAACGACATCCGTTTCGCTGATTCCTAGCCAGTTTGCAGCGGACGTTTTCAAATGGGCATAAGCCCATCCATGTGTATGGACGACCCCTTTTGGATTTCCTGTCGTTCCGGAAGTATACGATAAGAATGCCATATCCTCACTCTTCGTGTCAGCCATGGTCAGCTGATCGGATTCCTCATCGGCGAGCTCATTCAAATCCAGCCAATTTTCGATTCGTTTTCCGATTGAAAACTTCAGGAGGCTTTCCGCTCCTTCTATTTCATTCAATTCGCCAGTAAATTCATGATAACTGATGATTCCTTTGACATCACCATGGTTGACTCGGTACTGCAAGTCCTTCGCACGAAGCATTTCAGAACAAGGGATGACAATCATGCCAATTTTCAATGCGGCTAAATACACTTGATAAGCTTCCACCAAACGGGGGATTATGATGAGGACCGTATCACCTTTACCCAGTCCTTTTTTCTTGAAGGCATTTCCAATTTTATTTGCACTTTTTAATAAATTCTCATATGTAAGTTGCTTTTTATCTCCGGTTTCGTTCTCCCAAAGTACGGCAACTTTACCTGGATCTTTTGCATAACGTTCCATTTCACTCACTAAGTTGTAATGTTCCGGAGCCAATAAGTCTTCACGCTTCATATTCTTCCCCTCCAATTATGAACTCTTAGTACCTACTCATTATACAAGATACTTCTCTAAAATTTCTATTTATTTTTACAAATTAAAAAAAGAGCGGGTCTAGGAATCCGCTCTCTTATAGCCTGTAGACAACTCCTAAAGCAAGGTTTGCCTGCAGTTTTTCTTTTAAAAAATTCCAGCTGATTTCAGAAACCCGCTCTCTTTCCGCCGACTGTCTGCCAAGCCTCATCAAAGCCTGCACCTGTGGGTCTTGGCTAGCCGGTTATTCGGCACAATAATGAGGTTTCATATTATATAAAACAGTAAAAAATTATGTAGTAAAACAAGGTCTTGTTGTTAACGCAGCTTTTTGACATACAACGCACTTTATTTTGCTGCCCACGAATTCAGTACGCAAACGTAAAGAGAGCGGGTGTTAAAACCCGCTCTCTGTAGCCATATTTATGAAATTATCTGTTGAAGCCTCCGCCTAATTGTTGTTCAGCCATTTGAACAAGACGTTTTGTGATCTCTCCACCAACTGATCCGTTAGCGCGAGAAGTTGTGTCGGCACCAAGTTGTACGCCGAATTCTGTAGCGATTTCATATTTCATTTGTTGTAGAGCTTGTTCAACTCCAGGTACCAATAATTCGTTTGAGCTGTTGTTGTTTGCCATGTGTGTTTCACCTCCTTGTGATTATAGAGTGTGTTAAAACACATGGCTTCATTCGCACATTTTTATTGGTAATTAAAGGATATTAAAACAAGTCTTCCATCGCTTCTTCCTTAACGAAAGTCTGACCCGGTTTAACCGTTAGTATTTCTGTTTCGGAGACCGCTTTTTCAATCAAGGAGTCAAAGTCGACGAAGCTTTCATAGTAATTGACTTTTTCACGTTTCGGTTTCGTTTTTGGGCTTGCCGGCGTAAAGACCGTACAGCAATCCTCGTACGGCAGATTGGATATTTCAAAAGTATCGAGTTGTCTTGCTATTTTGATGATTTCTGTCTTATCCATGGTAATCAGCGGACGCAGGATCGGTGTATTCGTAACCTCATTGATGGCAAACATGCTGCTCATCGTCTGGCTCGCAACCTGTCCAAGGCTTTCACCGGTGATCAGTGCCATGGCTTCTTCCTTTTCCCGGATGCGATCGGCGACCCGCATCATTAAACGACGGGTTGTAGTCATTGAGTAGTTTTCCGGGATTTGTTTTTGAATCAATAATTGGATTTCCGTAAATGGAACGATATGCACTTTCATGCTTCCATTAATTTCTGCCAGTTTGCCCGCCAAATCAATGACCTTTTGACGTGAACGCTCACTTGTGAAAGGTGGGCTGTAAAAATGGATCGCCTCCACGTCCAATCCCCGTTTCATCGAAAGGAATCCTGCAACAGGACTGTCAATCCCGCCTGAAAGCATCAGCATCGCCTTCCCGCTTGAACCGAATGGAAGACCGCCTGCCCCCTGGATGATTTCACCTGTCAAATACACGGCTTCGCGTCTCACTTCCACTAGCAGGTTCAAATCAGGGTTCTTTACATCCACTTTTAAATCTTCTGTATTTCGGAGCAAATGCCCGCCGATTGCCCTGTTAATTTCATCGGTATTATACGGAAAGTCCTTATCGGCGCGTTTTGTTGTGATTTTGAACGTGTTTACCTCTTCAAGAGTATGATTAAGGTAATACAATGCTGCCGTTTTCATCACTTCCAGATCACGCTCTATTTTTATTGCAGGGCTTAATGACTGTATTCCAAAAATGCCTTTCAATCGGTCAATGACCGGCACATGGTCCGCACCGTTCAGGAGGACGTACATCCGCTCCCGGTTGGCTGTCAGCACTACGCCTTCTATATCTTTTAAACTCCAGCGGATATGTGCCTTCATTTTGTCTACAAAGCCTTTACGGTTTCTTTTTTTAGTGGAGATTTCTCCATAACGGATAATTATATGATCAAATTTCATTTAGCAACCCTCATTATTTTTTCTAAATTAGCGACTATTTTCTGTATCGCCGCCAGAACTTGCTTTGCTTCTCCCATTTCATTGCCGTAGGTAGTACTGATACGGATGACGCTTTCGGAACGAGCCGGATGATGGAACATCGCGTCCACCGTTTTGCTTACCGTCCTTTTTTTCGAAGAACAGGCACTAGTCGTCGAAACATATATTCCCTCCGATTCCAGTGCATGCAGCAATACCTCGGATTTCAGTCCCGGAACGGAAAAATTCACAATATGGGGTGCACCCTCTTCGGGACTGTTAACCAACACCCCGTCCATTTCCTTCAAACCTTTATATAAATAAGTTTTGATTTGCTGAAGCTTATCATGATACAGCAATTGATTGTTCATACTAATACGTAAAGCCTTCGAAAGGGCGACGATTCCCGCAACATTTTCGGTGCCGCTCCTGATTTTCGTTTCCTGATTGCCACCATGGAAAAGCGGGTCGACCCGAACGCCTTCACGAACATACAGGATGCCCGTCCCTTTCAAACCGTGAACCTTGTGGCCGGAAATTGTACATAAATCCACATTGGCTTCACGCAATGATAACGAAACCTTGCCTGTTCCCTGTACATTATCGACGTGAAAGAGCACGTTTGGGTATTGTTTTAACAATTTGCCCACTTCAGCAATCGGCTGTATCGAGCCAACTTCATTATTAACATGCATGACGGAAACCAAAATGGTATCTTCCCTCAATGCATCCTTAAGATCGGTTACATCAATTTGTCCAGATTCGTTAACGGGAAGATATGTGATCTCATATCCCATTCTCGTCAATGATTGGCAAGCGTCTTCTACAGAAGGATGTTCAATCGCTGTCGTGATTATGTGTTTGCCTCGATTTCCCTGAGAGAGGGCTGCCCCTTTAATGGCAAGATTATTTCCTTCCGTTCCCCCGGAAGTGAAATATATTTCCGAACTCTTCACCTTTAATAAATCAGCAATCTGCTTTCTGGCAGCGGAAAGCAGTTTTTCGGATTGCACCCCAAGTCCATGAAGCGATGAGGGATTCCCGAAATAATCCGAAGTAACCTTCATGAATGATTCGATTACTTCGGGATATGGTTTCGTTGTTGCACTATTGTCAAAATAAATCATGGGTTCACCTTCCATGTTTTTATATCTATGATGGTCACTCTTCTAAATATAAGTTTCAATGTTGCTGTTGCAACTTCTAATATTAACATAATTGAATTTGAAAGAGAATGTAAAACACTGGTCCAAGAATGATAGGATACCTGCTTCTTTAAATTCTCGGGAATGATTTAACTTCCCACCTAATCCATAAAAAGAAAAAAACCCGCCATGGCGGGTTTTCAGGAAAGGACTTCTTCTATGTTCGTCCCGATTTTTCGTAAACTGCCTGGGTCGACCTTTTCTATGGCAGTGGCTGCCGTTTCCAATGCGGCTTGATATTCATAGCTTCGGAATTTCGCTTCGGCTTCCCTTAGGCTCTCGGCTACCATATCGTGACTGCTTCGATAACGATTTCCGAATTGGATCACCTTTTCGGCCAAATACATATGCTCGATCAATTCCTGGGCTTTTTCGTGTACCTTATTCACCTGCTGAACCGCTTTTTCCAAATAAATATAAACAGCGGCCATGTCAAGCGGCTTTTCTTCAAGTTTGCCCTGAACGTCATCCATGCTTTCTTTGGCATCAGATAGCACCACTTTATACTCTTCTGGAAGACCTGGAATATTGCTTTTTGAAATTAAACGTCCAGTATCGACCATTTTGCGCTTCAATTCGGCCAGTGAATCCCTTGCATCCATTTCATCTTTCCGTAAAGCCTGTAATTTAACGGTAAAGTCTTTCTGATTTTCCTGTAATTCCTTCAACTGTGCTGCAAGCCCCTGCATCTCTTCGCTGATAAGCGAGCTTGCCATCACATTATCCTCCATTTTCAAGACGAGCAATTGATGGCGTTTTGAAATCTGGGCAATCTGCTTTTCCATTTTCCGTTGGGCATCGAGCTCATTTTCCGTCAGATGATACGTGTGTTGAACATGTATGGTTTCAACTTTAAGTTTATCGTTTTCATATTCAAGGTCACTAATCGTTTTCCTGAGAACTTCATCATTTTTCAAGATATACTGTTTTGAAAGCACTTCTTTTTCCAAAAGGTCATAGAGAACCTCGATGCTTTCGCGCATTTCTTTAATGCCTTTTTCCACTGCTTCCGTTTCGGCATTTTCCAATTGTGTTTTATATAGATCCAGTTCTTCCTCAAGCCTTGATATTTCCTGCTCGAATTGGATATGGCTCAGCAGGTACCCCTGTCCTGACATCTCCTCATAACCATCCTTCAATTCATTAAGCTGGGAATGCAGCTCGGATTGGCTATCAACCAATAATTTTGGGAGCATTTCCATTTTAACTGACAGAACCGCCAATTTGTCCTTAATGGTGAGAACAAGCTCCCTCGCATTCAAATAATTGCCGTTCACGGTCTCTTCTTCATATTTCTGAAGGATCTGCAGCACTTCATCCAAGGAGCTTTCCAGCTTATCAGCCGCTTTCCCATAATTATGCCTGTGTGCAAGCAGGGATTTCTTCAATTGACGGTAGGATTCTTTGATATCCTCAATTTCCAATCGATTCTTTTCCTCACTGCCTACGAGTTCATTCAGTTCGTATAGGATCTTTTTGATCATTTCCTCTATTTCATTCAGCTTGACTGTAATTTTGCGCTGTATCTCTTTTGATCGGCTGAAACGGTATTTATCGACGAATTCCTCGGCATCGAATAAAAGCTCTTCGACTTCGGGCATATGATCCGTAATGATGGCGTCCCATTCAATGCGCCAGTTTTCGAACATTTCCTCTGTTTCACCTGTCATGTTCAATTGTTTGACTTTAGAAAGCTCTTCCAGCACGGGGCGGTGCGTGATGCTTATTTTCCAGGATTCCAGTCGATCGATTTCTTTAAAATATCTCTTTTTGAAAAAATAACCCCAAATGATGAAAATCAAAATTAATACAATTACCCCAATTATGTAATCCATGGTAAGCCCCCTGTTCTAGTCCTTACAGTCTTGCTATTTATATATGAAATGTAAAAATGTTAAATTTAATGCTTTTATGATACCATGTTAGCAATAATTTTTGACGAGAAAAATGATTTTTTTGTAGAAAATTGCTACAAATACCTGTTTTTTGGGAGGGAAGGACCATGAAAGCTGACGGTCATGTGCACACTCCGTTTTGCCCTCACGGCTCTACGGATAAATTCGATGAATATATTACGCGGGGAATCGAGCTAGGATTAAAGGAAATCACATTTACGGAACATGCTCCATTGCCACGAAATTTTCAAGATCCTACGCCTGAAAAAGACAGCGGCATGGACGCTGCCCTGCTCCTGGATTACTTTCAAGAGCTCCGCGTACTGAAAGAACGCCATAAAGACAAAATCCTGATCAAAACAGGTCTGGAGGTTGACTTTATAGAGGGGCATGAAAAAGAAACAAAAGAATTCCTCGACGAAATCGGAGAATTCCTTGATGATAGTATACTTTCCGTTCACTTCATCAAACATCAAAACAACTGGCATTGCATCGATTTCAGCGAAAATGGGTTCGGTGAGATTGCCAATGAACTAGGTTCAGTGGATTCGGTTTATGCCAAATATTACGATACACTGGAAAAATCAATAGAAACTGATTTAGGCATTTATAAACCAAAACGGATCGGGCACATTACGCTTGTCCATAAATTCCAGCATCGATATCCGCCGGCATCAAGTTTTGACGGGCGGGTTTACAAGGTTCTCGAAATGATCAAGGATCAAAGGTATGAACTGGATTATAATGGGGCTGGGCATGTAAAGCCGCTATGCGGTGAACCCTACCCTCCTGAACGATTTGCAAAGCGTGCAATAGATCTCGGCATTCCGCTCATTTACGGTTCCGATGCCCATCAGGCTAAAGATTTGGGTCAGGGCCATCAGGCACTGATTGCAGGGTATAATGGGTAACTCATGTTTACACTTCAGCCCCGGCCAGCTAACAGCGGCTGCAGGTCTTCGGCAATGAAAAGGGTATCTTGCAGGAATCGTCCGACTTCATTGGCATAAATATTCGTGTAATACGCTTCCTGCGGGAATACATGAAGCACATCCATCGCATAATGGGTATGCAGGACAGGGGCCGTCAATAATCCCTTCAACTGCAGCATATACATTGGAACGGAGACCTGCTGGAAACTCCTGCTCTTGATTCCTTGTTCCAATATATATTGAAAATAAGACTTTTCCTTTGTAAAATAAGTCGAATGAATTTCCCGGTTTAAATTGGAATCGAGTGAAGATTCACCATATATGAACCGTGCAGCAAGGAAGTTTTCCCTCTGGAAGGCGAGGATATCCTTTACAAGGTTCATCAAGCATTGCTGTGGGCCTTTAAGTTCCAGCAACGTCATGTTCGTCTCAAGGACCAGGATATATTCTTCTAAATAGGAAGTGAAACAGAATTCCAGCAACCCCTGCTTATTCTTGAAATAGTAGGCAATATTGGCAGCGTTCACTTTCGCTTTATTCGCAATATCCCGTATGGATGTAGCATGATAACCTTTTAAATGAAATAAATGCAATGCAGCATCCACAATGGCTTGTTTCGTTGGCGTCTGGCGATTCATTCAGGCAATCCCTCGCTTTCTTTGAGACAAGTCTTATGGACTACTTCTTCACGAAAGAGCCTGAATCCTTTAGTAAGTTCTCGACAATTTCCCAACAATGGAGCATCATGATTAGAAAGTGCTGTAAAAATATGAGGAAGACAGGTGAACGCTTTTGTTTAATGTCGAAATGTATCAAGGAAAAAAAGAAAAAAACTATGAACTGGTCCAAAAACAACTACTTGCCTTAATCGAAGATGAAACGAACCGGATAGCCAATTTAAGCAATGCGGCAGCTTTACTTAATCAGTTTCTCGATGAGATTAACTGGGTTGGCTTTTATTTATATGAAGAAGACCAATTAATACTAGGACCCTTCCAGGGGCTTCCGGCCTGTGTGCGCATTCCAATGGGCAAGGGCGTATGCGGGACTTCAGCGGCAACCGAAAAAACCCTGCGCGTTGAGGATGTCCACCAATTCCCTGGACATATCGCCTGCGATGCGGCATCAAGATCTGAAATTGTCATCCCGCTGATGAAGGATGGCAAATTGCTTGGTGTCCTCGATATCGACAGCCCGATAACGGACCGTTTTGACGAAATGGATCAGCAAGGACTGGAGAAGTTCGCTGAAATCCTTTCCAATCATCTATAAAAGTTAAAGGGAGCGGCAGCCCATGCCTGCTCCCTTTTCCATTACAGGACCCCAGGTACATGTACCCGTTCCTTCCACAGGATTGAACCTCACCCATGGCATAGGCAACCAAGGAATGTCTCATACCATCCATGACTTTTGGATTCATTACCTCATAACGCTTTCAATGGAAAAAACCTCTCTATTTTGTATTTTTTAAATAGACTCTTATCGTAAAGATTGTTGTTTTTAAACCGAAACGATTTAAGGTTGATTGGAGCGGAAGTGCGAGACTCCTGCGGGAGCATCTGGAGAGGAAATCAACCACACCGCAATAATTGGTAAATAGCAGTATGCGAAAACAACCTTTAAATATATTGTATTTTCCTGCTGTCATTCTCTTATCCATTCCTTAATTATCACAACTGTCCTTGACTCATTGAGCAGAATATTATACAATACTCTTTGTGTAAAATATTGCAGCCTATGTGATAGCCTTTATGTTCTCATTTTGTTCCTCAATCCAGAGGTGTATCTCGTAACCCTCAGCTGCTAGGGCGAAGGTACATGAAAACAAAATGGTCATGATCGTACATTCACACGGTTTTTATTTTACCAAAATAAAAACATTTAAAGGAGGAGTCATCCTATGGCTCGTTATACTGGCCCAAGCTGGAAACTATCCCGTCGTTTAGGAATTTCCCTAACAGGTACTGGTAAAGAATTAGAAAAACGCCCTTATGCTCCAGGACAACATGGTCCTAACCAACGTAGAAAAATTTCTGAATACGGAATGCAACTACAAGAGAAACAAAAACTTCGTCACATGTACGGAATCACTGAGCGTCAATTCCGCACAATGTTCGACCGCGCTGGCAAACTTAAAGGTGTACATGGTGAAAACTTCATGATTCTTCTTGAATCACGTCTTGACAACCTAGTTTACCGTCTTGGTTTAGCTCGTACACGTCGTCAAGCACGTCAACTTGTTAACCACGGTCACATCACTGTAGACGGAAGCCGCGTAGACATTCCATCTTACAAAGTGTCTCTTGGACAAACAATCTCAGTTCGTGAAAAATCACGCAACTTCTCAATCATCAAAGAATCAGTTGAAGCAACTAACTTCGTTCCTGATTTCCTTACTTTCGATGCTGAGAAATTAGAAGGTACTTTCACTCGTTTACCAGAACGTTCTGAATTGCCTGCTGAAATTAACGAAGCTCTTATCGTTGAGTTCTACTCTCGTTAATAACTTCAAAAACCCCATCCTTGGATGGGGTTTTTTTAAATTTAAACATCTTTGCAGAACAAAGCCCGGCTGGGATTCAGCCGGGCCTTGGACAATCATTTCACTAATGTGTATTTCTTCTTGCCGCGACGAACGAGGATGAACTCCCCTTCAATCTTGGCTGCTTCCGTCACTACATATTGCAGATCGGTCACTTTCTCCCCATTTATGGAGATTGCCCCGTTCTGAATATCTTCACGGGCTTGGCGCTTTGATGGCGAAATTTTCGCTTCAACGATTAAATCGACCAAACCGATGTCTTCCTTGCTTTCACGTTCGAAGCTAGGGACATCTTTAAAGCCCAATTTGATTTCCGCTGCACTTAAATTCTTCACCTCACCGCTGAATAGGGCGGCAGAGATTTTGATTGCTTGGTCAAGAGCTTCCTGACCATGAATCAAACGGGTCATTTCTTCCCCTAATGCTTTTTGCGCTTTACGCAAATGCGGTTCGTTTTGTACGGATCGCTCTAACTCTTCAATCACCTCACGAGATAGGAATGTGAAGAATTTCAGGTATTTCACGACATCTGCATCTGCTGTATTGATCCAGAATTGGTAAAATTCATACGGAGTCGTTTTTTCAGGGTCAAGCCAAATCGCTCCGCCTTCCGTTTTACCGAATTTCGTTCCATCCGCTTTCGTTACGAGCGGGATCGTCATACCGAATGCTTTGGCATTCTCATCATTGGATTTCCTGATCATTTCAAGGCCGGTCGTAATGTTGCCCCATTGATCACTGCCGCCAATTTGCAATTTACAGTCGTAATTGCTGTATAAATGACCGAAATCAATTCCTTGTAAAATCGTGTACGCAAATTCAGTGAAGGAAATTCCCGTATCCAAGCGGGAAGCAACCGTATCTTTTGCCAGCATGTAGTTTATGCCGATGTATTTCCCGTAATCACGCAGGAACGTAACCATATCAATTTTGCCTATCCAGTCATAGTTATTGACCATGACCGCACCATTTTCACCGTCGAAATCAAAGATGTGGGATAGCTGCCCTTTTATGCAGTCTGCATTATAAAGCACTTTTTCCAGCGTTTGCAGCTGACGTTCCTCTTTTTTACCGCTTGGATCACCGATGAGTCCTGTCGCACCGCCTACCAGCACAAGGGGGCGATGACCGTGCTGCTGGAAACGGCGCAATGTCAAGAATGGCAATAGATGACCGATATGCATGCTATCCGCAGTTGGATCGACACCACAGTATAAAGAAATTTTCTCTTTTTCCAAAAGGTTCTTTAAACCTTCTTCATCCGTTTGTTGATAAATAATTCCTCTCCACTCGAGGTCTTTAAGCAATTCCATTAAATATTCCTCCTCCATCATAGAAAAAAACCGCAAAAAGCACACAAAAACGCCCCTTCATGAATATGAAGGGACGAATGAATTCGCGGTACCACCCAACTTGAGGACATAATATGCCCTCCGCTCAAGACGAATAACGGTCGTCAGCCGTTTCCTGCTACTAATCATTTCACAGCAAATGCTCCAGGAAGTAATTCATCATACCATTTGTACCGATTTCCACTAACCACCGGCTCTCTGAAACAGGGATAGTCTGACTACTGGGTCCTATCATCGCGATCATTTAATCATTTTATTGTTGTTAATAAACTTTTATCATACATAAGAATCCTTGTCAACATCACCCTTACAGATTATAGAAAAATAAGAAAGATGCCCTTTCCCCTGCATGTTATATGCTATAATATATGTGATTTCAGGGGGTATGATACGATGAATAATAATCAAAAAGATAGATTTCAAACAGTCTGGAAGCAGCTGACCCGTTTTTTCCAAAGTGAAAAAACACATAAGAACGCGCGGGTTACATACCAAGTCATTTGGAATTTAACACTGATCCTCATTATTGTCGGGATCCTAGGATTCTCATTCGCCGGCGGCGTCGGAGCCGGCTATTTCGCTGCCCTCGTCAATGATGAGCCAGTACGCTCAAAAGAAGATTTGAAAAAAGACATTTACAATTATGAAGAGACCTCTGAAGTATACTTTGCAGATGAAGTATACTTGGGCAAGCTCAAGAGTGACCTTGAGCGTGAGGAAGTGTCCATCGATAAAGTTTCCGAGCATCTTAAAAATGCAGTCATCGCTACAGAAGATGAGTATTTTTATGAGCATGACGGGGTTGTCCCGAAAGCCATCCTGCGTGCGATTTACCAGGAATTTTCGAATGCAACCGTCCAATCGGGAGGAAGTACATTAACACAGCAGCTCATTAAAAACCAGATCCTGACCAACGAAGTATCATTTGACCGGAAGGCAAAAGAAATCCTTCTTGCGCTCCGGGTCGAAAAGTTCTTTGAAAAAGAAGAGATTTTGGAAACGTACTTAAACGTCTCCACTTTGGGACGAAACTCTTCAGGCCGTAACATCGCCGGGGTCGAGTCCGCTGCTGAAGGTATTTTTGGCGTGGAGGCCAAAGATCTGACACTGCCCCAATCAGCCTTTATCGCTGGATTGCCGCAAAGCCCTTTCGGATATACACCATATACCCAGAAAGGAAAACTGAAGGAAAATCAAGAGCCCGGCATCAACCGGATGAAAACCGTTTTAAAACGGATGTATAGTAACGGATACATAACAAAAGCAGAATATGATAAAGCAAACGCATACGACATTACGAAAGACTTTATCGGTAAAACGGAGATGCCTTCGGAGAAATATCCATGGCTCACCAATGAAATCGAAAAACGCTCCATCGAAATCCTCTCTGTCAGTCTGGCAAAAGAAGACGGATATGAAGAGAAAGATTTAAAGAATGCTGACTTAAAAGCTCAATATCTAGCACTTGCCGACCGTAAGCTGCGGCAAAATGGCTATAAGGTATATACGACCGTCAACAAAAAGATTTATGACAAGATGCAGGAAGTAACGAAAAACTATCCGAATTTCGGGTACGATAAACTGGCGCAAGTCCCCGACCCGGATACGAAGGAAATGAAGACCGTGAGCCAGCCCGTGGAGGCCGGAGCGATTCTTATCGAGAATAAAACAGGGAAAATCATCAGTTTCGTAGGCGGCCGTGATTTCAAACGGTCACAGACGAACCATGCAACCGGATCACTGCGATCGAACGGATCAACGATGAAGCCTTTGCTCGTATATGGCCCAGGCATCGAGCTAGGCAAAATCTCACCTGGCAGCGTATCGGCCAACGTGCCGATCTCCATTCCAACAGGCGGCAAACCGTGGAGTCCAGGAAACTATGGCGGCGGCAGCTATACAGGAGTATCGACTGCCCGCGAGGCTTTAAAAAATTCCTACAACATCCCGGCAGCGCTCTTTTACAAGAAAATAATCAACCTGAGCCCCGCTTCCTATTTGGAGAAAATGGGATTCTCCACCGTGACGAAAGAGGATTACTCCCATCTTTCCATGTCATTAGGTGCCATGAAGGAAGGTGTGACCGTTGAAGAAAACGTCAATGCATTTGGCACATTTGCCAATTCAGGGGAATTCATCGATGCTTATATGATCGATAAAATCGTATCGAAGGATGGCAAGGTCATCTATGAACATAAAGTGAAACCAGTGGATGTTTTCTCTCCGCAAGCCGCTTACTTGACGCTTGATATGATGCGTGATGTCGTAAACAGCGGGACGGCCGCTTCGGTCAGGAACCGCCTTGCCTTCTCAAGCGATTGGGCAGGTAAGACCGGTACTTCACAAAACTATTGGGACGCTTGGTTCGTCGCTACGAATCCCAATGTATCATTCGGTACATGGCTGGGTTATGACACACCTAAATCCTTGCAAGGGACTTATAATGGTCTTGAATATAATAAACGTAATATGTATTATTGGGCAGATTTGATCAATGCCGCATACAAGGTCGACCCTAAACTCATCGACCCCGATAAGCGCTTTGAAATGCCTGGCGGAATTGTCAGCCGTTCTTTCTGTGGCGTTTCAGGACTGCTGCCTTCAAGTTCGTGTCAAAAGGCAGGACTTGTCAAATCGGATTTATTCATCGCCAAATATGCTCCATCAAGGGCGGATGATAGTTTCATAGATGGACAATATGTATCAGTCGGCAGCAAACGCTACGCAGCGCTTCCGCAAACGCCTGGCGAATTCACAAGCGGCGGGTTCATGCTGAATCCAGATTCATTTGCAGATATCGGATTGAGATATGTCGTTGACCCGGGATCCGTGATTCCCGGAGCCGAAAAATCCGGAAATGTCGTCGGGGCGACAGCGAAATTGAATGATAATGGCAAAGCACCTGATCCCCTATCCATAACGATCAGCAACGATAAGATTACATGGGGCTTGCATCATGAAGGAGATGTCGTCGGTTATCGTGTCTATAAAGACGGCAAAAAAGTGGCGAGCATCAATGCTGGGGGGAATCTTGTTTACAAAGTCGGCTCTGGCGGATCTTATTACGTAACGGCCGTCGACATTGTCGGTAAAGAATCAGCCCCTTCCCAACATGTTGAAAGCGGCGCTAAAAAGACAAGTTTCAAAGAAGATTCCACGAAAAATAAAGATGATCGCGGAAAAGATAAAATAGTTAACGAAGTTAAAAAAACAGACTCAAAAGAAGAGAACGGTCCAGATAAAAACACAGATACAGATAAACAACCGGAAAAAGATATACAACCAGAAAAAGAAACGGAAACGGATAAAGAAAAAGATCCAGTTCAAGACAAAGATCAAAACGAAGAGAATACAGATAAAGAAATTCAAGAGACCGACAAAGATCAAGGCACGATCAATGATCAAGAGCAAGAAACGGATAAACCGGAAGAAGAGGAAGAATGACACTCTTGAACTAAAACAGGCTGTCGGGATTGCCCGACAGCCTGTTTCCTAATTTCCCAAAAAGGCATCCATGAAAGTGACTATGGATGCCTTTTTCAGTTTCAATAATCCGTATGACTCAGTTTCTCAATCCTCCATCGATGATAAATCACCGGTTGGCAAATCAAGTTCCCAAGCTTTCAAGACACGGCGCATGATTTTACCGCTTCGTGTTTTAGGAAGTTTATCCCTGAATTCAATTTCACGAGGTGCTGCATGTGCCGCTAAACCATGCTTCACAAAGGTACGAATATCCTCAATCAACTCATCGTTCGCATCGTATCCGTCACGAAGGGCGATAAACGCTTTGATAATTTCCCCCCGGACCGGATCCGGCTTACCGATGACCCCCGCTTCAGCTACAGCTGGATGCTCGACCAACTTGCTTTCCACTTCGAAAGGCCCGACCCTCTCCCCTGCCGTCATGATGACATCATCAACACGGCCTTGGAACCAGAAATAACCATCTTCATCCATGTATGCGGAATCTCCGGAAACATACCAATCACCTGGCATAAAGTAAGATTCATATTTCGCATCATTCTTCCAGACGGTCTTCATCATCGAAGGCCAGCCTTTCTTGATTGCAAGGTTCCCCATTCTATGGGGCGGGAGCTCGTTGCCTTGATCATCCACTATTGCCGCTTTCACGCCAGGAATCGGTTTACCCATCGAGCCCGGTTTGATTTCCAGGCAAGGATAATTGCAGATGACCTGAGCCCCAGTTTCCGTCATCCACCATGTATCATGGATCCGGTGATTGAATACCTTCATTCCCCAGCGCACCACTTCCGGGTTCAACGGTTCACCGACACTTAAAATATGGCGGAGACTGCTTAAATCGAACCGCTTAACGATCTCGTCACCCGCACCCATCAGCATCCTGAAGGCAGTCGGTGCACTATACCATACCGTGACACCAAAGTCCTCCAAGGTCTTGTACCAGGATTCAGGCTTGAAACGCCCGCCTACAATGACATTCGAGGTCCCTGTCAGCCAAGGTCCAAAAATCCCGTAAGACGTCCCTGTCACCCACCCAGGGTCCGCTGTGCACCAATACACATCCTCATCCTGCAAATCAAGGACCCATCTTGCGGTTTGATAATGCTGGATCATCGCATTATGAACATGAAGCACCCCTTTTGGTTTTCCTGTGGAACCGGAGGTATAGTGAAGAATCAGACCGTCATTCCGATCGACCCATTCAATCTCGAATTTTTTGTCGGCTTCTTTTAATTTCTTATTGAAGTGATGGTACTTTCCTTCTTCTTTTATATTTTCCCCCACCAAGAAAATATGCTTTAAATGGGGTAATTCATCCACTGGCACACGCGGCAAAAGTTCAGGTGTCGTCACAATCACACTTGCCTCACTATCTTCAAGACGATCCCTTATGGCGCCTTCCATGAAGGCTTCGAACAACGGCCCTACGACCGCTCCCGTTTTAATTGCACCCAACAATGCAAAATACAGCTCCGGGGAGCGAGGCATGAAAATGAAAACACGATCACCTTTTTCCACATTGGCAACGTTCTTGAATACATTGGCCGCCTGGTTCGTATAATCTTTCATTTCCTTGAATGTATACTTTTCATTTCTATTATCGTCTTTGTAATAAAGGGCCACTTTATTCTTTTTGTATGTTTCGACATGGCGGTCAATGGCTTCATACGCAAGATTCACTTTACCGGTTTCAGACCAGGAGAATTCCTTTTCCGTCTCGGACCAGTCAAACTTATTGTATTTTTCATCATAATTCTTTAAATTAAAATTACCTTCCACTACTGGTAACGCTTTCACATTCATACGACAAACTCCCCCTTCATTCGGCTCTATATTTTTATTATAGTATAAGAATCGAATTATCTCAATTTTTAAAATATTGCAAGCTTCCATAATAGGGAAATCCCTTTTTGGTGAATGTCGAAAGTTACTGGTATATGGTTATGGTCAAGGTGCATCCATATGATAGCCGGGAAAGAAGAAGCACTGTAACAAAAGCGCCTTGAACTTTCTGAATTATGCCCCTTGTTTTCATGTATAATTTATGTAAGCTTTCCATTCGGTTTAAAAGCGATGCTTCGGAATGCGAGAGTGTATGATTACTATATAACAAGGGTGGTGAAAGAATGGAATATAGTAAGACCTTTTACACTAAGGAACTGCAGACATTAAGCGGAACGCTCATCATCGAGGGACCGTTAAGCGGCGAAAAAATGTCCGCTTATGAGTTTCACGAAGACTTGGTCGCCTTTCGCCCCCCTGCATTGCAGCATAAAGCGTTAATAGAAATAGCAGACTTGCCTGAGGGCAGGATCTTCATCGCCCGTGAAAATGAAACGATCGTAGGCTATGTAACTTACTTATATCCCGATCCCTTGGAGCGCTGGTCGGAAATCAAGATGGAGGACCTGATTGAGCTTGGCGCAATCGAGGTCATCCCTAAATACCGGGGTGCCTCCGTCGGGAAGAACCTGATCCGCCTTTCAATGGAAGACGATTCGGTTGAGGACTTCATCATCATCACCACTGAATACTATTGGCATTGGGATTTGAAAGGGACAGGGCTGAATATTTGGGACTATCGCAAGGTCATGGAAAAAATGATGAGTGCGGGTGGCTTGGTCTACTTTGCAACAGATGATCCTGAAATCAGTTCCCACCCGGCCAACTGCCTGATGGCCCGAATTGGCAAAAGAGTCCCACCTGAATCCATCCAGAAGTTCGACCAATTGCGTTTTATGAATCGGTTTATGTATTAAAGAGGAGAGGAAGAGGAGGAAGGAAAATGATTGTTGAAACAATAATGAATGAGGATGTCATCACCCTCACTCCAACGGATACCATCCATAGCGCTGTCTTGATCATCAGGGAGAAACGAATTCGCCATATACCGATTGTCGATGACAGCTTTCAACTTGTGGGATTAGTCAGCGACCGTGATATTCGGGATGCTGCCCCTTCTATTTTCCGTACCGAAGAATACAAAAATGATTTACAAAAACCATTATCAAGCATCATGAAAACGGAAATAATCACGGGGCACCCGCTTGATTTCGTGGAAGAAATCGGGGCTGTTTTTTGTGATAACAATATCAGCTGCCTTCCAATCGTAAAGGGCAGGAAGTTAGTGGGCATCATTACCGGTTCTGATTTACTTCATTCATACGTTGAGTTGACAGGAGTCAATCAGCCCGGTTCCCAAATCGAAATCAGAATCCCGGATAAGGCAGGTTCCCTTCATGATATTGCCCATATTTTCAAAAGGCGCAATACGAATATCCTGAGCACCCTTGTTTATCCTGAAAAAAATGGAACTGATTATAAAATTCTTGTAATTCGTGTACAGACGATGAATCCATTTATGGTGGTGGAGGATTTGAAGAAAGAAGGCTATACCGTTTTATGGCCTAATCTACCGGGGATTTCACATGAATGATACATCCCTTTTCGTCTATTCGGATGAACTCCTTACCTACAAATTCAACGATGATCATCCATTCAATCAAAAACGGCTTAAACTCACGCTTGATTTATTAAAAAAACACCATGCCATCAATGATGATCAAATTATCAAGCCCAGAATGGCTACGGATGCAGAATTGGAACTGATCCATGATCACCATTATGTAAACGCTGTCAGATTAGCGGGCCACGGAAAGCTCCCCCCTGAAAAGGCAGTAAATTATGGACTGGGAACAGAGGATACCCCTATCTTCCCCAATATGCACGAAGCAAGCGCCTTGCTTGTAGGCGGTACCTTGACGGCTGTGGATGCCGTCATGACCGGTCAATCCCTGCACGCACTTAATCTTGGCGGTGGCCTGCATCACGGTTTCCGCGGGAAAGCCTCGGGCTTTTGCATTTATAATGATAGTTCGGTCGCGATTAAATACCTGCAAAAGAAATATGGGGCGCGTGTCTTGTATGTCGATACCGATGCACATCATGGTGACGGAGTCCAATGGTCATTTTATGATGACCCTGATGTATGCACCCTATCCATTCATGAAACGGGACGCTACTTATTTCCCGGCACCGGCACGATTAACGAGCGGGGCCAAGGAAAAGGCTACGGCTATTCATTCAACATCCCGGTCGATGCGTTCACTGAAGATGAATCCTGGCTCGAATGCTATAGGGCTTCCTTTAAAGAGGTCATTGAATACTTCAAACCGGATGTCATATTAACGCAAAACGGAGCCGATTCCCATTATTACGATCCGCTTACCCATTTATCTGCGACCATGAAGATTTTTAGGGAAATACCAAAGTTGGCCCATGAAATGGCCCATAAGTATTGCGATGGACGGTGGATTGCAGTAGGAGGCGGCGGATATGATATATGGCGCGTCGTCCCGAGGGCATGGGCGAGGGTCTGGCTTGAAATGACGGATAATGATATTTCAGGTCCCCTATCAAAGGAATGGCTCGATTTCTGGCAGCCTGAGTCCCCTGTTCCCCTACCGACTGAATGGGATGACATGGAAGATATATACGAACCTATTCCGAGAAAGCCTGAAATTACCGAGAAGAATGCCCTGACGCTTGAAAAGGCCCTTTATCCCATCAGGTCTTCCAAGCAAACATCGAAAAGCAATGGACAAAGTTAACCAAAAGATCGTTGAAAAACGATCTTTTTTGTTCGGTCAAACATTTGAGAGACAAAAAGAGAGTGCCCTCGGGACACTCTCCAAACCAGTTTATTTCGTTGATTGACGGTTTTCAATCCGATGCGGGAGGATCACTTTTTCAAGACCTTCCTCCACTTGTTCTTTATTCATCAACTTTGTAAGAAGCCTCATCGCAACCGCACCAATATCATATAAAGGTTGAACGATCGTCGTGATTTGCGGACGCACCATCAATGTCAATCTCGTATTATCGAAGCTGATCACTTCAAAGTCTTCCGGCACATTATACCCTTTATCCTGTGCGGCATGGACAATACCAAGCGCCATTTCATCAGCACCGGCGATGAATGCCGTCGGCCTGTCTTCAACTTCCAGGTACTTTTCAAAAGATTCAATTCCTGAATCATATGTATAATCACCTTCAACAATATACCTTTCATCAAATGAAAGACCAGCTTCTTTCAATCCTCGTTTATATCCAGTCAGTTTCATTTCATTAATCAGCGCGGAAGGGTTTCCGCTTACAAACGCGATATGCTTGTGGCCTTTATTAGCAAAGAAGGTCACTGCGTCAAATGCCGCCGCTTCATAATCAATATTAACAGATGGAACTTGCCCGCTTTCATCCACCGAACCTGCCAGAACGATCGGAACCGGTGAATTCGTAAACTCTTTGACATGCTCATCAGAAATGTTGCCGCCCATGAATACGATGCCATCCACTTGTTTTCCAAGCATCGTATTCAGCAAATGGAATTCCTTATCTATATTCTCATCTGAACTGCTTAGAATGATATTGTATTTATACATGGTGGCTATATCTTCTATGCCCCGTGCCAATTCGGCAAAAAAGATGCTCGAGATATCCGGGATGATGACCCCGACAGTAGTCGTTTTCTTTGAGGCAAGTCCCCTTGCCACTGCATTCGGACGGTACCCTAACTTTTCAATCACATCGGAAACTTTCTTCCTTGTTGCAGGCTTTACATTTGGATTCCCGTTAACTACGCGGGAAACGGTGGCCATGGATACATTCGCCTCACGTGCCACATCATAAATGGTTATATTATTCATTCATCCATTCCTCCATTTCTTTCATTTTCCCCATAAAAGACCCGAATTATTTCGGAAAAAAATCTTTTATGCGTTTTTCTCTATAAGGAAGATTATTTTAGGAACGATCTGCCTAACAAAAAGGCAGTCCTACTCTCTTCTCAGTCAAATATTCAATACCCTATTCAAGTATAAAATTCACATAGATAACACTTTATGTATGACTCAATCTTCCGAACAGTTCTCATTCTTGTTATTTATCATACGATAGTCGAATCTTTCCTGCAATCCAATAGTGCTTATTTCGAAGGTTTTTCTGCAAAAACTAGTATTTTACCATTAAAAAAAGCCCTTGCCAAGTTGGTAAGGGCCGTAAGTAGATCAATTAAAGACATTCTTAGCTTAAACAGTTACCCAGTTCAAACGTTTAATTTCATCGTAGAATTCATCAAATTGTTTGAAGTCCATTTGCTGTGCAGAATCCGATAGAGCAACGGAAGGATCCGGATGCACTTCAGCCATAACACCGTCAGCACCGATTGCAAGTGCCGCTTTAGCCGTAGGCAGCAATAGATCGCGACGTCCAGTTGAATGCGTCACATCAACCATGACCGGTAAATGTGTTTCTTGTTTTAAGATCGGTACAGCAGAGATATCAAGTGTATTTCTAGTTGCTTTTTCGTAAGTGCGGATACCACGTTCACAAAGGATGATGTTGCCATTGCCCTGCGACATGATGTATTCCGCTGCATGAATGAACTCTTCAATCGTTGCAGCCAGTCCGCGTTTTAACAGAACTGGTTTATTTACTGCACCTGCCGCTTTTAGCAAGTCGAAGTTCTGCATGTTGCGCGCCCCGATTTGGATGACATCGATATGATCGATCGCCGCTTCAATATCATTGGCACTCACGATTTCACTGATGACAGCCAAGCCGTATTCATCAGCAACGCGTTTAAGTATTTGTAAACCTTCCAAACCAAGCCCTTGGAAGTCATATGGAGATGTACGTGGCTTAAATGCACCGCCGCGCATCAATTTCAAGCCTTTAGCTTTAATGACTTCCGCCACCGCAGCTGTCTGTTCATAAGATTCAACGGCACATGGTCCGAAAACGAAGCTAGGGATCCCGTTACCTACCAATTCACCCTTGATGTCGATGATCGTGTCTTCAGCTTTTTGTTTTCTTGATACAAGAAGCGTTTTCTTCTGATCATCCTTTTGCAGCTCCAAGCCCAATTTAAAGATTTCCTTGAAAATATGTTTAATCGAACCAAGATCAAGCGGTCCTTGATTATTGGCTTCGATAAGATCCAGCATTGTTCTTTCACGGACCGGATCGTAACGGTTTACACCTTGTTTTTCTTTAACGCGACCAATTTCCTGTACAAGTTCAGCACGTTGATTAATAAGATGTAATAACTGAAGGTTCACATCATCCAGTTGATTACGAAGTCCATCAAGCTCTTTGTTGCTCATTACAAATCCATCCCTTCGTTTTTTAAAATAGAAATCGGTTCAGCGGACTCAAACAACAAACCCTTCCGGACCCTTGAGCATCCACCCCGATTGTTTTATCAATGAAAAATTTAGAATATTTCATGTATGATTAAAATCAATTATAAATGAAGTGTCCAAAAATGTCACTATATTTTTCTTTAATAATTAAACGCTTTTAAGCATTAAAGTTATAAATGCATAAATCTAGGTGCCTCTCATGCCAGAAAAACGATTTAGACTGAATATTGAAACAGATCCGTTGTAGGAATTATATTGGAAATAGAACAGGAAAGCTATCATTTAATTGATCATTTTTCTTAAAAGCATGGGACAAAGCTTAAATCTTCTGCCACTTGCTGGAGCCATCCAGAATTGAGTAAAGAAACTTTGCCTAGCGAAATGAACAGGAAGGGCCTCCCTAGATAAGGTTTCCCCAGGATTAACATCCTTAGGCCCGCCAATCAATGGAATAATAAAAGGCCGGAACCCTTACCAAAGGGATCCGGCCTTCCATTCATTCTGTAATGGCCTTGCTCAATGAATCATATGTAATCCGCCAATGAGATTCATTCCAGACAGGTTTTCCATTTTTAAAAAGGATGGCCTGAGGTGATTGATGTTTGACCTCAAAGGTTTCTGCCACATAATTGGATAGTGGACGAGCTTCCTGGACGGCCAAATAGGCCGTTTTAAGTTGTTCGTTCCCTAAGATGTACCTCTCGTATTGTTCAAATGCTTCAGCGCTGACAGGGCATGTTACGCTATGCTTGAAAAGCAGGAATGTATCCTCTTTTAGAAGCTCATTGAATTGTTCTTCTGTTTCGATTTTGCTCATGACCATATAGCAGTCTCCTTTCCTTGTCATATAAATTTTACCATCAAAAAGGCGATGAAGCCATCGAAGCACTTCACCGCCTTATTCTTCGTCCCTTAATGACTCTTCATTCCCATTAAAGGAAGCGAGGGAGTTTAATTCTTTAGTTTACTCTCCGTTTCATCAAATGCCTTTTTCGCTTCATCAAGTTTTAATTTTGCCGCATTCTTGTTTCCGCTTGTGGGATCTGCAGGATTATTTTCCGAATCATTGCTGTTAGCGAAGTTCGTTTCGACGGATACGATAGGAGCATCGGTAGTTCCGGTTACATCAATATCCTTATTGCTTGAATTCGTTGTATCATCAGCAGCGTCGCCGTTTTCTTTTCCTGTTTTCAGGCTCTTCACTTTGTTGACGATATTCGAAGATTTATTGGAAACGATTTCCGTGACGGAGCTTGTTTTTTCTTTTGCGGTATCAGCAAGGACTGTACCTTTTTCCATCGCCGTTTGTCTTAATCTTTCTGTTTTCTCGGAAATGTTTCTAGCTTGCTCATTGAAGTCATTCCTTAATTCCTTGCCTGTTTTCGGAGCCATGAACAAAGCTGTAGCCGCTCCGATCATCCCGCCGATCAAGGCGCCAATCATAAAGTCCTTAGAATTGATCGAGTCGCGTTCGTCCTCATATGATTTCTGATAGTCCTTTGTCGGAAATTCTTTTTGAGTCATAATACATTCCCCTTTCAATTTTCAGTTCATTTTTATTTAATAGATTTTATGATCTAGAACGTAAAAACCTTTTTTTAGGTAAGTTATCTGTTTCCAGCGCTTCCCTTTCTATCTCTGCCCTTTCAGTCGGGGTCGGGGCTGCCTGTTTGCTTCTGGACTTCCATTTGTCCCTGATCTCCATGGCTACATTGCTCCATTGTACAATTTGTGAGATTCTTTCTTGATTATTATCAATCTCAGCCTGCACTTTATGGGAAACCTTTTGGATGGAAGAATTAAAGCTGGAGATGGATGTACCTACATCCTTCACCGCATCCACCACCGTGTTCAGGTTTTCTGACTTTTGCTGCAAATCTTCAGCCAACGTATTCGTTTTATGTAATAACTGAGTAGTTTCGAGCGTTATGCCCTGCATTTGGCCCTCTAGTCCTGTCAGCGTCCGGGCCACACTGTCCAGGGTAGTTTGAAGTGATGTCAGTACCTTCGTTAGAAAAATAACGAGTACCAAAAAAGCTATCGCTGCAACAGCAGCACTTACGTATAAAATAATCTCCATTGGAACACCTCCGAAAAAAATCGACTTATTTAATAGCTGTTAGATATTAATTACCCCTTCCCTATTATTATAAACGTATTTATTTTTTCAATATACCCTATCAAACCCTAATCTGGAAATATTGTTGTCTGCATCCAGTTCCTCCTTGAAATTCATGGGTGACACTTATGGCAGGAAATCGGGTATGATAGAAAAGATAAGTCGAATTTAAACAATGGAGGTA
This sequence comes from Bacillus sp. ISL-57, assembly GCF_018613135.1. NCBI lineage: Bacteria > Bacillati > Bacillota > Bacilli > Caryophanales > Bacillaceae > Bacillus > Bacillus sp. ISL-57. The sequence continues at coordinate 259,529 of NZ_JAGGQV010000004.1, read as the reverse complement.
TTTTTTATGAAAGATCCCAGAATTGGTACATTGGCCAAAAACTTAATCAATTATTCCGTGAAGCTTCAAAAAGGTGAAAAAATCTTGATCGAAAACTTTGGTTTGCAGCGTGAACTTGTTAACGCACTTGTGAATGAAGCCTATGCAGCAGGTGGTTACCCATTCGTCCTGTTAAAGGATCATCAAGTGGATCGGGCCTTGCTGATGGGTGCCAAAGAAGAACAGTACAAGATGATGGGTGAGTTTGAAGCAAACGTAATGAAGCAGATGGATGCTTATATCGGGCTTCGTGCCGGGGATAATATCAATGAACAATCCGATGTCCCTTCAGAGAAGATGGCGATTCATGGACAGACAGTCGGTAAAGTACATAGAAATATCCGCGTGCCAAAAACAAAATGGGTCGTACTTCGCTACCCGACAAATTCCATGGCCCAATTAGCCAAGATGAGCACAGAAGCATTCGAAGACTTTTATTTCGAAGTCTGCAACCTCGACTATGGCAAAATGAGCTCAGCAATGGACAACCTTGTCGAATTGATGGATAAGACGGATAAGGTCCGCTTAACTGGGCCCGGTACGGATCTAACCTTCTCCATCAAAGACATTAAAGCCATCAAATGTGCGGGTGAGCTGAACATTCCTGACGGTGAAGTATATACGGCTCCAGTTAAAGATTCCATCAATGGAGTGATTTCGTATAATACTCCTTCCCCATATCAGGGTTTTACTTTTGAAAACGTGAAGTTGACATTCAAGGATGGAAAAATCGTTGAAGCGGTTGCGAATGATACGGAACGCATCAACAAAATTTTTGATACTGATGAAGGCGCACGATATGTTGGTGAATTTGCAATTGGTGTAAATCCTTATATTCTACATCCGATGCAAGATATCCTCTTTGATGAAAAAATTGATGGAAGTTTTCATTTCACTCCAGGACAATGCTATGATGATGCCTTTAACGGAAACCATTCAGACATTCACTGGGACCTGGTCAATATCCAGCGGCCTGAATATGGGGGCGGGGAAATCTATTTTGATGACGTCTTGATACGTAAGGACGGACGCTTCGTTTTACCGGAACTGGAAAATTTAAATCCGGAAAATTTAAAATAACCCAATAAAAAAACGACCGATCCGCTACTAACGGATGGTCGTTTTCTTATTTTACCTGCAGTGAATGCTCATAGGCTGCTTGGAACTTTTGAATGTCCCCCGCACCCATGAATAACACGACACTGTTATCATGGTTTTGCAATATAGATGTTGTGTTCTCCGTAATCAGCTCGGCACCTGGAATCTTATCTTGAAGGTCTTCAATCGATAACTTTCCTTGATGTTCACGAGCAGATCCAAAAATTTCACATAAGTATACTTTGTCGGCCAAATTCAAGCTGTCGGCGAATTCATCCAGGAATGCCTGCGTTCTCGAGAAAGTATGCGGCTGGAATACAGCAACAACTTCACGCTCTGGATATTTCTGACGCGCCGAGTCCACAGTTGCAGAGATTTCGGTCGGATGGTGTGCATAATCATCAATGATGATCTGACTTCCGATTTCCTTTTCGGAGAAGCGGCGTTTAACTCCGCCAAAAGTCCGCAATTGGGCTTTCACAGCTTCCGTATCCAAGTTTTCATATTTACAAAGTGCAATGACACCAAGTGCATTCAACACATTATGCTTTCCAAAAGTAGGAATAGTGAATGTATCATAGTAATTATTCCTTACATGCACATCAAAAGTCGTGCCATCCGGAGTGACGGAAACATTTTTCGCTTGAAAATCATTTCCTTCTGCAAATCCGTAAAAAATAACCGGTACTTTCGCCTGAATATGTGGTAAATGCTCATCATCCCCGCACGCAATGATGCCTTTGTTGACTTGAAGGGCCATCGTTTGGAAAGCCTCGAACACGTCTTCGACATTAGCGTAATAATCAGGATGATCAAAATCGATATTCGTCATGATTGCATAATCCGGATAATAGGAAAGGAAATGACGGCGATATTCACATGCTTCGAATACGAAGTAATCAGAATTCACGATTCCTTTACCCGTTCCATCCCCAATCAAGAAGGATGTCGGTTTAGCGCCCCCCATTACATGGGCAAGTAAGCCGGTCGTCGATGTTTTACCATGCGCTCCCGTAACCGCCACGCTGATGAAGTTTTTCATGAAATCACCTAGGAAACGGTGATAACGGATAATCGGCAAATCAAGTTCTTTTGCCTTCAAGATTTCCGGATGGCTATCCGGAAACGCATTTCCTGCAATGATGGTCATTCCAGGTTGAATATTTTCCTCGTTGAAAGGAAGGATTTTAATCCCGGCTTTTTCTAATGCCAATTGTGTAAAAAATTCTTTTTCGTAATCGGAACCCTGCACTTCAATATTCATATCATGCAGTATTTGTGCAAGAGCACTCATACCCGACCCTTTAATTCCCACAAAATGGTAAGCAGTCATAAAGCGAACCTCCACCAATCGTCTACCTGTATGACAGTATATGACGTCATCTTTTATTTGTTTTTCCATTACGAGACTTGTTAGTAACGCAATTTCTTCATAGGTTTTCGAACTTTTATTTTCAATCATTCATCAACAAAAAACTATTATATCACTTTTTTATTCATTCATCCATGTCAGGCAGGTGCCAATTTATCAAATCATTGGCTTTTCCCTCAATTAAGGTGATAAAAAAGGGTTTTCACCCTTTCACATTATATACAATTTCCTTTTATTAGGTTCTCTTAATTAACATGTAAAAATTCCAGCTCTTCTTCCGTAATCAATACATCCCTGGGCCTTGAGCCCCTGGATTCGGAAACGACTCCCTGTTGCTCCATCATTTCTATTAGACGCGCTGCACGGTTATATCCGACACGGAAACGCCGTTGGACGCTCGATGCAGATGCGGCCTGCTGGCTCACGACAAATTCACATGCCTCGAAAAACAGCTCATCCGCTTCTTCCGTGACCTGGGCCCTGTTCAGCAAGTCTTCCTGTTCAAACAGGTATTTCGGCTGCTGCTCCCGTTTAACATGGTTGACCACTTGATCGATTTCTTCATCACTCACGAAAGTCCCTTGCAGGCGCACCGTTTTTGAAGAGCCGTTTTCAGCGAATAGCATATCTCCTCTTCCCAAAAGTTTTTCTGCACCGCCGCTATCGATGATTGTACGGGAGTCGACTTGTGAAGAAACCGAAAAAGCGATCCTTGTCGGGATATTTGCCTTGATCAATCCAGTTATGACATCGACTGAAGGTCTTTGAGTGGCAACAATCAAATGGATGCCGCAGGCACGGGCCTTTTGAGCAATCCGGCAAATCGCTTCCTCAACATCAGCCGGGGACATCATCATTAGATCCGCAAGCTCATCGATGATCACCAGGATATAAGGCAGCTTGCTTGAATATTGACCGGCTTTTTCCGCTTGTTCATTAAAGCGGGTGATATCACGTACACCGGCATGTACAAACAATTCATAACGCCGTTCCATCTCCTCTACAGCCCATTTCAACGCAGCCGTAGCGGCTTTTACATCGGTTATGACTGGACTGACCAAATGCGGGATCCGGTTATATGGGGCGAGCTCGACCATTTTCGGATCGATCAACAGTAATTTCAGCTCCTGCGGCGTCGCTTTATACAGCAAGCTGACCAGCATGGTATTGATACAGACGCTTTTCCCCGATCCCGTTTGCCCGGCTATCAAACCATGCGGCATCTTTCTCAAATCCGTGATAATCGGCTGACCGGATATATCGAGTCCTAAAGCCACGGCAAGCGGTGATTCATGCTCTTGAAACTCAGTACTTTCCAAAACCTCACGCAAAAATACCGGTTTGCTTTTCCTGTTCGGAATCTCGATGCCGATTGTATGTTTACCCGGAATGGGCGCTTCCATCCTCATATCCTGGGCAGCAAGGCTTAATTTGATGTCATCCATCAGGTTCGTCACTTTATTCACCTTCACTCCCGGCTCCGGATGCACCTCGAAACGAGTGACTGCCGGTCCTTGGGTGACATTGACGACCTTAGCACGGACATTGAAATTTTTCAATGTCTGATCAAGTAATACAGTCTGTTCCCCGAGCCACTCATCATCATGCACAGCATAAGTGGGAGGTGTCAGCAATTCGATATTCGGAAACACATAGTATGGATTATCATCCGCTTCCACGGAATCAAAAACTTCAAGAGCATTGCCCTGGCCACTTTCCGCTGTCTCTGTTAAAACTGCTTCTTGATACCCATCTCCAGAAATGGGGGATTCCTGTTCTAGAAGCGGCTTAGGGTCGGAGCCAATAATCGATTCAATTGTATTTTCAGGCTCGGCGGCGGCTTCAGTATCCGAAAAGGCAGGTGTAATGTCCGGATTCTCCCCTTTCGGCATAACTCTGCCTACATCCGGTTTGCGTTCGGGAATGGCGGATGGTTCCGCTTGTCCCGCCTCCGTTTGGACAGCATCATCCATTGCTCGTTTATCAGGTGAAACTACTGCCCTTTCCGATTTAAGGCTTTTTTTTTCCGCTATCATTTTATTCATGAAGCCATTTTTTTCCCGATCTTGCTTAAGCATCATCACATTAAATGGAATATGTTTTTTCGGACTTTTAGGCTGCACTTCAGGCATGGCCTCAGATGAGTCACTTTCAGGCATTGTCCCTTGACTAACGGATGATTGTCCAGTAGCCTCCCCCTGAACCGATATCGCTTCAGGCCGTGTGTCGTCCGCCTGTTCGATGATGGATACAGCGACTTCGCGTCCAAAATCGACTTGGTCCTGTTCAATAGCCTCTTTTTCTACCTTAGGCTCGATCATGTTAGGCTCGATTACCGCGTCTTCCGGCAATGACTCAATGGAATTTCTACGAAAGAATGCGGGTATCTCCGTATCTTCCCTTTTTTCTTCCGCTTGTTCCGGTATAAGAATGGCGGGTTCTGTCATCATTTCCTCATGTGACGCACCTTTTGGGATTTCAGGGATCGATACCGGAATCTCGATAGCGGGTTCTTCTTTTTTAAGGATGGGCATCTTGCTTTCCAATTCATATTCAACAATTTCTTCAGAAGGGACTATTTTTTTTTCCGGACGACGGAACCCGTAAATGGGTGATGGGATTTCCGTTGGGCGGAATGGGGTATTTGACGGGACTATTTTTGAAGTTTCCTCCCGGTCAAAGCTTTTCCGTTTTGGTTGAGGATCCCTTACAGGCCTTCTCGTTGTTTCTTTAGTCACATTCTTCCCCTGTTTGGGTTCGTTGTCTTCCCTGTTTCTTTCCCTAGGTTTTCTTTTAATCTGCTCCCGGTCTGGAATGAGCGGAAACTTGAACTGGCCTTTTGGATATTGAAACAGGATTTTCGTATCCGGGTCTGGCGTCTGGGACATTTTTTCCACTTTTTGATTGTAAACCTTTATTTCTTCTTTCTTTGACTTCGTAAGCTTCGAAAAATCCATTTTCCTCAATGTCTCTTCATCAAGCGGTTCATCTATAATAATCTCTTCGATTTCAATAATTTCCTCTGCTTGGAACCATTTTTTCATCTTATTTAGCCATTTCAAAACTATCACTCTTTCTACATCTGTAGTTATGTAACTAATTCTACCAGTTATTTTAAAAATATCGAGAAAATTTAAGCTAAATTGGGATTAGTATCTACTTTTTTATCGCATTCTTGCTGCCTTAACGTATTTCGCAGAACTCCTACCCTATTAAACCCCTTCTGCAATGGGTTTAAACCTATCATCACGAAATAACATTAGCCCCTAGTCTACTATTTAAATAAAACACAGCTGTTAAATCGCGTTTACAAAGAGATTAAGTTTTCATGCTGACTTGAAAACAGCCTGGCCAATTCATTGCATCATCCTTCATGAACCTCCGGTAGAATCCTATTGCCTGTCGCAACCCACAAAACACCGTTCGTTAATACCGAACGGTGTTTTGTGGGTTTCTCCGTTTTTTTTGCAAACGAAGACCAAAGGACTAGTTCCATTCATAATAACGGCAAACAACCTGCGCCACTGATTTGGAAGCGATCAAAAGGGCATCTTCATCAATGTCGAATTTAGGATGGTGATTGAAGTATGCCTTCTCCACCCCTTTCGGTTTACAGCCAATGTAAAAGAAGCAGCCTGGTATCTTTTCTGCATAATACGAAAAATCTTCTGAACCTGAAAAAACCGGAAATTCGACAACCTCCTTAATCTCTTTGTCATTCATGCTTTCCAGGCTATTTTTCACGAATTCAGTCAGTTCAGGGTCATTATATAGCGGAGGATAATCGGGCACATATGTAAGGTCGCACTGAACATCGAATTCCGTTTCTATCCCTTTGACGATCCGGTGGATTTCCTTATCGATCAGCTGTTGGGTTTCCGCTGTCATATAACGGACATCCCCTTCAATTTCTATACGATCTTTAATGACATTAAAGCTTCCTTTTCCATCGAAGGAGCCAATTGTAACTACGCCCATATCAAAAGGGTTCAAGCGACGGCTGATTACGGTTTGTACGGCTGTCACGAAATGGGCCCCTGCCACAATGGCATCATTCGCCATATGCGGGGAGGAACCATGGCCGCCCACACCCTTTATCGCCAGCTTGAAATAGGTCCGTCCAGCCATCGAATAGCCGCCGCGATACCCGACAACCCCTGCTGGGTGCGAAGGAAATAAATGGATTCCAAAAACAGCATCCAGTTCATCCAAAGCCCCTGATTCCATCATGCTTTTTGCTCCGCCTGGGGGTGTCTCTTCTGCATGTTGATGGATTATTTTAATCGTACCTGATAGGGAATCTTTCAGCTCGTTGATGCAGTCTGCCAGTACCAATAAATAAGCGGTATGCCCATCGTGTCCGCAGGCATGCATGACACCTTCATTTTTTGAACGGAACGGGACCTCCGCTTCTTCTGTAATCGGCAATGCATCGAAATCCGCACGGAGACCTATCGTTTTCCCAGGTTTTCCGCCCTCGATCGTTACGATGATCCCTAAACCATTTCCTACATTCGTTTGTATCGACACACCTTTCCCCTTATAAAAATCAATGATATATTGTGCTGTTTTCTTTTCTTTGAAGGATAGTTCCGGATTCTCGTGTAAATGACGGCGGATTTGAACGACTTCCTCTTTACGGGCTTCCAGCATGTTCATTAATTTGCTTTTCACGTTCACGATTGTTCTCCCCCTTGGTCAGTTTTGCTTTTCGTGGACATTTATACATCATGCCCCGTTGAATATCAGTGTGGATAAACAGCGTAATTCCTTACTTTATATTGGACGATAAAACGGAAAGAGGGTTTAACTCCAAGGGATATTTTTGGAACTTGCTCCTTGGCGCCTCAATCTTGCTCGATGTTTTATCCATATTTTCAAAATATTACAATTATATTATCACCGATTAAAATATAAATATCAACTACAAGAGAATTATAAACTCTATCAAACTTTAAAAGGACCGCTGCCAGATGCTGACACGGTCCTTTTGTGATTCCCTTTATTATTGTTCACGCTTTTTGTTTTTTCCCATAATGAAGATGGGCTCCAACTCATTTTCTTCGTAAAGGAATGATAGAGCCGTAATCGGAACATGGCCGCTGGCAAAGAAGCTCATCGCCATTTGCGCCAGAATATCATAGCCCGTATCATTCTTCACATCGGCAATGATGATGACATCCTGATGGGGAATGGCCACAGCCATGGTTCCCTCGATCTTGTCCTTCATTTCCCGAAGCCATGATTCATTCAGGATCCTGCTGGCATCATATCCATCATTCGTGTTCAAAAAATAAAATGCATTACCTGCAACGATATCCGACTTCATTTCAGTGGAGAGGGAACGGGCATTAAAAAGGGCAATTTCACGGATCCTGTCACCCTGCCAGTTTTCCCGTTGAATCATCTTTTCATCTATAAGACGGTAGGTTTTACCTAAATCAAGGGCATAAAAAACCCGGGTTTCAGCTGTATGCTCATCGAATAAAAACGGATTTCCGTCTTCCGATTCCATTGGAAAGGAGGTCGAGCGGATGACTGGGAAAATGAATTTCTCCTTGCCTTCCATGCTGTGTTCTTCCCCCATCACATTCAGGGCCTCTTCCACGTAATATATAATTTCATCGATGGCCTTTTCCTGTACGTTTTCATAGTTAGCAAGTACAGGAGGCAACTCGATGGTGATCCCTTTCCCGGTCTTCACATTTTCCACCCGTAACGTATCTTGCTTGCTATCGAATTTGAATGTCCGACCCTCATCTTTTAAACGTTCCTTCAAAATATTTTTCAGCTTCGTGCTGTCCATTTTCATGACTGACCCTCCTCTTCATTGAAAAACCCCCAACGAGAAGGGGATTTTGATTATAGTGATTGAATGAATTCCTCAATTTGTTCTTGCGTTTTGCGATCCTTGCTCACGAATCTGCCTAGCTCTTTACCATTATCATAGGCGATGAAACTTGGTATACCGAATACATCATTAGCCGCACACACATCGATGAATTCATCACGGTCCACATAAATGAATGTAAAGTCAGGAAATTTCGTTTCTATCTCCGGCATTATCGGTTCGATTACACGGCAATCTCCACACCATGTAGCGGAAAAAAGAAAGATATGTTTGCCTTCATTTTTCAATGCATCATATTGCTCGACGGTTTGTAATTTTTCCATTTGAATATTCCTCCTGCTCTAAATGACACCTTAGTTTTTATAATCCCATCATACCAGACTCTCCGCGAATCAACCATTAATACGGATCGGTTGAAAGGCAGGGGTCAGCTTATTTCTGGGGCACGGATGAAACGATTTCCATCATTTGTTTTGCATCGGTTTTTAATTGGTCTTTATCCGTTTCCGTTGTCAGTTTCACCCCGCCGATCCCCACTGCAAGCTCATACTTTTCTTTCGGTATTTCTTTAATTGAAATAAAGCCGAATTTATCATCAGTTTGAAAAGAATGCAGCACTTCAAATTGATCCCCTTGTTCCTTAATTGCCAAATATAACACGGAACTGTCTTCTTTTTCATTTGGGTTGGCAAATAATATATAAATCTGATCACTTTTTTGTAAAATCAAGTTATTATCATGTTCTTCCACTACTTTAAAATCATTTGGCAGATGGACCTGAATTAGCCCTGCTTCTTGATTGGGCTGTTTTTCATCGTCACGAAAAGCCACTTCAGCAGCCTTCATTGCCTTTTCGGTTTGTCTCTCGATTCCTGAGCAGCCTACGATCAAACTGCTTATCAACAGGATAACAAGGAAATTCTTATTCGATAAAGCCATCGTCATTCCTCCAGCCGTCTCTTGTACTATCTTATGGATAATATTATCCTTATTTATGGAATTCATCCATTTTCTAAAAAACATGGTACAATGAAAGCAATTTCAATATCGAGGAGGAAAACAATGAAGTTAACCGTTTATCTTGCTGGGGAAATCCATTCAAATTGGAGAAGTGAGTTGAGAGATAAGGCTGCTGCACTGAAGCTTCCATTAGAATTCGTCGGCCCGATGGAAAATCATGAACGCTCCGATAATATCGGTGAAGATGTCCTGGGGGAACAGCCGAACCCTATCCTGAAGGATGCAGCCGCTTCCCAAATCAATAATTTGCGGACAGGTCTTTTGATGAAAAAAGCCGATCTAGTCGTCGCTCTGTTTGGCGAGAAATATAAGCAGTGGAATACTGCCATGGACGCAAGCACCGCGATTTCCCTGGGGAAACCACTTATTTTGATTCGTCCGGAACCCCATCACCATGCCTTAAAGGAGTTATCGGAAAAGGCGAGTGTCACGGTCGAATCCGTGAACCAAGCCATGAAGGTGCTTTCTTATATTTTTGAAGAAGGGCTGTAAATCTTCCTGTCCTTATCAAGCACAAGAATGAAGGGCTGATCATTTCATATTTACAAATAAAAAAGCTTGCAGGGGCAAATTAGATGCCTAACCCTGCAAGCGAATAACGAATGATTTTGATGGTTGAATACTATCCCTTTTTAATCGGAATCCAAATTTCGGAGTAATAGTCAGGGTTTGAAGCATCCGCATTGTCGTATACTTCCAATTCAGGAGTTCCGGCATGTTCATGACCGCTCGTAGGGAACCATTCGGAAAAAATCCGCTTCCACGCTTGTTGCATGCTATCAGGCATAGGTCCGTGAACTTCAAATACAACCCACTTGGAAGCCGGTATCGTAAGGGTCGAAAACTCTTCAGGCACTTTCCCGGAATACTCTGCACCTATCCAATAATCCATCGTTTCAGTTTTTTCCACATTACGCTTATCGACACATACACCAAGCAAGCCATCTATTTGGCCGTTGTTCAACTTCGCTAACCTATCTCCTGTTCCATTCGAATTGACTTTCTCCCACAACTTTGGAATCCCGATCAAATTCTCTTCATTAACCAAGGAAAACTCTTGCTTGATTCCAATCAATTGAAAGGAATCCCTTTCAAGGATATTGTATTTCATCGGTTTTGCCCCTTTCAGAATGACCTGTATCATCAGGCGTTCATAGAATTTCAGCTTCCCCATATACTTTCGCGCTTCGCTCGGAGATACCCCATGCTGCCTTCGAAAAGCTTTTGAGAATGCCTCGGGGGTGTCATAGCCGTACTTGTAGGCTAAATCAATGACCTTGCCATTCGTGGATGATATCTCCTGGGCCGCTAACGTCAGTCTTCGACGCCGGATATATTCACCGATGGAAATATCCGTTAAAATGGTGAAGGTCCGCTGAAAATGAAAAGCTGAAGCATTCGCCTGCCTGGAAATGCTCTCTATCGTAAGGTCCTCCAATAAGTGCTCCTCGATATAGTCGATGGCCTTTTGGATTGATTCAACCCACCCCATATCCGCTCACCCCTTGTCACTATAGTAGCAAGACCGCTCAATAAAACCCTGTCTTATTCTGCTCAGTTTTGGCAGTGTTCGTTTCCATTCGAAGGCACCTTTCCATGACAGTGATTCATAAATCGTGCTTTCTCATTTTCAGCTTATATTCGTGTTGACCGGCTAGCATCCTCATGATATGAAGGAACATTTCTCCCCTGGTGATTCGCTCATTTGTAAATACGCCGATCGCCCCTTCCTTTTTGCTAATATTCTCTTGCTTTGTGAAGGCGTCCATCACCGGGCCCAGCTCTTCACCGTCCAGAACCTTCCGGGCAACGATTCCCGGAACCGGGATTCTCGCTCCGGCAGCTACAAAGACCTCACCGTCCCTCGTGGCCATTGCACCCCAATTACACAGAAACAGGGCTTGTCCCATTTTCACGACACCGCCTTCAAGTCCGATACCCATATCGGCATCACTGTGAATCAAGCAATTCCGGGCACGTGTAATGGCCCCCTCCATCGTTTCCTCGTCTGAAAAAGGCTGTTCCGGGACCCCGCTCTCCACTTGAAGCGAAATGGTTTCAGCATCTTCATATACACCAAGCACGGCACTTACTTTCGCCGGATTCTTACTGCCTACTGCTATTTTCAATATAATTACCTTCCTTCTATGTAAAAAAAGCTGATGGAAAAGGATTATGACACCATCCCTTTCCATTTCAGCTTCCTCCATCAACCGTTTTTAATCAAGGTCTCGAATGTCGTTTTATCACAGGAACGAACCAATTTCCCTATCAGTTCACGGGCAGCGGCATAATCATCAATATGAATCATGGATGCATGCGTATGAATATAGCGGGAACAAATGCCAATCACCCCGCTTGGAATGCCTTCGTTTGCAATATGGACTTGCCCTGCATCCGTGCCGCCCTGGGAAACGAAATATTGATACGGAATCTCATTCGACTCCGCCGTATCAAGGATGAATTCCCTCATGCCGCGATGCGTAACCATCGAACGATCAAAAATGCGGAGCAGTGCCCCTTTTCCCAACTGGCCAAATTCACTTTTACTGCCGGACATATCGTTCGCCGGACTTGCATCCAAAGCAAAGAAATGATCCGGTTTGATCATATGAGCTGCAGTTTGCGCACCCCGTAATCCCACTTCCTCCTGGACGGTTGCCCCGGAATATAAGACATTCGGCAGCGTTTCACCTTTTAAATCTTTTAACAATTCAATCGCAAGCCCGCAGCCATATCGATTATCCCACGCTTTTGCGAGGATTTTCTTCTCATTGGCCATCGGCGTGAATGGACATATCGGTACAATCTGCTGACCGGGCTTAATACCGATTCTCTTCACATCTTCCTTATCATCCGCCCCAATATCAATCAGCATATTTTTGATATCCATTGGTTTTGACCGTTGTGATTCATCAAGCAAATGGGGCGGAATCGAACCGATGACACCGATGACCGGACCGTTATCGGTTATGATTTCGACTCTTTGGGCCAAAAGCACTTGGCTCCACCAGCCACCTAGGGTCTGAAAGCGAATCATTCCATTTTCAGTTACGGATGTGACCATGAATCCCACTTCATCCATGTGCCCGGCAACCAGGACGGTCGGGCCATCCTCATTGCCTCTTTTTACGCCAAATATTCCGCCAAGGCGATCTTGGACGATTTCATCCGAATACTTTTCCAACTCACTCTTCATGAAACTCCGAACTGCATGTTCATTTCCCGAGGCTCCCGGTAATTCCGTCAATGTTTTAAAAAGCTCCAAAGTCTCATGATTCATTTTTCTACCCCTAACTATGTATTTTTTCTTTCTATTTTACAAAACTTAGCATCATGTTACACTAGAAAGTTCTAATTTATCAGTTTATGGGTAAAATTTCAAATTATTAGTCAAATAAAGCCTTCTTCTGTATACTAGAAGAAGTGATTTTATAAAATGCAATGGAGGAGAAATCAATGAATTGGAAAACGTTTTTACTAGGAACTGCAGCCGGGTTTGCTGCTGGCTATGCAACAAAACAATTATTGGATCAATCAAGTAAACCTTCTCCCGATAAAGTCTTGGCCCAAGTGAAGGAAACAGTCAAAAAGGATGGAAATATATATGGCTCATGGATCTTGATGAAGCCGGAGAACTATACAAAAAACGAATTGGACTATGAAGTGTACAAAGGCGGGATCACCAGGAATACAGAGGGTAAACGCGAGCAATTCGAATTTGTTGCAGATGCCTCGACAGGAACGATATTGGAGCTAAATGCTCAAAATGATTGAAACAAAAAAGGAGGGCCGTCAAGATGACGTCCTCCTTTCGCTTTCCTTCTTAACGCTTCCGCTTCAATTCGGCTAGTATCTCCTTACCCGTTGCATCCCATTTGATGGCACAGTATTGGGCATCATGGTAAAAGCTATACCAGGACCCATTTTCCAGTCCGGATTTCATCCACTTTTCCTTCGCCTCGATGGAAGTCATGGGATAATCATCATAAGCAAGAACCCAAAGGACATTCGCATGCGCGTGCGTCGGCATGATATCTGCCATGTGGATCAATCTATCCCCGCCATCTTCCATGATGATGATCGCATGTCCATCACTATGCCCCCCTGTATGGATCATTTTAATGCCAGCCGTAATTTCCTGTTCCCCTTCAAAAGGACGTACAAGAGAAGCGACAGCCTCCCAGTTTTCTGCCCAATATGTACTTTTTGAACGAATATTCGGGTTTTTCATTTCCGCCCATTCCGTTTTGGTCGTGATGATTTCTGCCCGCTCGAAAACAGGCACCCAAGTTTCACCTTCACGTTTCGTCAACCCGCAGGCATGATCGAAATGCAGATGGGTCATTAAAATGTAATCGATATCATTTGGCTGAATCCCAAGTCTGCCAAGATCTTCAACAAGATGGGATTCCTCCGTCACCCCAAAATTGCGTTTCTGCTTGTCATTCATCTTTCCATTGCCAATACCGGAGTCTATTAGCATATTCAATCCATTAGCCTGCACCAAAATCGGATCCGTACGTAACTCGATTTGGTTATTTTCGTTAACGGGATACTTCTTGGACCAAAGCGGTTTCGGTACAACACCGAACATCGCACCGCCATCCAAGTGTGTCACACCGCCATTCAACCATGTTAATTTTATTTCCCCTATTTGCATCGTTTCCATTTTACCCCTCCTCTGCCTTTAGTTTAACACCCGCTTCCATATATTGAAATTGATAACAATCAAGTCATCCCCGTAAATCATAAACAAACAAAAAAACCAGATGCTGTGCACCTGGTTTCCGATCGTTTATTATTGGAACATTGCTTCCAATCGGTATATCCGATTGCCTTTACTCGAGAACTTTTCTTCATATTCAGTCATGATGTTGCCTTCAAAACTGCTGTTATGCAAATCAAGGCTTACAAATTTCAAGAGCATGCCGTATTCGGAAATACTTTTCAAGGAAGATTCGAATAACCCTTGATTATCCGTCTTGAAGTGAATCTCGCCTTTGTCTGGCAGGATGCCTTCATATACTTCGAGGAAGGTCTTATATGTTAACCGGCGTTTTGCATGACGTGATTTCGGCCATGGATCAGAGAAATTCAAGTAGACGCGATCCACGTCACCTTTTGCAAAATAGTCCCCTAAGTTCGCTGCGTCAACATTCAACAGCTTTAAATTTGGAACGTCCGCTTCAATCAGCAAGTCCAATGCAGCGACAATGACGCTTCCATATACTTCAATTCCAATGAAATTCACATCAGGATGGGCCTTTGCCATTTCTGTGATGAAACGGCCTTTTCCCGTACCCACTTCAATATATAACGGATTATCGTTTCCGAAAACTTCATGCCATTTACCTTTATGGCTCACTGGCTGCTGAATTACATATTGTGGAAAATCATTCAAACGGTCTTCAGCCCAAGGTTTATTTCTTAAACGCATGATGACACCCCTATTTATAATATAATCGTTCAAACCATAACACGAGTGTATGATTCCTGCAAGTTGATTTTTTCAGGAAACACCCACTGATCAAATAAAAAAACTGCCGGCCATCCAGGCGACAGTCACTGTAGTTTTCATGTATAAAACTTTCAGCAAAACACACCATAAATAAGTGAAGGGCAGGCGAGTACCACCTGGAAATCCCTTGAATCCATGTTTAAGAAAGGAGAGGTATTATATGCCGCTTTCCCATGAACACCAAATGTCACTATTGAAAGATATATTGACCAACCATCAGACAGACTGCTGCGGATCCGTTTCTGAATGTGAACAGGTTGAAAGGCTTGTCAAATCCTTGATGATCAATATGGAAATTGACAGCAATGTGAAAACGATACTGACGGAGATTTACGAATACAGTCAGACGGGCATCGGTACCGCCGATTTGGATGCACATATTTCAACCCACCAGAACGACCTGTCCCAGTGGGTGGATGATATAGATCAATTCTGATCAGCTGACCATCAATAAAGCTTCCAGTTTTTGCAGTAATTCATTTCTTTCCTCGTACCGCTTCCTACGATGATGCCATTGGATGGAAAGCACAAGTTGTGAAACCGTGTGCCATTTCATCCTCATCTCCAGGCCTGCGTCAAGCTTCTTGCCGTAACGGGCAAGCCATTGATTCCATTCTTCCCTCGGGACATATGAATACAGGAGTATGCCGAGGTCAATGGCCGGATCGCCTATGACCGCTCCGTCCCAATCAATCAGGAACAATCCGTCCGTTTCCGTCATGAGCCAATTATTGTGGTTCACATCACAATGACAGACGACTTTTTCGTCGCATTCAATCAACAGGAGATTGTTCTGTAAAAAATGGATGGCCTGTTTGATAATCGGAATGTCCGTAACATCCGAAGATAACCCGGTTTCTATGTCTGTAAGTATACTTTCAGGTCGTAAAGGGGATTTCCCAAGCCTTTTGAGCATGCTTAACAAAGGATCGGATTGATGAATTTTTTGAAGCAGCTTTGCGACTCTTATATTGTTCATTTCCTGCTGAGATAGCTCCCTGCCTTCCATCCAATGCTGGGCCGTAATTACATCCCCATTTTCCAGGCGTTTTGTCCACATTAACTTTGGAACAATGCCCTCAGCTGAAAGAACAGCTAAAAATGGCGATGAATTTCGTTTAAGGAAGAGCTTCTGCCCCTCTTTCTCGGCAATAAAGGCTTCTCCCGTAGCTCCTCCAGCAGGGGATATATCCCACTCCTGACCTAATAAATGTTCCAACTGGTTCACCTTCGATTTCCTCGCTTAATCATACAAATGTGGGTACGTTCACCTAGTGTATGTATTACCACTACTTTGAGTCCATGTTTTATAAAAAATCCGCCTGCTGGCGAAGCTGCATATATACTTGCATCGGGGTGATACCCGCAATTAAAAACATCCTCATTTTTAGAGAAATAAAAAAATAGCTATTGAGCAATTAAACAATAGCCATAAATTAAATTTTAGTTGAAAAACGGTTTCTTCGTCAAGTACTATAAAACGATTATACGCATAAAACAAAAACAAATAAATCATTTCATATTTTTGTATCGGTTAACACCCTGTAACATGACGCGCAATTTCTGTTTCAGAACCACTGCAGCTACTTCGTTCCTACCAACAATCTCCCCATCAGACTGGATTTTCACTGACCCTTCATTCTTCATTTTTATCATTTTACCGGAAAAAGAATCAACATTTTTAATGTTCAGGTGACCGCCCCATAAAACGGTGATGAAGACGGTCAATAATTTCAACAAAGGAATATCATGGACCGCAATCACGTTCAACCTGCCATCATCCAGCTTCGACATCGGTGAAATTTTCATCCCGCCGCCAAAATAGGACTGGTTCGCAATAACGATGAACCAAACCTTTTTCAATATATGCCGGTCTCCATCAATGATCAATTCCATGCAGCTGGGCTTATAAGTCACTATCTTTTTTATAAAAATGAACAGATAAATTAATTTACCCGCTCTGACAAAATTAAACCATTTTTTCAGAGCGGAACGCTCCGCTTCATCGGAAATTTCAGCATCAATGCCCATTCCCAGGCTGTTCACGAAATACCCCATCTTACCATTCGTCTCGAACTGTCCGATATCAATGGCACTAAAGGCATTTTCCTGAAATAAAGAAAGAGCTTCTTCCACACTCCCGGTTTTTTGAATGCCCCTTACATAATCATTGCCTGATCCAGCCGCAAGGGAGCCGATGATGGCGTGGGGGAAAACCAATGGCGCCATTTATCATTTCATTGATCGTGCCATCTCCCCCGACAGCGATCATCCGGGTATCATGCTTCGTCCCTGATAGGATCTCCTTCGTCAATCTTAGCGCATGACCCTTTTCCCGTGTAAAAAACACCTCATGGGGAACAGCTTTTGATTGCAGGATTTTCTCGGCTTTTTTCCAAACCTTCAAACTCTCTCCATTTCCTGCCATTGGATTGACAATGAAATATACCGTTTCTTTAAGGTGCGGCATGCTGATTTCCATCCGTTTGGTTACACTCCGCTTCCCATTCAGGTCGCAGGCTGGATGTAGTTTGGCAATATTCAAGCAAAGCCTGTGCCCCTTTTAACTGCTGTGCCTTGAGCGGAGACGATATGGCCCGCATCCTTTCGAACCATTCCGGGAAGGTCCGTTTATCCAATATCGTAATATCATAAGGGGCTTCGGGATAATCGACATATCCATTCCGGGATAAAATCACCTTTTTAATCGGCATGTTCACTCCATACAGCTCAAATAACTGGGAGACGATGTTCGTCATCCGATTTGCACCAAGCATAGGATTGAGCACCTTTTTATCAGGATGCTTATGATGCCTGCGGACCCAGAATCGTTCACTTGACCCAATGAAAGCAGCGTCTTCTTCCGCTTCCAGAAACGTGATGCACCAAGCATCAACAGGGGTCAATAAAATGACTTCGACCTCAACAGGCGCATTTTTCAAAAGAAAGATAGGTTTATATAATACGAGAAACGTATCCGGAAAACGCTGCAGAAAAAAGCGGAGCCTCTCATCCAAAAAGAATGATTGGTCCACAAATGACTTTTCACGAAGCGTCGAACTCCCCCATTTCATTTGAAAACGAAGCAATTGATTTAAAAAGTTTTGCTTTAATTCATCGAGACTGGCCGGCTGGAACGGAAATCTTAATGAAAAAACATTAGAATCTTCAATGTGGTTCGTAATCGGCAGTTCTTCCGACTCTGAATCCTGTTTACCTGTCCGGAGGAATATGCCTTTCACCTTTTTAAACAGGCGCTTCGAATCTTCCTGAGGAGGATCAAATTTGACCTGTGTTTCACTTTCAGTATGTTCACTGTACAACCGATCTAGCTCGCCCGCATTATAAGCAGCCTTCAATTTATCCCATTGCTGTTTTTTCAACCGCGCAAATTGTGTAGGATAACGATAAATATCCTGCTCATACCGGGAAATATAATCCTGCATCTTTATGAGCTGTGCCATTCGACCACCACCCAACTCTCTATTTTTGAAGTTTTATCGTGAAAATCTGCTCGTATGAAGGGGAAGCTCCAAGATGTGTTTGATATAACGCAACCTGATCTGCTTCAAAATGCTTATCCTGCACATTCGCCAGCTGGCGAACGCCCTCCAACGAAAAGGGATTATCCCCCTCGAATTTTCTTGCCAGTGTAATATGAGGCTTAAACGGCTTTTTATCAAGTTCAAAACCTGCTTCGATACAGGAATTATAGACTTTCCTTTGAATGGCAAAAAGCCTTTCTTGCTGCTTGACGCCTGCCCATAGGATCCTTGGACTATCACTCTTGCCAAAACCGCCGATATCGTCCAGTTCCAAACCGAATGAGGCCTCATTGGCAAGCTCACTTCCCACACGCCCCAAAGCATCTTCTTTCAATGTATCGGGAGCATTGCCCAAAAATGCCATCGTAATATGATAATCGGCTGGATGCAGCCATTTCTTAAATGGAAAGTCTGGCTTTAGTTGTTCCGTAACAGCATTTAAATAGGCCTTAATATCGTCAGGCAATACTAAAGCAAAGAAAAAATGAGTATTCATGTTCATTTCCATTCCTTCCTGTTTTCCCTTTAATTTTACCATAATTCCCATTGCCTATACCTTTTCCCGGGCTTCCTAATAATTACTCCCTCCACAGGAATATCCCTAATCTACCATCCTATGAATGAAGCCCCTGACGGATCATGCGCAGGTCCGGAATGTAGTTTTCAGGCTTGGTCGATTAACGAAAAAACAGCAAAAAAGGACCGAAAATCGGTCCTTGCCTGCCATTTCCATGTTAGCTGAACAGTGTTTCATAAAGCAGGAACAAGTTCAGTCCAATGATTAGTACAGCTATAAGCCAAGCGATGCTTGAGGTGATTTTATGGTTGACCAGGCTGCCCATGATTTTTTTATTGCTTGTAAACATGATCAATGGCACTAAGGCAAACGCAATGCCAAACGAGAGGACCACTTGGCTCATCACAAGTGCTTTGGATGGATTCACTCCCCATAATATTATGAGCAGGGGCGGGACGGTAGTAATGACCCTTCTTAAATAAATCGGAATATGTCTTTTAATGAATCCTTGCATGACAACATCACCTGTCATTACACCAACGGATGAGCTCGATAAACCGGCAAATAATAATCCTATTCCGAAGAACATCGCGACTGATGGTCCAAGCATGGCCCCGAATTGTTGATAGGCAACATCCAAGTCCTCCACTAGTGCTCCATTCTTATGAAATAGGGCAGCTGAAACTATGACCATGGCGGCATTGATTGCACCTGCAATTAACATGGCGATGACAATGTCAATTAGCTCAAAACGATAAATCCTTTTTCTTTCCAAATCGTTTACTCCGACTATCCTTCTTTGAGTCAAAGAGGAATGAAGGTATATCGCATGTGGCATAACGGTGGCTCCAAGCATACCGGCCGATAGTAAAATGCTGTCCACTCCCTCGAATTTTGGAGTGAAGAGTCCTAAAACAACGGCCGAAGTGTCAGGTTTTGCATAAAAAACTTGAGCGCCAAAAGCTATCACAACGACAAATATCATGACCGTGATCAGGGCTTCGAATGTCCGGTAACCCCTCCGCTGGATTTCCAGAATGGCAAAGGAACCAATCGCTGCAATGATTGCAGATGTGATTAACGGTAAGTCAAATAGTAAATAAATCCCTAGTGCGGCTCCTATGAATTCAGCCAGGTCGGTAGCCATTATAACCGCTTCAGCCTGAATCCATAATAAGAAAGATGTTTTTTTCGAAAATTTTTCCCTGCATAGCTCAGGAAGGTTCTTTCCAGTGGCTATCCCCAATTTAGCTGATAGTGATTGGATTAGCACAGCCATTAAATTGGAGGCGAAGATAACCCATAATAGTGTATAGCCATATTTTGATCCGGCTGTAATATTGGTCGCATAATTCCCTGGATCAATATAGGCCACAGCTGCTATGAAGGCAGGCCCTAGATAGGGAAGCAGTTTTTTTATTCCTCTCGAAGAAGATTGATGCAACACATCGGACATATCTATGTCAACTCCTTTTTATACGCAACTTAAATTGTTGCAACAGGTAAACTTTTTAGGTTATTAGCAAGTATATTCCTGGTTTTTGAAAATGTCAAAAGAGAGGATTGCAAATCGATGTAATGAACAGATCGGGGGATTCGGGGAAGGCAATCTCGCTTCCGGCTAATCAGATAAAAAAACCCCTTGCCATTAGTGGCAAAGGGGCGTTTCTCTATTTAATGGAACCGCATTGCTTCTCGATTTCCTCGGAAAACAGTTTCTGCAGTCTTTGGGTTATCGGACCGGGTTCCCCGGCTGCAATCGATTGGCCATCGATATTAATGATGGGTGTCACTTCGACGCTAGTGCTTGTATAAAGAACTTCATCGGCTGCCATCATGTCCTCGACCGTGAAGGCCTCTTCGACATAGGGAATTCCATGATCTGTGCAAAGTTTCAGCATCACCTGACGGGTAATTCCATTAAGGATCAAGTTTGTGGCCGGATGCGTTTTAAGTTGGCCATCCACCACAATTGAGACATTTGACGAACTTCCCTCCGTCACCGTACCATCACGATGCTGGATCGCTTCATCACAGCCGGCTTCCACCGCTTGCTGTTTAGCCATTATATTACCCAGTAGATTTAAACTCTTGATATTACAGCGCAGCCAGCGTATATCGTCGGTGGTAACAGCATTGACCCCTGGCTTAATTTTACCTGTATAAGGCATTTCCTTTGTATAGGCGACAAAGACCGGTTCCACCTCTGCAATTGGAAAAGAGTGTGTACGCGCAGATACTCCTCTTGTCAGCTGCATATAGACGATACCGTCCTTCAGTTGATTTTCAGCGATCAGCTCTTTCATGCGGGTTTTGATTTCCGCTATGGTAAAGGGAACTTTCATCTGAATCAACTTCGCACTGTCGATCAACCTGTTCAAATGCATGTCCCCCGCAAATAGTTCACCATTATAAACCCGGATGACTTCATAGACGCCATCACCGAATTGATATCCCCGGTCTTCAATATCTACCTTTACTTCGGACCTGCTTTTAAGGTCGCCGTTTAAAATGATTTTTCCCATGTCTTTCTCCCTCTTTGCCTCTTATTTAGCCAATTCATGAATGGCACGTGCATAAATGGACGTTGCCTTAAGCATATCCTCAATATCAATATATTCATCTTTCTGATGCGCAATGTCTTCGCTGCCTGGGAAAAGCGGGCCAAATGCAACGCCTTCTTTCAATGAACGGGCATATGTGCCGCCGCCAATCGAAAGAAGCTCGGCTTTATCACCTGTCTCCGCTTCGTACACTTCCTGCAACGTCTTGATCAAGAAGCTTTCACTGTCCACATAATGTGGAGTTGAATGCGAATTGGTCTTCACTTTCAAATTATATGCCGCAAGCTTTTCCTCCAGCGCCGCCTTTTGCTGTTCCCACTCAAACGTGACCGGATAACGCATGCTGAAACCGATCGAGCTGTCGCCTTGTTTAGAATAATTGAAAACGCCGGCATTGATCGTCAATTCCCCTGTTTGCTCATCCGAATAAGCTACACCTAAATTATTTCCGCGGGAATCTTCGAACAAACGATCCTTGATGAAAGTGAAGTAGGCTTTCGCATGCGGATCAAGAGTGAGATCAGCTAAAAATACGGCTAAATGCAGACCTGCATTTCTCCCGTTGTTCGGTTCCATCGCGTGTGCCGAGACACCATTCATTTCAAGCAGCACTTGATTTTTTTGCGGAACGGCTTGGCCCCCCAATGAATACTTTTGCAAATAATCTTGATAGTTTGCCGCCACTTCAGCAGGTTTGTCCGTTTCCACAATAGCCGTCGCAAAATCCGGTACCATATTCGTCCTTCGACCTGAAGAAAACTCGATGACATTCACGTCTGAGTTCGTGCCATTTCCTGCATCGGCAGGATGGATAACCGAGAAATCCCAGATTCCTTTTTCCGCACTGATGATCGGGAAGTCAGCATCTGGTGCGAAGCCGATCGAAGGCATTTCCTCCACTTCAAAGTACCGGTCAACGCAGCGCCAGTTCGATTCTTCATCGGTTCCAATGATCATCCTCACACGTTTGTTCAAAGGTTCTCCCAGCTCCCGGACCAGCTTCATCGCATGATAGGCAGCCATCGTCGGCCCTTTATCATCGATTGCCCCACGGGCATATATGCGGCCATTGCGGATTTCAGCGCCAAACGGATCCGAACTCCAGCCATCGCCCTCGGGTACCACGTCGACATGGCATAATATCCCGATTAACTCGTCGCCTTCCCCCATTTCGATATGACCAGCGACATTATCGACATTTTTCACAGTAAAACCATCTTTTTCTCCTAATTGAAGCATGAAATCAAGCGCTTCCTTCACCCCTTTACCGAATGGTGCCTCCTCTGTCGGGTGTTCTTCATCAAGTACACTTTTTATTTTCAATAAGTTTTGTGTGTCCAGCAATAAGTCCATTTTCCGTTTTTCAACTTCTTCTCGCCAATTCAATTCACTCAAAATATGACAACTCCTCTTTTATATATATATTTTTCATTTTATCACTATTCCTACCACATTCGCCAAGCCTTGCTACCTATTCTTCGTATTCCCGCATTATTGCTAACATCAAACTACCGATAAAATTCCTTAAAAAATAAAAAAACACCCTCTTTTTTTAAAAAGAGGATGATTTCATCAGACTATCGTCATTCATTAACACTGTTATTTTTCTGTTCAGTCTTGGGATATATAATGCTAAAAACAAAGAACGTCCTAAACTGAAAGCCAGGAATGCAAGCCATAAACCATGATTGCCATGATTGCTGACCGCTGCAAATTGGACTATTAGAAAAGCCATTAATGCCAGAAGCATCGAGTTCCTTACTGGAACGGCTTCAGTCGCACCGGTGAACACTCCATAAAAAACGAGGCCGATAAAGGCACTGAATGGGAATAGGACTATCCAAAGTCCATATTCATGGGCCAATTCGATGACGCCGGGAATATCCGTGAATAGGAGAATGACCTCATCGCTGAAAAGATAGTAAGATGCGGCAAGTATGAACGAGACATACAAGCCCCACCGCGCCGATAGTGAGAGTGTTTTTTTATAAAGGTTTATATCTCTCGAACCAATCGCCTTCCCGACCAGAAGACTTGACGCGTTCGCGAAGCCATCAAAGCAATAGGCCATCAGATAATGGATTTGAATGAGTACGGCATTGGCCGCCAGGGTCTCTGTCCCGAAAGTCGCTCCCTTGGCCGTAAAAAGATTGAAAACCGTGATCAGGCAAATGGTCCTGATGAATAAATCCCTGTTGACCACCATCATTTTTTTCAAGGAAGCCCGATCGAACCCCTCCCGGAATGAAAAAGAATCCGGTACGTTAACCGCTTTCCGGATGACCCACAAGCCCAGTAAAAAAGCGGATATCTCTGATATCAGTGTAGCGGCAGCAACCCCTGATACAGACCATGAAAAGCCATTAACGAAAACGAGGCATAAAATTATATTCATCACGTTCATGAAAACTTGAATGAACAAAGATGTTTTTATCCTCGATTTCCCCATTAACCAGCCTAAGATGACATAATTCAATAGAGCAAATGGTGCGCCCCATATCCTGATGCCGAAATAATCTGCGGCAAAGGCGGAAACGTCCGATTCCGGGCCGATTGCGCCTAACGATACATTCAAAATGGGCTTTTGGATCACGATAAAAAGCAGACCGATGATCGCTGCAATGAAAAAAGGCCGAATCAAGGCCATCAGGGTTTGCTTTTCATCCCTTGCCCCTACCGCTTGTGCAGCGAAGGCAGATGTACTGACCCGGAGAAAACCAAAAAGCCAATACATCGTATTAAAAATTATCGTTCCGACAGCCACCCCGCCAATATAAGCGGGATCACTCAACTTTCCAACCACAGCCGTATCGACCGCACCAAGCAAGGGCGTACTCATCGTCGAAATCGTAAGCGGGATGGCCAAGGAAAGATATGCTCTGTTATTCATAAAATGATGACCTCCTATGTACATGAAAGTTCTGAAAAGTTAAAATTGGAATGCCGTTATAAAACTTTGATTAAGTGTACAAAAAGATAGCAGTATTCAATTTTAATCACTAGAATTGTTCTTATGGTGCCCCCCCAGCGAGATGCCTCTACAAGATTACTTGTGGATCGTTTTAAATAGAACGGGTAAAAGCCATTAGATATGAATAATTTACGTTTCAAAATTTGAAGATTGAAAGATTGATATCGCTTTCAACCCGCAGGAGTTATGGCGATTCCACTTTTCCCCAGCAAGAAACAGGCATTCCCAAGCCGGAAAATAAAATGCTTGACGGATTCTTGAAGGAGTTAAACTATTGCTCGTTGATCATATAACTTTTGAACTTCAAAAGGTGCCGTCCAAGGCTGCCGCAACACGACATGGCCGCATGGGCGTCCGTGTCAATGCCGTATTCCCTGGTATCATCGAAACACCGATGACTCAAAAATCAGAAGAATCAAAAGAGTTAGTGAACCAAATGATCTAGGCCACTCCATTACAACGTTTGGGTCAGCCGGCGGATATTGCAAATGCCGTGCTTTATCTAGCATCCAATGAAGCTTCATACGTAACTGGTACCGAGCTTGTCATCGACGGCGGATACTCCTCTCAATAATTAAAGCGGAAATGGAAAATCCCGTTTCCAATACTCAGAAACGGGATTTTCTGATTCAATAAAAAAATTTGGTAAGTTGTAATGAGTTAAGTTAACACACCGATGAAATAGCCAAAAGTCGTAAATACCAAACACCAGCTGAATGCCCCTGCTCCTGCAAAGATAAAATACTTTCGTTTCCCCATTCCATTCATACCGGAAATGTAACTGGCGAAGTGACGGACTCCTGGAATGAAATAGGCGATGATAATCGTCCATGGACCGTATTTATTGAACCATTTCTCCAATTTTTCCAACCTCGCGGGGGTCATTTTGATCCACTTACCATGCTTCCTCAAAAAAGGCTTCCCCACCTTTTTTCCGATGAAATAACTGACAAGCATCCCGGATATCGAGCCAAGGAAACTGACAAGGAATGCTCCCTGGACATTCAAAACGGAAATGGATGATAAATAGCCGACAAAAGTCATCATGAACTCATCGGGTACCGGCAAGCCAATAATCCCAATCGCCAACAATCCATATATCGCAAAATAACCATAGTTTGATATTAAATCTTTTACTATATCCATCTAAAGTACTCCATCTCAGCACCCTTTATTAAAGTAATCCATTTTCTTATGCGGGCCTGGGTAACGTGATTACTTCTTTTTAATAGGATAACCTAATTTAACCCAGATGAGTTGATTTTCAAAAAAAAAAATAGAAAAAAAAAGAAGAATGGACACGTTTTTTGTTGAAATACCTGTATGACAGTTTCCTCATTAAGGATGAAAATCGGCAACAATAAAAGCGGACTCGATACCTGAGTCCGCTTCTTCTTATTTCACAATCTTTATTTCATTGATCGGCCAATACACTAGATTCGCCTTGCCCACGATTTCATCGACGGAAATCGTGCCAATTTCACGGCTATCCAAACTATTTTGGCGATTGTCCCCCATAAGGAACAACTGGTCTTCCGGCACTGTCATGCTGCCTGTAATATCTTCGAGCTTGAAGGATTCAGTCAGCGGCACTCCTGATGTCATCTGATTCTTATATTTGTCCAAGTATGGTTCTTCATAAGCTTTCCCATTAATATAAAGCGTATCGTCTTTATATTCAATATGGTCACCTGGCAGACCGATAACCCTTTTTATATAATCTTTATCTACCGTTGCATGAAAAACGACAATATCAAACCGGTCTATATTATCGATATCCGTTCCAAACTTGGTAAGAACAATTCTTTCGTGGTCTTGCAGAGTCGGCATCATTGACTCACCGTCCACGACAATCGGTGCAAAAATATACGTTCGAATTAAAAAAGCTAGAATGACTGCAATCAATATCGCTTTTATCCATGAAAAAACTTCTTTTCTTTTTTCCAATCGAAGTCCCTCTCTCTGTTTTTTATTCATGCCATTATAACATAATCCATTCATGATCACGTCATACAAACACCCACATTTTACACAATATCATTTACTTCCATTTTTCATACTGGATTTCGATGCTTTCCATCTCTATTTCCCTGCGCTGCATTTTGGTTGGACAAATCGCATTATATGTACGGACTTTCTCATTTATTTCACCCATTCGTTTCATTAATTCAGATTCAGTTCCATTCATTTTTTTCAATCGAACCAATTCGGCTAGCTCTTCGCGAATTTCTTTTTGCCATTTTATCCAAAGCGGAAGGAAGCCGGCATCCTTGGCCTTCGTCAAGAAGTTGTCATATATATTTCCCGACAGCGCCGACTGCGGAAGCGGTTTACCAAAGCCCGGATTATTCTTCAGCCCGCCTTCTCTTTCATATTCTTTAAAAATCTGATCCATCCAGTTCACATGCCCGTGTTCTTTGCCCATAAACAATCCCCCTTCAGATCACTATCATTACATGTTTTTACAATTATAACATTTTTATCAATACCCACTCCACCCTTGAGGGCACTTTCTACTATTATATATGCCTATCTTTCAGACAAACACATTCAGACATCAAAAAAAGGATTCCCCTATTCAGGGAATCCTTGTTGGCCTTCTATTTAACGGTGATTTTCCTTTTTACTTCCGCCTTGTTCTTCGATTTATCCGTAACTGTGTAAGTCAATGTATAGGTGCCTTTTTTCTTCGTATTCACAGTCCCTGTTATTTTGATCTTACTTGTTAAGCTTCCATCAAGATTATCTTTTGCGGATACACCTGATTTAGGATTGAATGTCGAGTTATAGGCAATGGTTTTGCTCTTGGCACCGGAAATGACCGGCTTTGTGCTGTCTACCGTGATCTTTCTTGTGACTGTTGCAGTATTTTTCGATGAATCGGTGATTGTATACTTTTGCGAACAAAAATAAAATTCAATTAGCGAACGGTTTTTGATGTTCGTTTAAGTGTAAAAGCACTATATGAACACCTTTAATTTAACACACGAATTTTACAAATGTTTTTAAGTAACCTATATAAACAATAAAACCTTTTATAAAAATAAGTTTTATCTATTATCTATAATGTAGAAAAAGTGCGTATTTATCGTCACTAAGAGTAAATGATAAAACTTTAATTTTTATAACGTAGTTTATCTGTTTACTCACAAATATAAAATACGTTAATTTTGTATTTTGATTTATTTTATCTTATTAAAAACATATAAACTTTAAATACTTCTGCATATTGCATTTAATTATCTTAGATATAATAATTTCTTAAAAGGGAAGTAGAGGATGGAGTGGTATATGAAGAAATAAAATACCTCATTTGTCTACACTTTATATAGATGATAAAAGTTAAATCATTCAATAAATAATTTGATATTTACTTATCGAAAATATTATTGCTATTTTAAAATTCAAATTATTTATTATAAAAAGACATACATAAAAAAACAAATATCTAAATGGAAAGATATTTGTTTTTTCATATTATCTTAATGTATATATCTAATTATTTATTAAGGAAATTTTCATTCTTTAAATATACAAAATCTCTACCTTTAGGGAAAACATAAACACTATTCTCCCATGCCAAAGAATTCCCTCCTACTATTAATAAAATTGGTTCCGGACAATTATAGGAACGTAAGTTGGAAATAGAGGTCATTTGTTTGATATCTTGATAGCTCAAGTTTGAAGAACTGTTTGGATGATAGTGCCACTCGCCAATATAAAATTGTTTTTTTTCTTTCCATAATGCATCTAGTTTCCGTTTAACACCATGAATGCCTCGAAAAAACCATGTAGGACCACTTTTCGAATCAGATGGTGCTCTTAATATTTTAGTAATAACTGCAAGGTTACAATCTTCTGTATAATACCCTACCAAGATACCACCGGTCTCATTAGGTAATGCGCCTTGACATACTTTATAGATTTCGTCCATTAACTTTTTATCTATAGAAGTTTTGTATATATTTTCTTTATCTTTAAAAATTATTTCACCCATCAAGTTTCACTTCTTCAACTAGCTTTAGACCTTCGAACGTCCCATAACTTACTTGCTGCTCATAGACACTAAAAACAGGAATATTTTGTTCTTGATAAATTCTTTCAAGCTTCTTTACAGCAGTTGCAGCCATTATCCAAACATCGTCAGTTCTGGCTGGAAACAATGGATGCCAGCACCCCAAGCCTTCTCTAGGAAATATATACCCTTCGTACTGATCTTGTTCTTTCATTAACCATGGACGAATCATTTTCTTAAAAATTTCATTTGGGAAATTTAAACCTATACTAGTAAAAAAGAATAAGCGTTTTCCTCCAAATCCTAAAGAAATAGAAACAAATCTTTTTGGACATGACCATTTATAACTTTCTAAATAATCTAGTACATCATCATCACCTGTACAGTCCAGAATCAAATTATATTTTTCCAACTCTTCACTATTATAGTGTAGATTATATTCTATGGAGCTGTTAAATGATGTTACTTTACTATGCAGTGAAGATTGATTAAGCCTATCTCCCAATGATTGTGCTTTATATTTGCCTATATCATTAAGTAAAAGAGTATGCCTAGTGACATTACCCATTTCTAACG
Organism: Bacillus sp. ISL-57; assembly: GCF_018613135.1. NCBI lineage: Bacteria > Bacillati > Bacillota > Bacilli > Caryophanales > Bacillaceae > Bacillus > Bacillus sp. ISL-57. The sequence goes on along the minus strand of NZ_JAGGQV010000004.1, from coordinate 230,440 downwards.
AATCAAAATCAATAATTCCTAATTTTTCTACCCCACCTCTCGTTAACAGTTCTCCAACAGAAGATCCAAGGGCGCCCGCCCCAATTTGTAGAACTTTTGAGGAAGTTAAGGTTTTAGGAAACATTCCACGACTCATAATCGATTCTTTAGACCAATTAAATGAATGCATCCAGTTAATTTTTCTATGTTTATTTATGTAATTCGTTGATTTATTAGTTATAACTTTCTTTCCTTTTAATTGAGTTCTCTTAAGCACTGCTTTAAGATCAAATAAAATAGGTATCTCTATACCTTTCCAAAATATTTCTGAATTCTTATCATTTAATTTATTTCTTATAGGAAATCCAATTAATAATATATGTGCTATTTTATTGCGATAATTATATTTGTTTTTTAAGAAATTTAATCTTTTTAGTAAATCAATTCCTTGATTAGCACAAACAGTCTCTAGTTCTTCCCATGTTGATGGGGCCTGCCATGGTTTTAAAAACGGAACTTCGTTTAAAAGAAGCCACGAACCTAAAACTCTGTCATGACTTTTAAATTGTGAAGCATACTGTCCCCAAGTAACTTTTCTAAAACACTGACCATTAGGTTTTTTGAAATGTCTAATTAAAAATGTACCAGGTAAAATTAACGAAAATTCCGCAATACCAAATTTAATATCAGTAGAATTCCAGTATCTAAATGATTGGTGATTTTCTGAAAAACCTATTTTAAATCCTGATGATTCAGGGAAATCAATTAACTCAAAAGGCTCATTATCAATTGTAAGTTCATCTAATGAAGCAGCTATTAACCAATGTATAGCTCTTTCTACATACCAATTTAAACGTTTATCTTCTTCAAAAGGCTCATTGTTTGTAATAAAACGACCAAGTGTTCTAACATTTGTATCAAGACATAACATTCCAGATCTCCAAGGAAACTCTTTATTACCTTCGCCATTATACATTTGATGTGGAAAAGTTTGAGTAAAACTGTTGACCTTTGCAGGAAAAAATCTAATATTCCCCTTGGGATACTCATTATCAATTAATATATACCACTCCGTCTTTTTAGGTAAAATAGCTGCTTCTATTTTATCTGAAAAAAGAGAACAATGGAGAATCCATTGTTCTATGGATTCATTCCATTGTAGGTCATTTAACAAAGTTATTCCTTCTATAAATTCTGTTGCTCTGCGCCCTCTTAGTAGTGATTCAGTGGGGACTACATTATTTATCATCCAAATCTCCCACCTGATACAGAAGGTGTAGGTCCCGTCCTTTGAGTAAAAGCGCCATTTTGTGATTTTATTAATTCTGATGGTGGCTCTGGAAACTTAGATCCAAACAGTTCCCTCCATAAGCTTATAGATTCTACTTTATCTTCACAATCCAATGCTTGTCTTGCTAATGAGGCAGCACCTGACACTAAATCGTAGAACTCCTGGTATTCTTCCTCAGTAATACGTTTAAACACGTCATGCTCAGGTACTCCATGATCCTTTAATTCTGGTTTTGTAGGATAGTTCGATACTATATTTTCTAAAGTTAAGGTTACTCCTTCTGCAACAGATGATATATTATCAGGACAACAACTACCTATAAGATGTTCTAATGGATAACCCTTTGGATATTTTGGATCAGGATTTAGTTTCTTCCACCATTTCAATGCTTTAACTACGTTAACATAATGACTATTACAAGCAGTATTTTTTTCCCAAGTCCACTTAATCTGAGCTAAAGGATCTGTCGGCTCCCAATTACCCTTCTCACGGTCAGGGATTAAAAGTGGTTCACTTTTCCAAGAAGGTTCTTCTTTAGAATTTTCGTTAGCAGCAGTCCAAGATTTTGTAAGCGTCCAATGTGGTAGTTCTTCTAAGGAATTAGATATAGAAACACTTTCAGACTCTAAAAGTTCTTCTTGTATCTCTGATGGAGCTGATGTGATAACTAAATCTAGTTCAACATAACTAAGCTCAATTCCAATCGATCTTCCCTGCATTTCAAACTTGCCACTGTAGTGTTTTTCTAAAAATGGAACAAATAAATCTAAAGCTTCTTGGGGTGTATATTCTTCCGAGTTCAAGTTAGTAACAACAATTACATCTACATCAGATTTACTGTTGTTTTTTGGCCTTACAGCAGTTGACCTACGATAACTACCTTGCAAAAAGGTGTTTATTATAATAGGTGAAATATCTTCATCTTCTAACAACCTTTTTCTTAAAGTTGTATGACCTGTTTTTAAGTCATTTGTTTGATTCTGCGTTAATCTTATGTTTGATATAAAATCTGTGAAGTAAGATTTAACCTCCATATAATCAATACCTCCGTTTAATAATTTGTTAATAATTAACATTTAAATAAAAGAAAATAGGTAGGAAATATATCATATGAAAACCTTTATTCCAACGTAATTATCATAATATTATTTTACTAATTTTTTCTACATTTTACTATTTTTTTATCTTAAAAGCTTTATTCTATTTGGATTAATTAAAGTAAACTGTTAACTAAAACAACAACAAAAAATGATTAAAAAAAAGAAAAATCGATATTACTGAAAAAACATTGACCTTTTTTGACGTAAAACATATTATAAAAACAGATGTTTGGTTTAGGAACTGAATTATAGATCTTTATTCCTATCAACTTTTGCGTTTTCTATACAAAGTTCTTGATTAGATTTTAAGCTATTATGTTCTTCTTTTTTGTAGAATCACCCTAATGTCTCCATTGCTAAGTTCCCTTTTACATATGAAGAGTAAGTATGAAGTAAAAAATAAAGGATTTATTTATTTAGGTTCAGAAAATAACGTTGAATATTATTTATAAAATTAATCAAGCCTTTTCAAGGATATTATAATGGAGGTAGAAAATAATGGATGTAAAGAAGGCCGAATTATTTTCGATTATTGAAAATGAGAAAAATATAGCAGTAGTATTTGTTCATGGGCTAGATGGACACCCTTTTAATACATGGAAAAAAGATGACTTATCAAAATGCCTTCCTGAATTGCTTGGACTTGATCCGGCTCTTAAAGGATTTGACTTTTACACTTATGGATATAAAACAGGTTTAACAATGCCACAGTATGATTTTCCTGAAATAGCAGAATTACTTTATGCAGACATTCAAGCACAATTACCGGATCGAAATATAGTTTTTGTAGCTCACAGCATGGGTGGATTGGTTGTTCAGCAATATATTATCAATCTATATGAGAAATTTGATTCAGATAATTTGAAAAAGGTTAAAGGAGCCATTTATTTGTCTGTCCCTTTCCAAGGTGCTGGGTTAGCTTCTGCTCTTCCTAGAATGGTTATTAACAGGCAAATCCGTTCTTTACGAAAAGCAAACCCGTTAATTAAAAAATTAGAAGAAAATTGGTATAAGTATTTCTTACGTGGAGGAATTGAGGCTTTACCAGATAGTCTAAAGCACAAAATACCTCAGATTGCTTTCCATGGGGCACAGGACCGTATTGTCTCTAAAGTTTCAGCATCACCTCTTCATCTTGATGCAAAAATTTATAACGTGGATCAGAATCATAAAAGTATTTGTAAGGTTGATGAAAAAAGCACAGTATTTAAACATATCAAAAGCTTTTTAATTAGTATAGCAGAGCCAATAAAGGCTGATGCGATGATTCTTCATATTCATGGTTATGAAAAACAGGAATACCCTCTTCAACCAGACGTAGAATTAGATTGGACTAGCTTCTTTGATATATCAACTAGTCCTCGAGTTCTTCCACAGTTAGATACATGGACTGAAGAGCTAGTTCCTCAATTACAATTTGCTACAACTACATGGTCACAAGATTGGGTTAAAAAAGGTGGACGCGTACGTATATATTCTAAACTTTGTTTACCTGGAGGGCTTTTAGTTGGCAACCGTTTTAGTCGAACAAAAGGTGCGATTATCGAGGTAGAACACTATAAACAAATATGGTCTTCTGAAAAAGTAGATACAGATTTTAAAGCCATCTCTAAACGAGTACCTGGAAATCATTCAGAAAGTGGAAGAGCAGTTCTTGTGTTGAGCGTAACAAATAATATCCAAGCCGCAGTGAAACAACACATCGACAAAATTAATGCAGATTACCGTATGATGATTAATATTTTACCACCCTCTGGACCTGGTCAAGAAAGTATTCAAAACAATGAGCAAGCTGTAGCATACGCTAAAGATGTTAAAGATATAGCTGACAATTTAAAAAGACAAGGGATTGAAGAGTTTTACTTATTTTTAAATTGTCCATTCAGCGTTGCTTTATTTGTTGGGCATCATCTAACAGCATTATCCCCTATTCAAGTATTTGACTATGCCGTGCCAGGGTACACATTGTCATGTAAATTGTAGTAGTAAGCTAATAACTACAAGCTATACAAACAATAAATAATATACTTATAGTGCGACCACTACTTTAGGAGCTTCAAGTGTTTCTTTTCTTTGGTATTATAGTTCTTAAAGCTGATTCGAACAATTTATAAACAAATTTTGAGCAGACTTGACTTTTAGGTGAGTCTGTTTCTTTTTCAACCTTTTAAAATATACTTCTTCCACAAAAAAATGATCATACTTATTCAAAAAAGCCGGAAAGGTATACTTTAATGTATACGTACCTTTTTTCTTTGTATTCACCGTACCTGTCACCTTTATTTTACTTGTCATGTTGCCATCCAGGTTATCTTTCGCAGATACGCCCGATTTAGGGCTGAATGTCGAATAATAGCCAACGGTTTTACTATTGGCTCCCGAGATGACTGGCTTGGTGCCATCTATCGTGATCTTTCTTGTGACTGTCGCCACATTTTTCGATGAATCTGTGACCGTATACTTCAATATATAGGTCCCCTTTTTCTTCGTATTGACTGTACCCGTCACTTTGATTTTACTAGTCAAATTTCCATCGGCATTATCCTTTGCACTCACGTTTGTTTTTGGATTGAATGAAGAATTAAGTTTGATGGTTTTGTTCCCGGCACCTGAAATGACAGGCGTGACTTGATCATAAACGGTTATTTTCCTTGTGACCTTGGAAACATTCCCAGCTTTGTCAGCTACCGTATAAGTCAAATTATAGGTGCCCACTTTGTTGGTATCGACCTTACCTTCAACTCGGATGACATTCGTTAAGTCACCATCTTTATCATCCTTCGCCTTTACGCCGGTTTTAGGATTGAAAGTTGAGTTGATTGGAATTGCTTTACCGGCAGTCCCTGAAATCACAGGCTTATTCGTATCCTTGACAATCGATGGCCGATTGGAGATGTAAGCTGATGAAACATACCCCTTAATACTCTTGTCTTCCGTTTGTACGGGGTAAAAGACAAATTTATTTCCCTTAGATTCGTGATAGTCAAAATCCCCTGTGATGATCAAGCTTTTATTTGGCGGAACAGTTACTGCACCTGCCGTAGTGCTTATATCTTTCCTGATATTCGCGCTCGATGTCGTCACCACTTTGTCTCCTGCCCTGAACCAATAAACAGAGTCATGCGTTGGATCTGTCAGGGTGTATTCAAGATTTTTAAAGACGATATTTTCCGTGCTGTCCCGATCATATTGAAAGTCAGAAGTTTTGAATGGATATTTTGCCAGTTTCGTATCATTCAAATAACTTTGGTTCTCTATCTCAGCAAAAACTTCCTCTTGGTACGCATTCACATTCATTTTCCCGTTTTCCTGGTAAAGAGGACTGTTCACCGGTTTTGTCCCATTGTAAGCCATGACAGGGAAATACCAATTTTCGATGACCCTGCGCCCTGCACCTTTGATCTTGGGTAAATCCCTTCTTGAATACATGCCACTCAGGACCTCGACGCCAGCCCCGATATTGTAGACCATATCATTTTCCAGCTTTTTCTGGTCATACCCACTTTTATTGGTAAGCTGCATTAGACCGATGCCGCCATCGTCGGATATGATCGGTTTACCATCCTCATTAAATTGCCTCCAATCCCCGTTTTCCTGCGTAGCCACCGCTTTTACCACTTCAGGGGGGATTTCAGCCTCTATTGCCGCATTCGTCAGTAAGCAGTTGATCTGCTTATGGGAAGGATTTTCATTGGGTTGAATCTCACCGAATGATGAACACGCATTGGTTATTCCAGACTCCGCAAAAGCCTGTCCATTGAACAAACCGAGTGTTAAACAGGTCAGTGCCCCAATCTTCATTAAAGGTATCTTCATCGATCGAACTCCAGTCTATTTTTATTTAAATCTATAATAATAGTAACATGATAGACTGGTGATTTCAGGTATAATAAGGTATTTTCTCCTAAAATATCCCTACGGCATAAAAGGAGCTTACCCGCATTATCGGGAAAGCTCCTTTGTTTTCAATCACAAAACTATGTACGATGCCGGATCATTCGATCACTTCCACCGTTTCCCTCGGCTTCCTTACAAGGCACATGATACCCGGTATGATGAAGAAGATAAGCGGCCAAACATGAAAAATCGTCAGAATGCCCGTAATGATCAATAAGATTCCGGCTCCCTTCGCCTTGCCGCCCTTTAATAGAAAGATAGCGATCAAACCGCCTGCCAGGGCAATGAACAGCGATATGATCCCCACCCAAAGCATGCCCATGAATAACTTGATTGACATATCTACCTCAGACGAGGAAAACTCAGAATCTGTCATTAATGAGTAGTCCATCATTTCTTTCAAATCGATACTGTTGAGATAAACGGCCGCTATGATCGTCACGATTAAAAAAATCGCGGCGATACTCACGCCTATGATACTTAATGCGTATTCCCATGTCCGTTTCATTTACTTCGCCTCCCTGGAAAAGTCACATATATATAATACCCAATCTGTGAAGGAATAAAAGACTTTTATTCCTTACCCCTCAAAATTGAGTGTCCATTTGGTGAATTCGTCCAATTCCGTTTAATGCCCACCCCTGCCTCGCCTTCATTCATCCTTCTTTTTCAATCGTTCATGTAATTCATCTCATGTATTATCCAGGTTATTCATTTTTGTCATATGCTTTATAAAGAAACTGACCGCCTTCACAACCATAACGAATAACAGAACAAGGAGGGCAAGGTAGAAAAATTGCCATAAAATATCACCAATATTAAACATGAAGTCACCTCCTGCCTTTGAATGAATTCCGGCCAATAAAAGCAGTAAGTGAGGGCTTTTCATACTCCGTGATGTTCCGTAATTAAATGATAACACGATTGGCACTAACACTGAACGCCAACAATATTAATAGAAGGTGAATAACGAAGCCCTCCAAAGGAAATAGACTCTGTTTTTATCAGAGCCTAAAAAATATTCCTATTCACGATCAAATCCACCAATTGTTCGACAGACGGTTCTTTCGGCATCATATCAGATGTAAATCCATAGTCTTGAAGTCTATTGCCGGTACTTTCCCCGATCCCCCCGATGGAGGCTTGTTTTAGCAGCGCTTCAACATCCACGTTTGCCTTGTTCCCATATTGCATCAGCATATCGACTGAATGCCGATTTGAAAACAATACCGTTCCTACAGCTTTCCCATCAAGCATTCTCGGAAAGATTTCAAGGAATCTTTCATCGACAAATTTAGCGATTGTTTGAATATAGTCTCCGTCCCCGTGTGCAGGATCTCTAAATTCCCTGTCTCGATCCCCAACAACTAACAGTGTTCCGGCTTCCGGCATCCCGGATTTGAGCTCGGCCGTCAGACCCCGTTGCTGCAAAGCCTTTTTCGATTTCCTTGATAACACATATAGTTTAGAAGAAATCCGGCGGAAATCAATAGCTTGTTCAGTGAGTGAATCCAAGAATCCATGGACACTTTCAGGCGAAGTGAAGAGAATTCGATCATACGAAAGAAAAGCGAGCAGCTGACTTTCTTCTATTTTCACTTTTGCCGCATTCCATTTAGGAAACTCGATGACTTCGCCGCCAAGTTCATACAGGGCTTCCGCCAAAGCGCTTTTTGCCGTCCCCGTCCGGGCCACTAAAAACCGTTGTCCATAAAGCGGCTTCCTTTCGAACCATTGCAGTTTTCCCCTCAGTGAAATGATATCCCCGACCAAGGTGATTGCAGGATTGCCAAGCGACCTTCCACTTACCCGTTCGACGATATCATCCAAGGTCCCCTCGACACTTTCCTGTCTTCCATAAGTGCCCCATTGAATGACGAGTGCCGGTGTATTCCCTGGCTTTCCATGATTGATCAAATTTTCGCGGATAGACGGAAGGTTGGCTACACCCATATAAAAGGCAACCGCATCTATGCTCACAAGCCCATTCCAATCTATATCCTTCTTCGTTTGGTCATGGCCCGTCACCATCGCAAAAGAACGTCCGTAATCCCGATGTGTGACGGGGACTCCTGCGTACATGGATGCAGCAATGCTGGACGTAACCCCCGGAATGACTTCGAATGGGATTCCCTCATCTTTCAACGATTCCGCTTCCTCCCCGACTCTTCCAAAAACGGCAGGATCACCGCCTTTCAAACGGACGACCCGATGCCCTTCCAGTGCTTTGGAAACAAGCAGCTCATTGATTTCCCCTTGGCTGATGCCAGTAGTATAAGGTGTCTTGCCACAATATATCAATTCACAATCGAAGGCGGCAGCCTCCAACAGCTTGGGATTTAGCAATCTATCATATAAAATGACATCCGCTTTTTCAATCGCTTTTTGGCCTTTTACGGTAATCAGGCCTTCGTCACCCGGACCTGCACCAACAAAATAAACCTTGCCCTTGGTCATGCCGCACTCACCCCTATCTGCTTGCCATTCCCTGATAATATTTCACCAGCTCCACCATTGCACTGCCCATCCGTTGATCTTCAGGATATATGACCCGATCGATCCCTTCATCGATCACCACCTGCGCCGTTACCTTTCCGACCGCAAGAGCAATTACATCTGATGCAAACAGGCCGACTATCTTATCCTCCACGCCTTGTTCACGGACAAATCTCATTAAATTTCGCGGCTGGGGTGCACTCGTGAACACAACCGAATCGATTTTGCCTTCAAGGATTTCTTTGATCAGCTGCTGCATCGTTTCTTTTTCAGGCGCTATATGTTCATATGGCAGGATTTCTTTATGTTCCACTTTTTGTTCATCCAGCCAATTCATCAAAAGAGGCGCCGGATCGCCGTGAAGCTGCAAAGCGACCTTTACACCTCCAAGCAGATGGCCTTCCAGATTGCGAACAAGCCCTGCCGTACTGCCATCATCATCACGGATTAATGGCTGCAGGCCAAGCTTTTTCAGCATATTAACCGTTTTATAGCCCCTAGCTGCAATTTTCATAGACTGCAAAGCCTCTATGAAACGATCTCCCGCTTCCATCTTCACTGCCGTTTTATATAATAATTCCGTTCCCACTCCCGTAGTGAGAATGATCCAATCGAACTCCCCTGCCATCAACCGGGTGACATCCTCTTCCAAATGGGAATCATCAAGGAAAACCGTCCCCTGTGCCGGGCGAACAACCGGGACTCCCCCAAGATTTTGAACGATTTTACTAAGTTCTTCCGTCTTCCGCGCCCCCAATAAAGCAACGGTCCTGCCATTAAGCTTACTCATCCATGCCCCTCCTATATGTACATTCAATTAAATCCATCTCACCCATTATACAAATTTTCAGTCTTTGAAACTATAAAAAACGGATTCCATATCAAAAACAACGCTTTTTCTTTCTTTTATCTTATATGAATTCAGCGGAAAGATGGAAGAGCAGCATTTTGCTTTTCATAAGTCTCGCCCTCATGGGTTTGGAGCAAATAATCGTGAGTTTGGGGCTTTTACTCATGAGTTTGGAGCAAATAATCGTGAGTTTCGAGCTTTTACTCGTGAGTTTTGGGCCTTTACTCGTGAGTTTGGGGCTTTTACTCATGAGTTTGGAGCAAATAATCGTGAGTTTTAGGCTTTTACTCATGAGTTTGGAGCAAATAATCGTGAGTTTCGAGCTTTTACTCGTCAGTTTTCGGCTTTTACTTGTGAGTTTCGAGCTTTTACTCGTGAGTTTTGGGCTTTTACTCGTGAGTTTCGAACATATACTCGTGAGTTTCGAGCTTTTACTCGTCAATTTCGAGTAAATACTCGTGAGTTTCCAAAAAAGCAAAACATGGCCTGCTTCAATTCCCTCATCTATCTTTTCAGTCAATACAAAAAAGCTGCCTTCAGGACAGCGATTTTCAACGATTTAACTTTTTGTTAATTCTTATTTATCGCCCTTTGGGCAATATGCTCCTGTTCCTTTTTTACAAAAACATCATATTGAGTGGTTTCATGACGATTCTGGAAGTTTTCAGTGCCTAAATTCATAGGCGTTTTCGTTTTGTAGGGTATCCCTTCCCTTTCCAATTTCGCAACCGCCTTATAATAATTTTCATTCCCGAATGCTGTATAAATACATGTCCAATATTTATAGGAAATTAGTTTGGCAATTACTGCACATGCAATCACGAAGACTAGTATTCCAATCATTATATACATCTTTAACTCCCTTTCATTTCGGACTTTTTTTGGAAAAGCCATCCTGTACACTATATTCTTTGCCATACATGACATTTCCTTTTTAAGAAAGGCTGTTTTCACATACTTTGTTGCTATTTACCAAATAGTGAGGTGTGGTTGATTTCCCCTCCAGATGCTCGCTTTCCGCGGGGCGGGCGGTGAGCCTCCTCGGCGTAAACACCTGTGGATCTCACCTGTCCCGCTGCTCCCGCAGGAGTCTCGCACTTCCGCTCCAATCAACCTTAAATGGTTTCGTTTTAAAAACAACAATCTTTACGAAAAGAGCCTTAAGAAGAAAAAGGAGACCCCAGTTTGGGGCCTCCTTCTTCACCTTCTATTTTTCCTTTACGTTACAAGAACCGTCCGTACAAGCGTCGCCTGTTGCTGGATCATTCACGATCGTAAGCGGATTTTCCTCAGCCCATACTTTTTTTAGCGTATCGAGGAATGCTTCCGTTGGCTGGGCGCCGGAGATTCCATATTTCCGATTAATGACGAAGAATGGGACTCCTGTAATGCCAAGCAGGCTTCCTTCTTGCTCATTTCCCCTAACCTCTGCCGTGAATGCCGTTCCTGTCAGCATGGACTCCGTCTCGGACTTTTCAAGGCCAACCTCTTCAGCCAAACTTGCCAATGTAGCGTGATCGCCAATATGTTTGCCTTCCGTAAAGTAAGCTTTAAATAGGCGTTCATTCATTTCTTTCTCTTTACCTTTTGATGCAGCAAAGTGCATCAAGCGGTGGGCATCGAACGAATTCGTTAAGACCACTTTGTCCAAGTGATAATCGAGTCCCAATTCTTTAGCCTGTTGAGTCAGGTTTTGGCTGTTCGCTTCCACCTGTGCTTGAGACATACCGTATTTCTTGGCCAGCATTTCATTTTGAGTCATATTGATATCCCGCTCAGCCTCTGGGTTCAACTCAAAACTGCGAAAGGAGACCTCTACCTGATCTTTATTTTCAAACTGCCTTAAAGCCTCTTCGAACCGGCGCTTACCTATATAACAGAACGGACATTGATAATCCGACCAAATTTCCACTTTCATGTAAATACCTCCTCATTTCAAATGCAATCGCATTAAGCACATTATATAATCCTGGGTACCCTCTTGCAAGGATATTAGCCCAGACACTCATTTTCAAAATTGGTGAAATCGACTTTTTTCATGAATTCTTCCAATGTATAGCCCTTTAGCAGGCGCAATGTTTCCTTTTCGGCTTCGTTCATGATTTCCTCCAAAGCCGTATCCAGCTGTTTCCCGACCTCACCGCATTCGCTCGTTTCCATACAAACGAGACATTCGGGCCGTACCGCTTGATACACATCCGCCAAAGTAAGCTGAGAGGCAGGCACCTTCAGACTATAACCGCCTTCCCGTCCTTCCTTTGTTTCGACGATCCCCGCAGCTGCAAGCTGTGCCATCACCCTTCTTAAAAAAGTGGCGTGTGACTTCACCTTTAAGGCGATTGCCGAACTTGTCAGGAGCTTTTCGCTTTGTGCGAGCCAAACCAAAGAGTGAACGGCAATGGCAAACCGCGGCGGTCCAATTTGATTGTTTCGATTACTTGAAGACAAGATTATCCCCCCTTACACTCTTATCCATGGTAAGGCCATTATACTATGTTACGTGCTCCCGAACAAATGGCGCCGTTTCTCGATTTTCCGCCCGCAGCGCACGATTTTACGTACGTTTCCGGTTTCCACAAAATAAAATCCCCCTTTCGGCACCCAAACCCGGCAAAACATCCTTTTGCCGGGTTTTTCAATTCTACTGAATGATTTGTACATTTTCATATAAATAAGCTTCTTCCGGTGCCTTTATTTTCTTCGACTCTTTTAAATCGATCACCGGTACGGGTTCCCCTTTATAGCTACCTTTTTTCAATGTCCCTGTAATCGTATACCAATCATTCGTCTTCATTCCTTCCACGTTCCCGTTGACCATATACCCGTATAACGTCGCATCGACCACACAGCAGGACATGGAGAGGCGGGAGATGGCCATTTGTTTTTTCGTAAATGTATCCTCACGGTATATGAACCCCGAAATCTCTATTTCCTTCCCCTCGATCGTATCGAGGTTGTTCAGTAAATCATCCAGTACTTCAAAATAATTATCATCGGTTACGGAGATTTTCTCCCCATTCGCATGTTTCCCTGAATCATATGAACTTACCATCTGTGCCTGCTGCTTCGCCATCCCCCTTTTCGCCAGCACTTCCCCGCTCAATGTAAAATCGGTCAGGATGAAGCCCAGGAGAATCGGAAGGAAGAACAAACTATATTTCAGGACCGAAGACTCCCCATTCGATCCGCAATCACAATGTTGTTCACCCTGCTTTTGTTTTTTCATTCGGAGAAAGCTGATCACTAAAAAAGCGAAAAGTGCCGCCAATGCATATGGAACCATCTTGGGTGCAATCAATTTCGTTAAATATCCTGAAACATACAATTTAAAGATCATGAGGCCCAATCCCAGCAGCAGCAATCCTTCAAGTCTTTGGATAAAATAACGTTTCATCAGAAGACCCCCTTACTGATCAACTTGCCTGCAATCAGGCAGAGGCTGAAGACGACTGCGAAGATAAGCAGGACATACGTGACGACGAAGCTCCGTTTAAAACAGGACATCATGATCAAAACATTTTTCAGATCCAGCATGGGACCAAATACAAGGAATCCCAGTATGGAGCCTGGCAGAAAACTATGGGAAAAGGAGGCCGCAACGAATGCATCAGCTGATGAACAGAGTGAAAGCACAAACGCAATTCCCATCATCAACGCCGTGCCTTTTATTGGCGCCTGACCAATATCGGCCATTACCGACCGATCCAGGAATACCTGAAATACACTCGCAAACAAGGCCCCGATGATAAAGTATCGGCCGACCATAAAAAACTCCTGCGAAGTATGATCAATGAAGCTTGTCCATTTACTGGACTGAATATCATGTTCATGCCCTTGTACCAGTTCCAGCTTGTCCTCTTTCACCACATCTTTTGTGCTGAATATATGAATGAATAAACCTGCGATTATGGCCGTCAGGACACAAAGGATGATTCTTCCATATAGAATGGACGGATTATTTTGGAACGCATAATAAGTTGAGCCAAACACGATGACATTCAATATTGGGGCTGTTACGAGCAAGACCACACCTGCATGGACCGGGACACCCTTTTGAATCAATCTCCGGACGACCGGAATGATTGCACATTCGCAAACCGGAATGATCAGCGCCGCCGCAATCGCGGCAAAAATGGCCGTCAGGGGTCTTTTGGGTATCATCCGCTGAATGATTTCTTCACTGATGAACAACTGGATAAATGATGAAGCAATGGCCCCCAGGAACAGGAAAGGAATCGATTCTAAAAACAATCCCAAAAACACGACGAACACAGAGTGAAGCATCGGGTAGTCGGAGAAATCAATCGCTTTGGGAATGAACACATCGCCTAGAAAAAAGAATGCCAGCAGCAAAAACAGCAGAATCAATAACAGCAAATTTCCCGTGTAGCGTTTCAAAAGCATATTTAACCACCTCACAAATCATAATTATTACGATTTAAGTTTGGATTCGGTCTAGTATATGCTTTTGATAGGATTAACAGTACAGAAAAAAAAGAGAATGGAAGACATTCCCACCCTCATTTATTCCTTCGATATAGATCCCTGCTCTTGTAACCTTCTCCTAAAATCATTTTCATTTCCTGGCGCCGTTTCACTTGTGTCGCCTCTTGTTTTGCACTATACACATAACGGGCCCAATCCTTGCGATACCCTGGCGTAAGTGATTGATAGAACGCAAGCAAATCAGGGGAATCCTGCAAATCCTTCTCAATTTCAGAAATCATGCCGATATAATCATCTACTGATTGGCTTGCTTTGGTAGATGGACGGTTTCTATTTTTTGAATCTTCTTTCAGTCCGACTACCGTAAAGACATCATCCAACCCAACCATACGCGCAAACTTCAGGTCACTCGAGCCAACATACCCTTCATCATCCGCATCAAGGCCCTGCATCAGATCATCACGATGAATATATGAAGCATATTCTTTATTCCCCTTCTTCGGGTACGCCAAATAAATATAGCCATTTTTACTCAAATGATTCTTCGCGATCACCTTATCCACGATTCTCTTTAAGGAATCCATATCCAATACAAAGGCAAATATAAGATCATAGGCACTTTCATTAAGCTTTGTATCGTAATCCGGCAGCTCTGCTAAATAATCCGCCCCGGCAGGCTGATTCAGGACTGCCACCCGTTCATATTTATGTAAATTCAGTTTTTCAACTATTGTTTTAGCCATTGCATTCACCATCCAATCCTGGTTGATTTTTTTACCTTCAGTTTATAAGCTTCCCATTGCGTTAGCAACTTTTCTCTAGATAATATAAAAAGTCAAAAGTCCCTGTGGAAAACTTCCGTCTTTTTCTTATAATCATTTCTAGGAAAATATTAACTGTGCTATAATTTAGATATAATAAATTCCGATGCTCCGGCTTCCTTGGATTCTTTTCCCTTTGAATGCCAGCTTCATTTTTCGGTTCTTTAGCGGAGGCCCTTGGCGCAACATACTAAGCAGGCATAAACTCAACTTTTTTGCATAGGCATGATAGGGTATCAAAGCTCCGGATAAAATGTAGTCCCTGGAAATACAGAACTGACTTCAGCTCTGCATTTCTTCCTCAAAAACATGAATACCAATTAAGCATGCCTTTTCGTTGTACTATAAGAGGTATCTTTTTACACTCTTCATTAAATTGAAACCATGCTTTTAAAACATAGTGTCACACTCCTTCATTCATCATGAATCCACTTTAATTCAGGTGTTTTCTCCGTAGTTTTTATGCATTCTTTATGCAATCAGATATCCCTTTGGTTTTTCCTATTTCAAAAAATTCAGTGATGCTTTCATATGGGGTGTCACAAAAGGGGAGTTCTCATGAATTATATCGAGTATGATTTGCTATTTGAATCAAGAAAACAATTAATTGAGGAAATTACGGAATTGGATGAAAAAACGCTCCACCATAAGCCTGTGCCTGAAGTATGGAACATCGCCCAAATTTGCCATCATTTATATCTTACGGAACAGGTTTTTACAGAAGTTATAGCAAATGGCATTCGGGAAAGGGATTTTAATAATATCATTCAAAAAAACATATACTTCGTTACTGATAGAACAAGGAAATTCTCATCCCCTGAGGTCATTTCACCCTCTTCAACCCCATTTCAATTATCGAGCCTCGTGGATTTGCTGGCAGAATCAAGGGATCGATTATTACAGGTTCTTTATGATATGGATTCAGGTATCTTGTTAAATAGAAAGAAAGCCAAACATCCCCTGTTCGGGGACCTCTCATTGGATCAATGGATTGAGTTATTATCCTTACATGAACAAAGGCATATCAAACAGATTCAAGAAATAAAGTCCTCCCTTATATAAGCCTTCATGACAATGACACCAGACAGCCATTTTCAAACAAAATAAAGAGACCACGTCATTTTGTGGTCTTTTTTCATGCATGCTATGAAACGAACGTGACTGTCGGGGGCTGCACCAAGTTGATGGATTGGCAGAGTCCATATTCCCCTAGCCAGCATTTTTGTATCCAGATGATACTTTTAGTTTCCTTTTGATTTGTGTTGCTAAGATTTCAAGACAGATTGCGATGATCAGGATAAAATATGTTTTAGTTTCAAGCTAACATCTTCAATGTATCTTGTTGCCAAGTGAACGGACGTTAAGAAAGAGTAAATCTTTGTATGAAATTTGTTAAAGCCAGGCCTACACTATTCAAATTTCGTGCTTGAATCGTGGATTCGGAGCATTTACTCGTGAGTTTCGTACTTTTACTCGTGAATTCAGAGCATTTACTCGTGGGTTTCGTACTTTTACTCGTGAATTCAGAGCATTTACTAGTGAATTCGATCGATATCTGGAATGGAAGTTTTTATATAACATATGTAAAACAATCTCTCCGATAGATTATGACCGTGTGATCAAGGACTTGATTACTCCGCTTATCCCGGCATAATGATTCCACTTGCAAAAGTGGAATCAAACTTGAACACTGCAAAATATCCCGTTCGAAAAGAGTGGGGAAAAACACATTCAGCGTGCTCCTGCTGGATCCGAACTCTACAAAGCCACGCTGCCGATAATATTGAAACATGGTGGGTATATCCGGACCGTCCTTTTCTATTTCAGGAAATGTTGATTTTGCTACAAAAGATGTATGAAGAGCGATCGGGAAATCGTCGATTAACCTAAGCCTGACAATTTTAAAGACCTTTTTTTCCGCCAACAAAAATCCCCCTTTACATATGATTTCCTTGTTACTGTCAGTGTAATGAGTAAATATGAAGCTATCATGGTTTTCTTGTAAAAAAAAAGTCCTGGTCAATTACCAGAACGAAATGAAGTACTTATTTTTAGATCCTTTTACATACAATACCTTGCATGTTCATTCTCAAATTCATAACCCAGCATGTAAGGATGCCGCTTTCACAGCAAAGTTCCTGGTTTCATAGGTCTATATTTTTCAATACCACATCATTGATGGCCATGCTTTTTTTCCTTAATTTCAAAGCATTCACACATTCCGTTCCAGGGCTCATACTGCCAAGCCGAATCGGCTTTTTCCCATAATCCCCATGAAAATCGGAACCTCCTGTTTTAATGAGATTATATTGATCTGCATATGAAATCGCTATTTCCTCTTCTGCATGACCATGATGCGGGTGAAGAACTTCAATCCCTTCAAGCCCTGCTTTTACAAGATCAGGGATAATTTCGAAGCTCCCGTATTGTCCAGGGTGAGCAAGGACCGGGACGCCTCCGGCAGCACGAATCGCCTTCACAGCCATTATGGCATCCACATACTCCAAAGGAATAAAGGCAATGCCCGGCTCTTCCCCATTTTGGCCGCGGCTGAAGATTTTTCTATACAAACCTCCATAGATAGAATCCGTATACCCCGATTCCCGAAGCGCCAGCATAATATGCTGTTTATAAACACCGGTTCCTCCCCTGAATTTAGATACCTGTTCCCAAGTTATTCGATAACCTGCATGAACCAGCCGTTCCACCATTTTTTCAGAAGCTGCATTCCTCTTTTCAATCAATGGATTACATAAATCCTCAAGGGCCTTATGACCAGGCTCAACAAAATAGCCCAAAATATGTACACGCCTTCCTCTTGCAAAGTCATAACCGGATACTTCGATACCAGGGATGATTTCAATCCCTATCTCCTTACCCCGTTCCACCATCTCTTGCAATCTCATGGTTGTATCGTGATTCGTAATCGCTAAATGGCCAACGCTCTCCCTTTTTGCAACTTCCAATAGTTCTTCAAAAGAACTGGAACCATCTGAAACGTTCGTATGACAATGTAATTCAACCTTCATGCCAATCCCCCCATTCTTATTCGTTTCCCATTTTCATTTTAACTTAGTGCCATGCCGGTCAACGTTAAGATGATGTAAAAAAACGTAAAGGTGTAAAAGTCGTCCCGATTGGTGAAAATACTTAAGTATTTCAAGCTGTAGACAAAAAAATTCCAGTTGATTTCAGAAATGCGCTCCCATTCCGCCGACTGTCTGCCAGGCCGTATCAAAGTAAACGTCTCCGGGTTCTCGGCTAGCCCGTTATTCCGCAGGAGTGTCGCACATTTCTTCCATTCCATAAGGAGTACAGGAAAAAACATGAAGGGTAAACTGGTCTTAAACATGGTTCGGAATGTACCAGCCTGGTTTTTCTTTTAGAAAATTCCAGTTGATTGGAACGAAAGGCGCGAGACTCCTGCGGGAAAAGCGTGTCTAGGGGAGACCCCGCAGGCGCAAGGCGACGAGGAGGCTCCCCGACCGCCCGCGGAAAGCGAGTGCCTGGAGTGGAAATCAACGGTTCTATTTTACAATCCTACAAAAAACTATTGGCAAAAGGAGTTTTCCTAAACTTCAAACAAAGTTGATTGGAATGGGTGTTCGAGACTCCTGCGGGAAAAGCGTGGCATGGGAGACAACGCAGGCGTGCCGAGGAGGCTCCCGCCCGCGGAAAGCGAAAGCCTGAAGTGGAAATCAACGTTCCAAAGTAACATGTTCATTCATCCTTTTCAGCTCCCATTCTGTTATGGATTTTCCATCAAATTGAAATAAAATCAGAACAAAACCAATAAAAATTTTGACTTACTGTCAAAAATGATGTACATTACCTAATGGGCGAACAATTTTTATTAAAAAAGACAAAAATATTCGTATATAGAGGTGCATAACATGGAAAACGTGTTTGATTATGAAGATATTCAATTAATTCCTGCAAAATGTGTAGTAAATAGCCGTTCTGAGTGTGATACATCCGTTACTTTAGGTAAACATACATTCAAGTTGCCTGTAGTACCTGCCAATATGCAAACGATCATCGATGAAAAGATTGCCATTTACTTGGCTGAAAACGGTTACTTTTATGTAATGCATCGTTTTGAACCAGAAAAACGACTGGCTTTCATTAAAGACATGCATTCAAGAGAATTGATCGCTTCCATCAGTGTCGGCGTTAAAGAAGAAGAATACGGATTCATCGAACAATTATCGAATGACAACATTGTGCCTGAATACATTACGATAGATATTGCGCACGGACATTCCAATGCCGTGATAAGAATGATACAGCATATTAAAAAACATTTACCTGAAAGTTTTGTCATTGCAGGAAATGTGGGAACTCCTGAAGCGGTACGTGAATTGGAACATGCCGGTGCGGATGCTACAAAGGTGGGCATTGGACCAGGGAAAGTATGCATCACTAAAATCAAGACTGGATTTGGAACGGGCGGCTGGCAATTAGCTGCACTTCGCTGGTGTGCAAAAGCGGCAAGCAAGCCAATCATCGCTGACGGCGGCATTCGCACAAACGGTGATATTGCCAAATCAGTTAGATTCGGAGCTTCAATGGTCATGATCGGTTCACTATTTGCCGGACATGAAGAATCTCCAGGTCAAACGATCGAGAAAGATGGAAAGGCCTTTAAAGAATACTTTGGTTCAGCTTCTGAATTCCAAAAAGGTGAAAAGAAAAACGTTGAAGGCAAAAAGATGTTTGTCGAGCACAAAGGATCTTTGGAAGATACGTTGAAGGAAATGGAACAAGATCTTCAGTCATCCATTTCATATGCAGGCGGTACCAAGTTGGAAGCCATAAGGAATGTGGATTATGTGGTCGTTAAGAATTCAATCTTTAACGGTGACAAAGTTTATTAAGATGTAATCTAAAGAAACGGCCTAATCAATGGATTAGGCCGTTTTTTATCATTACCCCTTTTTAACAAATTGGGATTTTAATTTCATTGCACCAAAACCATCTATCTTACAATCAATATCATGATCTCCATCAACTAGACGGATGCTTTTGACTTTAGTGCCCATTTTTAAGACGGATGAGCTCCCTTTCACTTTAAGATCCTTGATTACCGTAACGGTATCACCATCGTTCAAGGCATTTCCATTAGCATCTTTGATGACCTTCTTTTGATCACCATTTTCCGTTTCCGCTTCCACCGTCCATTCATGGGCGCATTCCGGGCAAACAAAAAGACTGCCGTCTTCGTATGTATATTCTGAATCACATGCAGGGCAATTAGGAAAATCAGGCATAAATTCACTTCCTCCATTCATTATGCCAATTTTAATATAATAATGGTTTACACACAACCAGCAGGCTGTACCTCCCTTGTCCCTCCCTTCCTCTAGAACCTATAAAGGTTTTACTATATACTTTTAAGAAAAAGCTGGAAAGTGCGGTGAACCCATTGTTTAAACTATTATTGATAGAAGATGATACGACGTTATTCAATGAAATTAAAGATAGATTGGCGCAATGGTCTTATGATATTTACGGAATCAGCGATTTTAGTAAAGTGGTTCAGGAATTCACGGACATAAAACCTGATTTGGTCATCATTGATATACAGTTGCCGAAGTTTGACGGATTTCATTGGTGCAGAATGATCCGGGCCCATTCCAATGTTCCCATCATCTTTTTATCATCACGTGATCATCCTACGGACATGGTGATGTCCATGCAGCTTGGAGCTGATGATTTCATCCAGAAGCCTTTTCATTTCGATGTACTCATCGCGAAGATACAGGCCACCCTTCGCCGTGTCTATAATTACAATACGGAAAAGATCGAATTGAAAACGTGGTGCGGCGCCACCGTGGATTACGAGAAGAACACGGTTTCGGCCGAGACGGGCACAATCGAATTGACGAAAAATGAAATTTTCATCTTGAAAAAGCTCATTGAACAGAAAAACAAGATCGTAAGCCGCGAAGAATTGATCAACAGTTTATGGGATGACAAACGTTTCATAAGCGATAACACCCTTACAGTGAATGTGAACCGTTTACGAAAGAGGTTGGATGAACTAGGTCTAGGGCATTTTATCGAAACGAAAGTCGGACAGGGCTATATCGCCGTGGAAGAGGCAAATGCATGATCAGGAAATATCTCGTGGAAAGGTTCAGCTGGATCACATTCTACATACTTCTTCATCTATTCATTATCTTTGTCGCTTACCTTGATTCGGCCATTCCGTTAAAGCCAATACTGTATATTGTTTTTTTATCATTGCTCATGTTCAGTATGTTTTTGATTTTCCGCTATAAAAAGGAAACCTACTTTTATAAAAGTTTAGAAGCACGGGAAGACAACCTGGATATAACGAATATAGCCGAACCAGAGAGCCCTTTCGAAAAAATCATAGAAAACTGCATCATTAACCAAACCGAATTATTGAAGCGATCCGCAGCAACCGGTCAAATGACTTTAGAGCAGGAGAAGGATGAATTATTATCTTGGATTCATGAAGTGAAGACACCATTGACGGCGATGCATTTAATGATTGACCGCTTGGATGATGAATTGCTGAAATCACACTTGACCTATGAGTGGCTGCGCATTCATCTTCTTCTTGATCAGCAGCTCCATCAAAGGCGCATGCCTTTCATCGAAAATGATTTGTATATAGAGAAAACCGATTTGGAAACAATAATCTTTGATGAGATTAAAACGCTGCGGTCATGGTGCATGCAAAAAGGAATCGGCTTCGACATCCAATTGGATGTAACCGAAGTGCTTAGTGATGCCAAGTGGCTGGCCTTCATCATGAGGCAGCTCTTGACCAACTCCATTAAATACAGTGAAAATTCAGATATCATGATATATAGCCATGAGCAAGCCGGCCAAACGGTTCTGGAAGTGCAAGACTCTGGACGGGGCATTGACCCAAAGGATTTATCCCGCATATTTGACAAAGGATTTACATCCACGACAAATCACCGTGACAGTGCGGCAACCGGCATGGGTCTATATTTAACCAAGAATGCGGCCGAACCCCTGTTCATCTCCATTAATGTGAAATCAGAGGTTGGAACCGGGACGACCGTTACCTTGACCTTCCCAAAAAGAAATGATTTCGTGAATATCACAAGCATGTGACAAAAGTGTCACATGCTTTTATTCTTTGTTCGTCCAAACGAAGGAAAAGAAATACATGGCCTTTTATAATGAGGATATAGAAAAAAAGGAGTGTATCCAAATGAATATATTAGAAGCGAAAAAAATCCATAAAAGCTATGGTAATAAATTCAATAAACAAGAAGTATTAAAGGGTCTTGATATAAGCATACAAGAAGGTGAATTCGTAAGTATCATGGGTGCCTCCGGTTCAGGAAAAACAACTTTGCTGAATGTCCTTTCCTCGATCGATAAAATCAGCAACGGCACCATTACGATCGATGGTAAAGAGATATCAGGGATGAAAGAAAAGAATTTGGCCGAATTCCGTAAGAACCACTTGGGCTTCATTTTCCAGGAATATAACCTATTGGACACATTGACTGTCAAAGAAAATATCCTTTTGCCCTTATCCATTACAAAAACGCCCAATAATGAAGCGGCACAAAAGTTTGATAGCGTGGCGAAGGAACTGGGCATATATGAAGTGAAGGATAAATACCCAAATGAAATTTCCGGCGGTCAAAAACAGCGTACGTCTGCAGCACGGGCTTTCATCCATGATCCAAGCATCATTTTTGCGGATGAACCGACTGGGGCGCTTGACTCCAAATCAGCTTCCGATTTATTGAACAAACTGAGCGAAATGAATAAAAAGCACAAAGCTACCATCATCATGGTAACCCATGATCCCGTGGCCGCCAGTTATTGCAGCCGAGTCATTTTCATTAAAGACGGACAAATCTATACCCAATTGAATAAAGGTGAAGAATCAAGACAAACTTTCTTCAAGGACATCATGAAAACACAAGGTGTATTGGGAGGAGTTCAAAATGAGCATTAATCAACTCATCCTGCGAAATCTGAAGAAGAATCTGAAGAACTATTATCTGTATGTGTTTGCCTTGGTCTTCAGCGCTTCCCTTTACTTTGCTTTCGTCACCTTGCAATATGACCCAGCGCTGGATGAAGCGGAGGGTACGGTGAAAGGGGCTGCCTCCATCAAGGCAGCATCGATCCTGCTTGTTGCAATTGTTTCCATATTCCTTTTATATGCCAATAGCATTTTCATTAAAAGACGCAGTAAAGAAATTGGCCTATTCCAATTGATAGGCATGACGAAGAACAGGATATTCCGTATCCTGAGTGTGGAAAACCTGATCCTGTATTTCTGTTCCGTATTCCTGGGAATCTTTGTAGGGTTTGCCGCTTCAAAATTGATCATCATGATCCTATTTAAAATAATGGGTGTCGAGGCAATCGCGACGCTTAACTTTTCTTTTCAGCCGCTAGTGCAAACCTTGCTCGTTTTTAGCGCCATCTATCTTTTAATCATGTTGATGAATTATGCCTTCATTAAAAAGCAAACCATTCTATCATTATTTAGAGTGACTTCCATGACGGAAGGAAAAGTGAAAAAAGTTTCCATGGTCGAAATGATCACCGGGATATTCGGAATCATCCTGATCATTGCTGGCTATGTCATTTCATCCAAATTATTCGATGGAGCATTTACACAGATGACCGAGCTTTTCATGGTCATGATCGTCATTCTGGCAACCGTCATCATCGGTACCTACCTATTCTATAAAGGATCCGTAAGCTTCATCTTTAATATCGTCCGTAAAAAGAAAAATGGCTATTTGAACATCAATGAAGTATTGTCCCTTTCATCCATCATGTTCCGGATGAAATCGAATACGATATTATTGACGATCATCACGACCGTTTCCGCTCTGGCGATCGGGTTATTATCATTAAGCTATATCTCCTACTACTCAGCGGAGAAAATGGCACAAAGCAGTATCCCTACCGATTTTTCGATGACGGATATGGGAGATGCGGATACATTCAAAGAGGCTTTATCAAACAGTAAAATTGATTATGACGAAAAGGTCATAGATGTCATTCAGATAAATGTCAATGTAAAGGAAATAATGGAAACGAGCCTTGAAGGAATGAACTTCGATCCGGACATCATGACCGTTCCCGTCATCAGTGATGAATCCGTTAAAGGAATCAACCTCGCTGAAGATGAGACCCTTTTCAGCGGCTATAGTAATATGATGGAGCAGGTCATATCCTTGAAGGATTCCGGAAAGATTGAACTGAAAGGCAAGAATGAAGCGATTCCGCAAACATATATGGGATTGAAAGATGATACGTTCCTGCACTATTACTTCACGAATGGCGGATTGCCCGTTGCCATTGTAGACCAAACAATATTCGACCGTTTGAAAAAGGACATCGACCCGAAAATCCAAAAAGTATCATCCGTTAATATTGGCATTGATGTGAAGGATGAAGCTGAACTTGAAAAAGCGAATGATTTATTCAAAAAAATGAGTTTTAAAGAAGAACATGTGAATGATTCCCAATTGGAAATGTTCAATACCCAGAAGAAGAATATGGGTCTTATCATGTTCATCGTCGGCTTCTTGGGA
Source organism: Bacillus sp. ISL-57 (assembly GCF_018613135.1). Lineage (NCBI taxonomy): Bacteria > Bacillati > Bacillota > Bacilli > Caryophanales > Bacillaceae > Bacillus > Bacillus sp. ISL-57. Next base: position 205,982 of record NZ_JAGGQV010000004.1, on the reverse strand, counting down.
TTAACTTTCCTCATCACATCCGGCTGCATCCTGTATTTCAAGCAAATGGATGAAAGTGAAGGGGAAAAATCCAATTATACGATTTTAAGAAAACTGGGATTCACGCGTGGTGACTTACTAAGAGGAATCCAAGCGAAACAAGTTTTCAATTTCGGCATTCCATTAATCGTCGGTCTGCTTCACAGTTATTTCGCAGTCCAATCAGGATGGTTCTTTTTCGGGACCGAAGTTTGGGCACCGATGATCATCGTCATGGCATTATATACGGCATTGTATTCGATTTTCGGAATCCTATCCGTATTTCATTACAAGAAGGTCATCAAAGAATCTCTATAATTTCGAAGATACAAAAGCTCCAGGGCCAATGAGGCCCTGGAGCTTTTAAACTGTAGAAAAAATCGAATAAAAGTGATTTCCACTCCAGGCACTCGCTTTTCCCGCCTGAGTATCGAACACCCTCTCCAATCAACTGGAATGTTTTTTCAGAAAAAATGTAGGCAAACTGCAACGAACAGATTATACAAACCCTGAAAGAAGTTCCAGCTGCTTTCGGAAATCAGCTCCATTTCCATCCTGCCAAGCATCCAGCGAGTCTTTGGCTAGCCAGTTAATCGGCAGGAGTGTCGCCCCCCTTTTCACTCCAATGGGATTCCATACATAAAAAAGTAAACCATGGCGGAAATCATCATGGTTTTAGGGTGGGACAATTCGAACAGCTGTCAGTTTCCGTTTCCTTTTAAAGTACCCCAGCCGGTTTCATCATTTCCTTGATCAATTCCCTGTTGCGCTTTTTAAAGATTTCATTATGGGAAGAAACCATTCCGACTCCGTGAGCGTCAGGCTGGATATATTGCTTTGCCTTGTTTACGGCATTTGCAGCATCTTGAAAGGTGCCTGCTATCAGGTTCAATTTACCTTCATGTTTAAGGATATCACCGGCTGCGTATATTCCATCCATCGAGGATTCACTTGCAGGAGTACCTTCAATATAATAGTTATCGGCAATGGCAATGTCCACTTTACTATTTCGAAGCAGCGATGTATCACGCTCATAACCATGATTGATGATGACTTCATCGATCGGTAAGTAGGATACCTCTCCCGTTGCGTGATTCGTCAGTTCAACATGTTCAATTGATTCATGATCGTCGCAGGCGATCAATTTTGTAATCGTCGTATTCAAGAAACAAACAGCAGAGCTTTCCATCAATTGCCTTGCTTGTGATTCATGTCCTGCCAAACTATCTTTCCTGTATGTCAGGTACACCTTTTTGGCGATGGGCTCTAATTCATTTGCCCAGTCTATTGCAGAATTCCCGCCGCCTGAAATGATCACCGTCTTATCCTTGAAACGATTGAAAGACTTGACAGTATAGTTTAAATTGGAGACTTCAAACCGTTCTGCCCCGTCTATTTCCAACTTTTGCGGATTCAGGATTCCGCCGCCAACCGCGACAATGATCGTCTTGGAAAAGTGCACTTGACCTGAAGCCGTATGTAAAACGAAGATGCCTTCTTCATTACGTGTGATTGATTCCACTTTCTCATTCAAGACGACTGTTGGATTGAATGTTAAACCTTGCTCCACTAGCTGCTCGATTAATTTTTCCCCGGTAGTGGGTGTCAGCCCTCCTACATCCCAAATCATTTTCTCTGGATAGACATGAATTTTCCCGCCCAGCCGTGGCTGGTATTCAATCAGCTTAACTTTCATTTCTCTAAGTCCGCTATAAAAAGTGGAGTAAAGACCTGCTGGCCCTCCCCCAATAACCGTTACATCAAATAAATCCTGCTGTTCCATCTACGTCCACTCCCCGGTAATCAAGTGTGATTGATTATCATTCTCATTTAATCGTACACTCTTTTCTCACTTTTTACAATAAGCAGTCGAGTTAAATTTCAAAAAAAACGATGCATTCTGCACGTATGTATGAAGTTGAAAAAAGTGCAGCCATCCTTCATCCCTGCTCAAGGATGAAAGTTGCTGCACTTTCTTTGTGATGAATGTTAGTTTGAACGAGGTCTTTTCCCGTCCGCTATAAGAAGGTTAATATGATCTATGAGTTCAGGTAGTTCCTCCATCGTTTTTATGGTAAAGTCTGCCCCGTTTTCCAAAAAGATATGTGCCGTTTTAGAGATGAGATCTTGTTTATCTTTTTCTGGCAAACTTGTATACTCATCCAAACTCAATCCCATCTCAGAGCTTCCGACAATGACTCCGACCGACCATACTCCAGCATTCACCCCCTCTTTCATGTCGGAAGTGGTATCGCCTACCTTCACCACCTTCCATGATGCCGCTAATTTCAACTTTTCCATATTCCGATAGATCATGTAAGGATATGGCCTTCCAATCGAATGGGTTGCATCCGGGGTTACATGGAAATCCGGCCCATACCCTTTTTTCAAAGCATTTACTGTGACGACCTCCATCATTGTATCGGTATATCCCGTTGTCGACCCAATCTTCAGGCCGCGATTCCTTAATGCTTCCACCGTCTCGATAACCCCTGGAATGGGATCTGTATAATCCGCCAATGACATCATCAGCGCCGGTTCGAATTCAGCATATAGTCTTTCAACGTCTTCCTCATTGAATGGCCTTCCGTATTGCTCCTCCCATAACGAGGATATCCTTGGCATGGTCAGCATCGCACGAATATGGTCGATTTTCAGCATGCCCATCGGAGCTCTGGCTTCCTCCATCGTCACGTCCAGTCCAGCATTCTTAAAAATATCCACAAAAACATTCACTGGTGCAAAACATCCAAAATCCACTGCTGTTCCAGCCCAATCCAAAATGATTCCTTCTACCTTATTCATACTGTCACCACTTTCATATATTTTTCGACGATCCTGCCTAGTTCCTCGATATCTTCTTCATGGATTTCGCCAATATTGCCGATCCGGAATGTATCGATGTCAGTCAGCTTTCCGGGGTAAATTACGTAACCCCTCTCTTTGATGAAATTGTAGAAGTCCCCAAAATCAAAGGTTTCAGTTGGAAAAAGGAAAGTTGTAATGATAGGCGATTGTTTATCAGGTGAGATGTATGCATGGATGCCCAATTTCCCCATCAGCTCCCTCAGCCTATCATTATTATTTTTATAACGGGTGAATCTGGCTGGGATGCCGCCTTCTTCCGTTAATTCTTCCAGCGCTTTAGCAAACGAGGCCACTACATGTGTTGGAGATGTGAAACGCCATTTCCCATCCTTGTCCATTTCTTTCCACTGGTCATATAAATCCAGGGACAAACTGCGGGCATTGCCTTCACAAGCCAACAATTTCTCAAGCTTTGCAATGACAAAGCCAAAACCAGGGATTCCTTGAATGCATTTATTCGCACTGCTGATCAAATAATCAATTCCGAGTTCTGGCACATTCATCTCCACTCCGCCAAAGCTGCTCATCGCATCAATGATCAAGGATTTCCCTTGTTCGTTTGATATCCTCGAAACCATCTCTATCGGATTTAAAATCCCTGTCGTCGTTTCACAATGAACCATCGCTATATGTGTAATGTCACGATCAGCCAGTAAAATGTTCCGGATTTCAGCTTCCTTTGGATATTCATTGAACTCAACGCCATATTCAACATGATTCAGACCAATGCACTCCGCCATTTTTACAATCCGTTTTCCATATGCTCCATTCGTAATGATCAGCACTTTATCGGATTTTGAAAGTGCAGTCGTCAGTACGGATTCTACAACAAACGAGCCGCTTCCCTGCATAAGTACAGCTGTATATTCTCCGTTTGCAGCATATGCCAGTTCAAGAAGCTGGGATCTGATTTTTTGTGTGATTTCTTTATAATCATTTTCCCACGTGCAGCGGTCAACAAGCATTTCCTGTTTCACCGTACTTGTAGTGGTCAGCGGTCCAGGCGTCAATAGTTTATACGTATTCATTTTCCTTCACTCCTCACTGTATTCATCATTGTGCTGATTTAAAGAACTCTTGATGCTGTTTCAATAATTCAACCGTTAGGGGCTGCCTGTATTTCTTAGGGTGGGCCGGTTTGTTCTTTTCCGTTACCTTTTCACCTTCATAAAGTGCGACAGGGTAATGTTTCAGCAATTCTTCTCTAGCATCTTTACTGATCGTTTCTGCCATTTTCATCGCCAAGCTTGTTTTAGCTTCATTATCTTTATTCACGACAGCCACGGATTCCGTGTAGGAGAAATTCCCCTCAACCGGATCGACGAACTTGATCGGTAAGCCTGACTCTTTAGCCATCACAGCTTGGTAGCGTAAACCAAAACCGGCAGCCACTTCCCCTGCTTGAACTTTATTGATCGGGCCTGAACCTGAGCTCTCAAGATGCGGACCGCTATTCGCTATTAAGTCATGAAGAACCTTTTTGCCCTCTGCGTCACCATATTGACTGATTATTGCTTGAACTAACAGCCACCCTGTTGAAGAGTCCAGGATGTTAGGAATTGAAACGAACCCTTTATAATCCGGCTTTGTTAAATCCTTAATCGAGGCAGGCATCGGCAGGCCTTTTTGTTTAAGCACTTCTGTATTCACAAAAATGGAACCTGTATTTGCCAAAATCGGTGTGTAATAGGCTGGGTTTTTTTCCAATGCTTTCGTACTAAATGACAGGTCCTTGAACATGGAGTGCTGTTCCTGTGCGCTTTCAATGAAATAGGAACTCATCGTCACGACATCAGCCTCGATTTCATCTCCTTCTGCCAACAGTTTCCCGCCTAATTCGGAAGTGCCTAATGATTGAAGGACATATTTCCCTTCGTATCCGGCATCTTTCAGGGAAGTCTCCATTGCGGCAGTGGCTTCTTCATCGCCATTCGTATAAATGACCACCTTTTCCTCATCCGCTTTGCCGCTGTTACGGCCCACCAATACAAATACCAAACTTAAAGCAATTAAAGAAAGTAAGGCTATCTTCAACGTTTTAGACATAATATCCCCCTCATTAATGTTTGAATTGTCTTTTTTGATAATGATCACAAAGCAGCTTCACGATCAGGTTTGTAAAAAAGATAAGTAAAGACAGGATGAATATTTCATTGAATTTGGCAAAATGCTGAAGTTCTTTAATTTTGCTGGCCACTAATGTGGTTTGGGCCGTGACCAAAAAGATGATTCCGCTGATCGTCACCATACTATTGATGAAATAGTAGCTGAACATCTCGATCACCGTAGATGCCGAGTTAGGCAGAATGACACGATAGATTGTCCCGATCCAGCTATCCCCCAATAAATTCCCGGTGGTTTCCCAACCAGGGTTCATTTTGGATAAAGAGTTCTTTGCCATTAAATAGGGTGTCGTAAAGAAGTGGACCATGTTACATAGAATGATGATGGCAAAGGTCCCCTTCCAACTGCTGCCGTTGAACAGCAGCAAATACGATAAACCCAACACCATTCCCGGTACTGTATTCGTCAACATCGAAATGACATCCATTGATGATTTCCCTTTAAGGGGCGTCCTGACATTCAAGACCGCCGAGCTAAAGGCGACGAACGTTCCCAGTACGGCCGTCATCAAGGCAACGAATAAGGAGTTTTTATAAACTGCCGTTAAATCGCTCGATTGGAATGTGTCGATAAAATGCTTTAAGGTGAACGAGAGATCGTAAGGGAAACTAGTTAAAAATGGTGCAATGAACATGACTGCAAATACAGAAAACATTCCTATTAAGACCAGTAGCGAGATACTTCCAAAACAGATATCCCTCCCTTTGTGCTGCGTCAATTCAATATCGCTGAACTTGTCATAATGAAAATTAAGTTTTTCCAGATAGTTTAATAGGAAAACACTGAATACTACCGGAATGAGCATGAGAATGGCAATGACTGCCCCATTATTGAAATCAGGGATGGAACCCAGCATGACTTGATACAATTGCGTCGCAACGACGGAGTAGGTCCCGCCGACCGAAGCCGGTATCCCAAAGTCGGTGAAGCTCAAGATGAAGGAAAGGACAAAAGCTCCACCTAAAGTTCCCGCCAATGGCCGTATGATCGTATTCAAGAAACTTCTTATCGTTCCGTCACCCATCAATTTTGAAACGATGATGAACTTTTTATCCATGTATTTGAAGGAATTATTAATGAGAAGAAAAGCTGATGGCAATGTATAGATCACATAACCTATCAATAATCCATTAAATCCATATATATCGAATAGATTCCTTCCAAAAATCTTCGTCATGATTCCTTGATTGCCGAAAGAGTAGATGATCGCAAACCCGAATGTGATTGTCGGAAGCAGCATCGGAATAAGGATCCCGGTTTTAATTACACCTTTTAATGGCCTATAAACCTGTGTACAATGGATGGAATAGGCCAGGAAAAAGGCTAAAATGGTCGTAATGACGGCTGTGAGTCCCGAGATTTTCATGCTGTTTCCAAATGACTTCATCAGCTCTGCATTGGAAAGGACCGTTAGATAATTCGAGAGATTGATTCCATCAGCCGTTTCAAAAGAACGGACGAACAACATGCCAAGCGGCAAGAAAAGAAAAGCGGCAAATAGCAGTAAGATAGGTATATAAATGACTCTCATTGCCGGTTTTACATCAGGCATACTTTTCACCGAATAAGTTATAAATATTTTCTCTCTTGATCTCCAATTGTTTAAGAATGAATTCCTTAACAAAATCATTGGCTGGCTGATTGATGATTTCTTGCGGTGATCCAAATTGAGAAATATTCCCTTGATTAATGATCAAAATCTTATCCGACATCGTCAAAGCCTCTTCCGGGTCATGAGTCACTATGATGGTCGTCAGCTTAAATTCGCGGGCAATGGATTTGATGCGTTCCTTTATCGATTCCTTGATCACACCATCCAAAGCACTCAGCGGCTCATCAAGTAAGAGGATCTTCGGCTTCATTACAAGAGTCCTTGCGATAGAAACCCTTTGTTTCTGACCCCCTGACAATTCGCTTATCCTTTTTTTCAAATGCGGCGTTAATTCCAGGAAATCGATGTAATCCTGAAGCTCTTCCTTGGAAACGGATCCCTTCCTGTTCCTCAATCCATAAACGATATTTTCATAGGCATTCAAATGCGGGAAAAGAGCGTAATCCTGGAAAACGATATTAAATCCCCGGTCTTTCATGGGCACGTTACTCAAATCGGTATCATTGAAAATGATTTTTCCATGATTGATGCCCGTCAAGCCCAAAATTATATGTAATAAAGTAGTTTTACCGCTTCCACTTGGTCCTAATAGTGAAACGATCTCCCCCGTTTTAATTTCAAGATTTATATGATCCAAAACTGATTTTCCATCAAATTGCTTGCTAATATTTTGTAGTTTTAGCAAACCGTTCACCTCCTTTAATACACCCTTAGTATAAAAGCCCTTTGTAAACCGAAGTTGGGATATTTGTAAATACTCTGTAAATATTGAACATCTTTTTACTAAATCAATACTAACTTTTGACCAACTAGTGATACTTTTATCATCTATATGTTGAATATGTCCGCAGTAAACAGTACACTTAAACTGAATATCAGGAAGATAGATATGAAGAATAGGCGGGTGTAACTTATGCTTCCTCTTGAAAGGCAAAAGAAGATCATCGAGTTATTAACGATTAGAAAAGTGATGAAGATTGCCGAACTTACTGAAGAAATGCAAGTTTCCATCGAAACCATCAGAAGGGATATAAACCTTCTTACAAGGCAAGGAAAAATTGAAAAGATCTATGGCGGCGTTAAGCTGGTTCAATCGAAGTTTGGAGAATCGACGATAGATGAACGGATGTTCAGTCAATTAGAAGAAAAAGAGTCCATCGCCCAAAAATGCAGTGAGTATATCGCCGATGGGGATTGCATTTATATCGATAGTGGTTCGACAACCTATCAAATCGCTAAATATATAAAACAGAAAAAGAAACTGACCGTAATAACCAGTTCGATCCCCGTTGTAAATGAGCTCATTCATAGCGATATAGAGATATTGATCATAGGGGGGAAAGTCAGGAGAAATGAACAATCCATCGTTGCATTTGATTACTTATTCAACTTCAGTGAATTGAATATTTCAAAGGCATTCATTTGTGCGAGCGGCATAACCGTTGAAAAAGGGATATCCGACTATAATTTAGAAGAAGCGAACACACGAAAAAAAATCATTGATTTATCCCAAGAAGTCTATGTTGCCGCTGACAGCTCCAAGTTCGGGAAAGACGTGACCATCGGGATATCGTCACTGGATAAAATCGATTACATCATTACTGACGAACATCTGCCTAAAGATTTCATCTCTTCGTTTAAAGAGATCGGCACACATTTGATTCTTTCTTAAAAGCAAGAAAAAACGGGAACTATACAATCGTATAATTCCCGTTTTTCAGTTTGTAGACAAAAGGGGTTCGGCGAATGCCAAATCCCTTTGGCCGAAGGACACTTTACAAATTTACAGGGTTTATCTTTGTCGAGCGCCTTCGTGAAATCAATAACTGCCGGACTAATTGATTTTAAAGGCATTCCCTTAATACAACGTTGATTTCCACTCCAGGCACTCGCTTTCCGCGGGCGGTCCGGGAGCCTCCTCGGCGCTCTTTGCGCCTGTGGGGTCTCCCCTGGACTCGTTTTTCCCGCAGGAGTCTCGTACCTTACGTTCCAATCAACTGGAACGTGTTTTAAAAGATAGAAATCCTTTTTTCCACAGTTTTTTTTGAGGCGGTGTAAAATTTTGATTTCGACTCCAGGCACTCGCCTTTCCGCGGGCAGTCCGGGAAGCCTCCTCGGCGCTCCTTGCGCCTGTGAGGTCTCCCCTGGACTCGCTTTTCCCGAAGGAGTCTCGTACCTTACGTTCCAATCAACTGGGATTTTCTAAAAGAAAAATCAGGCTGGTACATTCCAAACCATGTTTAAGACTGGTTTATCCTTCATGTTTTTTTCCTGTACTCCTTAATGGATGGATGAAATTTGCGACACTCCTGCCGAATAACGGGCTTGCAGAGACCCCACAGACGCTTGCTTTGATGAGGCTTGGCAGACAGTCGGCGGAAGAGGAACGGATTTCTGAAACAACTGGAACTTTAAATAAAAAACTGTGTCCTCCATCAATGGAGAGTGGCTCGGTGATTCCCATAATGTTGAGCCTAAGTACCTCAATTAAAATTCCTTTCATGCTGAAGGAGCCATTCCTTTCTCCACAAGCCACCCGCATAACCAGTTAATTTCCCATTTGAACCTATTATTCGATGACATGGAATCACGATGCTTAACTTATTTCTTCCATTAGCGCTCCCTACTGCCCTAATGGCTTTTTCATTACCGATTGAAACGGCGATGTCTTTATAGGAACCCGTGTTGGCGTACAGGATTCCTGTTAATGCGTTCCACACGTTTTTTTGGAAGTTGGTCCCTTCAAGTATATAAGGAAATGTAAATTCCCTGCGTTCACCTTTGAAATACTCATCAAGCTGACTAAAGCACTCCGCCAAAACCTTGGGCGTTTGCTCTTGCATAATATTTATCTTTATCTTCCTTTCAGCGAACAGTATGGAACAGATGGCATCATTCGTTCCTGATATCTCGATAACTCCAATCGGCGATTCATAATCTAGTTTATATAATTCACTCATATAAGGACCCCCATTTCTGTATATGCGGCTTACATTCGATTCTTAAGATTCATGTTGCGATATTCACTGGGAGTACAATTTTTCAAACGGCGAAATACTTTATAAAAGTTTGAAGGGCTTTGAAAGCCCACTTCAAGGCAAATCTCAAGATTCGTTAGACTTGTGCTTGTTAGAAGGTATGAAGCTTTATCCACTCTTATTTTTTCCAAGTACGAACGGGGAGTTTCTAATGTTTCCTTTTTGAACAGCCGCTCCAGATAATAGGAACTTACGCCGACATGATTGGCAATATCCTTTAATTCAACTTTTTGATTATACTGATTGACCAAGAAAGCGATGATATCCCTTACAAGTCCCAACTGAGGGGAATCATCAACTTCCGGTTGGCATCGTTTGCAAGCACGGAAACCGGCCTTTTCAACTTCATCAATGTCATGATAGAATTTCACATTTATTTTTTTCGGCTTCCTTGACCTGCAGGAAGGGCGGCAGTATATTTTAGTTGTCTTTACTGCGGTAAAGAATAATCCGTCATATTTAGGGTCGCAAGCAATGATTTTCGCCCACATTTCTTCAAAAGAAAGATTTATAGCAACAGCCATTATACTCCTCATCCTTTCAGGTTTTAGTTCCCATATAAATGTGAGGTGTCACTTAGCTCTACTATTCGTGCTGTATCTCGTTCTATCAATGCAATGGCTTTATCGAACAGGGCATTCCCGAAACTGATGCGTTTTACGCCTAATTCTTCAAGCTCCTTACCATTCGTCAATCCAGGCAAAGATAATACATTAAGGGGAGCACCTATATTCAAAGTGATTTCCTTTATTTCATCATGGTTCGTTAATCCAGGGATGAATATTCCACTGGCACCACTCTCCACATACGCTTTTGCCCGCTCTGCCGTTTCCGGGAAAGGATTATCTTTTTGAAAATAAGTATCTGTTCTGGCATTGATGTAAAAACCTTCATACCCATTATAATCCAAAGCTTCCCTTATTTTTAATAGCAGGCTGCAGTGTTGATATATATCTCTTAGCCCTTTTTGTTTTTTGAGGGAATCCTCAATATTGATCCCGGCTACACCGGCGTCTGCCGTCCTTAACACATTATCGACAACCTTTTCTGCGGTTTCACCATAGCCTGCTTCAATGTCCGCGGTGACGGGAATTTTTACATTATCCGCAATTAGTTTAATGATACTTAAATGTCTTTCAAAATCAATCACTTCGCCATCAGAATAACCCAGGGAGTTGGCAATTCCCCAGCTTGTCGTTCCAATCGCCTTAAATCCTGATTTCTCGAGAATCAAGGCCGACAATAGATCCCAGGCGTTCCCCAATATCAACAGGTCCTTCGAAAAGTGTAATTCATTGAATTCGTTAATCTTGGTCATTATAGATGCTCCTTAAATTCATTTGTCCTTATTCTAACAATCAGCCCAGCTCCAAATCGTCCTCATTCTTGCTCTTATGGTCCATTCAAACAATGATTGTGCTGGATACCCGTTTAACGGTTGCGGACAAATAAAAAAATGCCCTTTCATTCCGGGGCATTTCAGTTTATATACAAAAGGGTCCTATCTAAGGTTATTACAGAGTATTGTTTGAAACGGAAGGTACCGAGACGCCTGTGGGAAAAGCGTGTCTAAGGCAGACCCCGCAGTCGCCGAGGGCGGACCACCCGCGGAAAGCGAGTGCCCTACGTTCCAATCAACGTTCAAATTGTACAAACCCCTAAAAAAAATGTAGACAAATTCGATTTTCATCGAGTTTGTCTACATTCTTAAATGCCCTTTCATTCCGGGCATTTTCATGATCCAATTGATTAATTTACGAAAAGATATAACTTCCTATGATATTCCTCAAATGCCTGCTGGTCTTTTTCCGTGTAGTCCATCCACTTCACTTTCTTGCATCTTTCCTCTAATCTCTCATTCAGTTCATCTTCTATTTCATTCATGAAACGGATGATTTCCCCATAGGGCATATTGAAATGACGGGCTGCAAGCCTGGGCGGAGAATGCTTTACCAGCAATCTCATGAATTGATCGACCGTGTCCGCCTTCGATGCAAGATAATCTTCTTCGTTCACGATGAATTCATACACTTGTTTTTTGGCGCCAGAAAGTCTGGTTACTTCGTCGCGCAATAAAAACTCCATTAATCTATCGTTCATATGGCTCTACCTCGAATTGGTTTATATTTAAGTCCTCTTGGATATGTATGAAAAGTCTATACTGCCCGATACCTCATTATGACATCGTAACGGTTAGCCATCAAGCAATTCCTCCACTAACACATAAAGCGTAATAATTACGATTTAAGGACTGTTTTAAGTAAAATAACATGCATATGCTTTAAATGTCAACGTTTGTATTGTGTGCATAGTAAGCATTCTTTATTGGCAAAATAGGAGCATGAACAAATGGAACAACCCTTTATTAATTTTGTATAGGCAATGAGAATAATTTTGTTAAAATTTGATATAATAAATGTAATATTTAGTCAATTAGTATCTTTTCCTAGAATTTGCTTTTGCAAAGGGGTAGAATGAAGCTAATGACATCTTATTTTTTCTAATGTTTCCGAGGAGTTATAGGGTGGGTATAGCAAGTACATAGTGACAGCTGGAATGCTGTCCGACATATCGGTTGTTTTCATTTGTTCAAAATAACAATGAAAAGAATAAGGAGTGATTTTTTGAAACCTTCAACAAATCGCATGTTAACCCGTATTAAATCCGTTTATATGTTCATTAGCAATAACGGTACGGTTTCTACTCAAGAGCTTGTAGAAGAATTTGGCATCACTCCTCGAACTGTGCAGCGCGATTTAAATGTCTTAGCATACAATGACCTTGTTCAAAGCCCAAGCCGAGGCCTTTGGACGACAACAAGTAAAAAGGTGAAGATGTCATCGTAAAAAGAACGACCACCCGAACAAGATCGATATGTAAAATACTTTGAGGCGGGCAATATTATCCGCCTCATTTTTTGTGTCCAGCTATCATTCAGCCGGTTGGCCCGCCTTTAACTGTTCAAGCTCCTCCGCCGTCAACTCACGGTATTCACCAAGCTCGAGTTCCTCATCAAGCTGTAAACTCCCCATGGAAAGACGCTTTAGGTAGACGACACGTTTGCCAACGGCCTCAAACATCCGCTTCACCTGATGGAACTTCCCTTCCATGATCGTTAGCTCGATATCCGATGTCAGGCCTGATTTTAAAATGTTCAATTCTCCTGGTTTTGTTTCGTATCCATCATCCAAGGTCACTCCGTTGCGGAATGCCTCGATATCCCGTTCCGTCACTTCGCCATCAATGACCGCAAAATATGTTTTAGGGACATGTTTCTTTGGGGAAAGCAGTTGGTGGGCAAGCTTTCCGTCATTCGTGATCAGCAATAAACCTTCTGTGTCCTTATCAAGACGGCCTACAGGAAATGGCTCAAATACCGAATCTTCCGGCTCCAAGATGTCGATGACCGTTTCTTGGTAGTTATCTTCCGTTGCGGACAATACGCCCGGCGGTTTATTCATCATTAAATAAATGAATTCCCTGTATTCAACCCGTTCACCATGAACCGTCACGTTTTCCGTATCAGGGTCCACTTGTTCCTTCGGATCCTTAATCAGCCTTTCATTAACCTTGACGGCACCGGATTTCAGGAGCTTTTTCACTTCTTTCCTGCTGCCATAACCAATATTGGATAAAATCTTATCTATTCTCATCGTTTCCTCCTAAAGCCTTTTTCAGTAAAAAGCCTTGCCCACTTTAATGACAGGCAAGGCCAATATATTTTAATCGGGGATTCACCATTCAATACCCTTTTTTTTACACATCAAACTTCCAGCTTACAATCCTAATTTAGCTTTTAACCGATCGATCCGGGCACCGAACAAACGATGGGCAAGTTTGCTTTTCAAGGAAAGAGCCGCATAAACGAGCGCTCCAAAAATTGCACAAACGGCCACGATCAAAATCGCCTGGAAGCGCCCTTCCGTTGTAAGCCATAGCGATAGTAAACAGTTCATGCCCCAGGCAGCCAGTCCCATTATTATTGAAAAAACTGATATTAAAACAGATCTCCTGATGGTAAGGCTGTAACGATATCCAGTAAAGTAGGTAATGACATACAAATTCAGCAGCACTGCAGCCAAGTAACCGAATGCCGTAGCGTAAACGGATCCTTCCGTTTCAAACAACTTGATCAATGGGATATTCAAGCTCAATTTGATTAAAAAGCCCACAAGCAGGCTGAGCACTGTATATTTTTGCTGATTGATCCCTTGTAATACAGCTGCCGAAACGGAAAAAAGCGCAAACAAGATGGAAACGGGCGCATATGCCTTCAGGACACTGATTCCAAGTGGATCATGGCTGTAAAAGGCACTATAGATTGGATCGGCTAGTACAGACATGCCAACGACTGCCGGAATTGTAATGAACAACAAAATTTGAAAGGCTTGGTTCAGCTGGCGGTTGAATTCGTTTGAATCCTCGCTTACATATGCCTTCGTCACTGAAGGAAGAAGCGCCATCGAAAACCCGGTTGCAAGCGTCATCGGAATCAAGACAAGCTTCTGGGCATACACATTCAACACCCCTAGTGCATCCTCAGCAACATGCTGCAGCCCGATCGACGACATCGCCTTGTTGAAAGACAATAAGTCAGCCAACTGAAACATTGGCATCGCGATTCCGACGAATATGAAAGGAATCGACGAAAGGAATATTTCTTTATAAATCTCCTTCAGGGAAATTTCCATCGTTCCCCTGTCTTTCTTCATCAAGCTGTCCAAATATGGTTTTTGTTTTTTCCAATACCAAAATAACACCACTAACCCCCCGACAGCCCCGACCGTTGCCGCGAAGGTAGCTATTTGGATGGCTCTCACTAACTCTCCGTCAAGGACATTCAAAACAACATACACACCGGCCAAAAGGAACACGATGCGGACAATTTGTTCGACAACCTGGGAGATGGCCGTTGGTTCCATCGCTTCATGTCCTTGAAAGAAGCCGCGGATGATGCTCATGAACGGTACAAAAATCAAGGCGAAGCTGACTGCCCGAATGATCTCCGTGACATCCGCAGCATCTTCCGGATTGACCCCAAAGACTCCAGTAAACAGCGGGGCCATCGTATAGAGAATCAAAAAAGCGAGAAAACCGGTGATAACCATTAATTTCAGGCTCGATTTAAATAACTTCTCACCGACTGCGTATTCCTCGAGCGCATTGTACTTCGAGATGAATTTAGATACTGCAAGCGGCATGCCTGCCGTTGCAAAGCTAATGAAAATGGTATATGGAACGTACCCATATTGATAGAGGGTAGCCCCTTTATTCCCAACCATATGTTCAAATGGGATGACATAAAATAAACCAAGAACCTTGGAAATGATCGCTCCCAGCGTTAATATAAAAGCCCCTTTTAAAAACTTAGATGACATCTAATCCCTTCCTGCCTCTGTCAGTTACGTTTCACACGCTCTTTATCTTATCATATTAAAGTATTTTTTCTATAGAAAACTACATTCAAGTTTATCGTTTTCGAAGATAATACACAAACAAATAATTCCTTTTTTTCTACATTCGCAATCTGACGGGCTCTTGCTATATAATGAAGGGACTGAAAATGATAAAGTGGTGATCAATTTGAAATATGATGTAGTGGTAATTGGCGGCGGTCCTTCCGGATTGATGGCAGCAATAGCAGCCGGGGAAAAAGGTGCCCATGTATTGTTAGTGGATAAAGGAGAGAAGCTTGGAAGGAAACTTGCAATCTCGGGCGGGGGACGCTGCAACGTGACGAACAGGCTCTCAATCGATGAAATCATTCAGCATATCCCTGGAAACGGGCGATTTCTATACAGTGCTTTCTCAGAGTTCAATAATGAGGACATTATTCAATTCTTTGAAAAGTTGGGTGTCGCTCTAAAAGAAGAGGACCATGGCCGGATGTTTCCTGTCAATGATAAAGCGCAAAGCGTCGTGGATGCCCTTCTGACGCGCCTGTCGAATTTAAAAGTAACGATCTACAAGAACTCTCCCGTTGCGGAAGTTCTCTATGAACATGGAAAAACCAGCGGTGTCCGGTTAAAAGATGGCCAGACCATTGACACGGATGCAGTCGTGATTGCAGTCGGCGGGAAATCGGTTCCCCACACCGGTTCAACCGGAGACGGCTACGCATGGGCTAAAAAAGCGGGGCATACGATTACCGAATTGTTCCCGACTGAAGTTCCCGTACTTAGCCATGAAACATTCATTAAAGATCGAACACTTCAAGGTCTCGCACTTCGCGATGTTTCATTGAGTGTCCTTAACCCAAAGGGCAAGGCCCTGATCACACATAGAATGGATATGCTCTTCACCCATTTTGGCGTCTCCGGTCCAGCTGTTCTAAGGTGCAGCCAATTCGTCGTGAAAGCGATGAAGAAATGGAACCTGTCGGAAGTGACCATGAAACTCGATGCCCTGCCGGACCGAAACAAGGAAGAGGTTTTTCAAGACATCATGAAGGAAATAAAAGCCGAACCGAAAAAAGCCATTAAAAACACCTTAAAAGGTTTAGTTCCTGAACGATACCTTCACTTCCTGCTTGAGCGAAGCGGCATCGACCTTCAAGAGCAAGGGGCGACGATATCAAATGAAAAAATCCGCCGCTTTGCAGAATTATGCAAGGACTTCCAATTCGGGGTGCACGGCACCCAGCCGCTAGAAAAAGCCTTCGTAACGGGCGGCGGCGTATCCGTCAAAGAAATACATCCAAAAGAAATGGCATCCAAACTAATGGACGGACTGTATTTCTGCGGTGAAATTCTGGATATACACGGATACACAGGCGGTTACAATATCACATCGGCATTAGTAACCGGCAGGCTCGCCGGCATGAATGCTGCCATGTCTGCCCGTTCATGATCCGTAAAAGAGGCTGATCCGCTTGGATCAGCCTCTTTTACTTCGATTTCGTAAGCCTATACATCCATTCGGTGTTCGTTAGGCTTTGATTCTGGTGTAAGTGCTGTTGTTTGGGCCTTCACTGTACTTTTTCGGCCGAACCCGCTCCCTCCACTACTAGTCCGGCTATGCGTTTAAAATATTTCTGGATGATAACGATATGCTTCGAGGTCAATGGTATTCCGTCCCGTGAATGTGATGCCTTCACTCTCGAGCATCGCCTTCTGGTGTTCTGCAGCGCCCTCCGCTTTTATGCCGATTTCACCTTTGGCATTGATCACCCGGTGCCAAGGAAGGTCATGTTTTTTACTGCTAGAATGAAGGATCCTTACGACCTGCCTTGCACCGCGCGGACTTCCGGCGAGCTGTCCTATTTGACCATATGTCATCACTTTACCGGAGGGGATTCGTTGTATGATATGAATGACCCGTTCAGTAAAACTTTCCAAATACCTCGCCCCTTTATTCTATCCGTTTGCTAAAATCGTGATTATTTCATCGGTAATCAGGATTCCATGATGCTTGATCAAGTTTGTTTTAAGCTCGGCAGGCACTCTGCAGTCATCGTATGCACATACCGAAATCAATCCTCTTTCCTGGATCAATTTGTCGATCCCTTTTTCATATTCGCCTATCGCAAAGCTGACTTGATCGTCATGGCCCCATTCAACATGGCCCCAAGTCCGAATGTGCTGATTGCGTTTGGTGTATGCATCGATATTTTCTAAGAAATAATTAACCATCGTCGAAGGTTGGAAGTCTCCATGAAAACAATAAAAATCAAAATTATTCATAAGATGCACTTGCTCCAATTGCTCCTCATTTAAATGAAGCTGCAATTTCTTGTACACGAAAGGAAAGATACGGTCGTTTTCGACGACCAGGATATGGTCTCCCTGTTGAACACCGGTAATGATGAAAGTTGCCTCATTTTCAATGTAGGCTTCCAATTCATTAAAACAGTATAAAATATGGCCACCATCCGATTGCTGTATATTTTCTATTAGTTGTTTCATTTTATTATCCAAAATGGATCTCTCCTTTAAATACACCTGTCCGCACTATGTATTATGTATAACTTTACCCATTATCTCCGTGTTTGTAAAATTCATAGAAGAATATAATCAGTTTTCCCTACTGTCATGTTAAGATCTGGAATTTAGTTGAGTCGAATTGTGGCTGCTTTTAGCCCACTCGTAGAAAGACCAAGGCAGCCCAATCCGGCTCCGTACTTCATGCATTGTCCCTTTGGATGTTCACTCTTAAATCACGGGATAGTACGGCACATAGCGCGGGTTATAATAATATGGCGGTCTTGGTCCAATAAGCGGCAATTCAAAGGTATTTGGGTTGGAGTCATATAACAACTCCACCTTTTCATCCGATTGTTCGACCAATAACCACTTCACTTCTTCGCTAAAATAATATGGCATATAGAGGCCTCCAAAAACTTTTTTCTCCCCTTCAGCATATTCGAGCCGCACGGCAACGAGCCCGTCCCGATACATGTTCTTCATGCACGGCATATGCCTGATCATCATAAAGTAATCCGACTAAATTCTTTATTAGGAGGACCCCTCATGGCAGAAGATAATAAAAAGAAATCATCCGGTAAAAGCTATCCCGTGCACCCGAATTATGGGAAGGTCACCCGTTATCAAGACGTACCCATCACGGTTCCGGAGCAACGTCAATTTCGCCAACCCGGTGTGGAAAAATTAATGGTGCCCAGGCCCATCATCGAAAACCCCAATTATAGGGGCAGCGGGAAATTAACAGGTAAAGTCGCATTGATAACTGGCGGAGACAGTGGGAATGGCGCTGCGGCTGCCATCGCTTTCGCTAAAGAAGGGGCAGATGTTTCCATCGCTTATTTGGATGAACATGAGGATGCCAATCGGACTAAAACGAGAATTGAAGAGCTTGGGCAACGTTGCTTACTGTTGCCTGGGGACTTAAGGGATAAGCAGCAATGCATCGATATCGTGGAAGACACCATCGAAACATTCGGAAAGCTCGATATTCTTTGTAACCACGTGGGCATTCAATTTCAGCAAGTAAGCTTGCTTGATATTACGGATGAGCAATTCGATGATACCTTTAAAGTGAATATCTATTCCCACTTCTATACGACGCGTGCTGCCCTTCCCCATTTAAAAGCTGGGGCCTCCATCATTAATACATCTTCTGTCGTGACGTTCAATGGAAATAAGCAATTAATTGATTATACGGCGACTAAAGGGGCCAACATTGGTTTTACCCGTGCCTTGGCAAACAGTCTTGTCGATCAAGGCATCCGGGTGAACGCCATTGCGCCCGGAAGGTTTTGGACACCCCTCATCCCGGCAAGTTTCTCGGCAGACGAAGTGACACAAGTCGATAATCCGATGGAGCGTCAAGGCCAGCCATTTGAACTGGCTCCCACCTTTGTCTATCTCGCCTCTGATGATTCCCGTTTTGTGACAGGGCAAACACTTCATGTCAATGGCGGGGAAGCGACATCGTCCTAATTTCCACAACGAACATGCCCCCTTCGGAGGATGTCAAGACGGAAAAAAGACTACCTTTGATTGCCCGTCAGCAAGCAATAGGTAGTCCATTATTGATTATCGGGCCAGCCCGGCCTTTATTTTTTTTTATAGATGATCATCGCACTGAAACAGTAGATCTGTTCCTCTTCCTCTTCACCTGTAGTGGCGACATTGTATTTGATATCGACGATTTGATTATCACGAATGTCTTCCAGGAAAAAGTTCATTTCATCCTCTAGATCCTTTTCATGCTCATAATCAAATAATTTCACTTGTATCATCGGCTCTCCCCGCCCTTTTACTATAATGATAGTTATTGTGCAGGATGCCCTTTTCACTTGATTTTTATACTTGATTTGTTTGTAAAGCGGATAATATTTTAACCACTTCATCGCCTACTTCCTCTGTAGAAGCTGCCCCGCCCATATCAGGAGTCAGCACCTTTTTATCGACCATCGCCTGTTCAATCACGTCCAACACTTTCGCACCCCAAACCTCATGTCCAAAGAAATCGAGAATCTGACTGGCAGACCATATGGCCGCAAGTGGATTGGCGATGCCTTGATGTGCTATATCCGGGGCTGAACCATGAATCGGTTCGAACATCGAAGGATAAATCCGTTCCGGGTTTAAATTGGCACCGGCCGCCAGTCCCATCCCGCCTGCAATGGCAGCACCTAAATCCGTTATGATGTCACCGAACAAATTGGAGGTGACAACGATTTGAAACCGTTCGGGCTGTTTGACAAAATACATGCTTGCCGCATCGACCAGATAGGAATTCGTTTCTACTTCCGGATACTCCTGTCCAATTTCTTCAAAAACCTGATCCCAAAAAACCATCGAATAATTCAATGCGTTCGCCTTGCTTATGCTCGTTAACGTCCTTCCCGTCTTGCGCGCCAGTTCATAAGCATAACGGATGATCCTCTCGGTTCCCTTTCGTGAAAAGACCCCCGTCTGCAGGACGACTTCTTCCGGCTTTCCTTTAAAAAGCCAATCACCGGCACCGGAATATTCCCCTTCACTGTTTTCACGGATGACAACCATATCGATTTGGTCACGAGTCACGTCTTTTAATGGACAGGGTGCACCTTGAAGCAATTTAACGGGTCGAACATTCACATATTGGTCAAATCCCTTTCTGATCTTCAGCAGAAGTTCACGTAAGGAAATATGGTCCGGGACACCAGGATAACCGACAGCCCCCAGATATACGGCGTCAAACTTCATCAGTTGTTCCAGTCCATCGTCGGGCAGCATTCTGCCGTGCTCAAGGTAATATTCACACCCCCATGGAAAATAGGTGAACTGGAAAGAAAAATCACCGGCAATGGCCGCCACCTCTTTAAGGACCTTTACACCCTCATTAATCACCTCAGGGCCAATTCCGTCACCCGCAATGACCGCAATTTTATGAACATTCATTTTTCAACTCTCCTTTTTCTGTATCTTCTGACTTCGGCACCCTAATTTTAACATATAACGTTTGCACCCCCGTAAGTGAGATTCATATAGAAAAAAGAGTCCTTTCATGATGAAAGGACTCTTTGTTTTCACGCCTTCAAATATGCACGACTTTCCGCATATTCACGGCATTGTGAACAAACCATAATCTTTTTTCTTATAAGCCGTCACATTCTTGGATTTACGCTTACAAAAGTAACAGGCCTTTTTGAAGAACTTCACTTAACGATGACTTCGCCGTCCCATTCAAGCATTCCGCCAACCATGTTTGCCACTTTATATCCTTGTTCCTGAAGATAATGGCATACATTTTCACTGCGGCGTCCTGAACGGCAGATAAAGATATATTCTTTTTCTTTATCAAAATAGTCAAGGTTGGCCGGGATATCATTCATGCGAATATGTTTCGCGCCTTCGATCATTCCCTCTTGCACTTCTTCGTCTTCACGAACATCGACAAGTTCCATCGCTTCTCCTGCCTCAAGCTTAGCTTCCACTTCTTCCGTTGTAATGATTTTGATTTCTTCCATAATTAGCACCTCGAATTATCGTTTGATTTATCTTTTTCATTATAGCAAAATTTCCAGTCAAACATCACGTAATGGATTCGCGTTTGCAAATCCCCTCATGCACTGAATGAAAAAACGCCGGCGAATATAATATTCGCTGGCGTTTTAAAAATCCGTATCAATGCTTGAATCCCAGTTGATATTGTTTAGGGATCTCCGTTTTTATATTCAAAGCTTTAGATGCTTCAAGTGCCCAATAAGGGTTTCGCAGCATTCCTCTGCCGACAGCGACCAAATCGGCTTCTTCATTGCCAATGATTGAATTTGCTAGAATCGGATCATCTAAACGACCTACAGCAATCACCGGAATATCCAATGCTTTTTTGATTTCCCTGGCCAACGGAGTTTGATAGCTGGCATGGGTACCAGGCCTTCCGTCCGCTCCAATCGGGCCTTCTCCTCCAGAGCTTACATGGAACATATCGACGCCTGCTTCTTTAAAGACTTGTGAAAATGCAATGCTTTCTTCAATGCCATATCCGCCTTCAACGTATTCTTTTGCAGAAATGCGCATGATTAAAGGCATGTCGGCAGGCATTTCGCTTTTCACTGCTTTAATGACTTCCACTCCGAATTTAGTCAGGTCTCTTCCATATTCGTCATCACGTTTATTCGTAAGCGGTGATGTGAATTGGTGGATTAAATACCCGTGTGCACCATGTAATTCGATTACATCAAATCCTGCTTGAACTGCCCTTCTGGCCGATGCCCGGAATTTATCGACCATTTCCTTCACTTCTTCGGTTTCTAAAGCTCTTGGTGTTTTGTACGTTTCATCAAATGCAATGGCTGAAGGTGCCACCGGCGGTTCCGCATCCTCCGCTTTACGGCCTGCATGGGCAATTTGTATCCCGATTTTTGCACCGTATTGATGAACTTCCTTAACGATGTTGGAGAAAGCCTCAATTTGATCGTCGGACCATAATCCAAGATCGCGATTAGAAATGCGCCCATCAGGCTCCACATCGGTCATTTCCACTATAATTAACCCCGTGCCGCCAACTGCCCTGCTTACATAATGCTGCTGGTGCCAGTTCGTTGGTATACCATCTTCCGCTTCGACGGAGTATTGGCACATCGGCGGCATGACGATCCTATTTTTAAGTTCAAGTTCTTTTATGCGATAAGGTGAAAATAAATCATTCATCATTCTTCATCTCCTTTTATATAATGCATGCACATGCATTTATATCATCCTGGTATTACTGTGTCAACTAATCGGATTCCCGAAGCTGTCAGTGTAAATTCCGATGCGAAATTCATAAAAAAAAGAGAAAGACGGATATCCCGTCCCTCTCCTTCATACTTAATTAAAAGTCGAAATTATCAGGATCTGGACCAACACGGTGATTCTGATTCAATCCATCAATTTCGTTCATTTCCTCTGCCGTCAATTCGAAATCGAATACAGTTGAGTTTTCGACAATACGATGTTCTTTAGTTGATTTTGGAATCGTTACAATCCCATTTTGTAAATCCCAGCGTAAAATGACTTGTGCAACTGATTTGCCATGCTTGGTTGCAATAGCTTGCAATACGTCATTATCAAGAAGTTCACCTTGCATCAAAGGAGACCATGCTTCAAGTTGTATTCCTTGTTCCTTGCAGAATGCCTGAATTTCTTTTTGAGTTAAACGCGGATGGCATTCCACTTGATTGACCATCGGCTTCACTTCTGCATCTTCCATCAAATCTTTTAGATGGTGAATCTGGAAATTGCTCACACCGATCGCCTTCACTTTTCCTTCTTTATATAGAGTTTCCAGCGCTCTCCAGGCCTCTTTATATTTTCCTTCCACTGGCCAATGGATAAGATATAAATCCAGGTACTCCAAGCCAAGTTTCTTTAAGCTTTCTTCGTAAGCTGCAATGGCCGATTCATAGCCTAAATCGGCATTCCAGACTTTGGATGTTACGAATAAGTCTTCCCTTGAGATTCCAGCTTCTTTCAATCCCTCACGGATCCCTTGTCCAACCCCTTCTTCGTTTTCATAAATGGCAGCCGTATCGATGCTGCGATAACCATGTTTAATGGCCACTTTAACTGCATTTACCAGCTCCGGTCCTTCTTCCACCTTAAATACGCCCAATCCGAACCATGGCATTTCAACGCCGTTATGCAATGTAGTTGTATCTTGTAAGTTTTTCACCATAATACTCTACCTCCAAATGATTGTTTTTATAGATTGTAATGCGCTATTAGTATCATTATCAGTATCATTACATCCCTTCAATGAACCTTCCATCATTCACTGAAGGGATGCAATGATACTTTTCATTGATACCCTATACGCATTGCATGCTTTTTCTAAGATGCATCACTTTTTTAATCCTATGCTATTTTGTCCGTTCCCTTGGTACGGTCCCTACTTTCCAGGGCCCGGCTCCAGCCTGTTAAAATCACTGCTGCAAACACCATGACTCCACCTATCCACGCTGTATGGATCAAGCCGATCGAATCCGTTATCACCCCTCCTAAGTAGGCACCAATGGCGATACCCGCATTGAAGGCGGCAATATTGATGGCTGACGCCACGTCCACTGCACTCGGCACGAAACGCTCCGCTAACATGACGACATACACTTGAAGCCCGGGAACATTCATGAATGCAAACAATCCCATTAAAATGATCGTGATTAAACCAGCTACCTTGAACGGTGCCGTGAAAGTCAATACCACAAGTACAATGGCCTGAATAAGAAACATATAGAATAGGGCATTAATAGGATTGCGATTGGCGAATTTCCCGCCAAGGGTATTTCCTATCGCTATGGCTACTCCATATATTAACAAAATCAAGGCCACAGTTCCTTCTTTAAACCCTGTCACTTCCTGAAGTAATGGCGACAGGTACGTGAAAACAACGAATGTACCGCCATACCCTAACGCTGTAATGATGAATACCAGCAGCAAACGCCCATTCGTCACCAATTTGATTTGGTCACGGAAAGTGGTCCGTGCCGCTTTTCTTAAATCTGATGGGACTAGGATTCCGTTTCCGATGAAAGCGATCAAGCCGATTGCCACAATGATGATGAAAGCGAATCTCCAGCCGAATTGCTGACCGATGAATGTTCCAAAAGGAACTCCGGTCACCGTTGCCACCGTCAGACCTGTAAACATGATGGCGATGGCACTCGCCCTGCGGTTTTCAGGGACCAAATCAGCGGCAATCGTAGCGCCGATCGACATGAAGATACCATGTGCAAGCGCTGAAATGACACGCGCGATCAATAATACACCGACCGTGGTCGCAGAAGCCGCTAATGCATTTCCGATAATGAACACGACCATTATCCAAAGCAATAAAGTCTTACGCGACATATTCGATGTCAGTGATGTCAGGATAGGTGCCCCGAACATGACCCCCAAGGCGTATAAGGACACCGTCAATCCCGCCGTCGTCACTGTAATGTGTAAATCTTTAGAAATGAGTGGTAATAATCCCACGCTGATGAACTCAGTTGTTCCAATCGCAAAGGCACTGATCGCTAAAGCCAGCAATGCCCATGTACTTCTATTTTTATTTGAAATCATATCCTCTTCTCCTTCTTGTCATTTTGTACTATCATTGAAATTGCCTGAGCAACTTTTTTTATAGTGGTACAGTGGAATTCGGTGTACAAATGTTATTATGAGATATAATACAAATAAAAAACAGTACGTACTTTAAAGTGATATAGGCACCTTTTAGTACCTATAAAAAAAGGAGAGTATGCAAATCATGCAAAAAAAGAAATACAATATATCCGTAGAAGCGACACTTGAAGTAATGGGCGGAAAATGGAAATGCGTGATCCTCTGCCATCTGACCCACGGGAAAAAGCGGACTAGTGAATTGAAGCGCCTTATGCCGAACATCACCCAAAAAATGTTGACCCAACAGTTGAGGGAGTTGGAAAAGGACGAAGTCATCAACCGGATCGTTTACAACCAAGTCCCCCCAAAAGTGGAATATGAACTTAGTGAGTATGGAAAAAGCCTGGAAAGCATCCTATCCGCACTATGTACATGGGGGGAAAACCACATAACAAGGGTGTATGGTGATAAGTTTTCCGTTCTCGAGGAAAGTGTCTTGAATGATCAATTAAAGTAACCCCCAATGAAAAAGATTAGCCCAATGGCTAATCTTTTTTGTTTATAAAGATCAATACTGAAAATTTCACCTTCGTAAGGTGTTTTATTCCCCTCTTTATTTTTGGTATAATATGTATGCCAAATCATTTTAATTTTTTATTTTGTAATCGACAAAGTATAATGGTCTAACCAAGGAGTGAATATGAAAGTTTTATTAGAATTGATACGCATCATATTAATGTTCGGGATAGCCGGAACAATCGTTTCGGCCATTGTAAACGGCATATATATAAACATAGGAGTGACTCAGTATGGCTGGCTAGGCTCGATTGCGATACTGCTTTTATTATTCGTCTGGTATAGAAATAAACTTCAGTTCAGTGGCTGGTATTCGGGAAAAGGGAAGGAAAAGCTTCCAAAAATGGTCTCGCAAATACTCATTATGTGTTCACTATTTTTGTTAGGTGCCCCACCTGTTTTAAGTGTGCTGCAGATGATCTTTCATTAATCGGGATTCTATATCCTGGATAGAGCAGGAGTGAACGATTTGGGTAAATTGTTTAATATTGTGGTCCTCATACTCCTACTCTCTGGATTATGGTATGGATATGGTAAAGATATTCAGGAGTCTGGATTCAAAGCGGGGGTTAGTGCCTTTGCTTCAGATGTTCGTTCATTTATAAACGGGCCCGAGGTTACGACAGCCTTGGAAAAACTGAGTACTGGAGTCAGCAGCCTGATTGGCTCGCTGACGGAAACATTGGATACCGCTTCTGAAAAAGAATCTCAGGAAACGGAAAAAGTGAAAAAACCGGCACTGGAAGCACCTGCTGATGCATCCTTTTCAGTCCGTAATATCGAAATCGGCGACACGAAGGATGATGTAGAAAAAATGGCTGGTGAAGCTAAGCGGAATACGCGGAATGAATATGGCGTGGACTGGTTTGCCTATCACGAAAATTATCAAAACTTCTTCATGGTTGCCTACGATAACAACAATAAAGTTGTTGGTTTATATACGAACCAAGATTTGATTTCCTCAAAGGAAGGCATTAAACGAGGTACACCCAAAGAAACCGTGACGGCGAAAATGGCGGAGCCTGTAACAAAATTGCTTAAAGGAAACGTCTATTACCAGATTCGAAGTGATGGCGGCGAATACGATATGTTCGAAATGGATAATAGCTATGTGACCATTTTTTATGACAAACATGAGAAAAATACAGTCACGGCAATCCAAATCATCGACGCAAAACTCGAAAAGCAAAAGAGCGCCTATTTTGCAGAAGCCGGCCCCGGATTAAAGAAGGGCTTTGAATATCAATTATTCGATTTGACCAATGCATCACGGGTCAATCATGATCTCTCCGTGCTAACATGGGATAAACGAGTGAAGGTCACCGCACAGGATCATAGTGCGGATATGGCCGTGAATCAATACTTCAACCATACAAACCTTGAAGGGGAATCACCTTTCGACCGGATGGAAGATGACAAAATCAATTTTCGAATGGCGGGGGAAAACCTGGCTGCCGGTCAAAATAGCAGTATCTTTGCCCATGAAGGCCTAATGAATTCCATTGGACACAGGGAAAACAAATTACAGAAAGATTTTGAATCCCTCGGTGTCGGAGTTGCCTTCGATAAAGAAAATAAACCATATTATACAGAGAACTATTTGGCGAAATAAGAAAAAGCTGTGCATGGAAAATCCTGCACAGCTTTTTTCAGATGCCCATTTTAAATCACCAAACGAATAATCCAACGACCATGGCACTTAACAGGGAAACAGCCATCCCGCTAACCAACAGCTTCCAAACATTCCTTCCGATAATGTTCGATTTCTCATCATTGAGGATGGAATTGAATGTTCCGTAGATCATGCCCACTGTACTGAAGTTGGCAAATGACGTCAAATAAGTGACAGCCACGGCGACTGTATGCGGAGGCAATGTACTGACTTTATCCTTTAAATCGAGCAAGGCAACGAACTCATTCGTGGCAAGCTTGATTCCCATCAATTGAGCGACATACATGGCATCATGTCCAGTTAATCCTAGCAGGAATGCAAATGGACTAAAAATGACAGAGAAAATCTTTTGAATGGTCAATCCATCCACGAAGAAGCCGAAAATGCCGTTTACGCTGGCCGTCAACGCCACATAGCCGATAACCATTGCCATGATGACGAAGACCATTTTGGCCCCAACCAACATACTGTTGGAAATGGTGGAAAAGAAATCTTTACGTTCCTCTTTAGAAGGTACATAAACGACGTCTTCTTCTTTACTGACATCGACGGGATTCAGCATATTAGCTATCAGCAAGGCATTTAAGCAGTTCAAAGGTATCGCTACAAAAACATAGGTTGCCGGCACCATGGACAGGTAGGCTCCAATGATTGAACCGCTGATGCTGCTCATGCTCATGATTCCAAATGTCAATAGACGCTGATCCTTAATTGCACTGAGTTGAACACGGAGTACGGCAAGTGCCTCGGTATTTCCGAGGAACATCATCTGAATCGAAAAGAAACTCTCAAGTTTCGGCAAACCGGATACTTTTGAGATGAGCCATCCCACTTTATCAATGATCCACGTAAGTATACCGAAATACGATAAAACATCAAAAAACGTGATAATGAAGATAATCGGCATCAATGCGCTGAAAAAGAAATCCACTTGTTCATTTGCCATAAGCGAAGGAAAGACAAAAGAAATCCCTTCATTCGCACATTCAATCAACCAGGTGAAGAATGAAGCGATCAGATTGATGACCCACGCCCCTATTTTTGTCGATAACATGAACCATGTGATAAGCAATTCAAGAACCAGCAAGGTAAGAATGGCTTTCCACTTAACGTTCCTTTTATTAGGTGAACAAAGGTAAACGATGCCCATTACAACTAGTACACCTAGTATATTCAATAAGAAATACATGCTTTCATCCCCTTTAGCTATATCATTTCCCATTCGTTTTTTTTATATAAAAAGCCCTCACCTTTTTACACCTTCAGCCGCAGCAAGAAAGTGTGAAAAAGTAAGAGCTTTCATCGAAGCATGTTTTTTAGGATCAAGCTTTTTTCAAGCGAACCAACATTAACCTGTTCATCTCTTCTATTTTCATACTTCCTTGTAGTCCGGCATTACGGCTGCCAGGTAGAAACTATCAGACCATTGTCACTGATATTATACAAGGATATTTTTTAAATAAATTTCTCAGGAAAGATATCATTTTAAATCAGTTTATTTTTAATTACAATACGTTTTAAAGTTGTTATATTAATATAAATTTTTCGAAAACAGTCTATAAAGTCTCCAAAGGGCCAATGTTGGGTAATACTTATGAAGGAGTTGGCTAAAACTATAAACTGTTCCTCTAAAGAGGCTCATTACATCTCCTTTATTGGAAATTGGGACGTGAATTTTTGTGGATTTTTTTAATAGCCAGGAAACTCTTACTGCAATCCAGTGGATCTTAAGAGCCATTATTTCCTACTTCTTTTTGCTTCTATCGGTTAAATTGATGGGGCAACGGTCCATTTCGCAATTAAGATTACTTGATTTCATAATGGCTTTAATTATCGGAAACATTCTTGCCCACCCTTTATCTGATGAACAATTAGGTTTGAAGGGCTCCATGATAACAACCAGTGTATTGGTCATTTTATACATAATTAGTGTGTTTGCAGGCCTTAAGTGGGGAAAACTCCGGAGGTTTTTTGACTCAGACCCCTTACCGCTTATCGAAAATGGACAAATCATTTACAAAAGCTTAACAAGGGCCAGAATCTCCATCGATGTTTTATTATCTGAATTAAGAAAGGAAAAAGTCGAAGATATTCAAAAAGTATCCCTCGCGCTCTGGGAACCGGATGGTACCATTTCATTGTTTTTAGTTCCCCAATATAAAGCAGTAACCCCAGCAGATATGCACCTGGCAACAAATGCCTTCACTTTTCCTAAAACCATTATTAAAGAGGGAAGGATTGATTATAAAGAATTGAACCGTGGCGGTAAAGACGAAGCATGGCTGAAAAACAGAATCAAAATAACATATAATGCCGACGTGAACGATATTTTATTGGCAACTCTTGATAATAACGATACCTTAAAGGTCTTTTTCTACAAATAGATTTGCAGCCAAAATAAAATCCCCTCAAGTATTGTGTAAAGCCTATTTACACTGTAGGCTTTTACACGTTCAACTTAAAGGGGATCAAATATCGCTTATTACTCCGACCAATTCAGTGTATTCAAGAACTTATACACATCTTCATACACCTGTTCACGTTCCTTGCCCAATGTGATAATATGGCCAGATTTTTCATACCATATCAAGTGTTTATGCTGCGTATCGACTTCATTGAAAATCGCTGTAGCACTCTCCGTATAGTCGGGATCATCCAAACGTCCTTGCAGAACAAGAGTTGGTGATGTGATTAAATCTAAATTTTCACCTGTCTCATTTATAATGTTCAACACATCTTTTAGTTGAGGCATAGGCTCTTCTTCAAGAAGCTTCACTTCTGCAGCAATTTGGTCTGCATCTTTGCCCTCAAACTTCTTATAAGCCTGTGCATAATTGAGCAAGCGGTTCTTTTGTCGATCGATACTTTTTCCTTGCGTCGGAGCGCACATTGAAACTACCCCTTTTACAGGCAATTCAATTCCCACTTTTAATGAGAACACTCCCCCTAAAGAAATTCCTACAACTGCAATTTCCTCATAGCCTTCTTCTTTCAGGAAATTATAGCCATTAACTACATCTTGCCACCATTCCTTTGGACCTGTTTTAGCAAGTTCCTCGGCTGATACCCCGTGCCCACTATAAAGAGGTCCGTGGCAAGTATAGTCGAGATCATTCAAGTACTTCCCTAATTTCTTCATATCTCCTGTACTTCCGGTAAACCCGTGAAGCAGAAGAACTGCTCTCTTTCCACCTATATATGTGAATGACTCAGGTGCTTTCACTTTCATCTATCTAGGACCTTCTTTCTATGCTCTTGTTGATAAATAGAATCTAAATGATTTTCGAAAAAAAATCAATTAATACCCCTTGAGTAGGGATTCTTCTATCCTATTCCGTATTTTCATCAAAACAATTAAATCATGTATATAGTATCCTTACCACACTCTTCACAACTCATCCGTTCCGAAGCACATTTTACTATGATTAAATTTATTTAGCAATCGTCATTTAACCATTTTTTTTAAGAAAAGTAAAATGCACCTTGTGATACGATGTACAACGTATTACACTTTAAAAATGAAAAGGAGGAGATTTTATATGGATAAAGAATTAATGAAGGGAAGCATTGACCTCCTTTTGCTTTCACTTCTTTCACAAAAACAGCTATACGGCTATGAAATCACGAAGATCCTAAAGCAAATGAGCATGGGCAACTATGAAATAAGTGAAGGCACCCTCTACCCCGCCCTTAAACGATTAGAAAAAAAAGAATTCATCAAAGGACATTGGAAAGAGTCCGAATCAGGCCGCAGGAAATATTATCATGTCACCGAAAATGGACAAACCGAACTTGAGCGGAAACGTGAATGCTTTTTCTTCCTGGAAAAATTAGTTCGAAAAAGCGCAGAGCAATTCTAAACCTAATAAAAAGCTTTTTTTGCTGTTTTTCTCTGGTTTGGACTGTTTACTCGTGAATTTTGCACGTTTACTCGTGAGTTCGGACTGTTTACTCGTTAGTTTGGACTGTTTACTCGTTAGTTTCGCACGTTTACTCGTGAGTTTGGACTGTTTACTCGTTTACTCGTGAATTTGCGCTGTTTACTCGTGAGTTTCGCACTTTTACTCGTGAGTTTTGCATGTTTACTCGTGAGTTTGCGCTGTTTACTCGTGAATTCGTAACTGAACACTTAGTTTTGCACGTTTACTCGTAAGTTCGCACTGTTTACTCGTGAATTTTGCACGTTTACTCGTAAGTTCGCACTGTTTACTCGTGAATTTTGCACGCCTACTCGTCAATTCGTACTTAACACTAGTTTGCACTGTTTACTCGTGAGTCAAGTCAATCACGCAAAAAAGGACCTAATCAGGTCCTTTTTTTGTCTATTCCTTTATGCTTGCGATAATTGGCGCAGGAGAGCTTCATGCATTCCCCTTGTACATGCGGTCCATATTTTTCACGAAAGGCCTCGAGGCAATAGCATTTTTCTTCTTCCTTTTTGGTTCCATCCATCGAGTGCATCCCTCCTAGCATTTAACTGGAGACTACACGTTTCTCCAGTTTTACGTTGATTCGTCCCAACAATACGGCACCAATGGACTGAATGATCGTTTTAACGATGATTTGGCCGATGACCGCAGCGGGTACTGCTTCCCATGGCAATATATTGGCACCCAAAGGACTTAGGCCTATCACGACAAATATCACTGAATCGAAAAATCCTCCAACGATTCCGCTGTAAAACACCCTCCAACTCATCGGGAGCTTTAAACGGGTATAAATTTCCGTATCCGCTGTTTCTGCGACCATGAAGGATAATGCGGAAGCAAAAACAATCAGTAACGTATCTCCTAATAAAAATGATACACATGCAGATAAAATAAGTGCAGTGACGATGCATATATAGGTCTTCGCACGGCCGAATTTATTCTGGACCAGATCTCGGAAGATGAATGTTCCCCCGATGAGCAATGTCCCCATCGGGATGATGAACATGCCAAAATGTAATGGCTCAAAAGCCGCTGTAACCACATTCGCCGTGATGATGGATACTAAATACAATAAAATTCTTAACATTTCTTAATTCTCCTTATACAGAAAAAACAGCACCCTAAGAAAGAGCCCTGTTCTCCTTAGTTTTTTTGAGAGGGTAGCTAGAACCTCTTCCGCCAGGGCGGATTATCATTTTCCTTATTCATCGTAGCTTGAAAGCGGTTGGAAATCAAGAAGTTTCCATACCGTCGATTTTGCGGATACCGATTGATTTAGCCATTTACTTCAATGGCCCTGTTTCCCCTTTTGCCGATTTCTGTCGCTTAAAACTGCTTGACCGGCTGTATATGATAGCCGAAAATCAAAGATAAAGTCACGTACCTTATTTGGCGAGGAGAAAAAGAATGATGAAAAAAACTGCGTTTGTCTATCCTATTTATATCGCAACCACACCAGAGAAGCTTTGGGAAGCCTTGACGAGTGGTGAAGTCACGAAGGAATACCACTTCGGATTACAAGTACAGTCTGTCTGGCAAGAAGGGTCAGCCGTTAAATATGTGCTGGAAGATGGGCGGATTACTGATCATGGGCATGTACTTAAATGCGAGCCGTTGCACCTGCTCTCGTTTACATGGATCATGGCAGGAGACGAAACACCTCGCGAGCAGCCAACACGGGTCACTTTTGAAATACAGAAAATGGACGATTCGACAGTGAAGTTAATTCTTAGGCATGAGGAGCTATTGGAGACAGATTTCGTATATGATGACAATACCTTTGAAGGCTTGAATAATGGATGGCCAGCCATTCTAAGTAACCTGAAGA
Organism: Bacillus sp. ISL-57; assembly: GCF_018613135.1. Taxonomy (NCBI): domain Bacteria; kingdom Bacillati; phylum Bacillota; class Bacilli; order Caryophanales; family Bacillaceae; genus Bacillus; species Bacillus sp. ISL-57. The sequence continues at coordinate 173,282 of NZ_JAGGQV010000004.1, read as the reverse complement.
GCTTGCTTGAAACTGGACGGACCCTGCCGCCCATATCAGTAGACTGGGATAGTGGAAAACAATAACAACAAATCGAAAGAGGGTCGAGTTAGTATGGATACCCAAATAACCACGAAATTCAAGATAATCAAGCCAACAAATGAAGTGTTTGAGGCCATTGTGAATCCTGAAGAAATCGGGAATTTCTGGTTCTCATCGAGTTCGGAAAGATGGGAAAAAGGCCGGACGCCTACATTGAGATACAACGAATACGATGCAGAAGTGGTCATTCATGTATTGGAAGCAGAGGAAAATAGGAAAATCGTGTTTACGTGGGGCGGAAATGATCAAGAAACGGTTGTTACCATAACACTAAAAGAGTTGGGCAAAACGAGTACGATCATTGAAGTGAACGAATCTGGATTGAGTGAAGACGACCCTGACATAATAAACAAAATGATCGGACAAAAAGAAGGTTGGGTATATACATTAACTTGTTTAAAGGGTTATTTAGAAAATGGCGTTACTACTTTGAGAGCATCATTAGTTTTTTAATAAATTGCATAAACCCTCAATAAACTGGGGGTTTATCCTTTGCAAAACTTGTGAACCAACAATGGCAAAATCCCACTTAAAATACAGTAATTTATAATTCGACCTAATAATTGACATTTGAAAATCAGTGAGCTATCATTCTAATTAACCAGTGGTCAATTAATAAGGAGGTGACAAAATGTCGCCAAGGAAATCGGCAGGTCAAGAATTGTCCAGGGACATGGTGTTGAATGAAGCTAGAAACCTTTTTGCAGCGTTAGGGTATTCGAATGTCTCGATGAGGCAATTGGCTAAATCATTGGATTGCAGCCATGGAGCCATTTATTATCATTTTAAAAACAAGGCGGAAATATTTTATAGTTTGGTGAAAACGGATTTTTCCGTTTTAAATTCTTTTATCGATGATATCATCCTGTCGGAATATGACCCTTCCGTAAAAATGGAAAAGATTTTATTATGCTTCTTGGAGTTCGGTTTAACCCAACAGAATCATTATTCCATCATGTTTTTATCGAAGGAAAAAGAAATTCAGCAGTTACTTCAATTCGATTCTAATAAAACATACGAAAAGCTAATCCAGTCCTTGACGGATCTAACGGACAACAAACTGAATCCTGCATCCATTTGGTCGATTTTTCTTTCTCTTCACGGATTCATAACTTTTTATATTAATTCTGAGCTATCTTATCAAGATGTAAAAGGTTTAGCCTATTTTCATGTAAAAAATATCACCAAGAACATCATATGATTTTTTTGAACATTATTGACCAATGGTCAATTAAAATTTGGAGGTTATGAAATGGTAAAGAAATTCCTTCATATTGAAGGACTTACGGTCCTTTTAGCGGTGAATTACATCTATTCGTTATATGAATTCAGCTGGTGGATTTTCCTTTTGTTGATTTTGTCCCCTGATGTTTCCATGCTGGCCTATCTGATCAATGATCGGATTGGAGCAAAGGTTTATAACGCATTCCATACTTATATCGTGTCCATCTTCATGATTTCGTTAGCCATATTCCTAAAGGAGGATGCATGGGTGATGATTGGTTTAATTTGGACCGCGCATATAGGAATGGATCGCTTATTTGGATATGGCCTTAAATACACATCATCCTTCAAAGCTACACACATGCAAAGGTTGTAATAAGCTTAAAAGGCAGTGTGATGTTTAATCACACTGCCTTTACTTTACACGCCCCGCTTGTTACCCCATATATAGGTATGCAGCTGGGGCAGGACTTTCACATCATTCAATTCATCATCTGCTATCACTTTATCAATTAACTCTTCGTACTTCTTCAATAGACCGCTGATCAATTGACGATCATCCGCCGTCCTGCTGTCGTCATTGCCGACCTGCAGATAAAAAGGAATATCCGGATAACGCCCATGTACATGTTTGGCATATTGATAATCTTCCTCGTTAAAGACGACGATTTTCAATGAAACATGGTTTTCTGGATTTCGATTGGCAAGATTCGAGATGATTTGATCAAGCACGGTAAAGTCCGTGTTCATACCAGAGCTCGGCGGCTTAGGTGAGATAGTCAATTCATCTATATCGAGAAACCAATCCTGCCATCGGCTCCCTTGTGTTTCTACACCTATTTTCATTTTATTTTCATGTAAGATCGCTATCAAGCCGTTTAGGTTTTTCAATAGAGCCGGGTTCCCCCCAGATATCGTCACGAAGGAAAAACCAGAACCCCCAATTCGCTTCAGCTCATCCCATATTTCATCGGCAGTCATCTGAACGGTATCTTCCTTACCTGTGCCATCCCAAGTAAATGCGGAATCACACCAGGAACATGAATAATCGCAGCCGGCAGTCCGAACGAACATGGTTTTTTGACCAATGACCATTCCCTCTCCTTGGATGGTCGGCCCGAAGATTTCCATTACCGGAAGTTTACTCACATTCCATCCACTCCCGTCTCGCTTCGGCATAGCTTGTCGGCGTTTCGTACAGTCGAACAAATTCGACTCTAGCACCCTCATATTCTTTTAAGGAAAGGGCTTCGGCCATTTTTTCATAAATCCAGACAACCATATTTTCAGCTGTTGTATTCATGAGCGGCAGGGTTTCATTCAAATAACGATGATCCAGGTGGATTTCGATTTCATTTTTCCATATATCCTTGATGTCACCAAAATCTATCATTAACCCTCGTGAATCCGTATACCCGCTCAATCCAAAAATGACTTTATACGTGTGGCCATGCAGGTTCTTGCATTTCCCTTCATAGTCATGCAGATGGTGCGCCGCGTCAAAGGTGAATTCCTTACTCACGAGAACCCTCTTGTTTGTATACTTCAATTGGCTGCGCTGAATATCTTCATCTATTTTTTGGAGTTTATCCACTATCTTAAAACCGTACATCATGATGAAAGCACCTTCCGTCTGCTTACGTAGTCATCCAGCCCTTTTTTCCGCAGATTACATGCCGGACAATCACCACAGCCATCGGAGATGATTCCGTTATAGCAAGTCAGTGTCTTTTCGCGGACAAAGTCGAACGCGCCAAGCTGGTCAGCAAGCTCCCATGTTTCCTCTTTATTAAGCCACATTAGCGGCGTATCAATCACGAATGACTGGTCCATCGATAAGTTTAAGGTCACATTCAACGATTTAATGAATACATCGCGGCAGTCAGGATATCCGCTGAAATCCGTTTCACAGACTCCTGTGACAATATGTTTAGCGCCAATCTGACTCGCCAGCACTCCGGCAAACGAAAGGAACAGCAAATTCCTCCCCGGAACGAACGTCGACGGCAGCTCCCCTTCTTCTCCGTCCGCCACTGCGATATCACTTCTCGTCAATGCATTCGGTGCCAATTGGTTCAGCAGCGACATGTCAAGGATATGATGATTCACGCCCAATTCCTTGGCAATGTTTTGAGCGCATTCGATTTCCAAGCTATGCCGCTGATTATAATCGAACGTCACCGCTTCCACTTCCTCAAATCTCTCCAATGCCCAAAACAGGCACGTCGTACTGTCCTGTCCCCCGCTAAACACAACCACTGCCTTTTCTTTCTTCTTCATTTCTATAAAACTCCTTTTTACGGAAAAAAACAGCACCCTAAGAATAGAGCACTGTTTCTCCTTAGTTTTTTTGAGAGGGTAGCTAGAACCTCTTCCGCCTTAACGCGGAATATTATATTTTTCCAAGTCAATAGTAACTTGAAAATGATAAGAAATCAAGATGTTTATATAAAGTGAACATTAGACCTGATGGAAAATTTGGTTAACTTTTCATTACTTGAAAATCACATTAAAAATCCGATAAAAAAGAGTGAATAGAATATCGATAAAGGGGTCCAATAATTTGAAAAGCATTAAAGCAAAGGTATTGGTGGCATTTTCACTACTCATATCTTTATGTGTCATCTTAGGAGCATTCAACATTTATAGCAGCAACAAGTCACTGGTATACTCCCAGAATATCATCGAAAGGGAACTTCCGCTTCTTATCCAAGACGAAAAGCTCCTATATAATCTAGCACAACGAACCGCATTTGTCCGGGCCTATATTCTATATGGCGACGAGAGTTATAAAGAAAGGTTCTTACAATATACCGAAGAAAGCCAGGTCATCCAGGAGGAACTCCTAGCCTTAAGCGATTCTGATAAAGCAAAGGAATTGATCGAGAAAAGCGTGGATTGGAGGACGATGATTGTAGAGCGGGTATTTATCCAGGAGGAAAAAGGAAATGAAGAACGCGCTAAAGAGATACTCAAAAATGAAGTGGCGCCAATCAGCAATGAAATAATGGAGGGTTTTAAGGAGCTTGCTTCGAAACGCGAGGAATTGATTGTCGCTTCAGGTGAAACCGTCATCGAAAGCGGGAAATCGGTCAAGACGACAAGTATCATCATGTCCATTGCAGCAGTCCTTATCGGCCTTGTACTGGCGCTTGTTACTGCCAACCTCATTACCACTCCCCTCCTTAAAATCAGGGACAGGATGAAAATGGTGGCTGACGGAGAGCTGAATCATGAACCCCTGGAGCAAAAGTCATATGATGAACTGGGCGAATTAACGGTCTCCGCCAACCAAATGCAGAAAAACCTTCGTGATGCGATCGAAAAAATGCTCGTTGTTTCGCAATCCGTTACCAACCAAAGCGAGGATCTGACTCAATCAGCAAATGAAGTGCAGCAGGGCAGCAAGCAAATAGCGTCTACGATGTATGAACTTTCGGAAGGTTCGGAGTCACAAGCCAGCCGGGCAGCTGAAATGGTTCGCATGATGGATGATTTCACCGGCAGGATCGAGTTGGCCCACCTGGAAGGAGCGGATGTGGCTAGAAGTTCAACCGAAATCCTTTCCTTGACCAAGGACGGCACCGCTTTAATGCGCAGTTCGGTCCAACAGATGCAAAGTATTGATGGGATTGTCAAAAATGCCGTAGAGCAAGTGAAAGGGCTCGATTCTCAATCACAGCAAATCTCACAGCTTGTGCAGGTCATCAAAGATATATCCAATCAAACCAATCTATTGGCGCTGAATGCAGCCATAGAGGCCGCTCGTGCTGGTGAACATGGTAAGGGCTTTGCCGTCGTCGCCGCTGAAGTGCGGAAACTCGCTGAAGAGGTCACACACTCCGTCGGGGATATCACCAATATTGTCTCCGCCATTCAAGCGGGTTCAAAAACAGTCGTCCACTCCCTGGAAGATGGTTATACTCAAGTGGATGAAGGCACGAAACAGATCACACTCACAGGCCGAACCTTTGAAACAATCAATTACTCTGTCGGGAATATGGAAATGAAAATACAGCATATTACCGAAGAATTGAACTATATCTCCACAAATAGCAAAAAAATCAATCAGGCTATCGAAGATATCGCAGCCGTTTCTGAAGAGTCCGCGGCAGGAATCGAACAAGTCTCCGCCTCCGCTCAGCAATCCAGCTCTTCGATGGATGAAATCACGAATCATGCCAGTGAACTTGTGTCTTCGGCAGAATTGCTGACTGCACAGGTTAAGAAATTCCAATTATGACACTAGCAAGTTCCCGATACTTGAATGCGGGAACTTGCTTTTTTTTCTCCTAATTTAAGCCTTGTTTCATTTTCATAAATTCGGGGAATATATAACTATACACAATAATGAACCATTAAAAAAGCAAATCTATCAAAAACGGCTGGAAGTGAATATTTTCCTTTGTTTTCAGAATATTTAGTGTATAATTAATGTAATAAAAGGAATATTTTAACGAAAATAATGATTACTTCCAATACCTGCAAATTCTGAACTTTCCTTTCAACACCATGCACGGGCCATATGCTTAGTAAAATATCGATTGCATGCTTTCTCTGGAATCAAACCATTCACAACTTTATTCACACAAAAACCTAATTTCCACTCCAAATTTGCAAAAAAAGGTTAAACTTCATCAACGATATGTTACTATTAAACTAAGACCTTTTAACCCCATAAGGAGGAATTCATATGAAACGTTTTTTCAAATTCATCGCAGACTTTAACGAAAGAAAAGCACTGGAACGGGAAACCGAAGAATTCTTTCGCAAAGAATACGAAAATTATATGAAGATGAATCCTGACAATCAAGGAAAGAGAAGGAGATTAGCTCCTAGACTTTATGTGATTGATGGCGGTAAAAAGGGCTCCAACCTTGAGATTTCTGACAGAAAGAAATCCAGTTAACCTGATTCCTTCCATTATCAGCTACCCATGCTGTAACTCAAGACCCACAAAATTATGATAACGGAGATCCGTGATCATTCCATTCATTTACAATATATAAGCCGAAAGCTCAGATATGCTTCTGGGCTTTTTTATTTTTCATTCTTCTATAAACACTATATCTATAGAAGAAACTAGGTATTTTTTAAAAGAAATGGGTTAACTTTAGTTTATTTCATGTTTTAGGAAAAAGGTCAATTATAGACCCATGGGTATTTACCAAGGAAAAACCGGAAAATACCAAAAAAAAGAGATGTGTTCTTTTACTCATCTTTATCCATATTCAAAAGAGTTCAACTAATTGAGTCGTTAGATGCAATATTTCACATTGAATGACAAATGCATAAAAATTGTAACGTTTATGTCGAACAATGGGTATAAACAATTAATAAACTGTAATAAACCTCACTTTTAAAAATTAATTATTATTCAAATATAGCCATTATGAATTAGGCTCAAATACTCATAAAACTATTTTACTTCTGACCATAATGGGTTTTTATTAAACCTTCCATAATTTAGTGTAAATAAAACCCCGATTCCCTCGATTTCCAGCCATATCTTTGTACTCATAAAACAATTTATCCCATTAGATACTATTACACCCTAATATACATATATTTGAAAAAGCTGATGATAACTATATTACGATAGAATAATTGACTCTTGCCTATTAAGTTTAAAATCATGTAGTGTGTATTCAGTAATTCAAATATTTGAAAAAAAGAGAGGTTAAAAAAAATGGCACCAATATTTATTTGTGCGATCTTTTTGCTTGGTTATGGCATTTTTGAACAAAAACGCCATCAGAAGCGTCTCGACTCCATCCCGGTACGTGTGAATGTGAATGGGATTCGAGGGAAATCAACTGTAACGCGTCTAATTACAGGTGTGATCCAGGAAGCTAAATACAAAACAGTAGGTAAAACAACCGGAACATCAGCAAGAATGATCTATTGGTTTACCGACAAGGAAAAACCGATTGTACGCCGCCCGGAAGGACCCAACATAGGAGAACAACGGCGTGTAGTTAAAGAAGTTGCCGACTTAGGCACGGAAGCACTGGTTTGTGAGTGCATGGCCGTACAGCCTGACTATCAACTAATCTTCCAAAACAAAATGATCCAGGCAAACATCGGGGTCATCGTGAATGTATTGGAAGACCATATGGATGTCATGGGACCGACTATGGATGAGGTTGCTGAAGCCTTCACTGCTACCATTCCCCATAATGGTCACTTAATAACCATCGAAAGTGAATATTTGGACTTTTTCAAACAAATCGCCAAAGAACGCAACACAAAAGTGATCGTTGCAGATAATTCAAGAATTTCCGAAGATTTCTTACGCGAATTCGACTATATGGTATTTCCGGATAACGCATCACTGGCCTTGGCCGTTGCGGAAGCTTTGGGAATTGATGAAAAAACGGCTTTCCGCGGCATGCTGAATGCACATCCAGATCCAGGGGCCATGCGGATCACCAAATTCGGAGATCGCATCCAGCCAACTTTCTTTGTCAATGGCTTTGCTGCAAACGACGCGGCATCGACGCTGAACATATGGGAACGTGTCAATACGTTCGGATACAGCACAGAACCTCCTATCGTCATCATGAACTGCCGTGCAGACCGTGTGGACCGTACCGAACAGTTTGCTAGAGATGTATTGCCGTACATAAAATCCGAAATCGTCATTGCCATTGGTGAAACTACATCACCAATCACGAAGGTATTCGAGCAAGGTAAATTGGATACTAAAGAATATTGGGATTTAGAAAACTGGTCAACTGAAGAAATCGTGGCCCGTCTCCGCCCATTGATGAAAAACCGAATCGTCTACGGTGTCGGGAATATTCACGGCGCAGCGGAACCATTAATTGAAGCATTCATGAAATCTAAAACAAAGCAAAAAGCAAGTTAAGTAGGAGGAACCTTAATGTTTGGATCGGATTTATATGTAGCCCTAGTACTGGGTGTAACGCTTAGCCTTATATTTTCAGAAAAGACGGGTGTCGTACCCGCAGGACTTATCGTGCCAGGTTATTTGGCATTAGTATTTGATCAATGGGAAATCATGCTGACCATTTTGATCATTAGTGTCGTAACTTATTTAATCGTCACCCACGGCCTTTCAAGATGGGTGATTTTATATGGAAGAAGAAAATTCGCCGCCATGATGGTGACCGGGATTTGCTTGAAACTCCTACTGGACTTAGTCTACCCCGTCATGCCCTTTGAAATATTCGAGTTTCGGGGAATCGGCATAATCGTACCTGGATTGATAGCGAATACCATACAAAGACAAGGAATGCCATTGACACTTGGCAGCACGCTTTTATTATCCGGCATAACATTCGGTTTAATGAACGTGTACTACCTATTCTGAGGTGCAAAAAATGAAACGGACTTTAAATGCAAAAGAAAAAACACTTATCTTTATTAAACGCACGAAGAAAAAGAATCTTAAATACACTGGAATCATACTACCTATATTACTAATCGCTTTAGTCATTACCACTTGGATGGGACGGGCTGAGGAAGTGAAAACAGTCGCAACAAAATCCGGTCAACCGTTGACGATGACAATGGTCGGTGATGTGATGATGGGACGTTATGTTGAAGAAGTGACGGAAAAACACGGGTATGAATACCTCTTCCGGTATATGAAGCCCTATTTCGCCAATTCGGATTATGTCAGTGGGAATTATGAACATACCGCTTTAAGAGAAGACGTATCCAACTACAAGGGAGCTGATACGCCCATCCGCTTAAACTCCAATACTAGCGGTGTGAAAGCCGTTAAGGATGCTGGCTTCTCTGTGGTGTCATTGGCAAATAACCATATGATGGACTATGAAGAACAAGGACTCCTTGACACGATTGATGAATTCAAAAGTGCGGATATGCACTATGTCGGTGTTGGATCGAACACTGCGGAAGCAAAAAACAGCATCGACTATACGGATGTTAATGGCGTTCGTGTCGCAACACTTGGCTTCACGGATGTTTACGGTAAGGATGCCGTTTCAAAAAATGATAAAGCCGGACTATTGAACTCCAATCCTGATTTATTATTTGAAATGATCGGCAAAGCAAAGGATGCCAAGCAAGGAAACGCAGACTTGGTTGTGGTAAATATGCACTGGGGACAAGAGTATTCAACATCAACAACCGATCGACAAAAAGACTTGGCGAAAGCTATCATAGATGCGGGGGCTGACATCATCATCGGTCATCACCCCCACGTGCTTCAATCGATCGATGTTTATAAAGATGGAATCATTTTCTATAGTCTGGGAAATTTCATTTTCGATCAAGGCTGGACACGCACAAAGGATTCAGCCATGGTTCAATACCATTTAGCGAATGATGGAAAAGCTACAATCGATGTCGTACCGCTGCAAATTGAAGAAGCAACACCAAGGCCAGCTACCTCTTCCATTGACAAATCACGTGTTTACCGACAGTTGACCAAGGAAACGAGTGAAAAAGTCCAGTGGTCTAAAAAAGAGGATCGCATCGAGATTACCTTGGATCACAAGAAGGTAATCGATCATAAGGCACAGCGTGAACAAGAGGAAAAGGCCGCAATGGAAAAGAAAGCTGCACTGGAGAAAAAAGCAGCACAAGAGAAAAAGGCCGTACAAGCTAAACAACCGGGAATACAACCCATTCAGTAAGGAACACTTTATCACTGCCATTTGAAGAATGAAGACACACAACTTAGAATCTCAACGAAAAGGGGGAACAACCGATGATTAACCGTATGACGGGAAAAGTGCTCATATCTCTAAGCTTGCTCATATATATTGCTGGATGTTCGAAGACACCCCCTATTTCTGACACGAATGATCCGATAAAGAATAAAACGGAACAATCATATGGGGTCAGTTCTTCAAATCCAATCGCAATAGATGTCGGTATGGATATATTGGAAAACGGCGGAACGGCGGCTGATGCCGCCATTGCGGTATCGTATGTATTAGGTGTAGTCGAACCTTATGGATCTGGCGTGGGCGGCGGCGGCGGTATGCTGATTGCCCCGGAATCCGGCGAACCCGAATTTATCGATTATCGTGAATCCTCTCCAGAAGACCCAAGTTCAAGACACGATACAGGGATTCCTGGCTTAGTGGCCGGAATGCAGGTCATCAGTGATAAGTATGGGAGCGTACCAATGGCAGACCTTCTTCAGCCGGCGATAGATTTGGCTGAAGAAGGATTTGAAGTCGACGAATCGTTATCATCACGCTTAGAAGCGGCTCAGCCAAGGATATCTTCGGATGCGACTTCACTTTTTTATCCTGACGATGATGCCATTGAACCAGGCAAAACCCTCGTCCAGGAAAGACTTGCTGAAACATTGAAGGAAATCCAGCAGGAAGGTCCTGATGGTTTTTATAAAGGGGAAATTGCGCGGGATATTAAAAAGAAATCAGATATCGACTTGGTGGATTTAAAGCGCTATGAGGTGAAAGAACGGAAACCGGTCCAAGGAACATTTGCCGGTTATGATGTTTTTACCGCGCCTCCGCCCTTTTCAGGTATTACCGTTCTTGAAATGTTAAAGCTAGCCGAGGAAATGAACCTAGGTGATTCTTCAAGCAAATCAGCTTATATGAAAGTCTTGGGGGGCATTACAGATACTGCTTATCAAGATCGGACCGTCCATGTTGGAGATGGAATAAGTCACTCCAAGGCGGAAAAATTGCTCTCCCCCATTCACTTGGATAATCTTAAAAATAAGATCAAAAGTGAAAAATGGGAAGATAAAGAATCGAATGGCACTGAAGAACATGAAAGTACGACACACTTTGTGATAATGGACAAAAATGGCACTATCGTTTCCACAACGAATACGCTCAGTAACTTTTTCGGATCTGGGGATTATACAAATGGATTTTTCCTTAACGATCAACTGAAAAATTTCAGGTCCGGGTTGAACTCACAAAAGGCATATAAACGATCAAGAACTTTCACCGCTCCGACCATTCTCAAGAAACCTGGGCGGGAATCGATTGGGATCGGCTCACCAGGCGGTGATAGGATTCCGCAAGTTTTGATGCAGGTTCTTTATTCTTATACAGAAAATGAAGGCTCATTGCAGAATGTCGTCAATCGTAATCGGTTCGTCTTTGATGGAAAGAAGATTTATACAGAATCCAGGCTTTCGGATGAAACCGTATCCGACTTGGAAGATTCAGGATATGAAGTCATTCAGAAGATTTCCCCCATGTATTATGGCGGGGTTCAAGCACTCGTTAAAAATGAGAAAAATGGACAAATATCCGGAGCTGGAGATAAAAGAAGAAACGGAAGCTGGAAAGCTCAGCAATAAACAGGCAATCCAGCCCCTCCTTTTCTAAATATCATATGAATTTTAGCGTTGTATAAGGGGATTTTGAATATGAATATCGTAAAAAAAATAACAAGCTGGGTAATACCTGTCATTCTTGTAGCAGCCCTGCTTGTGACAATGAATACGTTTAAACGGACAGAAACGTTAACACCCGACGAGCAAAAGAAAATAGAACAATATACGACAGTCGAAAAATGAAAAAGCTGGGGCATCCCCGCTTTTTTTATTTTTGCCGTCAACGGGTATGGAAGATTAGATACTCTACAGATATGGAGGATTACCATGATTGAAAATAGCTATACCGATTTTTTTGAACTGCAGGAAAATGAACGAGAATACCTTGATTACCGCATCATCGTTCATCACAGGAATCCTGATATTGCAGTTCTAGCCATTCATGGCGGGAATATCGAACCAGGTACGAGTGAAGTTGCAGCCGCACTTGGAGAGAGACTTTGTGCAAGCACCTACCTATTCGAAGGCCTAAAACCAAGGGGCAACCAGGTCCTCCATATAACATCCCGCTTATTCAATGAACCGTGCGGCGTTTCGATGGCAGTGAACGCTCAAACCACCCTTTCGATCCATGGCCACTACGACGTACATAATGCGCTGGTTTACATTGGCGGAAGGAACGAACCATATAAGAACCTTATTCAGCAATGCCTCAACAAAGCTGGATTTCAAACTGATCATGCACCGCAGCACCTTTCAGGCATGAATGGAAACAACATCACCAACACATCCAAAACGGGTGCAGGCGTGCAATTGGAACTTTCCACAAAGCTCAGGAAAAGCTTTTTCAAAGGTGATGACTTTACCAGTAAGAACAGGGTCAATCACTGTAATCCTCTTAAACGGTTCGTTACTGCCATTGAAAAAGCCACTCTTGAATATAAACAGGTTGAATGACCTTCTTAGTTGATGAGGCTTTCGGCTTGACCGAAGCTTTCGAATTTCTCGGCAAAATAACCTGACGAAAGGTTGGAGATATGAACGCCGGTATTATCCGTTGTATGGAGAAAACGTCCATCACCCAGATAAATACCTACATGGGTCACACCCAGCCTTGTTCCCGTGTCCCTAAAAAATACTAAATCCCCTGCCTTCGGATTATCGATTTTGGGCACCAATGAGAAGTAATCCTCTGCGGAATCTCTTTTTACCGAAAGGCCCTGCTCCTTCATGACCCAATAAATGAAGCCGCTGCAATCCATTCCGGTCATTGGATCTTCTCCCCCGAAAACATAGGTGAATCCGCGTAAAGTGTATGCATACTTGATGACATCATATGCTTTATCATATGCAGCCTCATGGTTTACATAAAACGGATATAACGGGGTGCTGTATAGTTGAAGGTACTGCCCCTGCATCAACTCATCGGTATTTAAAGCGTTACGGCTTTTGATCGCACTCATGGAAATGCTGTAATGCTCCGATATACTATTAAGCGTCTCTCCCATTTGGACGATATGCTCTCCTTTAGGCGTGTATGTTTTGTACGCCACTTGGTATTTTGCAAAGTAATCTTCTGTAGTGGACCTCACCTGAACCGTTTCTGCACCATATCCAGAATTGACAAATTGGTTTTCACCGACATAAATGCCCGCAGTCACGACTTTTAAGCTTTCTTTTTCCAGAAAGAATATTATATCCCCAGTTTTCGGAGTGGCTGTATCCATCCCTTGCTTATAAAAACCATCTACTGTCAAACGGTCGACCGGTACATTTTGCCTGGAAAGCACCCAATGAATCAATCCGCTCGAATCGAACCCTTTTTCAGGCGTCTCCTCTCCAGCTGCCTTTTTAAACCCTATGAAAGATTTCGCATATTCCGCAATTTTTTTTCCTCTCTCCGACCATTGATAGATGGAAGGAGTATAAGCCGTTTGAATGATTGTCAACTTTTGGCCCGAAAATAACTTATCATCCGGTAAACCATTCGTCTTCATCAATTGCTCAGCCGATATATCATATGCCTTGGCAATCGATTCCACCGTTTCACCAGAGATTACAGTATGCACAGGATCTGCAGCCTCGGCCTTTAAACCAGGTAAGAAAGTGAAACTAACCATGAATACCAATGTCAGTATCATACAGTTTATTTTCCCATTAAACATTTTAACCTTCCTTTATACGCGGAAATATTTTTATTTTTATGATGTTCAAGTAAATCCAAATCATATGAACCTTCTATCCTATCATCCACTTGATTGGATGAGACTTAATGCTCACGACAATTATATTATCGGTAAATCCAATGAAACCTTTAGCCTGTTTTTTTGAAATATCAACAGTCGGATTCAATTAAACACCATTAAAGCAAATCTATATTCCTATACCTCATCGATAAAAGTTGGAACTCGAAGAATTCCTGGAGGATTTTGTTTATATTGGCAGTAAGGGTAAAGGTAGATTAGAGAAATCCCGGTCATGATGAAGTCGGGCATATACGGCTTGCCCCATTTATGATGAGGATGGCGATATAGGAGTGAACACTTTGAAAGATATAGTTTTGGAGGGGAAACGTATTTGAGGTTTTGCATGTAAACAAACGTAAATTGATTACCAAGGCGATGGATTTTGATCTGGAACCCAAATCCATCGGGATCAACCATCATCTAGCAGAAGTAAATAAAGGGAAAGCTAGTGGCTTTCCCCTCTCGTTACTATGAATCTATCGCATATAAATTTGTGCCAGCTTCTAATATCCGTGCCGGCTTGTCCGATTCCTATATATTATTCCCCTTTGTAAAAAAAGCATGGATACTTGACCCGATCCTCTAAATTGTACTTTTGTACTTCCATTGATTACGTCCACCATAAAGGGATGTCCCAGCGATTCACCTTTTTAGAATGATGCAGTGGCAATCTAACAAAAAAAAGGAGACCACTGTAATGGCCTTCCTTTTTGCAACACTTGTTATTCCCTACTTCTCTATCTGGAATTCCCCTAGCGTCTGCTCCAAATCATTTATTAACTGTGTAAGCTGCTGTGTATATTGAGCAAGTTCATTGGAAGAAGCAGCTTGTTCCTCCATCGATGATGCAATTTCTTCTGATGAAGCTGCCGTTTGCTGTGATACGGCGGTGATTTCTTCTATCACTTTAATAACCGTTTCTTTTTGTTGATTGATGCTTTCAATGGATCGTGTTTCTTCCTGAATCGAATTGGATATTTTCCCGACGGAATCTTCCAGCTCCTTCATGGCTTCACTTACCGTGTTCACGGCATTCTTCTGATCCTTGCTGATTTGATTCGTTTCATTGGTCGTTTTCAACAATTCCTCTGTATCTGTCAGAATGCTTTGGATGATTGCTTGAATGTTTTTTGTAGCTTCTTTCGAATCATCAGCCAAGCTCCTTACTTCATTCGCCACGACAGCAAAACCTTTGCCGGACTCACCTGCCCTTGCAGCTTCTATAGATGCATTCAAAGATAGTAAATTGGTTTGTTCCGATATTTTCGAAATGGCATTCGTGACATCGGAAATGGTTTTTGATTTTTCCACAAGTCTTAAGCTCATGCTGGTGACTGCAGAAAACGCCACTTCTAATTTATGATATGACGCTTCCAAACCACTTACCTGTTGTTTCCCTGACTCTATTTTTTCAGATGCAAGTTCCAATACGGATTGGGTTTCCCTCGATTTTTTTGATAACCCATCGATTTCTCCACTAAGGACCTGGATCGTACCCGCACCATGCTCCACTTGTTCAGATTGACTCGAAGCACCCGTTGCAATCTCTTCTATCGCGCGTGAAACATCTGTAATGGCCGCACTATTTTCAGCAGCTATTTGGTTTAAGCCGGCATTGGCACTTGTCACGGATTCCGCATTGCCGTTTACCTTCTCAACCAATCTTCTTAATTTCCCTAGCATCGAGTTATAGCTTTTGCTTAAGTCACCAATTTCATCATTGGATTTAATGGCAAATTCGGTCACTAAATCCCCACTCGCCGTCTTTTCTATGACTTTTTGGAAATCGGCCATGATTTTCGTTAACTTTCCTGCTAGATAAAGAGCACAAACCATCCCGAATAAAAGACCTAAAATACCTGATACCAGTACGATTCTAGTAATGTCATCCAGCTTGGATTGCAGTATTTTGTCTGGAGTGAGCGCCAACACATTCCAGTTCACTTCAGGGACCTTACTCCATTCACCTGTATAATCCTCACCATCCAACGTCAAGGATTGGTTCGCCTTTGCGCCCCTATTATACATGTCGGCCACCCACTTGAACTCTGAACTGAATCGGTCAGTGTCCGCAATGAAATCCTCCACCCCTTCTACCATGCCACTTTTGTCAGGATTCATATTCTTCCCGTCCATATCCTTCATGAATGAACTCACGATAAACCCTTGTGAATCCAATATCACCAGATTGCTAGTGGAATCTTTTTCGATGGTTGACCTCATTTTCCCGATTGTCGCAAGGTCGATATCATAACCCAGGGCCCCTGCCATTTTCCCGTCCGATAAAACGGGCGTGACAACGGAAGTCATGATCATTCCCGAACCTCCATCTTTATACACATCCATCCATTTCGTTTCTGGTCTTTCGGTCAGCTGCGTATAAGTCTTAGTCTCCCTGGCATCCTGATCGAAATCCATTTGGGGCGAAGCATACAAGGAACCATCCGATCCATCCATATAATAAACGGAAATTAAATCCTCATTGTTCTTTTGAAAAGTCTCTAACGTTTTTTGGATATCCTTGATTGAATCACCATTCTTGATCTGGTTGGAAACCAGCTGTGATAATTGCTCTATCGAATCTTCATACGTGGCCATGCTCAAATTGATTTGTGCCGCTGCATTTTGGGCCGAGCTTTCGTTGTTGGACGTACTATCTTCTTTAAAAATGGAAGTCACCTTTACCCCCATTATCGAAACGGATACGACTATTGCGAGTAAAACGGATGTACATATAAATAGTAGCCATTTTATCCGGAGCGATATCCTTCTCTTCACTTTTTCTTTTTTGTCTATCGATGAACTTCTCATCAATACTTCCCCCTTTTATTTGACCTGCAAATGCTCTTATGTGTGAAAACAAAGATTCAATCTATGCTTAAAATGGATCCTTCCTAAATTACGATCATTTACTTTATTTTTCCACATAAACATACTATATACCTATCCATTCCTTGTCAATCACCAATATTGGATAAATTGATAGGTCTAAAGATCGCATTCTGTTTTCAAATAAAAAAACCCTTGGATTGTATAGAATCCAAGGGTTTCACATAGGGGATATTAAGTCAGCAATAAAACGCGATTTAGCGTAATGCTGCAGCTAAGCTTTCTCCGAATTCTTTTGCACCATCCGGACCATCACCCGTTATGATATCACCATGAGCAACGACATGCTGTTTTACATATTCAGCGGCATTGGCTTTCAATTCGTCAATTTGAATATCAACTGGGTAACAGGCAGCTTTACGTCCAGAAAGCAAACCCGTTTTCGCTACAGTGACAGAACCTGCACAAATTCCCGATACAAGAACCTTTTGTTCATGTGCTTGTTTCAAAAAACTTTGCAGTTCTTGGTTACCCCATAGATGATCATTCGTACCTGATCCCCCAATTACAGCGACTGCATCATAATCACTTGCTGAAACTTCTGAAAAGGTAACCTCTGCCAAAGCCTTGCCTTGATAGTCACCAGTTATTTCTCCTGCTTTCGTACTGGCTATCGTTACTGCCACTCCTGCATTTTCCAATACTTCCTTCGGCTGAAATAATTCATCTTCATTAAAACGTTCTGGTGGTATAATTAGTAATGCTTTTTTACTCATATATATTGCCTCCTGAATTGAATTGTCTATGACACTCAAATTGTAACGCTCTTAATCGGCGCTGTGAAGAATGCACTTTTATGTGCGGAGGTTACCTTAAGGTTACTGGTAAATTAAAAAAAGGAGCTAATGTCCATGGCAGAAACATTAAGAGATGAAATCAAAGAAAAGATCTTGAACGGCTATTATAATTGCGAAAAAGAACTTACTTTATCCATATTCAGCGGCAAATGGAAAATCGTCATTCTATGGCATTTAGGTGTAGAAGGCCCACACAGATTCAGTGAACTTCAAAGGCTCTTTCCGAAAATATCCCATAAAATCTTAACGAATCAGTTACGTGAACTAATGGAAGACGGCATCGTCCATCGGGAGGTATATCCCGAGATCCCTCCAAAAGTCGAATATTCCATGACTGAACTTGGAATGACCTTGCTGCCGATCGTTGAAATGATGTATGAATGGGGAAGAAACAGGATGAATGAAATTAAACAAGAAATGCATATCAGTGAAAATGATGTGAATAAATAATGCATTCGTGACCCGAAAAACACCATTGTAAAATGGAAATGTTGCCTCCAGGCACTCGCTTTCCGCGGGCGGTCGGGGAGCCTCCTCGGCTTTCGCCTGCGGGGTCTCCCCTAGACGCGCTTTTCCCGCAGGAACTCGTACCTTCCGTTCCAATCAACTGGATCTTCTTTTTTAAGAAACATTGTAGGGAAACTGGCTCTTTTTCTCCAATTCGTCTACAGTCCGGCGGTTCCATCAATTTTTCGGCAAAAGGAAGTTTCGAATTGCTGACCAAGATTTTAAAAGTAAACTAATTTATCCTTCATGTTTTTTTACTGCAACCCTTAATCGATTGAAGAAATTTGATAACTGGCTAGACGAGACACCGCAGACGCTTGCGTCGAGGAGGCTTGGCAGGCAGTCGGCGGAAAGGGAGCGGATTTCTGAAATCAACTGGAACATTTTTTAAATAAAAAACTAGACCGACATAGAATATCTCGGTCTAGTGAATTCGAAGCTGATTCTTATCATGAAAAGGAAAGGTGAAAACTCATTTTACTTTTTACCCGGCTTGGTGAATTGCTGACCAATTGCACCTATTATTAAAATGATGATCGAAATGAGACTGTAGTCCTTAAAAAAGGTCGTAAATGGAATTTCCAGAAATAAGAAAGCCATCGTAATCAATCGTCCTATAAGCAGAATCAAACCGACAACTACCATCCAATTAAATAATCTTCCCCAAAAACCCATCTTTTCCTCCTTAGCCAATCGAATGATGACTTTCATCGTTTCATCTTTCTACAAGAATAAATATCCGGCATGCTTAAAAATCCTTCAGCCTGACATGTCGTTCCTTGCCCCATTACTCGGAGGCATCTTTGGAGATAGGTTTTCCGGCTTCGATCAACACTTTGCTGCCCAGTAGGAAAAAACCTTGAATGAACAGCAATATACCAGTTCCTATAAGCAGCCATTCTATTTTAATGATGTCGGATACCGGTCCGAATACAAGCATTCCCAGGGGCATCATGGAAGTCGAGATCATTCCTAAAACACCAAATACCCTCCCAAGAAGATCACCCTCGATCTTCTCCTGTAACAGAACCATGGACGGCGTATTAAAAATGGGCATCGCCAAGCCCACTACCCCCATGATGATCAAGTACATCCAAAAAACGGGGATGATTCCAAGAGCGAAAGTACAGGCACCAATTATAAGGCTGGCAAGAGTCATCGTATGGATCTTGTTTTTAAAGCCTCCCCATGAAGCCATGAAAATCCCGCCTAGCATCATACCGATGGCAAAGGTGATTTCTATCGCAGTCAACCGCCAAACATCATTCCCGAAAGAGCGTGTGACCTGAAGCGGTGTAAGGAATGCAACAGGTGCGGCAAGCACGAAGAAAAATGCGAAAAACATAAAGAACTTCTTAAGAAAATCGTGATTCCTGATATAACTGAAGCCTTCTTGCAAATCGGTGAAATAGCTGGTAGTTTGCTTTTGTAATGCCTTCGCATGTGCTGGAATTTTCAAAAAGGCCAGCAATGTGAAGATGGCAATTGCAGCTGTAATCACATCAATGAAGAAAATGGTTTCGATTGAAGCTATCGTAAGCAGCGCGCCGCTCACCATGGGGGAAACGAGCATCACCAGCGCTTGAATGCTTCCATTTGTCCCGTTCACCTTCGTAAGCTTATCCTCTGGAACAAGTTGCGGGAGAATGGCCCCTACTGCCGGAGTCTGGATTCCAGTTCCGATCGCGCGGACAGCGGACATGACGAAAAGCAGCCAAAGCTCATCGTAGCCGATTAAAAACAAGATGGCCAATACGAGCGTTGATATGGCAATCAAAGAATCCGACAGAATGATCAGTATCTTCCGATTATAGCGGTCTGCCCATACCCCCGCGATTGGGGAGAGTATGAAGGTGGGCACGAAACCACAAACGATGGATATTGTCATCATGACACCCGACTGTGTATTCAATGTGATATACCACATGATGGCATACTGGACCAGGGACGAACCAAAGAGGGATATCGTCTGACTGCCTAGAAAAAGAGTGATATTCTTTTTCCACTTGTCCTTTACTTGATCATTTAATGATTTCATCTCTTAAACACCTCATTTTATTTTCAATGCCCTAAAAAAAACACAGGCTATCTGCCTGTGTTAGAGTAAATGGATCAGAACCTATCTAAAGAAACCTGAGAGGATGACTATTTTCACGATAAAAAATCAATCTCCCCCTGGCCTTCGGTTTGGTCAATTCAATGGAGAATCTTACACCTATCCCAAAATGACCCTTGGATAGACAAAGTAATTCTCCCTTAATCATTCTTCTATTTTAAAGTCAACTGGAATCGTGAAAACCTTTGATCACAAAGGTTGCCGCGGCTTCAGCCGGACAGCAAAAAAAAGAGGTTGAAATCGTCTCTTTTTACTTAAATGCGTAAAATGAAGGTTTCCTTAAAAATAGACAGACCATTCCCATTTACCCTGCGGACGGCAGAGCTCTTGAACGTATTCAATTAACGGTTCAAAGATTGGAAACGCAGTCTGATATATGTCACAAGGAAAACCTCCATTTCTTAAAAGTTACAGCCATCTTAACATGGCACCAACTGGAATATCAACAAAAAACTTCCTTAGCAGAGGCATTTCTTCGGTTTAAGACCATCTTATGTATACACCTGCATTCCATTCATCCATCCATTCGTTTGACGGCGGCCGTATATTCCTTATGCCATTTTTCCCATGCATCCATTGGGAAATCCTGATGGTGTCCATCAAGTAAATCACTAAACATATCAAGGCAAATATGCCAGCCTGCCAGATCTTTTGATGTATGATCATTAACTGGCGTGATGGATTCTTTCAATACCAATGAGCATCCATCCTTTTCAGGGGATACCTCGAAACGAACCCAGCCGTCCCCCCATTCAAAATCTAAAACGGAAGCTTCCCGGAAGTCCCTGATCTTCATATCAAAAGATTTCCCTGACCCATCATTGAAATTGAATTTTATCGTCCCATCTTTTCGGAGGTCCTTCATTTCCAGGTTGGACATCCACTTTTCCACCTTATCATTCTCCGTTAAAGCACCCCATACCTTTTCAACCGGATGATTGAGCAGGCGATCGAATCTTGCGATAATCCCATTACGTTCTTTTTCGATTACAGCTTGCACTTGGATTCCCCCATTCAATTCGTTATCCGAGATTATTTTTATAATAAAAAATGGTCGGTTGAAATTCACCATTTGCAGATTTCGCATAATCAGGAATCCTGCCTGCCTGAATATATCCCAATGAGGTATACAGGAGATTTGAAGGATCTCCTTCCCTCGTATCCAGGACCAATAATGTCCGTCCCTCCTGTTTGGCCTTCCTCTCAGCCTCTAGCATGAGTGAACGTCCTATGCCATTTCTTCTATAACCAGTATGTGTCATTAATTTTGCGATTTCCGCTCGATGGCCGCCATTTTGCTTTGAACATAAATGTAACTGTACACTCCCGACAATCTTACCCTGCAACTTAGCGACAAACAGAATCACATCACGATCCATGGCACTACCCCAGTAATCAACGGCCTCAGACTGTTTCATGGGTGGTAAAAAACCGATGGACGCACCATCATCCACCACTTGCACCAAAAGGTCGGAAAGTTCATTAAGATGGTATCCGGTTGAAGTTAATTGTTCGATTTTCACCTCGGCATTCACATAATCACACCTTTCATAGTCATATTCACCATCCCTGTCGCTTTGATAAAGAAGTAATGTGAGCCAGATGATGGCATCCGTGCCATGAATAAATTCCTATATTTTCACCGACTGTCACCTCTCCTGAATCAGGATGGATGAATGTTCTGCTCAGGTCATCCGCATCAAGATCCGATAAAAGTTTGCCCATGCGGATATGTATACCTTCGATTAATGATAGAGAAACCTCAATCGGCAAATCATAATCAGGCAGCTCTGCCCATCGCCCCTCCTCATACGGTTTAATGACAGGACTTTCTTCCGTAAGGGCCAATTTGAAGCGAATAAACGCGTTCATATGGCTATCAGCAACATGATGCACCACTTGGCGGACCGTCCATCCTCCAGGACGATAAACCGTATCAAGCTGTTCATCATCCATGTTTCCTACTGCTTCCCTCAGGATCCGAGGCAAGGCTTCAATCTCGTTGAGCCACCCTTCGGCTACACCACTAGTAATTTCCCCGTCAAACTGAAACTTCCCAATCGGGTATCTTAAATCCATCTTCATTCCCCCTTGATGTTCAATAAAAATAGCATCTATATATATTCTTTATCGATTAATACAAATCCTTTTTCCGGCATACTTGCTTTGCTCAACTCACGGTAAACGCTGATATCTCATGATTACTGCTGCACTGTAATGCTTCTTTTACGAGTAAATTGGCCAATTTCACGAGTATTTGCTTCAAACTCACGAGTAAATCGACTAAACTCACGAGTATTTGCTTCAAACTCACGAGTAAACGCTGATATCTCATGAGATTGCTGCTGAATTCTATGGATAAATGCTCCTTTCACGAGTAAATCGGCTAAACTCACGGGTATTTGCTTCAAACTCACGAGTAAATCGGCTTAATTCACGAGTATTTGCTTCAAACTCACGAGTAAACGCTGATATCTCATGAGATTGCTTCTACCTTGGGTTAATAGCCCTCTACATGAAAAAATCAGAATGGTGCCTTTTTGTGCTCCATCCTGATTTTTGGGGCTGGAAAATGCGATCCAAAATTTGGCGGATCGCATAGTTAAATGGTAAGTTTAGAGTATTCTAACATTTGGGGGGGCCATTTATGAGCATACGGAAGGCTACATTACATGAGCTGGAATCACTGACGGAACTTTTTGATTTATACAGGGTGTTTTATGAGCAAACCTCTGACCCTGGTCGTGCAAGGGAGTTTTTAAGGGAAAGGCTGACAAAAGGGGAGTCTGTGGTTTTTATGGCGTTTGATGAAGGAAATCCAATTGGTTTTGTACAATTGTACCCTTCTTTTTCGTCTGTGAGTATGATGCGGTCATGGGTATTGAATGATTTATTCGTGAAGGAGTCCGCCCGTAAAAAGGGATTTGGCGAGGATTTATTGAATGCGGCCATTGCTTTTGCACGCGAAACAGGTGCTAAAGGTGTTTCACTGGAGACAGGCAAGGATAATGTGAAAGCACAGAGACTTTATGAAAAGATTGGTTTCGCCCGTGAATCGAACCATTTTTATTATTTCACCATTTAATAAAAAAAAGTGTAGGGAGGAACCTCCCTACACTTGGATGCTATTTATCTAGTATATTAATTATTTAGCAGTTTCCATGCTGGCTTGAATTTCTTTAATTAGAAGTTCGGCACCTTCTGGGCTAAGTATTAATTTACCGTCAGCAAGTTTCATATTGTCATCGGAAACTTCACCTGTAACCTGACAAGTCATGTTTGGTTTATATTTTTGAAGGATGATGCGCTCTTGTTCTACATAAATCTCCAGAGCGTCTTTCTCATTAATTCCTAATGTTCGGCGCAGTTCAATCGGAATGACTACCCGCCCTAATTCGTCAACTTTACGTACAATACCTGTAGATTTCATTTAATTTACCCCACTAACTTTCTTGCGAATGTTGCATTTATACATTTCGTCACCATTCGACATTATTTGCACTTCTATTAAGATACCACTACCTACCATATTCGTCAATTCTCGTATCTTCATATACTATCTGCCTCTATATGATTTTTATATTAAATATTAGTAATTCCTTCATAACACGCGCCACGACAGCGTTTGTCGCTTCTTTCTTTGGTATATATTTCTAATTTTAATATGGAAAATGGAAACGCCTTCATTCAATTCCAACAAGCATTCTTTTCATTTCATGTCGAATCTTGAAGAATGAATTTCAGTAGATTAAAAGAATCTTATTGATTTTCCTTTGCTTTTGAAGGACAATTTAAACTGATCGCTTATAATAATTAGAAAATTCATTCTGCTTTCATTCCTGAAAATACTTTCAGAAAGCCGAAACGATTGCCATCCTTCCAGAGTCTTACTGACTCATAAAACAGATTGAGGTGAGTCAATTGCGTCCGATTATATTAGGTATTTGTTCTGCTTTCTTTTTTGCATTTACGTTTGTTTTGAATCAGGCCATGGAGCTGTCTGGCGGAAGTTGGATTTGGAGTGCTTCGCTGCGATATATCTTTATGGTGCCCTTTCTGTTGTGTATCGTATGGAGCAGGAAAAACCTGCGTCCCCTTTTACAAGTGATGAGAGAAAAGCCGGGTCCTTGGCTGCTTTGGAGTTTTGTCGGATTTGGGTTATTTTATGCTCCTTTATGCTTTGCGTCCGCCTACTCACCTGGCTGGCTGATCGCCGGCACCTGGCAAATCACGATCATTTCGGGTGCGCTGCTTGCGCCGCTGTTTTTTGAAAATGTCCAAACGAAAGATGGGATCGAAAGGCAAAGAGGAAAGGTTTCCGTGAAAGGCCTCCTCATGTCCATGATCATTCTGCTTGGGATCATCCTGATGCAACTGGAACATACCAAACACATTTCAATGGCCAATCTTTGGCTGGGAGTGATTCCAATCGTCATCGCCTCGTTTGCCTACCCTTTGGGAAATCGCAAAATGATGGAAGTATCCGAAGGGCGTCTGGATGCTTATCAGCGGGTTTTGGGAATGACTTTGGCAAGTCTTCCATTCTGGTTTTTGCTTTCCTTGTACGGTTTCTTTACAGTAGGTGCGCCGACGAAGATGCAGAGTTTCCAATCCCTTTTGGTGGCACTATTTTCTGGAGTCATCGCCACGGTCCTTTTTTTCATGGCGACCGATTTGGTACGCGGGAATATGCAGAAATTAGCTTCAGTTGAAGCAACACAATCGATGGAGGTTCTTTTTGCCCTGGCTGGCGAATTACTATTCCTATCTCTACCGATTCCTTCTCCGTTATCGTGGTTCGGCATCTTTATCGTCATCATGGGAATGATCCTGCATAGTTATGTATCACATAAAAAAGAAGGTCCATCCCCTAAACGGACAGTGAATGCCTAAATAGCAAGCCAAAAAAGCCCCGGATAAGATTTCGGGGCTTTTTTTGAGCTGAAAACAGAACCGGACTACGTTCTTTTTTTCCATTGGCAGGTCATGATGAATTGATGATTTTTCAGAGTGGCAAAAAGCTCACCATTCATTTTTTTCATTAAACTTTGGGCAATGGATAACCCTAGTCCCGTCCCTTTTTTATTTCTTGCAGTATCACCTATATAAAATCTATCAAAGATATGAGCATCTATTCTTGCCATTACTTCTTCAATATCAAATGGCTTCGTAATGAAATCATCTGCCCCAGCGCGCAATCCATTTATTTTCGTTTGCTGTTCTCCTTTTGCAGATATAATCAAAATAGGGACATGATGATGCTCCCTAATTTTACGAAGAACTTCCTCCACGTACAATATTGCTTCCGTCCCTGAAAATGCCGGCCGAGGGACATATCCACCTTTTTTCATCATATTGCAAAGCAATCCGCTAATGCTCGCCCCCAGGTGTCTCGTACCTTATGTTGCGTTATTTAAATAAAAGGCTGTTTTCACATACTTTGTTGCTATTTACCAGGTAGTGGGTTGTGGTTGATTTCCCCTCCAGATGCTCGCTTTCCGCGGGGCGGGCGGTGAGCCTCCTCGGCGTAAACGCCTGTGGGGTCTCACCTGTCCCGCTGCTCCCGCAGGAGTCTCGCACTTCCGCTCCAATCAACCTTAAATCGTTTCGTTTTAAAAACAACAATCTTTACGAAAAGAGCCAAATAACAAAACTATAGGAAAATTGGCTTTTTTCAAATTTGAATATAATCCGGAAAGTTCGAAATGGTCTCGCTGTATTCAGATGAAAGCTGCAAACGTTACGGGACATATGCAGATATTAGGGAAAAACCGGCATGGAATTTGGCAAAACTTTTACCTTGAGTAAGTTAAAAAAGAATGTATAATGGAAGGTAATTGTATATGTCAAAGGTTTTCTAGGGTTCCGCAGTGCGTCTCATTGCTGGTCTGGTCCGAGAGAGAACTCACAGCATGCTGTGTCACGGAAGGATAAAAGCCTGGGAGAAACTGTTTTAACAGTTATCTCTTGGGCTTTTTTGTTTTTTTGGTAAAGAATAAAATCGGAGGTGCGTTATTACATGAGCACAAACTGGATTAAAGTATTCATTGCAGCTTTTTTTGAAGTATTTTGGGTGATTGGCTTAAAACATGCAGATGACTTTTGGACTTGGACTGGAACGGTCATTTCGATCATCATCAGTTTTTACTTGATGATAATGGCTGGCAGGAAGCTTCCTGTCGGAACGGTATATGCCGTTTTTGTCGGTATGGGGACTGCCGGGACCGTTTTTTCCGAAATCCTTTTCTTTGGAGAATCCTTCAAGCTGAGCAAAACACTATTGATCCTCCTCTTATTATCAGGGGTGATCGGCTTGAAGCTAGTGACGGATGATAAGGCTGAGAAAGGAGATGAATCTTAATGGCTTGGGTCTCTTTAATCTTAGCGGGGCTTTTTGAGATGTTTGGGGTTGCGATGATCAATAAATTGCACAAAGACCGTAATTGGCAATCCTTGCTGCTGTTATTCATCGGATTTGGAGCAAGTTTCCTGTTTCTTGCTTATGCCATGAAAACCTTGCCGATGGGGACGGCTTACGCTATCTGGACAGGAATCGGCGCATCAGGCGGTGCGATAATCGGAATGCTCTTATACGGGGAATCCAAAGATTGGCGCAGGGTCGTTTTTATAGCCATGGTCCTTGGCGCAGCAGTGGGATTAAAACTTGTTTCATAGGAATGACATAAAGCATAGAAAATCAAAGACGACACAATGTGTCGTCTATACTTATTTTTATCTAACTTGAATGATTCATCTTATAAAAATCGACCCTCATCCATCACAGCGGAATCTTTCCCCTTAACCTGTTTTAGCGTCGCTACTATAAGAAAGCTGACAATCACCAGTAAGAGCCATGAGCTTACCTTTCCTAGATGAACGAGACTCCATGCATCGGTTTGGTTTGGATATTCCCAAGCTCCAAAGAACGTTGCGATATTTTCGGCTATCCATATGAAAAATCCGATGAGCACAAAAGAAAATGCGATTGGCATACGATAGCGGGTTCCACCAACTTCGTATGTGACCCATGCTCGCCAAAAGACGATGATGACAAGTCCAGATAGCCACCAACGAACATCCATCCAATAATGGTGGGTGAAAAAATTTAAATAAATCGCAAGCGCAAGAGAAACAACGACCAAAAATGGCGGCCACTTGACCAGTTCAACCTTTAACCTCCTCCACGCCTGGCAAAGATAACTCGCTACACTAGCGTACATGAATCCGCTATATAGAGGTACTCCAAAAATCTTGAAATATCCTTCCTCTGGATAAGTCCAGGAGCCCATATGTACCTTGAAAATTTCAAGGGCAAGACCAATAAGGTGGAACAAGGTGATGACCTTTAGTTCATCCCGTGTTTCAAGCCCGGAACGCAGCATCCACCACTGCATTATAAGGCAGATGATGAGCAGCCAGTCATACCGCGGCAGAAAGGGAAGCGAGATGAATTTTGTAATTGCCAAAGAGGCAAAAATAACGACAGGAAACAAGCATGATAGGGCCTGCTCCCAACCAAAACGAACGAGTTGTTTTAGTGCCCTCATGATTGGTGCCTCCATTTTTTTATCATCATTCATGAGTAACTCCCCTTTATAAATCTTAATCTTGGGTGCCTTCATCATTTCGGTATTCTAAAATATCCCCGGGTTGACATTCCAAAGCCTTACAAATCGCATCCAAAGTTGTTAATCGAATCGCTTTTGCCTTGCCATTTTTCAATATGGAAAGATTAGCCATCGTTATTCCAACCCTCTCGGAAAGTTCTGTAACACTCATTTTCCTTTTAGCCAACATCACATCAATATTGATTATAATTGCCAAGTTAATCACCTCAGACTATTAAGTCATTTTCTGATTTTATATCGATGGCTTCTTGTAAAAGCCTTTGAAGAACAGCAGCAAAGACTGCAATCACCATTGAAGCAAAAATAACGACCATTCCGATTAATATGATACCTGGGGCGTCGTCCTTTTCTGCGATGAGATAAAAGAGCGGCATGCCTGCCACATACAAGCTGCTTATTGTGATTGCACAATTTTTTATAGTCTTTAAAGCTCTTACAGATAATTCCGAGAAAGCTTTGTTCTTGTCAATATAGCTTAAAAGTTTAAAGGCTTGATATAGGGCAAAGTAAAAAGGTATCGCCGATGCATACAAATCGATTAAAACGAGATATTTCAAATAAGCCATATCCGGATATAATTCTGCTGCAAAATTCGCTATCCCAGGCACCAAGAAGATGCACAGAGCAAGAACTGGAATTCCAATAAGAATAACAGCCATCTTTAAAAAGAGTGTTGTTCCTAGTTTCATAAAAAGCACCTCACTTGTTTATTGTCCATTTAATTTAACATAAGTTTTATCGTTTTACAATAAAACATTGTTGTTTTTTATTATATTATTATTGTTAATGTAATATCCTATTCTTTTTAAAAATGGCTGTTTTCACATACTTTATAGATAGTGAGTTGTGGTTGCTTTCCACTCCAGTTGCTCTCTTTCCGCGGGGGGCGGGCGGTGAGCCTCCTTGGCGTAAACGCCTGTGGGGTCTCACCTGTCCAGCCGCTCCCGCAGGAGTCTCGCACTTCCGCTCCAATAACCTTAAATCGTTTCGTTTTAAAAACAACAATCTTTACGAAAAGTGCCTTAAAAATAAAAAAGCATTCCTTTGTAAGAGGAATGCACCATGATTGACTATAATTTATTACATTCATCTGAACCCTTATATCATGAGAATTTCCCTGATATCCTCTTCTGTAAGTGCAGATGACGACTTGTCTCCAGGATCGATGATTTCTTCAATAAGATGTCTCTTTTTCTCTTGGAGTTCATTCATTTTTTCTTCGATTGTCCCACGGGCAATAAGCTTGATGACTTGAACCTCATTTTTTTGCCCCATTCGATGGGCACGGTCCGCGGCTTGTTCTTCAACGGCCGGATTCCACCAAAGGTCATATAGAATGACTGTATCGGCACCCGTCAGGTTGAGACCCGTACCGCCCGCTTTCAATGAAATGAGGAATATATCCCGTTCTCCTGCATTAAACCGATTGCAGATTTCCACACGTTCCTTTGATGGGGTTTGTCCATCCAGGTAGAAAAAGGGTTGTCCTTTCATGGCCAAATCCCTGCCGATGATTGTAAGCATTTTTGTAAATTGCGAGAAAATCAGCACCCGTCTTCCAGAATGCTTCGATTCCTCGACAATTTGCATCAGTTGCTCATATTTAGCTGAACTGCCTTTATATCCGTCCACAAACAAGGCGGGGTGACAGCATATTTGCCGAAGCCGGGTCAAGCCAGCAAGGATCCTGATCCGATTTTTGCGGAGGGTGTCCTTATCCAAGTGTTTCAGCGTATCATGCCGCAGCTTGGCAAGATAGGCACCGTACAGTTTCTTCTGATCGGGAAGCAATTCCACCGATTCCAGCGACTCGATTTTTTCCGGTAATTCCGCTAGTACGTCCTCTTTCATTCTCCGCAGCAAAAACGGACGGATCCTGCGGGAAATCTGCTTCCTAGAGAGGTTGCTATACTCCTTTAACCCCATGAATAGTTCAGGGAATACGACGTGGAAAAGGGACCAGAGTTCTTCCAGTGAATTCTCGATGGGCGTACCTGTCAATGCGAAGCGATGTGCCGCTTTTATCTTCTTGGCCGCTCGTGCCGTTTGTGTCACCGGGTTCTTGAAGGCCTGTGCCTCATCGAAAAACACCGTATGGAAATCCTCTTTTTCAAACGACTTGATGTCTTTCCGAAGCAATGGATAAGAGGTGATCACTACATCCACGTCCTTCATTTCTTTAAGCAGTTTCGACCTTTCCGGCTTGTCTCCATCCACGACGACGGCTTGAATTTCAGGAGCGAATTTAGTGAATTCACTCAGCCAATTGTAGGTCAATGATGATGGGCAGACAATAAGCGCCGGAACCCTTTTCTTACGGATGTCAGGTAGCTCGGATAAAATGAACGTGATGCTTTGCAATGTTTTTCCCAGACCCATATCATCAGCAAGAATCCCGCCAAAGCCGTATTGGGCAAGGATTTTCATCCATTTGTAGCCGTTTTTTTGATAATCGCGCAAAATCGGGTCCAGACTATTTGGCACCGTGAACTCCAAGGCGCCCGGATTCCTGATGTTATCCAAAAACTGCCGGAATGAATCTTCCATCGTGAATGTCTGGCCATCATAAACGGAGTCGAGGAGCTGGAGCCCTTTTACAATTGGCATGTTCAGCGTGCTTTCCAGATCTTCATCCTGTATGGGCAGTGCATTCAGAAAACGATTGATTTCCTCGTATTCCCTTGTCTCAAGGGAAAGCAGCGATCCATTCCTTAATCGATAGTATTTCCTTTTTTCTTCAAGCGCTGCTAAGATCTCACGTATTTGTTTATCTGGGATATCATCCATTTCAAATTTGAATTCGAGCCAATTTGTACGCTCTTTTTTAATTTTCACCCTAATGCGCGGTGCAGCATTTCCACGGGAAATCCGGTTCCTTACAGCGGTCGTGGCATAGATTTGCACCAGCCTCTGGAGTTTAGGTACGATGTGGTACAAGAACTCATACTCCAACTCTTCGTTATGCAGGAAATAGCCTCCGTCCGTCTTGGCAAACTGGCTATCCTCCATCAGCTTTATTATCTCCGCCTCTTTCTCAACATCCCTCATAACCTTTGATTCCTGTTTTTCCAAAGGGTTGATCACGATATTTTCATAATGGAATTCCAGCCCGGCGAGCAGCCTGTTTTTCACTCGATCCAAGTATAGCTTTGCAACCAGCGGTGTCTTCAAAAACAATTCGGTGATGGACCTTGCTATATGGACTTCACCAAGTCTTTTCAAGCCTGGTACCACCTTGTCCAGGAATAATTCCAGCTGGTCATGATGGATTGGAATTTGATTCATCCCCGAATCCTCCATCATTTGCTTTAACTCTGAAAGGCGTTTGAAATCCTCACCTTCGAGCTGAACCAACTTCCCCTCAAATAAGACCAATGTGTATGCATTCATGATGATCATCTCTTGCAGCCTTTTAATATACAATTGATAACCTTTGTCCCCGCTTTCGGTAAAGTCAAACCGTAAAGGAAGCGGTCCGTTTGTTACACGAAAGCCATTGAATGTAAGGCCGCCATAGGCAAGCTTCACCATTGGCGCCGCTTCAAGGATGGGGACAAGCCTTCGAAAAGAAGATGGGGGCAGAAGTAATAAGTGATGGTCCAATTTATATTCGGATTTATCCGTCAGGGCGTCCACATAGACTTTTTCATCCGATATCACTGTAATGAGCTCCTGAAGCACGGAATCATTTTCATTCTGAAAACAATGCAGTGACGGGTCATATATAAATGAAGGAGACATTTGGGCAGGCTTTCCTTCTTTAACTCGCTTCAGGAAATCCCTGACATTCGAGACATTGAGTGAACCGATTTTCACTTCCAGTCCTAACATATATTTGTCCATGCCCATCCAAACTGGTTTGCACGTAAACTCCACTTCAAGCATCGTTCTATTTTCAAAGTGGCGCTGATGAACGCTTTTGCGTACCGGCTGATTATTGAAAAGGGTCAGCAAGCCCTCTGATAACATCTTATTGGCTGTAGCATCAGAACCGGCTGCTTGCAGGCCTTCAGGAATCGTTCCATCCCGCTTATGGTCGTATACCGACAGCAGGACGGCTGCAATATGCTGGCAATCCCTAGGGAAGGAAGCTAGCGAAGGACAGCTGCATTCCGTCTGAAATCCGCCGGCTGCATCCACTTCAATCGTGACCTGGAAGTCTTCCTTGCCTCTAACCGATGCTTCACAACCATCATGACGATAGCTTTCAAATGTCACTTTATTGGCACGATGAAAAGCTTCCCCTCTTTTGAAAGAGACGGCCCCGCACATGTCTTTTATGATTTTTCGATTCAATTTGATATCCAAATTGCCGTCCTCCTCCCGGGGTTTTTTGGTTGAGTGATTTTACATTCCGCTGAAACATAAGCTCATTTTATCATCATACTATGAAATCGGTTTACAAGGTTGTAAAAAAGCAAAAAGACAAACTCCCCCATTCGGAGTTTATCTCTATTTCAGCAACGGCAATTGCAACATCATTGTTGTCCTTTGCCCTTGTTCTTTTTCTTTTTTTTTCGATAAAAGAAGCTGAATACAAGGAATGCAAGAAGAATAAAAAAAAGGATAAGTTCAGCGGGGTCCTTCACCAAAAATGGGTTAAAGGCATGCTTGATCGAATTATCCAGATCAAATCCCATTAGAATATCCATACCTAAAGATATGACCACTAAAGGGAACAGAAGCAAAAGCGTAATACCGAAGAATTTCATTTTTGATCAACTCCGCCTTTCAGGAACTTTTTTTGGTGCTTGTCTTCCCTTTTTTTCGATTCTTAATAAAGGCAATGATCAAGAGAAGCAATGGAATGATCACCTGAAATGGCAGATGGATGTAATTTGGTACGGCATCCAGCCCTTCATGGATATGTTCCGTATAGCTGCTTGAAATAATAATCGAAATCAATAAAATGACAATGCCAACAGGGTATGCAAGTCTGGAGGGCTGTTTAACATTGAAAACATTCGCCGTACCGGTTACCGCTACATAAGTAAATACACAAATCTTGATGAACCCGCCAATCATCAACAAAAACAAGAAGTACACATCGAGACGTTCAAGAAAGCCAGCAACCTCTATTGACTGAATGAGGGTAAGAAGAGGGTATTGCGAACGCGTCGTAAGATCCACACCAAGTACAGAAATATTCACAGCCATTATTACAGCGAGAAAAATACCGCTTGTAGCCAAGCTCCCTATCCCAATTTTTTTCAATCGCTTAGGTTCATTCAAATAAGGAAAAATCATTAAAAACACTATGATCTCACCAAATGGAAAGAATACGGTTTTAGTGAAAGCCATTTTCACCATCTCTGTCCCGCTCATTTCAATAACGGGTTTTAAGTTGTTTAAATGGATCATGCCTGAAGCGATAATCAGAAGAAAGAAGGTCATTAAAAGTAAATTCTCCAAGACAAAGAATAGTTCCCCCGTCCTCGTCACTACTTCTATCCCCTTACGGACCGTATACACCACGACTAAAATGAATGCAGCATTCGCGACAAATAACGGAATATGAGGATAGGCAAAAGTAAGCAGCGTATCTCCGAAATCCCTCAGCACCCTTGCAGAAAGATAGATGAAATAAAGGATATATAGAAAAGCTACGATCCTGCCTAGGAAATTCCCCAATATATTTCGTATAAATTCCGTTAACAGCTGATCTGGGTAGTATTGAAAAAGGCCATAATAAATGAAAAATAATATAAATCCGCCGATCATCGCAATAAGGATGACCAGCCAGGCAGCTTGCTTGGCTTCACCTGCAAGCGGAACCAAAAGTGCACTGCCCATTTCAAACAGGAAAATAAGGACGAACAGCTGGTACCCGCTGATATTTGCCTTTTCCATGAGGATGCCACTTCCTTTCCATTATTGATCTTTCTTTTTTAAATTTGAAAGAAATGGCTTATTACGTAATCCGGTACGGCGAATGAAAGTTTCTACCTGCACATCAACTTCCAGTTTAGGAAAAGTATCGTCGTCCCAGTTTTTCTCTAGTTTCTTCCATTCTTTCGGATGGGATTCATGCATGAGCTCCCCAAAGCCAAAAATATCGGATTTATTTTTTTGTGCCCGAACGATTGCGTCTTCCATCTCCTTCTTCAAGTCTTTCGCTAACTTCTTTTCAATATCTATCAGAACATGCATATCGGTTAGATTCAAAGGAACATTCGCTTCCCGGATATCTCCCTCTGCACGGACCTTTATCGATATTTTCGGTTTGCCATTTACTATTTTTGTCCCGATATTGGTTTTTTGCCGAATGACTGAATAGGTGACTGCGTTTTTTTCACCCTCCCAATCAAGGTATAAATGGACATTTTCGATTCTATCCAATACCCACATTGATCCTTTTGCCTTATCACCATCCAGCCAATCAATCAATTTTCCATCTTTAAAAACACCTATCCCTGCTGCATTAGGGTTCGCCTCAATATCCGAGGACATGGTATTCTCCATTTTATCTTCCTTACCCTTGTTTCCTCTCACGGTAAAACCGCTTATTATCGGTTCTTTTCCTGTACTAAGCAGATTCTTGATCACCTCTTGGAGATTGATGCTAATACTTTTCCCCTGGGTTTTTTCAGTGATTTCAATCGTCCTAATGACTTTCTCGGCTGATACCTTATCGATTGCGGTTAACGTTTCGACAATATCCCTTGCTTTCACACCCCGGGCAATCACGATCCTCGTAGTTGCCCTGAATTCCGGTGAGCGCTCAAATGCATCGAAAATATCGTTGAGACCCTCTTCTTTTGCTAGTTCCTCACCGATGACAACCAGGTTGGCATGGGCAAAATACATATCTCGGGAGATTTTCGTTGAAGCGATACTATCCAATTCAAGCACATTATGTCCCGTGGCCCTATAAATGGATATCGGTGGATTCGATCCGCCGCCGCCCTGAAGAGCTCCCGCTACATTGCTTGGATTAATGATTTGGAAAGTTCCCTCTAACTTTCCTTCTTTATTTCTATCGAGTCCAACTGCCGAGACGATGGCCATTTCGTTTAACTCTGTTTTATCCCAACAGCCGGAGGTGAATGTAGTAGAGATCAACATCAAGAACAGAATTAGCTTTTTACGACTCATTGCCTTCACCTTTTTTCCCGTCAGAAGTTTTCATTCCACGCGATTCAGGAGGCAGCGGTCTTTGGTTATTGCCTTCCCTGATCAGATTATTTTCATTGGTCAAATATTGCGGCCTTTCCTTGAATGCCCATATAGGTCTTCTGAAGAATGTGTCGCCCAGCCCTTTTGGATTCAGAGGGGCGAGTGGTGTCATATAAGGAACTCCAAGTGAACGCAGGCTGCATAAATGGACAATAAGGATGATAAAGGCTAAAATCATCCCATAAAAACCTAACATGCCGGCACAAATGATGAATCCGAACCGCACTATGCGGGCAGAAATCGCTATGGCATAAGAAGGGGTTGCAAAACTGGCAATCGCCGTGATCGAGACGATGATGACCATTGCCGGCGATACGATACCAGCCTGCACGGCCGCCTGCCCGATGACCAATGCCCCGACAATGGACATCGTCGAACCGACAGCCTTTGGCATCCGAAGACTTGCTTCCCTTAATATTTCAAAGGTCATTTCCATGAGAAGCGCTTCAACGACGGCAGGCAAAGGAACCGTTTCCCTTTGGGCCGCTACAATGACCAGCAGCTTCGTTGGGATCATTTCCTGATGAAAAGTCGTGGCCGCAACATAGACAGCCGGTCCGACTATGGAAATAATGAAAACGATGATCCGTAAAAAACGTGTGGCAGAAGCAATGTCGAAGCGATTATAGTAGTCTTCGACAGATTGGAAAAACTGTACGAACAATGCTGGGGCGATCAAGACAAAAGGCGTTCCATTTACGAATATCGCCACTCTTCCTTCCAGCAGGTTTCCTGCGACCATATCCGGTCTTTCTGTATGGTTAAGGGTTGGGAATGGGGTCATGACCTGGTCTTCTATCAATTGTTCAATATATCCTGATTCAAGAATGCTATCGATGTTAATTCGATTTAAGCGCTTCTTGACCTCCTCGACAATTCCTTCCTTGACAATTCCATTTATATACATGATGGATACGTCCGTTTTTGTCACCGTGCCTATTTTCATCGACTCTATCCATAAATCCGGGGTATTGATGATGCGGCGTAACATGGCGATGTTCGTTCCATTCGATTCCGTAAACCCTTCCCTAGATCCCCGGACAGTCAAATGCGTGCTCGGCTCCTGAATCGAGCGCTTCTCTCCCCCTCTTGTACTGGCAACCAGGGCGACGTTTACTCCATCAATAAAAATGATGGTGTCCCCTGATAATAATGTCAAAAATAGCTTTTCCCAGTCCGTGACCCTTTCTACGCCACCGAGGGAAACCACGTCCTCAGAGATAATTTCCATTGCTTCCAGTGGAAGTATGTTTTTTGACAGGTGGGGATTTTTCATGATTGATTCAATTATAAAATCCGTAACGCTAGGATTATCAATCAGACCCTGCACATACAAAATAGTTGTTTTTATCTCTGGGTTTAGTCCGATTTTCAACGCGCGGATAATGATGTCGGGACTTTTTCCCGTCTTTTTCTTCACGATTTCCAGATTGGCAGAAAGGGAACTTTCAATATAATCAGGCGTTTTGCTTTTGGATTGACTTTCATCTTCCTTTTTCTTTTCACGTTGCTTCACTTGTCTCTTTTGTTTGAAAAAAGAAGCCATAGCACCGAACCTCATTCCTTTTTCGTTTCACTCATTTTGTCCAAAGCAGTCCCCCTTTATTCCGGTTACAGCCTTCTTCCTTCCATAAGAAAAAGGCTGTCGCGATGACAGCCTTTGATGGTCATATTCGGTTAGGGAATGAACGCCGATGTAACAGCCCAATCAATTAAACTGAGATTATACTTTGCCTTTATTCCTTCTAAAAATCAAAACAACGAAAGCGATCAATAGCAAAGCCAATATTGCATATACGATGTTTGAATAAATGTCCATGTACCCTACAATATCTTCCCACGAAGAGCCAACAGCTGCCCCGATATTCACCAAGATGATGTTCCAAATTAATGTTCCGGATGTTGTGTAAAGCAGGAAGAGCCAAAAACTCATATGGGACATCCCCGCAGGAATCGAGATCAAGCTTCTGATCAGCGGAACCAGCCTGCAGAAAAACACGGTCCATGCCCCGTACTTATCAAACCAAGAATTCGCCTTATGGACGTCTGACACCGTTAACCGAAAAATATGGCCCCATCTTTCCACGAACTTTTCAATGACCTTAACATCAAGAAGTAAACCAATTCCATATAGGACGACTGCCCCTGCCACAGACCCTAGAGTCGCAGCGATCACGACACCCATAATCGTCATATCCGCTGTTGTCGTCATGAAACCGCCAAAAGTAAGAATGACTTCAGACGGGATCGGCGGGAAGATATTTTCCAATGCTATTAATAGAAAGATTCCTATATACCCAAAATCATTCATGAATTCCGTAATCCAGTTTTCCATTTAATACGCTCCTAACTTTCTTGAATCAACCGCCGGCTTGTTACCTGCCGGCTGTTTATCTTGCAATATCCTTGCTCCCTTTATTAACGATCTTTGTTATTCCGCCGCTCTTGATACCTTTGGAAAAACCAGATGGAAATCGCAATCCAACAACCGCCCGCCAAATATCCGGCAATGATATCACTAGGATAATGGACCCCCAAGTATATTCGGCTAATACCAATCGAGAGGATCATCAACATGCTGAACAGAATCAATAGGATCCTTGCCCACCTAGCCGTAATGTGACGCCAAAGCAGGAATGTAAGAATACCGTATAAAGAGAATGCATTCATGGCATGTCCACTAGGGAAACTGTATCCCCCTATATCGATGAGCCGATGTAAATCGGGCCGGGCGCGTTGAAAGAATAGCTTAACCATCAAATTGAGAAGAGGTGAACCCACGATGACTGCAGTGAATAAGACTAGTTCCAAACGATGCTTCAAAACCCTATATAAGAAAAACAAAATGACCAAGGAAAGGATGATCAGGAAAGCGGTTGAACCTATGTAAGTAAAGAACTTCATGATGTCCGTCAGCAGAGGGGACTCCCATCCCTGCACCAGGGAAATCACATCTTCATCAAATTTCAGGTATTCATTTGCACTTATGGTAAATGCCATGAAACTGAACCCGATTAAAGAAAGTACACTTATTATAAAGGCACTGGTTAATTGCTGCTTTAATTTCATAATAACATCCTTTCACTTCTTAAAACTGTTTCATTTGGAAATTTCTATTTTATCATATCTTCTTCATTGCATGGTGGGTGTAATTGCTTCATCGCCGCCAACCTAATTCGGGGAACATGCCTGGGCACAAAATTTTCTACTTTATCATACTACTCTATTCGTCATTGTCACCTCAACTTCAGGTTACTATAAGATTTCCAGTCGAACGTTTCAAGGAGTGGCAGGAACATAAAAAAACCTTATGCAGGTTAGGGCACAAGGTTTTTCGTTTTTTACATGCGGCTTGCCTTAAGGGGCAGTGATATCAAAGTTTGCCCGGTCGCTGAATCGGTAAGATTCTCTTCTAACTGGAACGATGGCATCGCTTCAATATGCTGGAATTTCTTCAGGAATGCAGTAAGCGCAATCTTCGCTTCCAGCCTGGCTAGCGGCGCTCCCAGGCAGAAATGCGGGCCATTTCCGAATGTGAGATGTTTCTTATTATTAGGGCGGTGGATATTAAGGGTGAAGGGGTCTTCAAACATCTCTTCATCCATATTAGCTGCACTCATCCAAACAACCACGCTATCCCCTTCTTTCAACTCCACTCCCAATAAATCGTTATCTTCCTTTACGGTTCGATCCAATTTAATAAGATTGAATCGGAAACGGAGCATTTCTTCGACCGCCTGCGGAACTAAATCCAGGTTTTCATGTAACTCTTGATAAACTTCTTTGTCATCATATAGCAGGGAATAAAAGCTATTGGCCAATAAATGACTTGTGGTCTCGACTCCCGCCCCTAAAATCAGCATGGTCGTCCGGACAACCTCATCATCCGTAAACATTTCCCCATCCACTTCTGACTTCAATAGATCTGAGATGATATCATCCGCCGGGTTCAATCGTTTTTGCACAACAATCGGATACAAATACTGATAGTATTCTTTTGCGGCCACTTGCTTCAATTTATCTACTTCTTCTTGTTTTTCTCTATCAAAAGGAAGAAATAAGGTATCCACCCATTTCTTAAACAATAAACGATCTTTCGAAGGAACTCCCATCAAATCTGCCATGACAATGATCGGAAGCGGACTTGCCAATGAAGCCACAATATCGATTTCCGTTTCCTCGTCCATTTGTCCAATCAATTCATCTGCAATTTCCTGAATGCGAGGTTCCCAGTTTTGAAGACTTCTAGGTGTGAATGCTGCTGCCAGCAGTGACCGGCGTTTTCTATGATCAGGTGGATCCGATTCAGTGATTTGGATCTTTTCAGGCACAGAACCTTCCTCACTATCCGTTCCAACCGATATCGTCGTCCGTTTCCGAACACTTGAAAAATGTTTGTAATCACTGAGAACCCGCTTCACATCTTCATATTTAAAGACATTCCACGTATCCGTTCCTTCGTGATAACTCACAGGGTCATTTTCTAACATCCTTTTACACCAAGCGTACGGGCTAAATTCCTCCGTCCTTGTTTTAAACCTAGTAATTTCTTTTACTGCAATAACTTCTTTCATGATACCGACTCCTCCCACTTCTCAAAAGTACCTAACAAAAGGACCGAATGTTAAGCATTCTCCATCTCCGTCGATTTGTTATAGGGTCGAGCATTCCTGATAGACTTTTTCATCAAATCCTTAAATACACATCTATTCCATTATAGGGTAAAAGACCGCAACAAACCATGCATCTTCCATACCAGCGGCCTTACGTGAAATTTGCCCCACAACCCCGACACGCCTATGTAAAACTGCTTATTTTTGACAATTCCCTTTCTTTTTCTATTTTTTTATGTCTCTCAATTGATGCTAAAATCCAATCCTCATATTTCAAATTTGGAGACAGTGCTTTCCACTAAGTTATTTCAGTATAAATTATTTTATAATTGCCGGAGTTTGTTGATCACGTTGCTTTCCACTCCAGGCACTCGCTTTCCGCGGGCGGTCCGGGAGCCTCCTCGGCGCTCTTGGCGCCTGTGGGGTCTCCCTTGGACACGCTTTTCCCGCAGGAGTCTCGTACCTTCCGTTCAAATCAACTGGAAAGTTTTTCAATTAATAAAAACTGCGACAACATAGGGTTCGAAATGGTTTCCTGCCGAATGCCCATCAAGCTATCACAGGTGATAACCATGATTTAAAATAAGGCTAGACTTTTTCACACTTTTATATAGGATTAAATTATTTCTGAAATCAAGCTGTTTAAATAAAAAAACTGCAGGCCAACTCGCTTTTCTTCGAGTTTACCTGCAGCTTGAACGCCTGCACGATGCCGTCGTCAATTTTTGCCCCTTTTAATCAGTTCATGCAAATCATCCATTTTCTTTTCCATGATATCCAGTCTGGTTTTACGGTGCTTGATGGAACGGAAAAGGGATACGGTCCCGACGATGATCAGGATTAGAAATAAAAGGCAAAACAATTGGTATACCAGATCCGCAATATTATACCCACTCACTATGTAATCCCCCTAAATGGCATTCTCAATATTCTATTATACACCAGGCAAAATGAACAATTTAACCTTTTTAAGGAGAATCGGGAATAAAAAACCGATAGCCATATGCTACCGATTGCAGACTTTAGACAAAATCGATGAAAATCAAGTTTGTTTCAGTTTTTATGAGGATTTATAAAACCTCGAACGTCGATTTCCACTCCAGGCACTCGCTTTCCGCGGGCGGTCCGGGAGCCTCCTCGGCGCCTTGCGCCTGCGGGGTCTCCCCTCGACGCGCTTTTCCCGCAGGAGTCTCGCACCTTCCGTTCCAATCAACTATGTTTTGAAATTTTAGGTAAAACCACTTTTGTCTATAAATTTAAACCGATAGCCAAATGCTATCGGTTTATCTTTTACCCCTCTATTTGTTGATCATCGTCAATATCCTCTTGAGGCACAATCAATTCTTCATAGAATGCAGCCGTTGTTGTTCCTGCATAAGGAATCAACCATAGTAAACCAATTCCCAGCGTGAACATGCAAAGGATGCCCCACCCGATGAAGCTTAGGTGCATAAGGAAATACTTCCATTTCAAGCCCTTCATCCTTTTTTTGCTCTCTGAAATGGCTTCAAGCACCGTGTATTCAGGATGATCCTTCAATAAGAAAAACTGCTGCGAATAAGCGATGGCCTTGACGATACCCGGAATGATTAATAATAATGACCATAAAAAAATGAAAATTGCTTGTAAGATGGATGCCCCAATAAGCTTGAAAGAGGTCTTTCCATCTTTATAGATTGCGAACACTTCAGGAATGCCAGGGTTTCCTTGCCTAACTAAATTCAGGTAGAACCAAGTGGTTGAAATGGTAAGCGGAACTAAGGCAATGGAAAAGACCATGCTGAAGATATCAGACCATAACGGTGTTTCTTCCTGCATGAGCCATTCTGAAAACCCACCGCTTCCGATCACTTCGACAATTAAAGGAAAAACGAGGTTGATCAAAAACAACAGCAACATAAGCGAAACAGTTACTCCCCATTTCCCCCCCAACGACTGAAGGGCTTTCCTCTTTAATTCTGAGATTCTCATATTCTGATTTAACTCCCCTCTTTTAAACGGCGGAATTCTGAATGTAAATATGGTTAGATTCAGAAAAACCACTATTTATTTGATGTATAAATCTCAATTGGTATTTAACATACTGACTTCCAGTCGTGGGCTTAAATTCCTAGAAAGCGCACACGGGTAGAGTCAACCGGTTTCGAGCAACCATGATCCACTCCTTTCTTGCCTTGGTACTGGCTTGTAAAAGTTTATGAAAGGGAATAAGACAATATGCCCTTCCAAATCAAAAATACCTTCGCGGAACCATCCCCTGTTAAGACGTATGGCCAGCGAAGGCGGATGTATTCATCTCGGTTAAAAGTCCTTATGTTAATCTAGTTCTTTGTTCCTTTTCCCAGGTAGACCGGATCGGGCCACTCATATAATCCATCCCAAATCCTTTCGAAAGGATTGGATAGAAATGTTAACACCCGTATTCCATGGCAACTTCGTCAATAGTAAACCGTGGATGATGGTGGGGATAGGTTATCCCTTTTCCTCATTCCCAGCTCCTATCAAGAAATAATTGCTAGGTGCTATCTATTGGAAAGCCGAAAAGTCCTCATCGCCATCGTTTTTTCTTTACAAACTTTTTCCTGGCTTTGTCATCAGCTTATAAATGATCACAACAAAAAAAGAGCATCCCAAAGCAGAAATCGCTTCCGCCTTTGGAACACCCTCTTTCCTATAATCAATCAGAGCCAGTTATAATAAAATCGTCTTGGAGCAAAGCTAAAGGAAGCTTTCTATTAATAGGATCCCCTGCCGAAACATTAATTTCAGTAATGTGACCACTGGCACCTATTGAAACATCAATCAATTTCCCATCTTCCGTCTTCACTAAAAAGAGCCTTTCCCATTCATAAACATA
The DNA here is from genome assembly GCF_018613135.1 of Bacillus sp. ISL-57. Lineage (NCBI taxonomy): Bacteria > Bacillati > Bacillota > Bacilli > Caryophanales > Bacillaceae > Bacillus > Bacillus sp. ISL-57. Next base: position 130,884 of record NZ_JAGGQV010000004.1, on the reverse strand, counting down.
GGAATCCTTTTGAACGTAAACTTGCTCGACGGTCCCATCTTGAGCACACTCGATGGTATGAATCGGTTTTAACACGGAATCACTCCTCCACTCCCCATTATTAGACTATAGCTTATACCCAGCCGCGGAATATCGAGGCTTCTGCCATTTTTCTGACACCCACCATATACGCTGCCAGCCTCATATCCACTTTTCTCGTCTCGGACATTTCATAGATTTGATTAAATGAGTTGACCAATAACGCTTTTAATTTGGTTTGGACCTCTTCATCTTCCCAATAATAACCTTGATTATTTTGAACCCATTCGAAGTAAGAAACTGTCACACCGCCTGAACTTGCCAATACATCAGGTACGAGAAGCACATTGCGTTCCGTCAAGATCTTGGTTGCCTCCAATGTGGTAGGTCCATTCGCGGCCTCTACGACAATTTGGGCTTTGATAAGATGGGCATTTTCTTTGGTGATTTGATTGGAAATGGCAGCAGGCACTAAAATATCACACTCCTGTTCCAGGAGCTCCTGGTTGGTGATTGTATGATCGAATAGTGTCGTTACCGTTCCAAAGCTATCCCTTTTATCAAGTAAGTAATCGATATCCAGACCCTCAGGTTTATAGATGGCACCATATGCGTCCGATATGCCAATCACTTTCGCACCTGCATCATGCATGAATTTGGCCAAAAAGCTTCCTGCATTCCCAAACCCTTGGACGATGATGCGTGCACCTTTCAATTCTATGCCCTTACGCTTAGCCGCTTCCTCGATACAGATGGTGACACCTTGTGCAGTCGCCTTTTCCCTGCCGTGTGAACCGCCCAGTACCAGTGGCTTACCTGTAATGAAACCAGGAGAATCGTGTTCTCTTATTCTACTGTACTCATCCATCATCCATGCCATGATTTGTGAATTCGTATAAACATCCGGGGCCGGGATATCTTTAGTCGGCCCCACTATTTGGCTGATTGCCCGAACGTATCCACGGCTAAGCCTTTCCAATTCACCGATTGACATTTGGCGCGGATCACAGATGATGCCGCCTTTTCCTCCGCCATATGGCAGATTCACGATTCCGCATTTCAAACTCATCCACATTGATAGTGCCTTGACTTCTTCCTCATCGACTTCAGGATGAAAACGGATTCCGCCTTTCGTCGGACCGACAGCATCGTTGTGCTGGGCACGGTATCCAGTGAAAATCTTCGTCGAATTGTCATCCATCTTAATTGGGATCCGGACGGTCAGCATCCGCAGAGGTTCCTTCAAAAGCTCGAACACTTCTTCAGAATAGCCAAGCTTATCCAGTGCCTCCTTGATTACGACCTGTGTTGAATCAAGCAAGCTGGCAGTTTCTTTTTCTTCTTTGATTGTTGTACTCAATGGAATTCACCTCATAGGTATATTAGGATAAAACTTTTTTAATGCGTTCGATTGCCCAATCCAAGTCTTCTTTAGTAATCACTAACGGCGGAGCAAAACGGATAACTGTATCATGTGTTTCTTTACATAGCAGTTTTTCTTCTTTAAGCTGCTCACAATAAGGTCTTGCTGCTTCTGTTAGTTCGACTCCGATGAATAAGCCTCGGCCGCGGATGTCTTTAATCATCGGATTCTTGATTTCTTTTAAACTATCCATAAAGTATTGTCCAAGCTCCAAAGAACGTTCCGCAAGCTTTTCTTCTTCAAGGACTTCCAATGAAGCGATGGAAACCGCACATGCCAATGGATTGCCGCCGAATGTAGAACCATGGGAACCAGGATTGAATACGCCAAGGATTTCACGGTTCGCAGCTACGCAAGAGATTGGGAAAACCCCGCCGCCCAGCGCTTTACCTAAAATGTACATATCGGGAACTACTCCATCCCAGTCAGAGGCGAACATTTTTCCTGAACGTCCAAGTCCTGACTGAATTTCATCAGAAACGAATAGGACATTATTTTCTTTACATAAGTCGTAAGCTTCTTTTAAGAATCCTTGTGGCGGAATGATGATTCCGGCTTCACCTTGAATCGGTTCGATTAAAAATCCAGCCGTTTGCGGTGTAATCGCTTCTTTCAATGCATCAAGATCGCCGTAAGGGATAAGCTTGATCCCTGGCAGCATCGGTCCAAAGCCCCTTCTATATTCATCATCGGATGACAAGGACACGGCTGCCATCGTACGGCCATGGAAGTTCCCGATACAAGCAATGATTTCAGCTTGGTTTTCTGCGATCCCCTTAACATCATAGCCCCAGCGTCTAACAGCTTTGATGGCTGTTTCAACAGCTTCAGCACCAGTATTCATAGGCAGTGCCATGTCTTTTTGCGTAATGCGTGAAACCATTTCATACCATGGTCCTAATTTATCACTATGGAATGCACGGGATGTCAATGTTACGCGATCAGCTTGTTTTTTTAATTCGTCAATGATTTTCGGATGCCTGTGGCCTTGGTTCACTGCTGAATAGGCACTAAGCATATCCATATATTTGTTGCCTTCAGGATCTTCCACCCAAACTCCTTCTGCCTTCGAAATGACGATTGGAAGTGGATTATAATTGTTTGCACCATATTGTTCTGTTTGCTCGATTAATTTTTCCGTTAAAGTTGTCATGTTGATTCCCCCTAAAATTTATAGCGTTTCAGATGTTGTTTTACCTTGAAGATGAAGAACTAAATAATCAGGACCGCCCGCTTTTGAATCCGTGCCTGACATATTGAATCCGCCAAATGGCTGGTATCCTACAATGGCACCAGTACAGCCGCGATTGAAGTACAAGTTACCTACGTGGAAATCCTCACGCGCTTGTTCGATATGTTCAATGTTGTTAGAGATGACTGCACCCGTTAATCCATAATCCGTGTTATTGGCAATCTCGATTGCATGATTGAAATCTTTTGCCTTACAGAATGCAACCACCGGTCCGAAAATCTCTTCTTTCATGACACGTGCGTTTTCATCCACATCGGCAATGATGGTTGGCTGGATGAAGAAACCTTTTGAATTGTCTCCTTCTCCCCCTGTAACAATTTTCCCTTCTTCTTTACCGATTTCAACGTAGCTCATGACTTTATCGAAAGCTGCTTGATCGATGACCGGACCCATGAAGCTGTTTAGATCTGTTGGTTCCCCGATCGTTTTTTCTTTCGTTAATTCAATGGCACGATTCAAGACTTGGTCATATACATCTTCCACTATGACAGCGCGTGAACAAGCAGAACATTTTTGACCTGAGAATCCGAATGCAGAAGCGACGATTGATTGTGCCGCCAATTCCAGATCAGCCTCTTTATCAACTACGATCGTATCTTTACCGCCCATTTCAGCGATGACACGTTTTAACCAGATCTGGCCTTCATGTACTTTTGCGGCACGCTCATAAATACGGATACCGACATCACGAGATCCGGTAAAGCTGATGAAACGTGTACGAGGATGATCTACCAAATAATCGCCTACTTCGGCACCGCTTCCTGGAATGAAGTTCACGACTCCTGCAGGCATGCCCGCTTCTTCCAGCACTTCCATGAATTTAGCTGCAATGACCGGTGTTGTACTGGCCGGTTTCAATAAGACCGTATTACCTGAAACAAGAGCAGCCGTCGTCATGCCTGCCATGATCGCAAACGGGAAGTTCCAAGGTGAGATGATGACACCCACACCAAGCGGAATATAATTGAAAGCATTGTGTTCAATCGGACGGCTTTCCACTGGCATGCCGTCTTTAAGCTTCAGCATTTGACGTGCATAGTATTCCATGAAATCGATCGCTTCCGCTGTATCTGCATCCGCCTCATTCCAAGGCTTCCCTGCTTCTTTAACCAATAGAGCCGAGAAATAGTGTTTTCTTCTGCGAACGATCGCTGCAGCCCTGAATAAAATGTTTGCACGCACTTCCGCTTTCGTTTTTCTCCAAGTTTGGAATGTCTTATCTGCCGCTTGCATCGCTTGCTCAGCAAGATCTTTATTCGCTTTGGATACGGTTCCGATAACTTCTTCTTTATTTGCTGGGTTTACAGAGGTAATGACTTCATCAGTAAACACTTTTTCACCATTAATGATCAGCGGATATTTCTTCCCTAGATCATTAGCTACATCATTCAATGCCGCTTGAAAAGCTTTATTGTTTTCTTCGATTTTAAAATTAGTAAATGGTTCGTGTTTATATGTTTGGACCATTATGTCTCATCTCCCTAAGTTTATGTTTTTACTTCTCGCTTATTAAACAAGCAAGTTCCGTGCCAACTTTTCATTTTTTTGAAAAAATAATGTTTTTTCTTGAAAAATGCAATGAAATTTAGCACTTTAAGGGCAAAACTGGCATAGTATGCCATTATTTTTTGCTCTAATCCCTATTTTTGTCGCTTAAACCTTACACTTTTTATTAATGCAACTTTCATGCCAACTAGAAAAACCATAAAAAACAGCGCTTTTTCACTTTTTCCGCAAAATATTTTTGCACTTCAATGCAAAATAATCTTGCTGTGCAAATTTTATTTGCGCCTTTACTTCAATTCATCTACAATAGCTCTAAGAAAAGAAGAAAAACGGGAGGCATTCATGAATTTAGATCAAATCATTAAAATAGATGGTTTCCAATCCATCCTCTATTCGCTTGTGGATGTAATCGATACAGGGATACATATAATCGATATAAAAGGGCGGACGATTGTATATAACAAGAAAATGGCAGAAATCGAAGGAATGGATTCAGAAGAAGTGTTAGGGAAGAAGATTCACGAAATCTTTAAATTCAAGGAAGAAACCGAGAGTACATTAATAAGGGCACTTCATTCGGGGAAGACAACCGAGAACTCGAAGCAGACCTACTTCAATAATCTTGGTCAGGAAATTACAACGATCAATAATACGTTTCCGATTTTGGATCAAAAGCAAAATATCATCGGGGCCATTGAAGTGGCAAAGGATATAACGAATCTGGAAAGAATCATTAAAGATAATATATTGAATAAGGGCGATACCAAATATACGTTTGACAGCATCATCGGAACGAGTGAAAATTTCCTGGAAGTCATAGAAAAGAGCAAGCGCTCGACCAGAACGGCATCCTCCATCCTCATCGTTGGGGAAACGGGCACCGGAAAAGAGCTCTTCGCCCAAAGCATCCATAATGGCAGCAGCCGTTCGACACAACCTTTCATCAGCCAAAACTGTGCTGCCCTGCCAGACAGTCTAATTGAAGGAATACTCTTCGGCACAAAGAAAGGCGCCTTCACCGGATCGATCGAAAGGCCTGGATTATTCGAACAGGCACAGGGCGGTACCATCCTGCTAGATGAAATCAACTCATTAAATCCGAACATGCAAGCGAAATTATTACGGGCCCTTCAAGAAAGGACGATTCGCCGTGTTGGGGATACTAAGGATAAAAAAATTGACGTCAGGGTCATTGCAACGATAAATGAAGATCCGATAGATGCCATTTCAAATGACCATTTACGAAAGGATTTATACTACCGATTAAGTGTCGTTTCGTTATTCATCCCGCCTCTTCGTGAACGGAAAGAGGATATTCCTTTGCTGGCGCAATCCTTCATCGAGAAATTCAATGCGCTGTTCGAATTGAATATAGAAGGGATCAGCGAAGAAGTCTACTCGCTTTTTTATGATTACGACTGGCCCGGAAACGTAAGGGAACTTGAACATATCATTGAGGGAGCCATGAATTTAATGGAACCTGGCGATACAAAGATTGCCATCACCCACCTTCCGGCTCTATTTAGGAAGAAAGCCCATTTGGAAGACATTCATCCCGGAAGAAAAGAGACTCATGCAAATGGAAATTTACAGGATTCGACCTTATCTCTTGATGATTATATCGCCAATACTGAAAAGCAATACTTGGAGAAGATATTGAAGGAACATGGCATGAATATCTCCCAAGCAGCCAAGGCCCTGAATATTAGCCGCCAAAGCCTTCAATACCGTTTGAAAAAGTATCAGGTCAAATAAAACATCATCCCTGCACAAAGAAGGCCTCCATTGATATGGAGGCCTTTCTTTGCCTGCTATTCTTTTCACTTTGCAATCAGAATGCTTCTGCCGCTTTTGCAACGTTTTCCAAACCATCCGCGATTATTTTTTGTGACCGATCCGGATACTGATTATGGCCTTCAATGACCACGGTCTCCGGATTGTTGATTCCCCATAGCCCAATGATATTTTTCACTAAATTAACGGCCATTTCAGCGGAAGCCATTCCTTCTAATGCATAATCAGAACCGCGGGCATTCAATAGCATGACTTTTTTATCTCCAGCATACCCGACAGGACCTTCCGCCGTATAATTGAACATTTTACCGGCTTGTGCCAAATAAGATAGATATGTGATTAACGGTGCAGGAACCGTTGAGTTCCATAGAGGGAAAGCGAATATCACTTTATCCATGGCCATGAATTGATTTAAATATTGGTCAACCAGTTTGGCGGCATTTTCCTCTTCAGCTGTCAGTTCAATACCTTGGTTGCGTTTATATAGTCCGGTAATCGCCGTATTTCCATAGTAAGGAAGATTTTCTTTAAATAAATCCAGCTCGATCACTTCATCCGCACGGTGCGTCTCTTTATATGTTTGTAAGAATGTGTCGTACATTTTCGTGCTGATTGCCTGATCTGAAGGACGATCATTCACTTTTACGAATAATACTTTTGTCATTTTTCCATTCTCCCCTGCCGCGGTTTCTTTATTTCCAAATAATCTGCTTAAGAATCCCATTATCCTCTCACCATTGCTTTCTATATTATTATCATTTAAACGACTAAATGAATCTCATTGCCTGATGGATCTGTTACAGCGAAAAACCCTTCTTTTTCCGTGACGACAGCCCCGATTCCTTCCAGTTGCTCCGTTACTTTGATTCTCGCTTCCTCGTCTGCATAAACGAGTGTATACCAGTTTAGACCCACACTATTTTCCTTCGGGGCAGGGGCGCCAACGCCATTCCATGTGTTCAATCCGATATGATGATGATATCCGCCGGTTGAAGTGAAGAGCGCTCCTCCATATCGATTCACGACGCTAAACCCAAGACCTTGCATGTAAAACTCCTCCGTTTTACGTAAATCCGCTACATGCAGATGTATATGCCCCATCAAGGTACCTGCAGGCAGTTTGCTCCACTCACCATCGCTTTCTTCCAGCAGGTCATTCCCATCCAGCGGATCCGTGCCCATTTCGACCTCTCCACCGGCCCATCTCCAATTAGTGGATGGCCGGTCAGAGTATACTTCGATGCCATTTCCATCCGGATCGGTAATGTACAGCGCTTCACTCACTTCATGATCCGCCGCTCCAAATGGATATTTCGTTTGAAGTAAATGGCGTAAAAAAATCGATAAGTCGGCACGGGTTGGCAGCAACAGGGCAAAGTGATATAAGCCCGTCGTCCTTCCTTCTTTCGGAATCACATCCACGGGCTGCTCAAGTGTCAGCAACGGGGTTTTTCCGTCTGACGTCAAAACAGCTTTCCGGTCGGTTTTCTTCAATACTTGGAGACCGATGATTTCTTGATAAAACAGAATGGCCTTATTTAAATCCAATACATTTATACTGACCTCGCCAACAAAGGTAATTGGTTTTTGATGAAACTTTTTATCCATATTGTCACTTCCCTTTTTTATTGAAAATCACATGATCCAAAGAAAGAACCGTGCGGTTTGCACACGCTAGATAGACAGACATCGCAAGCAGTGCCAAGTCCAGTTCGTAACCCGCCGCTTGCCCGTTTCCAAGAAAACCGGCAGGTAATTTAGCCGTGAAAATCGCCCCCGCCATAATGACCGCAAATAGGACGGAAACGATTCGTGTTCCCAAACCCAGTATAACCGCAAGTCCTCCAATCAATTCGATTCCTGCAACGATGTATGCCATGAAGCCAGGAATGCCAAGGCTATCGAAAAATCCCGCCGTATTTCCTATGCCCCCTTGAAACTTTGAAACGCCGTGAATGAAAAAAGTAAGACCTAATATCACCCTTAAAAAAACGTGGGCTGCATCATTTTTATTCATGTATGAATTCTCCTTTTGTCGGTTACTTTATGTAAGTAATTATATTTTCATAAGCTTATAATGTCAAGTAAGTTTATTGGAATTTCTTTTTCCCTAAATAAAAACGAATTGCCGCAGCAACTCGTTCCATGGTGCCACTATTTAAATGTGTAATAAACGGTTGAATTGATGATGAAGGAATCCGCAACGGTTCTCCCGACTTCCTCACATGCCACCTTACTGAATTTTGTTGCATCAACGGGCTCATATAATAATTGATGAATGCCGTCCACCGACCGTATTGCGACGGTTGCATCAGGGTTTGTCCGATATATCCGTTCCAGTATTTCTTCTTTATTAGGAACCAGGCTGGCAATCCACACCAGGTCGAACCCCGTGTAGTCATGAAGGGCGCCATCATTCAAAATATATTCTGAATCCCCTTCTTTATCCAGTTCTTGGACGATTCGCCGGCCAAGTGAATGGGCTTGTTCATCTATATCGAGACATGTCATTTTCGCACCCAACTCCCGTTGAAGCAGCAAAGGACTTAATGGCAGAGGCCCCGTCCCTACAAAAGCAAATGATCGAATATCACTTTTCACCTTATTCAATTCATTGATTTCCGTTTGAATCAGTTCTTTGTAGTTATCCCAATAAATGAAAGAACGGAAGTCATCCAGGGAGTTCACTCTGCCAACAAATAATTTAGCATAATGATTCTCCATCAATGTTTCAGCAATCGTCAGCTTTTCAAGCATGGTATCCCGAATCGATCGGATTTCATCATGATTAAGAATTTCTTGTGCAACATGCAGGTCCAACGGTTTCGAAATAATCGAAACCAGTTCAGTTAAAACGCGATTGATGATTTCGTTATTTGGTGATAAATCATCTTCTTCTAGTAAAATTTTATAAGTATCCAAATATGTATGAATGATTATTTCCTGGTTTCTAGACCATTTGATCGTTTTCAAGGCACACACTCCTATTTGGTTCCACCGCGCCTATCAATGGCGTCGTTATCGTCGATATGGTCAGAGGAATGGCCAAGGCCAAATATGATCGATGGTTCACCTTACTTCCTCCTTAAGTATCAAGCTCCCATTTAATCGAAATCATTACGATTTAAAATTCAAATAAATACAACTTCATTATTCAAACATCGAGATCAGTTCTTTTGTGTATGAATGGCGATCGCTGCAAAAAAGCTGTTCTTTTTCGAAAGAATCCACAATAACACCCCCTTTCATCACCATGATCCGTTGGCTCATCTCCTGTACAGCCGATAAATCATGAGAAATGAAAAGGTAGGAAGTGTCCAAAGTCTCCTGCAGCCCGCCTAACAATTTCAGCACCGCCGCTTGGGACAGCACGTCCAGGCTTGAAGCCGGTTCATCCAATATAATGAGGGCCGGTTCGATGCTGATGGCACGTGCAATGGTCACTCGCTGCTTTTGTCCGCCGCTTAGCTCATGCGGGTAACGTTCAGCAAAACTCCTTGGAAGCTCCACCGCTTCCAGGAGCTGTCCGATAAAGTTTGCTTCACTTGTATACGTAAAATATTTCAAATTGATCTGGCTGCCAAATTGAAGATATGGATCCAGCAGTGAATCCTTTATCCTTAGTTTTGGATTCAAAGCCGATGCAGGATTTTGCAAAACGGCCTGGATGTTCTTGCGATACGCCTTTAAACTGCGTTCGCTTTTGTTTTGCAGCTCGGTTCCTTCAAATAGGATGCTGCCCTTGTCAATAGATTCAATCTGAAGGATGAGTCTTGCCAGTGTGCTTTTTCCGCAGCCGCTCTCCCCCACCAACCCGAGGCATTCCTTCCTTTCGATGCTGAAATTCACGTTCCTTAGTATTTCCACTCCGTTATCATAGCTTTTATGGACATTTCGCACGTCTAATAAACTCATCCTGACACTCCTTCAAGCTTAAATGGTATTCTCCTCAATGATGGCGATGATTGAATCAGTTCATTCGTATAAGCATGCTGCGGATGGTTCAATACCTGATTTTTGTCACCGGTCTCAATGATGGTCCCGTCTTTCATGACCGCAATGCGATCCGCGTACTTCCTGACATGACGTAAATCATGGGTAATGAACAAGATTGCACATCCGGTTTCTTTTTGGAGCTTTGATAACAACTGTAAGACCTTAAAGGAAGATACACTGTCCAAGGCTGTGGTCGGTTCATCCGCTATCAAGATATCCGGTTCAAGCAGCAAGGCTATTGATATGGATACGCGTTGAAGCTGCCCGCCGCTTAATTGAAAAGGATATCTGCCGTAGATATCTTCATTCAGGCCCACCGATATGAGCGCATCGACCGCTTGCTGCCTCCTTGCCTTTTTGGAAAGGTTCAAATGTGTTCGCTGATATTCGTCAAAATGCTGACCGATGGTAAGGAATGGGGTGAATGAACCCTGGTAATCTTGAAAAATATAAGCCAGGCGCTTTCCGCGAAACTTCCTGATTTCTGAAGAGGATAGGGTTAATAAATTCTTTTCCCCGTACCATATTTCCCCCTTCGCTTGAAGATTGGGTGCAAGCAGCTGACATATTGCCATGGCCGTCATGCTTTTGCCGCTGCCGCTTTGTCCGACAAGTGCGAACCACTCACCCTCCTGCACATCTAATGAAAGATCCTTGACGATATGATTTTGCTTCCCCATGATATGCAGCTGCCTCACGGATAAAATGCTCATGATCCCACCTCCTTTTTGACATCGAATGCATCGCGTAGATAATCACCGAGCATGTTGGATAGAAGGACGACAAATACGATGGCGAGCCCTGGGTAAATCATCAGCAACATATTGGATTGAAAGTATGGACGGGCATCATTCAGCATGGCTCCCCACTCCGGTGCCGGCGGCTGCGCACCGAGCCCGATATATGATAAGGAAGATATGAGCAAAATGATTTTTCCTAAATCGAGGCTAGAAAGGACAAGCACATTCCCGATAAGGTGCGGAAATAGATGCTTCCGCATGATCCCAAATGAACTTAATCCATTGATTTTAGCAACTGTGACATATTCCTTCTGACGTTCGGTGATCACCGTACTTCGCACAAGCCGGGCATAATTCACCCATTTCACCAGAACGATCGCCAACAGGAGATTTTCGATTCCCGGTCCTAATAAACCACTAAGAACAATGGCAACGATCGTATCTGGGAAGGCGAGAAACGCGTCGGCAATGCGCATGAAGAACCGATCGATCAGACCTCCTTTAAAACCGGCAATCATCCCGAACGGGACGCCGATGATAACTGCGGCAAACAAAGATAAGAGGCCGTAGCCAACCGTCAGCTGTGCACCAAGCAGAAGGCGTGTCAATACATCACGCCCTAGATGATCCGTCCCTAACGGGTGTTCCATGCTCGCCGGCCATAGCCTTTCTTCCAGATTGACCAGTGCAGGATCATGTTTCAGAATAAGAAAGGTGTAAGCCGCAACCGCAAGGACTGTCGCCATCACCGTAAAAAGGACGGTCCTTCTCCAGCGCCTTTTGGATTTTTCTTTGATAACTAACTCCATTTTCCATGCTTCCTTTCCTTCAGTCTTAGCTCCGGATTTAAATAGCGATAAGATAAATCCACGGCACTATTAACCATGAATACAATGATGGCCATCACCAGCAGGTACCCTTGGATGACTGGATAATCCCGCGACCGAATCGAGTCCACGACCATCTTACCTATGCCTGGATAGGCAAAAATCACTTCGATCACGACTACACCGCCGATCAGGCTGCCAAGGCTGACCCCGAAAACGGTAATGATCGGGGGCAAGCTATAACGAAATGCATGGGCAAAGAATATCCGCATTTCTGAAATCCCCCTAGATCGGGCAGCCCTGATGAAATCATGACTGAGGGAATCTATCAAACTCGAACGCAGCAAACGGACGTACACACTTGTGATGGCCAGCCCCAGCGTGACCGACGGCAGAATCAAAGAACGAAACCCGTCCCTGCCCATCGTTGGAAGGGCTCCCCATCTTACCGCAAATAAATCTATCAAAAGAAGCCCCAGCCAAAAGCTAGGAATGGCTGCCCCCAATAAAGAAACGGCCCGGCTGAATTGATCGATCCAGCTCCCCCTGTACAAGGCAGCAAGCGAACCTAACGGAATGGCTATACCAAGCATGACAAGCAACGCGCCAACCGCCAGCTCAAGTGTTGCAGGCAGCCCGCTCATGATCATTTCCATCACAGGCTGATTCGTCAGATAGGAATGCCCGAAATCCAATAGGATAAAGTCCGCAAACCAATTGCCATACTGCACGAACAGCGGATCATTGAACCCTAATTCTTCACGAAGTTCATTCACTTGCTCGTTTGTGACCGAAACATCATCCACTTGAAGTATCGAGAGAACCGGGTCGCCAGGAGCAAGCCGAACAAAAAGGAAAGAAATGAATGTAATCACAAGAACAAAAATCGCGACCTCAATGAACCGGCGGAATAAGATGCGAAACATTTCACTTCACATCCAATTCATTCGTCAGCATGTAGTATTCGCTTCTCGAAGTGATCCAGTTTTTAACTTTATCGGCATCATAAGCAACAAGTGTATTCGGATGTAAAATGAATGAATTATACACCTGTTCATCCACATACATCGCAATCTCCTCAGCTAAATCCGAGCGCTCCTCCTGCCCGACCGTCACGTTCAGTTCATCAATCAGGGACGTCAGGCGATCATCATCAGCCCCACTGAAGTTCAAGGCACCCTTTGAATGATAAGTAGCATTTAAATAATAACCGGCATCCCCTCTCGGAGCCGTTAAATTACTGTAGGTCGTTAAATCCCAATCGCGGTTGGAAGCCATATACTCTTCAGGGATTTCTATTTGCTTGATTTTCACATCAATCCCCAACTGACCGGCATCCGATTGGAAAACTTGGGCAATTAACGGCAGGTCGGCACGTGAACTGTATGTAAGCAGTGTAAACGTTAACGGTTTACCGTCTTTTTGCATGACACCATCCACTTTCTTATATCCTGCCTGATCAAGAAACGCCTTAGCGGCTTCCATTCCATTCGCTTTTTCCGGATAATCCGGAGCAAAAGAGAAAGTGGATGGGAATGGCCCCGTCGCCACTTCTGCATGACCATGTAAAATCGTTTTCGCAATGGATGGACGATCGATCAAGGCATCAACCGCCTTTCGGACGTGTATGTCCTGCAATGCTTTACGTTCCAAATTCATCGTCATTTGATGTACGCGGAAAGTCGATGTCGATTCAACCTTCACACCATCTATCGCCTCTAAATTTTCCAGGCTTTCCACTTCCGGACGGAAAACAATATCGGCGTCTCCCGATTCCAGGGCAAGAGACCGTGCATTGGCATCTTCATTAAACGAAAACCTGGCTCTCTCAAGCTTTGCGGCTCCATCCCAGTAAGACTCATACCTCATTAAATCAACAGCCGTACCTGGTATGAATTTCGAAACGGCAAATGGCCCGGTTCCTATCGGCTTGTTTATATAGTCACTTTCCTTCACATCAATAATCGATGTATTTGGATGAACCAATTCAGAAGGAAACTCAGGAAAAGGAACCTCCGTCTTAATGGTCAGCGCATTCCCGTCCGCTTCAATCGACTCAATGCGCAAAGCATTCTTGATCGCCGGACTATCTTTCATCGCCCTCTCCAAGGAAGCCTTCACCGCTTTGCCATCCATCGGCTTTCCATTCTGAAACGTCACCCCCTCCCTTAACTTAAAGTTCCACAATTGACCATCCTTGCTATCCCAGCTCTTCGCCAGCCAAGGCTCGATGGTCAAATCCTCATCATTGAGATGCACCAATGTCTCAGTGATGCCAGCCCTTAGCGACACATAACTAGTATCAACATTCGGATCAAGCGAGCTAGTCGCAAAATTAAAAAGCAAGTTCACTTCCTCCTTCCCACCCGCTTGATCCTTCGCAGACTCAGTGGAACAGGCAGCTAAAAGAAAGACTGATAAACATACAATAAAAATCAATTTACATTTTCTGAACACGATATATTTCCTCCATTACCTCAACTATTTTTATTGGCTGTTTCAAAATCGTATTGATTACGATTTAGATTGCAGTTTACCATCATGACAAACGACGTAAACATCGCCGAATGCTTATCCGAAATCAAACTATGTAATCCTCCATTCACGAGTATTTACTCTAATTTCACGAGTATTTGCTCCAAATTCAAGAGTATTTACTCCAAACTCAAGAGTATTTGCTCCAAATTCACGAGTATTTGCTCTAAACTCACGAGTATTTGCTCCAAACTCACGAGTATTTACTCCAAACTCACTTATTTACTCCAAATTCAAGAGTATTTGCTCCAAATTCACGAGTATTTGCTCCAAACTCACGAGTATTTGCTCCAAACTCACGAGTTTGCTCCAAACTCACGAGTATTTACTCCAAATTCACGAGTATTTGCTCCAAATTCAAGAGTATTTGCTCCAAATTCAAGAGTATTTGCTCTAATTTCGTGAATAACAGCCTATATCTCTTGAATTAGTACCAAATTATTAAAAAATGCACCAAATTCTCTATTTATTGCACGAACCCTCCTTTCTCAATCCATTCTTTCAGTGCTTTCCGTCTAATAAATCAAAATGATTACGATTTATACTTCAAAACACTCTCTCTTGTCTTGACTGTCTTCCATTATAAAACGTAATGATTACTGTTTACAAGGTTTTTTTAATTTGCTGAAATTTATTCGTTCCCATTTTTTCCTTAAAAACTACAAAAGCACAGTAGAGATTTCTCTACAGCGCTTTTGAAAGGTTAAAAATATTATTCTTCTTCGTTCTGACCAGTTACCACTTTCGTTTGCTCTTCTCCATTTAAAATAAGCCGGAATGAGATATTGGCTTTCAAGGAATCTGATACTGCACAGTATTTCTCTTTTCCTAGATCTATTGCTCTCCAGATTCGTTTACTGTCCACTTGTCCATCAATTATGAAAGTCACAACAATGGATGTGAATCCTTTTGGCAATTCTTCTTTTCTCGTACCATCTGTTTCAATTTCAAGCTTACCCACAGATGACAAATAAGGTTTCAGTATCATCGTGACATCTATTCCAATGCATCCAGCTAGGGAAGCTAAAAGCATTTCTGTTGGTGTACACCCTTTACCTTCGCCTCCATATGCAGGTGTTGCGTCCATATTGACTTCATAACCTGAATCTCCAACAGCTGTGAAAGCACGCTGGCCATTCCATTTTGTTACCACTTTCATGATAATTCCTCCCGCATTCCTTATATTATCTACATTTTCTTCAAAAATTTCTTGGCTCGATCAGTTTGTGGTTGTGAAAAGAATTCCTCTGGTGGACTTTCTTCAACGATGACACCATCTGACATGAAGACGATTCGATCAGCGACATCCTGAGCAAATGTCATCTCATGAGTAACAATGGCCATGGTCATTCCATCATGAGCGAGTTCTTTAATTACAGCCAACACCTCATCTACCAACTCTGGATCTAATGCCGACGTTGGTTCATCGAACAATAAGATATCCGGCTCCATTGCAAGTGCTCTGGCAATCGCGACCCTTTGTTGCTGACCTCCAGATAATCGCGAAGGATACACATCTTTTTTATCAATCAAACCTACTCTTTTTAACAGCGTTTCCCCTTTTATCACTGCATCATTTTTCGACCACTTTTTCACAATTAACAGTGCTTCGATAACATTTTCCAATACCGTTTTATGCGGGTATAAATTAAATTGTTGAAAAACCATTCCCGTATGTAGACGGACCTTTTTAATTTGTTTATTGCGCACTTTATGACTTTTTTTCGCATCAACGATAATGTTGCTCACTTCAATAGTTCCACTCGTCAATTCTTCCAGTCCATTTATACATCGAAGCAATGTACTTTTACCTGAACCACTCGGCCCAAGAATCACAACAACTTCGCCGCTGTTCACTTGTAAATTAATATCTTTCAACACTTCTAAGGTTGAAAAACTCTTCGATAGGTTACTGATGTTTATCATTCTACCTCTCCATACTTAGTCATATATTGATAACCTTTTTTCAATTCTTTCCAATACAAAGGAAAATCCTGTACTCATGATCCAATACATTAGCGCAATCGCTAAATAAAATGGCATGTACACATAGTATTGGGCAATTAATAATTGAGCAGATCGCAATAATTCGGTAACCGTTATAACGGAGACAAGCGATGTTTCTTTCAACATCCCAATGAATGTATTGCCAGCTGGCGGGATGGCTACCCTAATCGCTTGCGGAAAAACAATTCTTCGCATCGTTTGATATGGTGTCATTCCAGATGCATATGCCGCTTCATATTGCCCTTTAGGGATGGATTGAATCGCCCCGCGCAATGTTTCAGAAAGGTAGGCCCCGATGCTGATACTTAACGCAATATAAGCCGCTGTTAGTGGTTGAAGATTAAAGCCGTAATCAGCCAGTCCATAATACACAATAATAATTTGGACCAAAGTGGGCGTACCTCTTATGATGGAAACATATGCACGAGCCATCCATCTAATAAATTTATTACCTTTTAATCTTGCTACCGCCACAATCACAGCAATAATCGATCCAAAAAACATTGAAATAATGGTGATAAGGAGCGTATAGTATGCTCCCTTCAATAAAAATGGCAGGTTAATCCAAATAACATCCATAACTTTGCTTGTATCCTTTCTACTACTATAGGTTTATTCTTGTGGCTCTTCCCCAAACCATTTCACAAAAATCTCTTTATATGTGCCGTCTTCTTTCATATCAGCTAGATGTTTGTTCAATTCTTTCAATAATGATTCATTGCCTTTACGAATCGCGATTCCTGCTTTATCAGATTTAACCGGATTACCAACAGCCTTGATCTTAAATCCATTACTCTCTACAACTGGTTTCAACGCATACATATTATTGATGGTTGCATCGATTCTTCCAGAGTCCAAATCCTTTAATGATGTAATCACGTCATCATATGTTTTAATCGTAAAGTCTCCCACTTCCGGAAGCAGCTCTGTACGAAGATATGTTTCATCATTAGTTCCTAGCCCCACTCCAATGTTTTTGCCTTTGAAATCTTTTACAGACTTAACCGTATTATTATCTTCTTGAACGATTACCTTCACATTGTTTGTGATATATGGTTCTGTAAAATCCATTTGTTTTTTGCGTTCATCAGTAATGGTCATTTGACTGATAACTGCATCAAATTTTTTAGTTTGTAATCCTGCTACCATACCTGAAAATTCTTGGGAAACAAATTCAACATCCACTCCAAGTCGCTTGGCCAATTCCTTCGCGATATCAGCATCAAATCCATCCATCTCTTTTTTTTCATTCAAGAAATTGTATGGCTGATATGTACCCATAAGCCCTACTTTAAGGGTTCCGCGATCTTTGATTTGTTGTAATAAATCTGCACTGCTTTCTTTATTTTCGCTTGTCTTATCGTCTTTCGTACCACATGCGCTTAATATCAAAGTAAATGCTACTAATAAAACTAATGTAATGTATGAATATTTTTTCTTCATAATAATCTGCCTCCTTTTTATGTTCCTAATAATCCAAAAAATTCGAATCTAACCATTTCTTTAGCCAGCTCAGCCGTTGTTCTGCTTCGGATATGCGAACCATCTGAGACCGGCCCGAATAACCACCTAGATAGGATTCCTTCAAATAAACTCATTAATATTGCAGCTTGTAAACCAGAATCCCTTTCCGGCAGAATGTTTAGCTCCATTGCTCTTTTAATATTATTCTCAAAAGCTTCTTCCACCTTCAATCGAGTATCAATGATCGCCTGTTTAAGTGACTCTTCACCATCAATTCCCTTGAATATCATCTCCATCATATATCGATGAGATTCCGAAAAATCAAACAACTCCACAAATAACTTTTCAGAGGAATTCAAAACATCCTGAACTGTTCCAGGAGATTTTCGATGTCCGTGTGCTACTACTTCCAGAAGTCCGATCCGCCCTTGTTGAATAATTTCTAAAGCAATAGCTTCTTTACTTTTAAAATGCCAATAAAAAGTACCCTGTGCAATGCCCGCCTCTCGAACGATGTCAGAAATCTTCGTTTTATGATAACCAAGAGACGCAAAAAGTTGTTGTGATATCTCTAATATTTGCTCTCTTCTATCCGGCTTTTCTTGAGTAGAAATTCTTTCTCACCTCCCGATTGATTAGTCAGTCAGTATTATCATATAAAATTCCTGCAATGTAGTCAATTATCTTTAGTGGTTTAGTTGGTATTGCATTATTTCCTTCTGAGCATTGTAAACCGCATTCGATCACGATAGTAAGCACAATAAGCCCTTTTAACAATTTCCCTATGTTTAAAAGCTCCTGAAAATTCATTTCAGGAGCTTTTAACTTAAATTATTTATTTTTTCAACGCATTGTAATGATTGACAACCTCTTTTGTTATTTCACTGCTTTCGTCCAATCCACTAACTTCCTTAAGAACGGCAGCTACACCCTTTTCTTTGATCATTGCTTGGAGCTTAAGTGCTTCTTCATCTTCGTTAAAATCAAAGAGTAAAGCGGCCGCTATCGCTTTCGCCAGATTAGTATAGGAAAGGCCGGCTTTCTTTGCTTCTACGGCAGGGCGCACGAGACGGTCGTTTGGCCCGAGTTTGCGCAGCGGTGAACGTCCGACTCTATTCACCGAGTCATTCAGGTAGGAGTTTTTAAAACGATTAATGATTTTTTCGATATACTGCTGATGCTCACCTGCATCCAAACCGTATTGCTTTATTAAATAGGCGCCCGTTTCCCCTAGGGTTTTCTTGACTTGCTCCACAATGCCTGCGTCTTCCAATGACTGGTCTATGGTTGATTTTTTATTTTTGAGATAACCGAGGTAAGCAATGACGGCATGTCCTGTATTAACGGTAAACAGTTTTCTCTCAATGAATGGGGCGAGTTCTTTTACAATGGTCATCCCTTCAACGGCAGGGATGCTTTCCTTCGTTTCAACAACCCATTCATAATAAGGTTCCACCAGAACATCGAGTGATCCTTCGTTATTTTGGATAGGAACGATGCGATCGACTGCTGAGTTGAAGAAGTAGACTTTATCGGCTAGTTTTTCCTTTGTAGCTTGATCCAGATTTTCCAGAACGTAGCCTTCTAAAAGGTCTGTTGCCGATATTTGGTTTTCGCAAGCGATCACATATAGTTTTTCATCGGTTTCCTTCACTCTTGCTGCTAATCCTTTTGCAATTAAAGGAGCGATATGAGGCAAAATATTGGGACCGATGGCAGTGGTGAGGTAGGTTGCTTCGGAAATTGCTTTTATGATTTCCTCTTCCTGCTTTAAACTATTTAAACCCGAAACATTTTTCACAGTGACTGATTCTTGTTGATCAGTGGCCAGTTTGACTTGATATTGCTTTTTATCGTTTAACTGATCGATGATTTGATCAGCTATATCTACAAATGTCACATGATATCCGGATTGTGAAAAAAGTGCTCCGATAAATCCTCTTCCAATGTTTCCTGCACCGAAATGTACTGCTTGTTTCATTACAATCATCCCTTTATCAAGTTAGTATATAAATAATCCAAAAATATGGCTTCCAGCCTTCTTCTAATCATTTCTTCGTCCGAAGATGAAAAAATCATGATGGATTCATTGCTTTCAATTAAGCTTGAACTTATTAAGCTGACGATTTCCTGCTGCTTCACACTTAATTCTTCAGGTGCCAGCATCAGCAGTAAATTTTTCATATGGACGTCATTGCCATCCATACCTTTGACCAGACGATATTCTTCGAGATGGGCCACCTGGAATATCAGTTCTTTAACATTCTTATGCCTCGTATGGAAAAGGCCCATTCCCGTGCCCGGAATGCCTAAACCGCCCTTTTTTTCCCGTTCCTTCAAGGATCTGACCACATCATCCGCACCCATCAGCAGTTCTTCCGTTTCAGCCATCCTCACCAGTTCTTCGATGATCTCTGGATGTCCTTTCCGATGCGGCAGCCGATAAAACCGGAAATTATCCATGATCGACTCGATGCTCTGCTGGGCATCTTTCAATTCCTGCAGCACTTCTTTCAGTTCGCCATCCTCTTTTTTGGTCACGGGATCCTTATTGGCCGACTGAATGCCATAACGCTTATTCTTTGTGAAGTTTTCGATATTCTTCCTTAAATAATTCCTGATGTTCAAAATATTCTCTTCACTCAAAAGAGGGGATACAAGGATATAATCGCTATCGATATACGGAAGCCGGACGGTAGAAATGATCACATCATAGTTTTTCAGACTGCCCTGCTGCTGGATGTCTTTGATTGTCTTGATTTCTACAGTCTCGATTTCGATGATTTCCTTTTTGATCCGGCTTGCAAGCATCTTCGACGTACCGATACCTGTCGGGCAGACGATAAGTGCCCTTATTGATATTTCTTCCTCCCGCAGCACTAATGCAGATCCGAAATGAAGGACGATGAAGGCTATTTCATCTTCAGGGAATTCTTTTATTTCTTTGAACCCCTTTTCCAGACTGGCCTTCACTGCCAAAAAGAGAACCGGGTACTTTCGCTTAATATCTTCGGTTAAGGGGTTGTACAATCCCATTTCCTGTTTGATTCGGAAAAGCGATGGTTCCATATGGGCAAGGAGCCCCTGATACAATGGGAAATCCTTGGTCAAATCGATTTGCAATTGTGCCGAAACATCTTTTATCAGGCTTCTTATCAGCTGGCCAAGCAATACACTGTCATAGGGAACGGCATCCGCCGCATGAAGCTTGGAGCCTTTAAGGATGGCTGCAAGATAGCTTATATCATCGATGGTAAAGGAAACTTCCAGCATGGTGCTGAGTTCCTTGCCTATTTTATTCATGAGATTATTCTCATCGGAAAGTTCGCTTATTTTATTGAAGTCCTTCTCCAAAAAATAATGGCTTTCATTCCTTTGCAGGGTTACATAAATATGTACAATTAACCCTATATACCCGCTATCCGCCAATCGGGAATGGGCGCTGTCAAAAGTGGAAAACAGCACCCCGTCGATAGCCAGAAGATATTCGGGATCGAAATAGTCAAGGATTTTCGCTTCTGGGAATTTTCCTTCTTGCAGCAAAAATAAACTTTCAATCAGCTCTTCATTAAAAAAGTGCAAGAAATAGGCTGCCTGGGCTTTTCGTTTATTTTCTTCGGTGCCGGCTAGCTCTATTCCGACTCCCCTTTTTCTGGTAATCACGATATTGAAATTCTTTAACCATTCGGTCAGTTCGTCCAAATAGGTTGTAAGAGTCGTAATGCTTATACCGAGATCCCCCGCAAGAACTTGAGTTTTATATGATTCTTCCTGCAGTAAAGCTAAAAGAAGATGCAATTTTCTTTCTTGTGGCGTTTGATCGATCGGATGATTGCCCATCAGGTGCTGTACAAGCCGAAAGACTTGTTCATTCTTCCCGTCAATGGACAGTCCCTCATGTGTATTGCGTGTTAAATGCAACTCGAATGATTGCAGGATTTTTTCTATGGACTTCAGATCGCGTTGAACCGTCCTGACACTAACATTCAATTGTGTCGCAATGGATAAGGCTGTATGTTTTCCTGAAGTTTTTATGATCAATTCTATGATTGATTTTTCCCTTGAAGTAATATACATGCTACCAACTCATTTCAGGTGGAGTAACACGAGAAAATACTGAATAGAAAAGCGTAAAACGCTTTTCTATTCTTGGTTAAGAGTATTTAATTATTTTCTACAGTTATGATATCCATCAATTCCCTGGCTGATGTGGCTTTAACCATCTTTTCAATATTCTCCATGTCAGAGCATGTAACTGCAATGCCAGATAGAATTTCAAGATGTGTCCCGTCCTTGCCGGCAATGCCGAATATCAATCGTGCCTTTTGGCCGTCAAAGTCGACACCATCAGGAATTTGTAAAACGGTAAATCCAGATTTAAGGACATCTTTCTTAGCTTCCTCGGTTCCGTGCGGAATGGCTACATCATTCCCCATATAGGTTGAAGTCAATTCATCCCGGGCAATCATCGCTTCAATATAGCTTTCCTTAACGTAACCTGCATTGACCAAAGCTCTTCCTGCAAAGCGGATCGCTTCATCCTTATTGGCGAATTGTTGATTAAGGAAAACATTTTCTTCACGAAGCAATTCATTACCTTCCTGCTCATCCCCGTCGATGCCAGGCTCTATTGAATGTTCACGAACACCGGGAACCTTCTCTTCAGCATCTTCGACGATTTCATGCAGCTCATCGGTACCGTGATCCTGAAGCCGTGCAAGCAATGAATCGTATTCAGGGCTCGATAGGAAATTATCGACGGATACATGATAAGCATTCGGCACTTTATTCTGTGCCCTAGGAGTTAACTCTTCCTGTGTAATGACGATTTGCGCATCAGCAGGTATGTTTGAGATCGCCGTATTTGTAACATTGATATTCAATCCGGCTTCCTTCACCTTCTTGCGAAGCAGCGAAGCCCCCATCGCACTTGATCCCATCCCTGCATCGCAGGCAAATATTATTTTGCTGACGTTTGTTGGCATCGTTCCGGGATCTGAAGCGAATACATCGGCAACAGAGCTTTTCTTGCCTTTCATTTCTTGCATTTTTTTCGCTGCATCTTCAATATTCTCTTCGGATTGCTTTCCTGTTTTCAGGATGAATGCACCGACGATGAATGAAACAAGGGCTGCTACGATGACGCCTGCAAAGTTAGCAATATATGCACCTGCATTATGCGGAGTTACCGCTGTAATGGCAAGAATGCTGCCTGGGGATGCTGGAGCGAACAATCCTCCGCCTAACAGGACCAAGGTGAAAACTCCACTCATGCCTCCAAGAATGACGGCTAAGAATAACATCGGCTTCATCAGGATATAAGGGAAATAAATTTCATGGATCCCGCCGAAGAAATGAATGATGGCAGCTCCTGGCGCCGATTTCTTCGCCGTTCCCTTTCCAAAAAAGCAATAAGCAAGCAGTACGCCGATACCTGGTCCTGGATTCGATTCCAGAAGGAACAGGATGGAAGCCCCTGTTTGTTTAACTTGCTCTACACCAATTGGCGATAGTACACCATGATTGATGGCGTTGTTCAAGAACAAGACCTTGGCAGGCTCGATCAGGATACTTGTCAACGGCAGTAAACCTGTACCGACAAGCCAATCGACTCCTGCTACAAGCCAGCCTGTAAATACGTCAACAGCAGGCCCGATGGCCAGGAAGGATAGAATGGACAATAGGCCGCCAATAATCCCCGCCGAGAAATTATTAACAAGCATTTCAAAACCGGCTTTTATTTTCCCTTCAATCAATTGATCGAATTTCTTGATGACATAACCGCCGAACGGTCCCATTATCATGGCTCCAAGGAACATCGGGATGTCAGATCCGACGATGACGCCCATTGTCGCAATGGCACCTACTACGCCGCCGCGGTGGTCATGGATTAGCTTACCGCCCGTATATCCAATTAAAAGCGGCAATAAAAACGTAACCATCGGTGTAACCATTTTGGCAAGGCTTTCATTTGGCAGGAAACCCGATGGGATGAATAGGGCAGTGATTAGCCCCCATGCTATGAAAGCTGATATATTCGGCATGACCATTGAACTTAGAAAGTTACCGAACTTTTGAACGGCAACTTTTATATTAAAGTGAGTCATTTTTGCTCTCTTCCCTTCTTATTAATATAGTTTCTTTTAATCTTAAGGTACGTACAACCCTCATTCAATAAAAGAAAAAGCTAACTTTGTCGCGAAAGAGAAGACAAACATAATGTATCTCACTTTTCCAGATTTATTCAGCGCTTGATGCAGACAGAAAAGAGTCCCGTTCGCATCGTGACGAACGGGACTCTTTAGAGCTTTATAGCGGGATGATTCCCAATAGAACGCAAACCACTATCATGACAAGCGTCGATCCGCATGCCCATTTCAGGAAAGTGTGCTGTAAGGCACCGAAATCTTCCCCTACCATTCCGACCAATAGATAGGTAGATGGAACAAGCGGGCTTAATAGATGGACAGGAAGCCCCAATAGTGAAGCTCTGCCGATCAGGGCAGGGTCAATTCCATAAGCAGCTCCCGCTTTAGCAAGTAATGGGAGCACACCATAATAAAATGCGTCATTAGACATGAAGAACGTAAAAGGTGCTGAGATGATGGCTGTGATGACAGCAAAATGTGCGCCCATTTGATCTGGAATATGCTGAATCAAAGAGTTTGCCATGGCATCGACCATCTCCGTGCCGGCAAGGATCCCAGTGAAAACACCTGCTGCAAAAATCATCGAAATGACGGATAAAGCATTGTCCGCATAGTTTGCTACACGTTCTTTCTGATCACTGAGTTTCGGATAGTTAACCGTAATGGCAATCGCGAAACCTACCATGAACAGAACCGCTGAAGGCATAAGTTCCATGATCAGCGCAACCAGCAGTGTAAGAGTCAATGCGTAATTGAATATGATCAATTTAGGTCGTTTAATATAAGCATCTTCCGTTGCAGCCGCGTGCTGTGCCACAGCATGATAATCGACTTCAATGATCCCGATTCTCTTTCTTTCTTTTTTACCCAGGCAATATGCCATGAAAAGGACGAATAGGACTCCGCCAATCATAGCTGGAATGACAGGTGTGAACACATCGGACATTTCAAGTTTTAAAGCGGTCATCACCCGTGCTGTAGGGCCTCCCCAAGGAAGAAGGTTCATGACTCCAGATGACGAAACGGCAATGCCTGCCAATACTAGCGGTCTCATTCCAATCCGTTTATATAGCGGAAGCATGGCTGAAATCGTTATCATATATGTAGTCGTTCCATCTCCATCCAAGGAAATCAGCAAGGCCAGGACTGCCGTGCCGATGGCAATTTTCACCGGATCTCCTTTTACAACCTTAAGAATCGTATTGATGATCGGATCAAAAACCCCAGCATCAATCAAAATGCCAAAGAAAAGGATCGCAAATAAAATCATGATTCCCGTTGGCGCCACGTCTTTGATACCTTCCAGCGCCATCTCACCCATCTTGCCGCCAAACCCGCCAATAAGTGCAAAGGCACTTGGTACTGCAATCAAAGCTATCATGGCTGTAAGTCGCCCTGTCATAATTAAAATCATAAACACTAAAATCATCAAGTATCCTAATAAAGCGAGCATATCTATCACTCCTATCTTCTAATAAGATAAAGTGTATATGAAACCGCTTCATTTGTAAGCGTTCTCAATTTATTGTGTTTTAAAACTATTTTGTCAATTGTGTTCATTGTGTTCACGGAAGCGATTTTACGAGGATGAACCGAACGCCACTCCCCGGGTTGAATGGCGCGTTCTTTAAGGAATTCAGCGATTAATTAAGCGCATTCATTCTTCAAATGATAAATTTGCCGGTCCGTCCAAAAGGTCACAGCCGTAATCTATATTGGTCGTTGGTGTATCGATACTGACTTCCTCGAATTCCAGTTCATCGATCCATACCTGGCCGCGCCCTGAAAGCAGGACCCCGAATGAAATGATGGCACTGTTTTCGGGTACATCGAGGACAATATAATAATGGTTCCATTCCGTATCGTTAACAATGGGCCGATTCCCCATATTGTCGAATTGCAAAACATCCTGAAGCGCATTATCCACCCTCATCCATAAACCACAAAATCCATCAACATCTTTTGATTTTAAAAAACCCGACAGTTTCATTCTTTTACCAAGGTAATTTTCCGCCTTGAATTGCTGCATCATCGTAGCAAATTCCTCCTTGGATTCTGCAGTGACGGATTTCAGGAATCCTGATGCCTGGCCTTTATGGAATGTCTCCCGGTCAATTCCCATTTGATAATTGAATGGATGACTCCCGCTTAAATTCCAGCCTTTTAATAATTGTTCGTTTTTCATCGTCATTTCCTCCTTTTGCAAGGTTAGTTTACTTACGAGTTTCCGATATTGCCCTGGCGGCAGGTCATAATATTTCTTGAATGAACGAGTAAAGGATTCCTGTGTTTCAAACCGGTAATATAAAGCAATATCGATTATTTTTTCATCGGTATAAAGCAGCATGTTTGCTGCATTGGCAATTCTTCGATATCGAATATATTCTGATACGGTCACGCCAACCTCCTTGTGAAAAATCCGATGATAATGGAACTTCGAAAAACCTGCGAACCGTGCGATGTTCTCCAAGGATAATTCGTCTTGTAAGCTATTCTCTATATGTTCAATCGTTTTTTGGATGATGGGGCTATATCTCATTTCCGAACCTCCTTAAAAAAAGGATAACAGATTAACCTATCGTTTTTTTGACATATATTGCTTTTTTCATAATCTTTCAAACCATGCATCTTAAAAAAAGGCTCTTTTCGTAAAGATTGTTGTTTTTAAAACGAAACGATTTAAAGTTGATTGGAGCGGAAGTGCGAGACTCCTGCGGGAGCAGCGGGACAGGTGAGACCCCACAGGCTTTTACGCCGAGGAGGCTCATCGCCCGCACCAAGGAAAGCGAGCATCTGGAGGGGAATCAACCACAACTCACTACCTGGTTAATAGCAACAAAGTATGTGAAAAAAGCCTAAAAAAGACACCTTCAATCTTGAAGGTGTCTCTCACATAATTCTATTGAATTTTATAATATCTTCGCTCAGGTCTCCCCACTACCCCATATACGACTTCCGCTTTACATTTCTTAACGGATATCAAGTATTCCAGGTAGCGTCTCGCCGTTGTCCTGGAAGCACCGATCTGTCCGCTCACTTGCTCAGCCGACAAACCGATATCGCTTGCTTCGAGTACCTCGATTACCTTCGCCAACGTGATTTCGTCGACCCCTTTCGGCAGGGCCTGCCCATCGTTCGATTCCGAAACGGATGAACCCTTTTTCAAAATGAGATCCACAAAATCCTGGTCTATCTCTTGTTTGGATTTCATCAGATGGACTTTCTTCAGATACTCTTCGATAACTTGGTTGAAGCGTTTCATCTCCACTGGTTTAATTAAATAATTCTCCACACCATAGTGAAGCGCCTTTTCCAGTTGTTCTTTATCCGTTGCCGCGGTAATCATGATGATATCCACATTCGGGAATTTTTTCCTTATGTCCGGAAGGAGGTCTGTACCAAGCTGATCTGGCATATAAACATCAAGCAAAAGCAGATCCGGGCTTTTTTGTTCCAAAATCCGAAGCGTCTTTTTGGCATTGACAGCTTTTCCGACCACTTCTATTTCATCAAAGTTTTTCAGGAATTTTTCATGGATATCCGCTACACGAAAATCATCCTCTGCAATGACTGCTCTTATCTTCAGCATTCTTTCCCTCCTCGCTGTTCTTTAGGAAGATAAACGGTGAATATGGTGTTCCCATCCCCGCTTTGAACTTCGATGATGCCGCCCAGCTCTTTTACGACATGATCAGCATTCGAAAGTCCATAACCACTCGGACTTCCGCTGTTTTTCGAAGTGAAACCCCGATCGAAAATATGGGCGATGGCATCCTCAGGTATTCCTTTTCCGTTATCACTCACTTCAAATACCATATCATTTCCGATATCTGTGGCGAAAAATTTCACCAGCGGCTCCTCCATGCTTGAAACCGCTTCAAGTGCATTATCGATAATGTTGCCTAGAATCAATGTTAGTTGTGACAGTTTTATATGATCCGGCAGTTTCTCCAGGTAGCTTTGTGCATCTATTTCAAAGATGATCTTCTTCTCCGATGCTTTCCCGATCTTGCCAAGTAACAGGGCTTGTACCTTTGTATCCTTTATCTGTTCGAACACGACACGGTTCAGGGAATGCAATTCTGATGTTTCGCTTTGAATCATATCGATTGCTTCATCGTATTCCCCTAATTGTATCAAACCTGAAAGGACGTATAGTTTATTGGTAAATTCATGGGTTTGTGCCCTTAAATCCTCTGAATGCATCTTCACTTCCGATAATGTGTTGACCATTTCCTCAATTTCCGTTCGATCACGGAATGAAGCGACAACACCGCTTACCCCTTCACTATCGAAAATTGGCGTACAATTGACGATAACGGATTTGTCTTCCCATGAAATCTCCTTATCCATTTGCGGTTCACCGGACTTCAGCACCTCGAATAAATATTTTGAAGGAAAAAGGCCATCGACGTTCAAATGGCGAACGGACTCTTTAATATCCAGCAATTTTTTTGCCGGCTGATTCATCGAGGTAATCAGCCCATTTTGATCAATGGCCAGAATCCCTTCTTTCACCGATTGAAGCACTGCATTTTTTTCTTTATATAAATTGGCGATTTCAAATGGTTCCAGCCCCAGTGTATCTTTACGTATGCTTCTTGCCAGCATATAACTGCCAATGATCGAGATCATGATGGCCACTAAAGATACAATCATCTCCTTGGACAAATCCTTGAAAATTTGGGCGCGCACATCGTCCACCAAAAAACCGACGGAGACGATCCCAATTATTTTTCCATCCTCATTGAATACCGGTGACTTCCCCCGAATGGAAAGGCCGAGTGATCCTGCCGCTTCGGAGACATAATACTCGCCTTCCCGAATGGCCCTGCTATTATCCCCGCCTTCCATCCGCTTCCCAATTTCGGAAGCCAGCGGATGGGAATAGCGAATTCCCTCTGCATTCCCTACAACGATGAACTCAGCACCTGTTTCCCTGCGGATCTTTTCGGCAATCGGCTGGATGATGCCAGCGGGATCATCCGTCTCAAAGGCCTCTGTAACAGTTGGCATGAAGCTAATCGTCTTTGAAAGCTCCAACGCCAATTGAGCTTTATCCTTCGCTATTTGCCTTCCTTCCATATAGGAAAAAGTAGTCGTCAATAACAGGATCAAAAAAAGGCTCAACGATAGAACTAACCCTAGAATCTTGGTCTCCAGCGATACTTTCCTCATATTCAACAGCATCCCTCTATTTTCATTTTCATTCACTAATTTTTATAGGAGCATAATGATTTTACCATTTCTATTAAATATTGAACATTGTTGACCGACTATTTCTCAGTATCCTATTTAAGTAAGATGGACACCCCGATGATGGTGCGAAGTTCAAGGTGCAGTTGTTTTCCACCTTGTAATCTTAATGATGTTTTCTTTGGACAATACTGCTTCTGTCTAGAAAGCAAAACAATCTGAAAAATAAAATGCTCAAAGGAAACATTTCCTTTGAGCATTTTTTCAAAAACAGGTAAATGAATTGATTTGTCTTGTATCTATGCCAAAAACCGTCCAGAACCTGCCATTCCACCTGAAGCCGGCAACAGAACGCGGACCGACGAAGATGGGGTAAAACCAGAAACGCGCACCATTGTTTAGCCATATAAAAGTATTCCTGAACAGACAAAACGAAATCGCACCCGGATCTATCGCAAATACTGAAGCCGATTGCTGTTGGGGGATAAACGCTGGCGGAGGGGCAGTAGGTGCTTGCGAACCCGGCGGCAGTCCCGGTTGACCTGGAAATTGGGGTAAACCAGGGATGCCCGGTTGACCTGGAAATTGAGGTGAACTAGGGATGCCTGGAAAGCCGGGTAGACCGGGAAACTGCCGTTCAAGATAAGCTTGATCTTCATACTGATACGTTGGGTACATATAGTCATTCACCTCTATAAGATTGAATGTAATAAGTTATGAAATATGGACCCAACGTGTTTGGGCTGGAAAGGCATTTATATTAGAAAATAATATATCTCCGAATATGGGGATATATCGACGTTACTTGCAGGTTTATCCCGGGAATCAATATAGCATTCTCCATAAATAGAAGGTTGCATAGGATTCCCAACCGGCCCACGCTTCCGATAGTTTCAGGATTTCCGCTTTCGTTGGTTTTGCTTCTGTTTGCATGAGAAGTTTCATGGAATTATGCAGCCCGACGTCATCGATGGGAAAGGCTGCTGGAAAACGCAAACAGCGCATCAAGACATAGTTCGCTGTCCACGGACCGATTCCCCGTATGTTGGTCAGCATTTTTTCAGCCTCTTTTACATCCTTTGCATTCAATAGCTTTTCTTTAGTAAGTTCCCCTTCTGCAATCAGTTGGGCAACACCTATTAAATATTCACACTTCTTTACCGTCATCCTCAAATCGACAAAATCTTCGACAGTCAATTTCGCGATCGCATCAGGTGTCGGAAACAGCCAATATTGCGTTCCCTCGAATTCAACATGTTCACCAAATCCCTCCACAAGTCTCCGTTTCAAGGTATAGGCATAAGTCAAGTTAATCTGCTGACCAAGTATTCCCCAGGCAATCGCTTCAAATAAATCAGGGATGCCCATATTTCTCAGGCCGAAGAATTGGCTTACCGGCTTTTGCAATAAAGGGTCCTTTTGGGCCAATTCATAAAAAGGAAGCAGATTTGTCTCAAGATCGAACCAGTGACGAACGTATT
Organism: Bacillus sp. ISL-57; assembly: GCF_018613135.1. NCBI lineage: Bacteria > Bacillati > Bacillota > Bacilli > Caryophanales > Bacillaceae > Bacillus > Bacillus sp. ISL-57. The sequence continues at coordinate 100,496 of NZ_JAGGQV010000004.1, read as the reverse complement.
GGCAAACAGCATCCTTTACCTGATTTTCCATCGGTGCTGTTCGTCCTGGGAAACGGACGGTCAGCTCCGTTTCATTCATCGCACTGATTTCTATTAAAAATGTCTCGTTTTCGACAATAAGTGCTCGATAAACTTTTTGATCAACAATATCGAACAGACATTCATTGGAGGATCTTGATAAGTATTTAAGATTTTCCGAAAAACTAAACTCCTTTGGTGCATGAATCCTCAATTCCATCATGCCTTCATCATTTGATAATGTCTCTTTCATCCTGCTCCCTCCTTTAGCTTTATTCTAATGACAAACCGATACGTTATCTTGCTCTTTCTTTGAACTCCCTAATTTTAGCAAAACTTATTGAACAATTACGTTATCTTGCTTTTATATTCTCAAAATGTTTGTATATCAACCATTTCTTGTATACTAAATGGAGAGGTGAATGTAGTGAATCCGAAAAAAGCAGATTTCCCGAATGAATATTGGAAAGCTATTATAGATTGTGATGCAGCATATGATGATCAATTTTTATACGGAGTAATTACGACGGGCATCTTTTGCAGGCCCTCCTGTAAATCCAGGGTGCCCAATAAGGAAAACGTGAAGATCTTCAAAAATGCCATGATGGCTTTGGAAGAGGAATTCCGGCCTTGTAAACGATGTAAACCGGAAGGACTGAATGTGCCGACAGAAGAATGGGTTGAACAAATAGCCGAATGGATCGACTCCCATTACAGCGAACACCTCACTTTGAACAAATTGGCGGATATTTCCCACGGCAGCCCGTATCATTTACAACGAACATTCAAGCGTGTGAAGGGGATATCGCCCAGTGAATACATCCAGCGGCTTCGCCTTGAAAAAGCGACGAGGCTGCTGGAAACCTCCGAACTGCCGATAATTGAAATAGGCTTCGCTGCCGGTTTCTCCAGTACACCCTATTTCATGACGTTATTCAAAAGGAAAATGGGGAATACCCCTTCAGGATATAGGAATGCTTATCTCAAAACTCAAGCATTGGAGCGTGAAGAAAATGAAGAATGATAAAGAACAAACCATTGACTGGGCCATATTGCATTATGATAAGTGGCAATTATATGTGGCCAGGACGGAAAAAGGGCTTTGCTATGTAGGCTCTCCCGGTCAAACCTATGAAGAGCTGAAGTCCTTGATGCAAAAACGCTTTCCAAATGCGAACCTTGTTGAAAATGAAAAAGCATTAAATCCCTATCTAAAAGAACTACAAGAATATTTCGAAGGAACCAGGCAGACTTTCTCTCTTCCTGCAGATATAAAAGGCACGCCCTTTCAACAAGAAATTTGGGCAGCGCTGAATCAAATACCCTATGGACAAACCTGTTCCTATTCCGATATTGCCCAAATCATCCAAAGACCTGCAGCTGTTCGGGCGGTTGGTACGGCCATTGGCGCCAACCCAATTCTGATCACGGTGCCATGTCACCGGGTTATCGGAAAAAACGGGGCCATTACCGGCTACCGTGGAGGTGCGGAGATGAAACGATATTTACTTCAATTGGAAGCACAATCTGAGCGCAAAAAAAGCATCCGGCTATAAGGATGCTTTTTTACGTTTTTGTTTTTTAGTACCAAATAGTCACCGCTTTATTATAGGCATCACTATTTGGAATCGCATGTATCCCTTGGGCCTGTGCTTTGCGCGGGTCATAATCATATACCATTGGTGTATAGCATGAGGTCTGCCCGATATTCACGACACCATTGCCCCCGGAACTTGAGCATGTATAGGCCTTACCATCAGTACTTCGGACGATTCTGGCATCCGCTTCATGATTGTATACGGCAGGGCGTGTTACGGTCACTTTTGCCCAGGCGGTTTTACACACAGTGCTGTATTTCAATTCTACGTACGAATTGGAATCGATCCATTTTTTATCCTTCGTTACCGCCGAATCTGCACAACTATTATAGTAAGGACTTTTTCCATCATAGGTGTGTGTTTCGGCCAGTGCTTGATTTTTTCCAAATCCAAAGTCGACAATAAACATCGACAGTGTCATCACCATGGATAAACCTATCATTTTAAGCTTTTTATTCAATTCATTCATCCTTTCTTTGCAAAAATATAGATGAAGGTTTTTCTTTTTTCATTAATACCAGTCGGTTTCACCTGCTGTATATGGCCAAAAGGCTACCGCTTTCGCTTTTCGCGGATCTAAATCATATACCATCGGTGTATAGCATGACGTTTGACCTTTATTTATTTCACCATTTCCTCCAGGAGATGCACAGCTGAATTGTTTATTATCAGTATTTCGAACAACCAATGCCGTTGCCTCACCATCCGCTATAGCCGGTCTGCTTAGAGTGATCTTCGCCCAGGCGGTTTTACAGACAGTGCTGAATTTCAACTCCAAATTGGCAGAACCGCCATTGGCATAAATTTTCACCGACTTCTTCGTGACAGCGCTGTTCGCACAACTATTATAGTAAGGACTTTTTCCATCATAGGTGTGTGTTTCTGCTGACGCTTTGCTTGCAAAAGAATCAAGGGAGCCAAAAAGGACTAAAGAAGCTACAAAAAATGAAATGCATAAAACCATTTTTTTCATTATTTCACTCATCCCCTTAACAAAATTCATACACTGTTCATCTTACAATTTTGTAATATTCTTACAAGTGATAAATTCCCTAGTTCATGAAAAACGACATCCCAGCCTTTACGGTGCAGCCAGGCATCATCATTACAGTCTGGTATGTCTCGCTATATCAGCTGAATCATCACAGAGACAAAGTCATTATCCCTATGAGCCATTCAGGACAAATAAGGTAACAACTAAGAACTTATGCGTATCAAGCTGGAATAAAACGAGCCAATAGACTGCCGTTGATCGGAAAAGATACAGGTCGATATACTTAATGTTTTTTTCAAGAAAAAAGAAAAGCCCCGACAAAACTCGAATCGTTTTGCCAGGGCTTTATTTTCATTTAGCGAGGTTTTCTCTGATCAATCTAATGATGCTATCATAATAGGAACGATCATGTGGAACGAACTCATTCCGTCCAACAAATCGATCGACCATCATCCTCAGGCCTTCGTGATTCATTTCAAATCCCTTAATATTCACTTTGTCCTTCGCTTCGGTCCAAAGCTCTTCGAAGTCAGTCAGCACAACCTTCACCATCCCGGAAACCTCTTCTGGCTGCAGCGTGAAATCATCGAAGCTATGTGCACGTTCATATAGAAAGACGTTTGCCAGTTCTTTGTCGATGAAACCTTCTTTCGTTTGATGGTATTCAATAATCCCTAATGGAACCAACTCGTCAAAGGAAACGTCAATGCCCAGCTCTTCTTTAATCTCCCTTACTCCGTCGTATACCGTTTCATGAGCCAGTAAATGGCCGGCAGCCGTAATATCCCATAGATTCGGATAATCTTTTTTCATCGCACAACGATGCTGAAGATATAGGTAATCCACGCCATCTTCCGAACTTGCGAACCAGCAATGGAAAACCTCATGCCAATGTCCCAATCTATGTACTTCCTCTCGCGAAGCCACGCCGGTTTGAATGCGATTGGAATCGAAAACTTTCAACAACTCCGTTTCCATTTGAGCTTCACTCCCAGCCCTTTTTTATAAAAAACAGCTTCAGCCTTTTTCTTTTCTCCAATTTTTCGGGTTTAAATAGCCCTTATATTTAGCGGCCACTTCTTTACCGACCAAAAGCGCGCCTGCCCAAAACATCACTTCCGCAAAGACAATCGCACCTGTGATGACCCCAGCCTTAACCGCAGCCGAAAATGGCGTAAAAGGAGCTGCGACAGGAATGATCCAAGTGAGAAGGGAAATGATAAGGAATCCCATCCCTACTTTGTAAAACCTCGATTTCTTTATTTCCTTGCTTTCTTTATCCAATTAAATAACCTCCGTCATGATGATTTTCATTGAATTACCCTGCCGAACATTCCACTTTCAAATATACCATTGAATATATTCTTTTTTTATACGTTTGAATGTTCATTTCGTTTCATAAATTTGAGAAATAAAGATTTCCATTTGTGGAAAACTATTAATGAATTGACTTTACGATTTTTAATGGATTTAATATTCATATAACACTTGCATGCAGGAAAGGAAAATCCAATGTACATTGAATTCATTGCCACAACAATAGAAGATGCCCTCATAATCGAAGAATCGGGCGCAGACCGAATCGAGCTTGTCAGTTCTTTAGCCGAGGGGGGATTAACTCCAAGCCACGGCCTGATAGAAGCTGTCGTCAATTCAGTGAAGATACCGGTCAACGTGATGGTAAGGCCTCATAGCCAATCTTTTTGCTATACGCGAAAGGATTTGGAAATCATGAAAAAAGATATCCAAATCATTCGATCACTGGGAGCGAACGGGGTCGTATTAGGTGCATTAAATGAAGAAAATGAAATCAATCGACCATACCTCGAAGAACTATTGACCGTATGTGAAGGTTTGGAGATTACATTCCACCGAGCCATCGATGATACGCACGACCCTGTCATTTCAGCTGAAATGCTAGCAAAATATCCAGAAATCACTACGATATTGACCTCAGGTGGGCACGGGGATTTCCCTAGCCGCATGAAAACGATTCAACAAATGAAAAGAGTCTGCGGCGACATAGCCCTACTGGTCGGAAGCGGCTTGAATAAGGATAATATCCTTTCTATCCATTCCGAACTGCATACCGGTCACTATCATTTCGGTACGGCTGTTCGAAAAAACAACAGTATCATTGAAGGAGTTACAATAGAAAAAGCTAAAGAAATCGTAAACTTGCTAAAGAAATAATGTTGGAAGGGACCATTAAACCGGTCCCTTTTTATGATGCAGAGCTATTTTTTTGTAAAAAGACCGAATCCCAAAACCAAAAAAACAGTGCCGCTAAAAGGCTGATTGCATAGTAATTCTTTGTAGTTAAAATATCCATGCTTAAGTCAAAATTAAGCACCGACCTATAAATGAATACGGCCGGCAAAGAGAAAAAAATATAAAGACAAAAATAGTTTAAACTGAATTTTTTAGGATGTTTATTGAAAAGGACCTGTACCGGAACAGCAAATAATAAATATGGGATAACGACATAAAAAGAATTCACGATAATGCCAATCATCCCCCAGGTATCCAGGCTGAATGCAACCATCACCGTGGAAAGCGACAGACAGGAAGAAACTAGACTAAAAAAATAATAAGGAATCACATCGCTTAGTTCCGAAACCTTTTGACTGATTTTCCAAAGTACCATGTAAACCGACACCTCAAGATGACTTGGATTTTTTCATTGCTCGATTGCCTTATTTTGTTGCATAAATTTGATTTTTGAAGGTCATGTTTTTTCCCTAGTCATAACTTAACAAATGCCCAAACATTTCTTTAGAGTGCGGGCCTGGTTCCAATTACGACAGTGGCATCCAATTCTTCACACTTTACCATTTGTGGCATCATTCCGTATCCAGCAAAGATTTCAACGGTCTGCATCGCTTGCCGCTCACTCGTCTCGACTAACAAATGGGATCCAGGTGCCAACCAAAGTGTTGCCGAGGCCGCCACCCTTCGCTGGACATCAAGCCCGTCCGCACCGCCGTCCAATGCCACCCTCGCCTCATGCATGCGCGCTTCATGGGGTAATAGACCGATTCCCTCAGTGGGGACGTATGGTGCGTTTGCGACCAGGACGTCAACACGCCCCCGTAAATTTGCTGGAAGCGGTTCATAGAGGTCACCTTCGTATACTTGACCATTGATTGAAGTGACGTTACGACGGGCGCATCGCACCGCGGCTGGGTCAATGTCGACTGCGTACAACTCGATACCTTCGAGAACATCGCCAACCGCGGAGCCAACCGCGCCCGGGCCGCAGCACAAGTCCACTACGACTGCTCCTGGCATAGCGAGTGATGTCGCTTGGCGGACCAAAAACTCGGTCCGTCGGCGGGGTACGAAAACTCCAAGATCAACCTCTATCCGGATACCGCAGAATTCCGCCCAGCCGATGACGTGTTCAAGGGGCAACCCCGCTATCCGTCTATCCACCATCCCAGCAAGCTCGGCCGTTGTCCGTGCCTCGTTGATAAGCAGCCGGGCCTCTTCCTCGGCAAAAACGCAACCTGCGTCCCTAAGTTTAGTGACGATGCTTGTATAAATGGTATCTTCATTAATAGCCTCCACTTTACTTCCGTCAACATCATTGATTTTCCCGAGGTTAAAGAAGTCATGCCTAAATTCCATAAGTTTCCCCCTATTCTCTTCGATTCTAAATATTCCCATAATCATAGTATACAACTTCTTAAACTGACCGTCCCTTCCGCTCCAAAATAAAAAGGTTGCCGCAGCAACCTTCCATCATGAAATTTCTCAATCTTGGGATTTATTTTTTGTTAGCATCTGCAAAATGCGCCATCGCATCACACATGAATTTTGCCAATCCTTCACCGTATTGGTCAATATTTTTGGTGAAGCGTTGATCGTCCACGTACATTTGACCTAATCCTTTGAAAGCATCCAGCGAGTATGTGCCGAAGTTATTGTTCAAACAATCATACCATTCTTTAATGGCTTCCTGTGCCTCCTCCGACTTAGGCGAAGCATCTCGGATTGCCGCAAGTTTTAAATAGATCTCCGATACGACTTTCTGTGCATCGTTGGACATGCCCGCCACTTTAGCCTTCGACTCATCGACAGCTTTATCCCCCCAAAGCTTGCGGGCCTCTTCTTCATATGGATTCTGACTGAAGTCAAATCCTTCAAATTTCTCTTTATTCGTCATCTGAATTTCCCCTTTCATATGCTTGATCGATTTTTCGACCGTCTTAATTAATTTATCGAGCTGACTGCGTTTCTCCAGTAACTTTTTTTGATGCTGCTTTAACGCATCTTGTTTATCAAACGAAGAGCTGTTCACCATTTGTTTTATTTCCTTTAATGGCATGCCAAGTTCCCTGAAAAACAGGATTTGCTGCAACATCTCAAGATTATCATTCGAATAAAGGCGATAACCTGCATCGGTTATTTCCTCCGGCGATAATAACCCGATTTCATCATAATAATGCAGTGTCCGCACACTAATGCCAACCAAATCGGCTAGCTCCTTCACTTTCATCGCCACTGCTTCTTACCTCCTTTCGATAACATTTACATTAAGGTATCACGCAACGTCAGAGTCAAAGGAAAAAATGAAAATTTCCCGCCCAAATTTAAAAGACGACCCTTCCTAATGAAGAATCGCATGTTAGTAGAGTTCACTCTTTGTAAAAGCTTCGGATTAAAGCCAAATTTGATGTTCAGCACTATGTAGTAAATTTCCCATTACTCGCGAGTTTCGCGCTTTTACTCGTGAGTTTGGCAGCTTTACTCGCGAATTGCACGCTTTTACTCGTGAATTCTGAACTTTTACTCATGAGTTTGGGCTTTACTCATGAATTGAACATCCTTCTACCTCCAATGATCGGGAATCCTTAATGCGTGCGGTAATTTTGTCTTCGTGTCGCCTTTAGCCGAGTTAATCTGTGCTTGTGTGATGAAGAAGCTTCCGGTAAGATCGGCACCGCTTAAATCGGCGTCCCTAAAGTCTGCACCGATCAGGTCCGTCACTCTCATGTCGGCTTCCCTGAGGTCAGATGCAATAAGCAAAGCCCCCCTTAAGTTCGCTCCCCTAAGGTCTGCACCTCTCAATTTTGCACCGATCAGGTCACTTCCCCTGCCTATTTTGTTCGGCTTTTTCTTATTTTTCTTAAATGGAACCTTTGCACGCACCATTTCACTTGTGCGCAGGAGTAAATCATTAACGATCGTTCTATGAGCTGGTACATTCAGGTCCATGATAGACTCTGGACTTTGTTTAGTGAGGTATTCCGTGTCTTCAAAAGCGGCCTGCAATTCTCGGTGAAGAGGTTGCGCATCTTCTAAACTCAGTGCTTCATTTAAGTAGCAAAGCATTTCATGGAGTTGTTGCATAATAGGAAACACTTCGAACATTTCCTTTGCTGATGCTGGGTTGTCCCTCCAATCGTTTCCATCATAGGTGAGCTGGGATACCTTTTGACCGGCACCAAAGCATTCATATACCGTGCAGCCTTTATACCCTTTTGCTCTGAGACTTTCATGGATGCCGCAACGATAATCGGATTGAAGATTTGAACATGGTGTACCTCCATCTTTATCAAATGCAAAATCAGCAGATTTTGCATAAGGCAAAGCTACACAGCACAAACCAAAACAATTCTCACAGTCTGCACGTAATTGATTATGGATGCTATCGTTATTCGTTAATTGCATTCTTACACTTCCTTCTATAAAACACTGGCTCTGCCTTTCTAAAAACAAAGGTTTCATACAGTATTTTTTTCTTTTCATTTTATTTAAAAACCCAATTAATCTATATATTAACAAAATATATATAAACAAGAAATGGTATTCCACTTGATATGGCGGCTGAAATTAATCATTAGAGGGGAGCAAGTGATTTCCATAATCATGTTATAATTTATTCAAAATCACCGTACTCTAGGGGGGGAGCCATGTATCCTTTTGATGGCAGGAAAAATGGGAAGACAAAAAAAGAAATACAGGATTGCAGCTACACGTTGGATACAGAAGGAGAAATTGACGAAATGTCTTTTCGGATTGCAGGAGTTCTTCCGTCAACGACCAAAGAGATCATCTTTTTATGTATTGGCTCAGATCGATCCACAGGAGATTCATTCGGGCCTTTAGTAGGGACGATGCTTAGAGAAAACCAAGTCCCTTATCATGTCTTCGGAACACTCGCAGAACCTGTACACGCCCTTAATTTGAAAAGTATTTTGAAACAAATAAAAAAGCGATTTAAAAATCCCTTTATTTTTGGTATCGATGCTTGTTTAGGCGGTTATCATCAAATCGGTTCTATTATTCTGACAAAAGGTCCTTTTAGCCCTGGTGAAGCGATGAATAAATCCTTACCTGAATTGGGTGATTATCACCTAAAAGCCGTCGTAAATTATTTAGATCCCCTTTTGCCCAAACAGTCTCTAAATGAAACAAGACTGGATACTGTCATGAATCTGGCGAAGATTACCACAAGAATCATTGTTAAAAGTCTAAAATAATAGGAAAACCCCAATAAAGCCTAAGCTTTACAGGGGAAACAATTAAATGCATAGTCTTGAAGGACATTGCTATCATCATGCTAAACCTGGGTCATTAAAGTAAATAACTTCTGAAAGAATCTTATTGCCCTGAATATTACAGAAAACGTCCCTTGCTGCTTGTTCTGTTTCAAATTCATACATTACAATATCTCTACTTTCATAGAGTGTGATGATCCACATTGAAAATCCTCCATTTATTAAATATCGATTTGCCGATCTGCAAGATAGAGTAACCAACCCTTTTACTAAATGACTCCCAAGATTATCGCCGCTATTGTCATGACAGTGACAGTCCCTAATGCCCATTTCACGGCAAACCGCTGTAAATCCCCGAAGTCAGTGCCAACTAAACCTATTAGCAAATGTGCTGCAGCTACCAAAGGACTCAATACGTGTATCGGCTGCCCTATTAATGAGGCGCGCCCTATTTCTGCCGCGCTAATCCCATAAGCATCAGCGGCTTGTGCGATAATGGGAAGTACGCCAAAATAGAATGCATTGTTTGACATAAAGAAAGTAAAAGGGGCACTGACATACGCAACAATAACCGGTAAAAATGGTCCAAAAGATTCCGGGATTAAAGAGACCAACGTAATGGCCATTGCATCAATCATTTTCGTTCCAGACATGATGCCGGTAAAAATCCCGGCTGCTATGACAATTGAAACGACGGCCAATGCATTTTTCGAATGAACAGCGATCCTATCCTGCTGATCTTTCAAATCAGGATAATTGACCAATAACGCGATGGCGAAGGCAATCATGAATAAAATGGTCAACGACATAAAATCAATGATTAATGATGCCATCAGCACAATCGTTAAAATGAAGTTGAACCAGACCAATTTCGGCCTGCGATAATCACGGGAAACCGTTGTGGCCGCTAACTCGGAATTGGCCTTTGAGTTCATTTCATTTGTGTGGTTATGCTGGATCTCCACTACGCCCAATCTCTTTCGTTCCCCTTTTCCCAATATAAAAGCCACGACAAGAACCCAAATTAGGCCAAATCCCATGACAGGAATCATTGGCAAGAACAATTCCGATGCGTCAAGGTTCAACGATGCCATCGCCATAGCGGAAGCTCCCCCCCACGGTGTCATATTCATTACACCCATGGATAGCATCGCTACAGTGGCTAATATTATTTTGTTCATGCCCAGACGCTTATAAAGGGGTAAAAGCGCTGAGACAGTAATGATGTAAGTAGTTGTCCCATCCCCATCTAATGCGACGGTCATTGAGAGAATAGCGGTTCCTACAACTATTTTTAAAGGATCTCCTTTTACTACTTTCAATATTTTAGAAATGAGCGGATCAAATAAACCGGAATCTATCATTATTCCAAAATATAAAATCGCAAATAAAATCATTATGGCAGTTGAAGCTATCCCTTCAACACCATCCTGCATCATGGGCCCCAGCTCTGTAAAAAATCCCCCAATCACTCCAAATATGATGGGAACGAGCATAATGGCCACTAGTGCCGATAGTCGCTTCGACATAATTAAATACATGAATACTGCAATCATCGAAAATCCTAAAATGGATAACATCTTCAAGCTCCCTTCCGTTTATCACCATCTTGTTTTGATAGCGCTTTCTTTAGAGACTATCATCCATTAAACCTTATTCACATATAAAGAAAGTAATAAGAGTTTTTTTCATTTTTTTCACGCCTGAAAAAGAAAGGCTGTTTTCGCATTCTTTGTTGCTATTTACGAAGTAGTGCAGTGTGGTTGATTTCCCCTCCAGGTGCTCGCTTTCCNNGCTCCCACAGGAGTCTCGCACTTCCGCTCCAATCAATCTAAAATAGTTTCGTTTTAAAACAACAATCTTTACGAAAAGAGCCAAAAGAAAAAACCCCATTGATGAAAATGAATTTCATCAACTGGGATTTACATGTGTTTTATTTTATATTTTCTTTCAGGCCTTCCAATACTTCCATACAAAACCTCAACTTCCATTTCATCGCAGGAAACTAAATACTCCAGGTATCTGCGCATGGTTGAATAACTAATTCCAACAAGCTGACCTAGTTCATCCGCGTTTAAACTGCCATTGATGTTTTGAATCTTGCTTCTGACCATTTTCAGGGTATGTTTGTCTATCCCCTTGGGAAGAGAATTTATTTGGACATCATTTGCTGTATTTGTATTACTTATCGTCCGAAAAAGAGTATCCACTTTATCTTGATTTACTAAATTGCTATTATGAAGCTGCCGTCTCGTCATGTCGTATTGGTTGAGAGTCGCAAGAAGCTTATCGATAATGATCGGTTTTATAAGGTAACCAAAAGCCCCTCCCCTAATCGCTTCACTGACTGTTTCGGTATCATTCGCGGCGGTGATCAGAATTACATCAATCCCCCGGTATTCCCTCCTAATTTCCCGAAGAAGGTCAATTCCATTCATATCAGGTAAAAAGATATCCAATAAAATTAAGTCCGGTTGTGCGGCATGCAGTATATTCAGCGCTTGCTTGCCTGTGCTAGCTGTAGCAATGACAGTAAATTGATCTAGTTGATTCGTAAATTGTTTATATATATTCACTGCATTCTCGTCATCTTCAACAATGACAACTGTAATCGGTCCTTTGGACATTCTCACGCCTCCTTTTCTGCTTTTATATCCTTCGGGAAGACGAGTGTAAATCTTGCTCCCCCCAAATAACTGCGATCAATATAAATTTCACCGCTTAAAAGACCAATGGAGTTTTTCACAATGGCCAAACCAATCCCATGATTTTCCCCATTTTTAGTCGTATAACCATCTGTAAAAATAATATCCTCCATTGCATGAGGGATACCAGGACCGTTATCCTCGATATCAAATATGATTTCGTTTCCTAAATCCGTAAACGAAACTTTGACCTTTCCCTTCTTTTTGTTCTTTTGCCTTGCTGCCTCTATCGCATTATCGATGACATTACCAATAACGGAAACCAAGTGATGGGAATCCTCAGGTTTTAATGAACTGTTTAAATTGCTTTCCTGCTCAATTTCTAAGATAACCTGCAATTCTTTTGAACGGTTTATCTTTCCAAGTAAACAGGCAGCGATTAAAGGATCTTTTACCGATGACATAAGAAACGAAATGATATCTTGCCTCTCTCTCACTTCAGAAGAGATGATGTTCATTGCCCTATCATACTGTTTTAAACTAAGTAATCCATAAATGGTATTTAATTTATTTAAAAACTCATGATTTTGTGCTCTCATATTTTCTGAAAAGGCCTTGATTTCTGAAAATTCATCCGTTAATTGTTCAATTTCGGATACTGTTCTTATTGTTAAAACGATGCCCCTGACGTCCTTATGATTTAAGATAGGGGATAAATCCAAAATGTATAGCTGTTGGCCTAAGAGTAACTTACGATTGAACTGTCCCTCTTTTGTGCTGATTACGATTTTGATTAGTTTTTCTAAATGTCCATTTACAATCCGCTTTCCCACCATTAGCTGATGATCATGAAACAATTCACGTGCTCTTTTATTCATGGAAGTAACCTGTTTTTCAATATTAATCGTAATGGTAGCATATCGGATGGCATCAAGTGTCGCTTCCCTTTCTTGAAAAAGAAAAGAAATTTCCTCAGGCTCCAGACCCAAAATTAGCTTTTTTAAGCGTCGCGCTATAAATATTGCCCACACGATACCTACACTGATTGGGATAAGTGACAAATGAATAATCTTCATTTTATAATTGGATAGCTGATCTTGCACATTCTCTACCAAAAACCCAACAGATGAAACACCGATAACTTCCCCTTTATCATTCCAGATAGGCGCCTTAGCTTTAATCGCTGGTCCCGATATCCCATTTCCTTGATAAATAATTGCTTTGTGTTCATTGAGTACTGCATCATTACTAGTAGCCGTGGGCTTTCCGATATATTCTGGATTGGGATGAGAGTATCGCAGTCCTTTATCGTCCGCAATGGTTACATAATCGGCACCTGTTGTTTGACGAATCAGTTCTGATGCGGGTTGAATCACCTTTGAGGGCTGTTCATCGTTAAACCCTTGGATGATCGTTGGATTTTGAGCTGCTAATTTGGCTACCGTCATTGCTTGCTTACCCATATGGTTTTCGACGATGTCTTCCAGCAGTGTAGAGAATAGAATGCTCACAAGTAAGATACTGATGAAAACAACGAATATGATAAGCAATGTCATTTGAGTTAATAAGTTCACTCTAATTTTAAACATCTACATTTATGCCTTAACCTTTCCGTATTGATTGCTCATACTTGTATAGTAAATTAATGATTGAGACTGGGCGGGAAACTTTTCATTTACAAAGTTCACCTGGTTAAAAGTTCTTCCCATTCTTCAAGTGAAAGTTTTTCGGTCATATGCCTATATGCATCAGGGACTTTTATCGAACACATAAGTTCGAGACTATTGCCATCGGGATCGTTGAAATAGACGGAAGCGTTTCCTTGGTTCGGACGAACAAATGGTTCAATCGTTGTCCTTTTTCCAAAGGGGACGACTTCAATTTGCAAGGATTTGAGCCAAGTTAATGCATTTTTCATATTATCATAAGTTACCCGAAAGGCGATATGCCTTAGTGAAGGGTGGTATGGGGTTTGATATTCCTTCCCTTCCCATAAGCCGACCCAGCTTTTGTTTTCCTCGATCCAAAAGAAGGCAGTATCTTCATCCCTCCAAGCTAGTTTCAAGCCTATTTTCTTATAAAAATCCATAGAGATGTCCAGGTTCTTGACTGGTAAATGGGCTTCATATAAACCTTCTATCATATTAGATTCTCCTTCTCCTTTTAAGTAAACGTACTCTTTTGCCGGGAAATATCTCGCAATTAAGTCCTTTGCGACCATCAAGCGGTCTATCCTCGGTTAGTATACAGGGAAGGTGCTTTCTGTGACAGCCGCTACCTCCCCCTCTTTTCACAATTGAAAAATGGAATGCGTTCTATTATATAGAAGAAAATGGATTCAAAGGTTCCTACTATAATGGAAGGATGTTAGCTTTTGACCCGAATCCGCACTAATTTCCTCCTTAATCGAAATCCGTTCAAAACCGTTTTTCACCAAAACCTTTTGGGAGGCGATATTGTCACTTGTCGTTTTGGCATGCATTTGCGTCACATTCAAATCCGGCGCCAGCTTCACCAAAAGCTTTAAAGCTTCATTCGCAATCCCTTTTTGCGTAAACGCTTCACCGATTCTATAACCGACATGAGCCGTACCGTTGATGGGGTCGATATCCACAAGATTAATCCTGCCGACGATTATGCCAGAACCAATCTTAATCAAATAAAAAGAGGAGATGGCCTCTTCTTGTTCTTTTAATAATTCTTTATGCCTGATCCCAAACGTTCCAAAGCTATAATAATCATCACCCCGTCCTGGGACCGTTTGTTCGAAAAACCTCCTATTATTGCATTCAAATGCAAATAACGCTTGTGCATCCCGTTCATTAAGCCTGTCAATGTATATATCCATCATTCTTTCATCCTTTCAAAAAAACGCTAAGCATATATCATTCAAGAAAACAAAGGGCTTATCCTTCCTGATAAATAATATAGAATAATCTTTCATTCAACAGTTTTTAGCAGCAATCAAGTGTTTTGTTAAAGAATCTATTTTTAGCCGCTAATATGGATAACACTGTCGCATACTGACAAAATTTGATACCCTCAATACCATATCGTTCCAAGTGCAAATGGACCCATCATACCTACTCTTCGAAAAATCCAAAATTATTGAGAACAAATCTTTTTACACACGTTGTATTAAATGTAAAAGCTTTTACAAAAAAACAAGGGGAATCATGTCATGAAGTCTACTGATAAAAATTTTATCGAGCGGTTGCAACGCCAAGAAGAAGACGCATTGGAATTTATAGTGGATACCTATTTGCCACTAATCAAGGGGGTCACATATAAGGTTCTCTCTCCTCTTAGGAACGACGGTGTCCTGGAAGAATGTATCAATGATATTTTTCTCTCAATTTGGAACCATTCGAAAAAGTTCCATGGGGATACAACAGATTTCAGAAAATGGATTTGTGCAATCGCTAAGTTTAAGGCGATTGATTACTACCGAAAAACCGTGAAGAAAATGGAGTATACGTCAAGTTATACCGAGATAGATTCAGAAAAATCAGCAGAAGATGAATTGATTATATCGGAAGACAGAAAAGAACTGCTTCAGTTAATCGATCTTTTAGAGCCTGTAGATCGGGATATTTTCATCATGAAGTACTTTCTTGGTTTAAAAAATGAAGATATATCGATAAAACTCGGGTTGACCAAAGCATCAATCGATAATCGAATTTATAGGGGCAAAAAGAAGCTAAGTCAAAAAGCTACGAATCTTAAGTTAGGAGGCAGTGTCGTATGAAGGATATTTATGAATTATTAAATGATATAGACATAGACGAAACTGAATTTAATGAAATGAAAGTCACCGAACTAGAAAAAGCGAAAGTCAAAAAAAACCTAAAAAAATCAATAAGCAAGAAGAAAAAAATGAAACGTTGGCAAAAGAATGTTCTCGCTGCTTCGATCATATTCGGGTTATCCACCGCAACGATTGGATTCTCGTTTACCGCTTCTGCTAAAAGCATTCCTTTGATAGGAGATATTTTCAGCTATTTTAGTAATGAAAACTCAGGTCTTCCCGATGATATCAAGAATAATGGAAAGGGGCTTTATAGTGATTATAAGGCCTACTCTAACGAAATGGGCTTTAGCGAAGAAAGCAATGGCCTTACTTTCACGATAAATGACGCCATTTATGACGGAAAAACGGTAACCATCACTTATACTATTGAAAGCGAAGAAGATTTGGGTAACGGATCATTCTACATTCCCAGCCCGAATATAAAAGAAATGAAAGCCCAAGGAGGATCGGATGGAATTTCAAAAGTAGCTGATAAAAAATATGTAGGCTTATTAACGGTTAGTAACTTGGAAGATCTTAAAGTGGATAAGGTAAATATAGACTGGAATATAAACAGCATTAGTATTACCGACATGGATAAAGAGATAAAAGGAAATTGGAATTTTGCTTTCTCTCTAGAGGCAACTGAAAGCAACGAGAAGGTCATCAATAAAAATGTCAATCAACATGGAGTAAAAGTATCCGTCGAAAAACTATCGATCTCACCAATGTCCTTTGTGGTTGATTATCATCAAGAAGTGTCCGACTCAGTCAAAAACAAATGGGATGAAGCCTATGTGGAGTTGACGATTAAAGATGACTTAGGGAATGAATACGATGGTCAAGGTAACGGAGGAAGCGGTATTGATTCTTATAATATGAACTTCAGCAAAACATTTCAAAAAATCGATCCAAACGCTACAAAACTGATTGCGACACCACATGTAACATTACGTAATTTCACTTCAGAGAATCACGGAGAAGTAACCATAACGGAAGATGGTGAAGAAAAGGTGTCATCTTTCCCAACAAAGCCGAGTAGTGCTCCAAAAGAGTTGGTATTGGATGATATCGTGATTGATTTGAAGAAATAACAATTTTACCTACAAGAGGTATACTGAACCCTAGATCCCAGAGTGGAGAAAGGTTCATGTATATCTCTTTTTTGTGACTTCTTATTCAGTCCATGAATATGGATACATACATGAATTACTGGAAAAGTCAAAAATAAATTATTTTCTTCTGGTAAAAAATCAACGGATGATGTATCATAGGCTTCAGATATTTATTATTCTCATTTGGTTAATCGGAATTAGGAGGAATATATATGATTGGTTATGTGTTTTTAAATCTTGCCATAATGCTCGTTCTTTTAGGCGTTTTATTTTACATGAATAAGAAGCATATTTCCTTTACAAAAAGGGTCTTTACTGGCCTTGGTTTAGGGATTGTATTCGGACTTCTTTTGCAGTATTTCTATGAACCTCAGTCAGATGCGATCGTTAAATCGGTCGATTGGTTTAACATTGTAGGTTCCGGCTATGTCAAGTTCCTGCAAATGATCGTCATGCCGCTTGTCTTCATTTCAATCTTATCCGCATTCACAAGATTGAAACTGACTAGCAATATCGGAAAGATCAGTGTCCTGATCATCGGAATCCTGCTTGGAACGACTGCGATTGCAGCTGCTGTCGGGATCACCTCGGCAACTGTATTCAATTTGGAAGCCGTTCAAATTGAGCAAGGGGAAGCGGAGTTAAGCCGCGGAGATCAAATATCGGAAACATACGGTACGATTCAGGATAAAACGATGCCACAGCAAATTCTTGAATTGATTCCGTCCAACCCGTTCCTTGATTTAACGGGTGCACGTCCGACATCAACCATTTCCGTTGTAATTTTTGCTGCATTTCTTGGGATTGCCTATTTAGGAGTCAAAAGGAAACAGCCTGAACATGCTGAATTTTTTGCTAAAATAGTAGATACATTGCACAGCATCATCATGCGCGTAGTAACATTGATCCTGCGCTTAACGCCTTACGGGATCTTGGCGATCATGACGAAGACTGTTGCTACAAGTGATTTGGATGCCATCCTGAAATTAGGGAAATTCGTAGGTGCCTCATATGTGGCCCTGATTGTCATGTTCCTCATCCATTTGCTATTGCTGATGCTTGCAGGATTGAATCCAATCGTATATTTGAGAAAAGCTTTCCCGGTATTATCGTTTGCCTTCACTTCAAGAACAAGTGCTGGCGCCCTGCCATTGAACATCCAAACACAGAAACAACTAGGGGTGTCCGAAGGTATTGCCAACTTTGCCGGATCCTTCGGCTTGTCGATCGGTCAAAACGGCTGTGCCGGAATCTATCCGGCCATGTTAGCGGTCATGATCGCTCCAACGGTTGGGATCAACCCGCTAGACCCTTCCTTTATCGCCATGTTGATTGCCATCGTGGCCATTAGTTCTTTCGGGGTTGCAGGTGTAGGCGGAGGAGCAACATTCGCTGCCATCCTTGTATTATCTGCAATGAACCTGCCAATCGCCTTGGCCGGCCTGTTGATTTCCGTCGAGCCATTGATCGATATGGGAAGAACGGCCGTGAATGTCAGCGGAAGCATGACTTCCGGTATTCTGACTAGTAAAATAACGGGTGACCTGGATAAAGAACAGTTCAGCGAAGACTCATCTTTGAAAATTGAAGCTGAAATGTAAAAGAAAAAAGCATCGGACTTCCTGTCATGGGAGGTTCGATGCTTTTTTCTTTGCCTATACATTGGAACCTGCAGGTAAAACACTTCAACTGCTTTTGGTTTTCCTGATCGTATATCCACAATAAAGGAGGATACCCAGCATCGTTATTAAACTGCTCAGTATCAAATTAACGTCCTCTTGGTAATGGGTCTGTTTCAATACAACTTCAGGTGCAAAAAGGAGTATCGGAATGATGATGGAAACCCAGGATTTGCTCCATAAGGATATGAGGATGAATATTGAAATGGCTAGTATTACAGCAACAATAGTACCTGTGTTTTCAAGTTTTATAAAAGTTGTGCTATGAATTCCACTAAAAATAATTAAACCTGCAAACAATGCTATCGAAATCATGCCTAGGGCAAATAGGAGTACACCTTGCTTTAACATGGATAATTTATGCCTCGCCATATACCTGAAAGATATCATATAAACTAATATTGAAAGGATTCCAGCCATAGGATAACCGATGATCTCCAAAAACGAAAATTTAATTCCACCATTTAAAGCCTTATCAATAATCAAATAGGAAAATGCCCCAAATAAAATCATCAATATATATTTAAACCATCCCTTAAAATCAACTGACATTTCATCAGAAAGAAGTTTCATGTATTCTTTTGGACTACTGCCTATGATATGTTCTACACTTTTTTCATCACACTCCGCTTCAAAAAGATGGACCTCTAACTCTTCAATGATATCCTCAATTGCATCGGTTTTCTTCCCACTCGAAAAAAGGTATAATCTGAGGTCTTCTAAAAAGGTTTGACTCTCCTTGGATAACGTTTTGTTAACATCAAGCACCGCTACATTCCCCCTTTGTTTTTCACTATTTTATTTACATTTGAACTTAGCTTATCCCAGCGGTCGATGAAGACTTCCAGTTCACTCTCGCCTTTTTCAGATAACGAGTAATACTTCCTGCTAGGACCCGCTGTTGATTTCTTTAAAGTGGTATTGACTAATTTTTCTTTCTGCATGCGTATTAATAATGGATAAATGGTACCTTCACTTAAGGAATCAAACCCATATTCCCCAAGCTTCTCGGCTAATTCGTACCCATAAACTTCCCCTTCTTTAATGATCGCTAACAGACAACCTTCCAAAATCCCTTTAAGCATTTGAGTTGATGACATGGATATTGAATCACTTCTTCCTTTGTCTTGTATAACAAGGTATTGGCCCAAAAATATTTACCTTGCAAAGCAAGTTATATTTTATTTTACATTTTACTACCTGGTATTGCAAGTCATTAATTCCTTATTATTCCTGTAGTGAGATTTACTCTTTTTTTCCTTTGTTAAAATTTTGGACGATTTAACAAAAAGGGACAATCCCGAAAAGATTTCATATAAAAAATGATAGTTTAATAAGAAATGGAGGATACATTTTAATCAATAAGTACATGCCAGATATTTTCTTGTTTCTTATATCTTCCCTTTATTTCTCCAACGCCATCAATGGTTAGCGAATCATTGGTTTCAAAGGGTTCATTCCCTACTATCAGATGTAATTTATTTATGTTTTGAATTCCATGATCAACATGGGCAATAACCGGTTGTTGAATAAGAAAATCTTCATTGTTCATTCTTACTCTTATAAAGCTCTTATGTAAAAGTCTATCTCCTGATGGGATCATATTCATTGGGTCAAAGGATTTAGCCATTATTTCCCCAACAATATATAAATGAATGCCTGCTTGTTTATTAAACTCTTCAAATGCTTTCATTCTCTTTTCCATAGCTAAATTAATGACTTCCTCTGTTTCAGAACTTATCTTCACATCAGCCATTGAATGCTCCATATAGTCACCGGACTGCTGTTTTAAAAGGTCATATAATGTTTCTTCTCTATCAAAAAAACTTTCCATCCAGCCTGGTGAAAGCTCCTCCAGTAACAAACACATACACAACCCGGAGCTATAACAACTACTTCTAATACTAGAAGTGGATTCATACTTGTTTATTAGTTGTTGTGCATACTTTTTTAATACTGAACCGTAATCAAACCGGCTTTTTTCCGAGTAAGCCTTCAATTCGACATACCACGCAGGTCCCTCAATGGTTTCAATCAATTTTTCGTATGTCAGGTATTCTTCAATCATGTCTGCTCTTTTTTCCCTTAGGGCAATGAAAGCATTAAGGTATTGTTTCTTCTTCATTATGTTATTTTCCAATAACGCATGATAAAGATTTGTCCGTTCCTGATTTCGCAATTCCACATTTTCTTTTGACAGCGGATATGTGATTCCCATCATTTCATCGGGAAACCGTTTTTCATCCTTTATGTATTGATAGCCGTGAAACAATTCATGAACCGCTATTGAAAACAAATCTTCATATTCCTTATAGTGATCCATATTAACAATTGCAGTGGGATATTCTTCATACATCATGATTGTGTCAGCAGTAAATTCGGTATCCCACTTTAAAATATGATATGTACATTTTGGATTGTTACTGAATTTAGGATGATTGAATAGATAAACATTACTCTTGTCATATATGGCATAAGCAACAAGTTCAAAACCCGGCCAATAATTTTCCAACTTTGCTTTAACCAAGTCTTCAGCCATTCGATCAAGATGATGAGGCATTCTTTTCCTCCCTCCACTGTTTCGATTCGATTAAAAACATAATATCATATATAATTTACATAAATGTCCAATTAATTTCAATAAAAAACAAAAAGCCACTGTAACATATCAACTCATGGGAGTGAATATTCTTACAGTGGCTTTTTCCTGTGGTCACTTTTTAATTTGCCTCGCTGCGTAATGATTGGCCTGAAAACCAGGTAGCGCATGGAAGGTATACTGGACGGCTGCATATACTCCGCATGCAAGGAGGATTCCTGCGAGTGCATCCAATACAGCATGCTGTTTCGTAAAGAGCGTGGAGAGGATGATCAGTGTTCCGAATGCAGTGACACTGGCATACTCCCATTTATGCTCTTCTTTCCGCTTATGGGCGACGATCATCATGATGAATGTGGTCAGTACATGTATGCTGGGAAGGCAGTTGACAGGTTGATCATGACTATAGATGAGCCGCATTAACTGGGCAAAGATATCGTTGCCCACGACTTCTGGACGCGGAACTGTCGTTTGCCAAAGGCAATATACAAGAAAACAGAGAAGTTTCCCCGATATCAAACTGCCTAATCCGACGAAATAGTGCTTTCGGTCAACAAAGCAATAGTAAATCAGCAATCCATAAATATACGGATACCAAAGTAAATAAGGAACGGCAAATTCTTTAATAAAGGGAATCTCCCTATCTATTATAGTCGTAACATCAACAGCATGACCTGAAGATTGATTGATGATTGAGTAGATGGAACTAGTAATCACCAAAAGTAATAAATAATATAACGGGTGAAAGGATAGTATGGAATTGTTTTTCATAGCTCGCTCCGGCTTTCAATATATATTGGTTTTTTTCCAAAGATTATTATACTACATTTTTCACTAGATTAACTCTTTAATCGCTAAAGTTAATGATTCCCTTGAACTAGTAAAATGGATATCTCTTACTTTTAATCCGACTAAGAATACATAACGAAAGCCATGGCATATACCACGGCTTGATATGAAACTTATATGCGGGAAGGCAAAAGTGATCACTCCGGCTTTTCTAGATATTGTTATGGCGTTTTTTCCATACATACGTTAAAGAAATGAAGATGTAGATGCAAAGTGTAATGATCGTAACGACTATGGATGTCGTGAAAATGATTCCGATCAGGATCGTTATTAAAGCGATGATCGCAGCCCAAGTCGTATACGGGAACCATTTCACCGAATAGGCACTTGTTTTTCCGGACTGTTGTTTACGTGATTTCAAATGGGCGAAAGCAATGATCAACCAGATGAATAATACGGTATATCCAAGCGAACCCATTAGGAAATCGAAGGTCTTGCTTCCAGCAAACAAGGAAATCAATACACCGCCATATAAAGCCGAAGTACACATTAATATTGCGGGAACAGGTACTTTCTTCTTGGATAAACGGGAAAAGACTTTCGGAACGCGACCATCCACGGCTTGTGTAAAGAGAACGCGGGATGAACCATATAACCCGGAGTTCATCGATGATATGATCGCTAATAGAACAACAGCGTTCATGATATGGTCGGCACCTGGAATCCCGATCATTTGAAAGACCATTACAAACGGACTTTCCTTCACCCCGTTCACTTCGTTCCAAGGAATTAAGCTAACGATGATGAAAAAAGGAATGATATAGAAAGAAATGATCCTGACCAATGTACTGCGAACCGCCTTTGGAACCACTTTTTCAGGATTTTTCGTTTCAGCTAATGTGACCCCGATGATTTCCGTACCGCCATATGAATAGATAACCACCAGCATCGCCGTGATCAAACCTGTCGATCCATTCGGGAAGAACCCGCCATGTTCGGTCAAGTTAGAAAAACCGACCGCGGTATGATCACCAAAAGTAACGAGCAGCAACAATAATCCAGCCATGATGAACACAATGATGACCGTAATCTTAATTAAAGCAAGCCAGTACTCCGTTTCTGCAAAAACCTTCACCGACAGCAAGTTAACCGCAGTAACTAAAACCGAAACAGCTAACGCCAGTATCCAGATTGGATATCCGGGCAGCCAATATTGAAGGAAAATCGCCGCAACCACTGATTCGGCCGCGATATTCAACACCCACATTTTCCAATAAATCCAATCCAGGAAATAGGCAGGATACTTTCCTAAGATCGATTGGACCAAATCCCTGAATGTTCGTGCACCGCTATTGCGGACCGCCATTTCAGCTAAACCTTGCATGATGAATAATAGGATGATTCCTCCTATCAAGTACGCAATGATTACGGAAGGGCCTGCCATATCAATGGCTGAACTGCTTCCTTTAAATAAACCTGCCCCGATGGCACCGCCTAATGCCATCATCGTAATATGCCTTGAAGTCATTGTCCTCTGTAAATTCCGTTTGTCCGTTTCCATATCCTAACCTCCCAAAAATCAAAAAAAGCATATCGTCTCTTCCTTCATAATCAAATGAAGAAAGAGACGATATGCCTTAAGCTTACCGCGGTACCACTCTTATTGGCTCTTTAAAGAACCCTGCTTTAAAAACCTTGTAACGAAGGTTAATCGTTAAAACAAAAGAATGGAATCATTCCTATCTTTCGCTTTACCACTCCCAGGCAAGTTCAAAGTATCATTGGACTGCGTCGCACCAACCCGCAGCTCTCTTCACCGAATAATAAGCTTTTACTACTCCTGTTCATTGCGTTTGAAAAATTATATCTGAATATTTTTAATAATATCCCATACTATACGGACTCAAGGTGAATTTGTCAATAACTTTCTTAGGATAATATTTTCAACGAAATAAATTAGGGGAAATCGTAAAAGCCCTTGATTCAATTATAGGATACTGGTGGACAAATCATATACAAATTCATTAGCACTTAAGAAACATCCTGCGGCTGCAGAATCAGGGGGTAGACGGCATTAAAAGATGAAAATGAAGAACCCCTGATGTGTGAAGCGTATTTGCAAGGTTTACTAAAGACAAAGAGTGCCCTTTTTGAATACCCTCAATTTACCAGTAGTTTCGTAAATTCAACAAATGTTCTTATGACTTATTTAGCAGGTTCTATATAGAAATAAATCCCACTTTCCTTGTCTATTGCAGGGCTTACTTCACTAGTTTGTGATTTAACGATAGGACTTTGATCTTCACTTAATCCAGTGTAAATTGTAAAACTCTTTCCTGATTGTGTTGTTGTTCCCCAACTGATCTGGGAGGAATACTTTTTGACTTTATCGTTTTTAACAAGAACATCTTGATCAGGGTCATACCAAGCAAACTTTCCTTCCTGCTCACTTATACTTGATACCCCTACTCCCAAGCCTTCTTCTAATTGTTTCTTATAAACAACAAATGTTTCTCCGTTTTCACTAACTTCTCCAATGATGTCTTCTTTTTTCATCTTTTCTTCTTTAATGCCATGATTAACCGTTTCTTCTTTGGTTTTATACCATTTCAATTCACCGGTTCCATTATCAGCCACTGCAGAACACCCTGTAAGTGCAATCATGGCTATTACAAAAGGCAGCACCACTTTCACTTTAAAAATCCCCCTTTTTAGAAAAGATGCAATACTTAAATCATGCATTCGAAAGCAAATGAAATTACAATATATAGAAAAAACCTTTTCCCTATCCATCATCAATAATCCCCACTGGTCACCTAATCAAACCAATATATTCATAAAAGCCCAGACGTTTAAAACTCGATCCCTAACCAAGATGCAGCCACCATCAGAGCCCCAACGACAATCACTATAAACGGTCCTACAACAACTAATCCAAATAGCAGTGAGCCTACTGCGTCCAGGAAGATTCGAAATGGTCCTGCTTTTTCCTTTTTATTCTGTTGCTGCGTTAATAAATCTTCAAGATGACTGACTTTTTGATTCAATTGCTGCAACTCTTGAAACACTTTTGTGTCCTGATCCATGAATTACCACCCTCTCCAATTAACAATAAGTGTTAATTCTATCATTTACATCCATTTCCAAACAGTGAAATTGACTATTTTCGGGCACTGACACCAGAGTAAAGAGGATCTTCTACAAAATCTCATTTTTCTGAGATGATTCACATTAGAACTTTGACCTGTAAGCGTACAAGAAGAATCGATAAATTCGTATAGAGGTTTTTTAAGAAGCAGGCGATGTATGAGGGGGCAAAAGGGATTCAGAAGGTAAAAAGAAAAACAGCCCTATGGCTGATTTCCCGATTTCATTAAGTATGTCGGCACCACTAAAATCCACAGAATGTTTGTAAGCCGCAAATTTAGTAATTACGAGTTTTTAACCTGTCCACTTAAAGGGATAAAGGATTATTCCTTTTCATCTTTATACCAAAAATTCTCACTAACCGAGAAAGAAGTTTTGATATTTCGAACGGTATGCCACCAATTTTTAGGGGTGTACATTAATTCTCCAGAAAACTGTTCCACAATGTAGGGCGTGGTAGATTTGAAATTTGGATCCTCCTTTAAATCCAAATCGAATAAATCATGCTTGAATTCTTTCACATACTCCGTATCATCAGGACTGAAAAAAATCCATTTTTTTTGGCCAAATACTACTGCATTCCAATTATGTGATTTCTCAAAATCCTGGTGTATTGGGGTTCCTGTTCCACCCGAACCAAGGAAAATCCATTTTAATTTCTTTTTGTTTTTTGTCTTGATTGTATTATGGTTGAATAGGGATGGGGTTTCGAAATAACCCTCTAAATCCTCATTGCCCATGATGGAAAAAGGCCAGTCACAATAAAATTTTTCTGGGTTATCATTTAATATACCGATGAATTTGCCCAGTTTTGATTTGTAAAATTTTTTTTCTTGATCATATCCTGATTTCCTTATGATTATTTCCCTTTCTCCATAATTAGACTGTAGATAGTCTGTATCCCAGTCCCTGGAAGGCCATGAATCTACTAATCCAGTTATTATCAGTGGCTTTTTACCCGCATAATTTTCTTCAAAATCCGTTAGTGATAATTGTTTATAGTGTATTTTTTCGATCAATTCGCTCATCCTTTCAGAGTACGGGATAAAGTGTTAGATTTTCAAAATGAATATGAGGTGACCCTTGGGTGACACTAAGATTATTTTCACCATTCTTATTACAACCGAAAACCGGATTAAAGAAAAGCAGTTCATTGCTAAGGGACTTAATGGCTTTAGCTGAATCCAGTTTGTTTCCTTTAATATCAAATCTTCTAAGTATTTTATTGGTTACTTTCCCATTTTTAATGACCAAACCATATGATGGACGGATTACAAAATTCAAACCAAGTGATCCCCCGCCCCAGGCACCTCTGCAATAAATACCATTGTCGATTCCTGAAATTATCTCCTGTACTTCCATATTGCCTGAATCCAAATAAGTTGTTGACATTCTGGGCATCGTAAGTGAAGATATGCCAACGCTTCTTGCATTACAGGAAGATTGTAAGCCCAGGAGCTTACGAGTCTTTGCATTATGCATCAAACCTACGTTTATCCCGTCCTTTATTAAGTGGGTCCTAAATGTTTCATTCTGTTCCGCATCCAATAAATAACTACCATTTTGCCCAGGAATGGTCGGGTCATCGAATACGTTAATTTTATATTCTGACCATTTGTATCCCATCGTTATTCCATTTGGCTTTAAATACTCCAGGTAATTATCTGCTTCTAATGTATGACCAAAACATTCGTGTACATAATGAGAACCAGTCCAGGGCTCAAGCACAATTTGTGTTTCAATCTTGCGTTCAAGTTGCTGACCGTATATAGCAGCTTCTACTTCCGCTATAATCACTTCAAAATGATCCATTAATTCAGAACATGGTGACTTTTTAGTTCTTGTTTGCCATAATACTGGAATAATAGATGTTGAACTCTCTATGAAGATCATTATAAGAATGGAATACTTTAATTCATAACTGCTTAATCCTATACGAAGCTTAAAAGACTTCCAATGTCTTGAGTGATCATAGCGATCACGTTCAATGAATTTTAAACAATGATTTAATTCTTCTTGAAGAAACTTATTCTTTTCATTATCGCAGCTTGGTGAAACAACCCCTTCAACATTCGAATCATATGATAGTAAATATTCATTGTTCATGGCTTCGTTTCAGCTCGGCTAATTACTAATTGCGAAGGATCATGCTGAATCTTGCCATCAAAATCCACAAATGTCATTCCCAGTTTTGCTGCGAATGCTTCACCCAATATATAACCCTCTATTCTCATAGGTAATAATTCGATGCACTCTTTTGATAAATCATATCCTTTTTGATACAGCTCCAAACGAAGGCAACAAATCAAACGTAATATTAAGCCATGCGCCTCGATGGTATCCACTATATTTCCAGTTTTACTAAACCAACTTAAAGCCTCTTCATAATTACCATCCTTGAAAAAGTGAATGCCTAAAACATAGGCAGCCCAATATGAATCATCACCCGTTTTAGTCGCTATTTGATAGCAACTCTTAGCAAGTTCAATTTCACCAGACCGGGTATAGAGAATCGATTTCAATTTCCACCCTATTGCTCCCAATGGCCTCAATTCAAAGTTTAATTCATCTATTTCTGCTAGACTCAACTTTTTATTTGATGAAATTTTCTCCATCGTTACCTTCGGGGAAATCTTATCTTCCTTGGAATATACAATCTCCCTCCCCAGTTGCCCGGCTATATATTCCCCCATCCACCTGAAACTTTCAGGCAGAAACCCGCTTTTGATTGAATAGGTCATTGTTTTCACTTGATTAAAGAGGCCTAAATTTTTCAATACATTTAAGGTTTCGTCTATATCATTGGATAAATCATTAGTCTTGGGATCATAAAAGTAATCCAAATCGATATCTACAATAACCTGTTCATTAATTAGGAATTCTCCCAGAGATTCAATGGTTGTGACATGTAACTCAATATTATTTAATTGTACAGAAGCAGAATTTTTACCGTTTCTAAAGCTTGCCATGAATTCTTTTCCATGGTTGGGTACAAGGGATAAAAGCCCCCAAAGTAATTCACTAAACCCTTTTTCTCCTAACATACGAGGGTATACCCATATAATTTTCCGAAAAAGACCCTCTTGTATGGCGGCGTACAAAAAGTCATCAATCCCATAAGAATATCTTCCATCTTCCCTACAAGGAATATCTTTTTTCAATTCATCAATACACAGACCCTCTTTAATGAACTGACTGATTCTTTTCATTTTTGAATTTTCTATGAACTTTAAATCCAAGTGTTGATCAAAATAAACCAAGGTACTATTCCTGGGAGTTTTATTGACCCAATATGAAAATACTTCACTATGTTCCTCATATACATATATTTTATCCATCATTCTTAATTAACCCTAAGTTTAGAATCCAATTTATCTGGTCTTGATTGAACTTTTGTTGGCGGTTTATTTCCCTTGAACCTCCTATTTCCACCATTTCTAATACACTTGGGTGAATGGGTCCCCTAATTAAATTTTTTTCGGTTGCTGCATATAGCCATATAACCTTTTCGGAATCGCTAGCTACTTTTTTTCCACTTAGTGCCTCGGCTATTTCTTTAGAATAGGCTTGGTACGCATAGTGAATATGACCATTATTTTTAACCAGGTCACTATCTATCCTGAAAAATGGGTGTTTATTGACTGTTAGTATAGATAAAATGGCATTTAAAAATTCGTGTTTTAATAGTAAATGATTATTATCAGCCGCATGGATAAACTCTTCGTTTTCAGACAAATAATTGTAAAACGCTTCCTCGATACATGTCCCTTCCCCTGCATAGGGCAATTCCATATAACACTCGAAATGTTTGGACGCCAGGAACTTATGCATTAGCAGCGTTATATCGGTATCAAGGAGTTCCAAAGCCTGAAAAACACCAGGAAAAGATGTTCTTAAACCACCTTCATGTTCAATGTTTCCACTCATTAAATTTCTTACAATCGTTGTAGCCGTTGCTACAAGCTCTTCTTTATCTATTGTTTTTATGTGATTTAAATGATCAGCTGATAAATTCAATTCATCGAATTCATCATTTAAAAAGTAATTTCTATATTGGTAATCATATAATAAATTGTAAAGCAACTCGTCAAGTGAATAGTTCTTCGGTTTTAAATCATTTGCCATTTTTCAACTGCCTCCTTCATTCTTTGATAATTTTTCTGTGACTTCGGAATTAATATTCCTTCATCCGTATATTTAGGGTCTTCATATGTAATCGCTTTTAAATTAGGGCATAAAGGAAGCAAGTAATCTAAAAGCTGGATTTGTTCATCCATTAATACTCCATGATGCAGATCTCTGAATTTCCCTTTAATAATTTGACAACCTGAAAGATGCAATTCAAAACAGTTTTCAAAAGGCAATTTTTCTAAACCATTGAACATCTTTTCATTCATATTCCCTAACAACCATTGATAACTAAGGATATGACCAATATCTATAGTGATAGGGGAGTTTGTCTCCTCGACCAATGTTCTGAAATAATCAAATCCATTTATTTCCCCAATAAAGAAGTTAGTACCTTCAGTGAATCCAGGAAACTCAACTGAAACTGGAACGGCCAGTTCAGATTGGTATTCGTTGATGTTCTTTATACAAGCTTCCAATCCCGCTGGTGTCATATATGGTGGTAAAGGGAAAGGGACGGTTTTCCCTTTTATTGACCACAGGCCAAGATCTTCTACAATCCATCTTATGTCATATCTTTCTATAATCTTATTTGTGAATTCTATGATTTCCGTTTTTTTGTAATACTCGGTAGCCCCCATATTTAAAATCGTTTGATGGAATGCTCTCGCCTTTAGATGTGGATTGGCTTCAAATAATCTATCATAGGCATCAAAGTAGTCCTCGGCTTTTAACACACTTCTATTTTTCGGTTGAAAAGCAAAGAAAATATAATTAAACTCGTCTTTATAATTTTGAAAAAAGCCTTTCATCTTAGGCGTTATGTCGTCATGGTCCCCTTTGCTGGAAAAACCTATATCTTCCCCCCAAGGTAAATCCATGCCTAAACCAAGTCCAAGCTTTTCCTTTACATTTGGAAATTTAATTGTCTGATGAACTGTGCTCATTAGTCATTCCTCCCCATAAGTTATTTTCATTCAAGGTTGATCACACCTTTTTCGACAAAATACTCTAGGTACTTTTTATCATCTGCCTTGCTCATTATCAGTGCGTTTCCGAATACTTCTAAGGACTCTGGCACCAAGAAGATTCTTTGCCATACAAAATCCATGATATACGTTTTATCTAACTTAATGATTTTAGTCCAAGGGTTTATGAATAAGGTATTTGAAGTGATATCCTTTCCTTCCCTTTTGTATTTATCAGGAGGAAGCTCATCATTCTTTTGGGGGTTGACATTTTTGTGCAGTTGCAAGAATCTATTCAGCTTTTCTTCAAACGTTATTCCGTCAGAGTATTGAAATGTAGCACCCATTCTACCCATCCCATAATTGAGTAATTTGTTTCCTCTTAGGTTTTTTCTTGATTGAATATGGATTTCAGGATTATTTGTATCTTCATAAATATAGGTACCTGGTTCTAAAACGAGCATTTGCATGACATCGATGCCAATTTTATCTTGATTTTTAAGTAAAAATTCCTCAGAACACTTAATTTCATCCTCGGTTTCACCAGGTAAGCCGCCAATTATAGACATTCGCAGCGTAATGTTGGCATTATGTAAATTATCTATTATCTGTTGATAATTATTAGATTGCACTCCTTTATCCAAGGAATCTAAAATTCTTTGAGAATTGGTTTCATAGCCAACAGACATTAAAATACAACCTAAATTACTTAGTTCAAAACAAAATTCAGCGTCTAACAACACATTCTCAAGACGGTTTCGTGTACTGAATGTAATTTCATAACCTCTAGATTTAAGTATTTTGACTGCATGGACGACAAGCCGCAAATTAGTATTCTCATCTATGAAATTAATTCTATTAACCCCGTAATTGTTAATGATATCCTCACACTCGTTTGCTACTTGCCTTGCCGTTTTCTGCTGATAACTTTTTTCTTTTCTTGATCTATTACCATATGAACAAAAAGTACATCGTCCCCAGTAACACCCCACACATGTAATCAAAGACATATGCACTTCTTCATCTAAATAGTTTTTGTACGGTAAATCAGAAAAATCAGGCGGTAAGGCATCCGTGATCCTATATGCAGACTTGGATGGGGCATTTTCACCATTTTTTTCATTAAGCCAAACAATATCCGGCACCTCGCCGATTTGGCAATCGTTTTTCAAATACCTGTCTAACATGAATAATGTTTCTTCACCTGCCGATATTCCTAATGAATCCACAAATTGATTTAATCCATTTAGGCTAAAGAAAGATGATTGACGAATCATGATTTGTTGTCCACCCAGAATAATGTGGGTATTAGGGGAAAGTTCTCTAATCCACTTGCATATTAAAAAGGAAGGTAATATTTGGCTATAGTATGCAATAGAAATCGCGAAGATTTTGGGCTTATCGTTAAGAATTTTTTCTTTGATATTTTCGTATAAAACCTTTGTGGCAATATCACTTTTTTTCCAACCAAAATCCCTTACCAATTCAAGGATTTCTTCCAATGAGGTAATCTCAAGTTTTAAAAACGAATTTACTAGTAATAATTCTATGCCTTGTCTCACCAACCGAACGTCATACTTCAATGAATCAGAAGATCTTTTCTCTATAAATACATTATTGTAAAGTTGCTTTTGTTCTTTGAATAAGTATTTAGCCATTTCGACTTTATATATCAATTTCAAGTCTTTACTTCCGTTTTCATTGATGCTCACATATTCAGCTAAACAATCTTCACTAAAAAGGGTATGGCATAATTCAATATTTAAATCAATTTGGCTTACACCCATTCCCTTGTTCCTCAAAAAACTAGTAATCATAGGTAAACTTAAATATGGAAAGAGCCTGGCTTCAGTTAGAGGCGGAAAAACTATCATAGCATCTGAATTTTCCATCTAAAGAAATTCTCCTTTAATTTATCCAAAGAGAGTGTTAGTTTCATTAAAAGCTAACACTCTCTTTGAATCACCATTATGGATTTAGGATCTAACTTATTTTTCTACATCCGATACTGTACTGAAACGGAATGCATGAAATGCACTGCCCACTTCCAGCTCTTTAGCTTCGATTACTTCAAGGTTTTCCACTAGCTTTTCCGCTTGTGTATTTTCCACTTGCTTCGTCATATGTTTCACCCCTTAACCTTTAAAATGATTGCCTGTATCTGCCCTGATCTATTTTTCTGTGTCCGACACTGTACTGAAACGGAATGCATGAAATGCATTGCCCACTTCCAGCTCTTTAGCTTCGATTACTTCAAGGTTTTCCACTAGCTTTTCCGCTTGTGTATTTTCCACTTGCTTCGTCATATGTTTCACCTCCTTAACCTTTAAAATGATTGCCTGTAACTCTGCCCTAATCTATTTTTCTGTGTCCGACACTGTACTGAAACGGAATGCATGAAATGCACTGCCCACTTCCAGCTCTTTAGCTTCGATTATTTCAAGGTTTTCCACTAGCTTTTCCGCTTGTGTATTTTCCACTTGCTTCGTCATATGTTTCACCTCCTTTCGATCACTTCAAAACTGTTGTATATATCACTTTCAGCTAAACGAGAATTATACTTCTTCTTTCAAAGACAATTTCATATTGCTCTTTAGAAGCCTTTTATCATAAACGACTGTTCCTATAGCTACCAAATATAACCCCATACAAATGAATAACACGTATGAAAAGCCAACTTGGGAAAAGTCACCTTGGTCAGTGCCATAGTCCAATAAAGTGTTGAATATCCCCGCCGCGAAAGCCCCAGTTCCAAACTGTACCATTTGGAACAAACCCATATAAACCCCTGTTTCTTCCTCAGGAACTGCCATCATGGCAATCTTATTTTGTGTGGGCATGGAAATGACACCGGCCAATCCAAAAAGGAGAAACGCAAATATAAAGAAAATTAAGCTGCCATTAAACATTGTCAAAGTGAGGTTCACCATTCCAATTATGGAAATCGAAATAGATAAAAGTAAAAGGTTTCTATTGTCTTTTAAATCTGCAAGTTTACCCGCATACCCAGATAACAAAACCGCCAGTATCGAATCTGCCATAATGATATAGCCAACAATATCCGGTTGAATATTGTGTATATCCCGCATGTAACTTGGAATGTAAAGCACTATTACATTTGTAATGAGGAAGAGAACGAATATTCTAATAATTGAAGAGACAAAAATAGTGTTTTTTATTGCCTTTCTTGGAAGCAAAGAAGTATTTCCGCGGTTAGCCCGTTCATAATAAATAAATAAAATTAAACTCAATATCGTAACCGCAATAGAAAGTGACCGTTCCACTATACTAATTTCATCCTTGAATATGAATTGAAAACTGATTACCATGACGAGTAAAGCCAAACTGTTTTTTAAAGGTAAATGAAGGTTTGCCGTGATTCTTTTTTTTGATTTGGGAGTTACCATTAATACAAGAACTAAAGATATGCAACTTATGATAATCAATACTCCAAATATCATTTGCCAAGAGTAATGCTTTATTACCAAACCACCAGCAGCTGGTCCAATAAGTGTGGCAGTCGCTAAAACTCCGGAAAACCATCCAAAAGCCCACCCTAATTTATTATCCTTAAAACTTTGCCTAATCAATAATACCTGTGCCGGTACTACCATTGCGTCTGCAATTGCCTGAAGTGTCTGATAGACCAAAAACAAATTCCAACTATTTGTGGTTCCACTAAGAGCCGTAGATGCGATAAATAGCGATAGGCCAAATATCAGCAATTTTCTTGCTCCTAATATATCCGCCACTTTACCAAAAAGCGGAATGAGAAATGCGAAAAAAGAAAAGAATAGAATATTTCTAATCTGAAGTGTGGAATAAGAAATATTAAAAAAGTCTACAAGATTAGGGAACGCAATCGTCAACATGGACGTAGACATCACACTAGCTATAACACATGAAGAAATGGTTATAATCAATAATTGATCTTTATTTATTTTCATATAAATAATCCTTTTTTTATTTATTTTATTTAAATTTGCCTTTAGGCTTCCTTTTTTAACATAGGTTCATATTGGTAATTAAATCTTAATGCTGATTCGGCAGATCATTAAATATGGGCCGATCATCTACAGCCAAATTGACGCTTGAATCGAATTGTAAAACCATCGCTAGCGTAAACAGAATGGAGAACCCAGATACTAATATTTTTTTCATATACCCCAACCTCCTGATATTGATCGATACAACTAGTATAAACCATCCAGATATGGTACATTTTTCTTGTACGGCTGCTACAGAGTATTTTTTTTGATATTTTTTTGGTGTTTCCAATGAAATATATAAAAAAATATAAAAGTATTTATATTTTTAGGAGTTGATAAAATGGATGAAAGCATTCCTTTTAAGCTTGGAAATGTACTCTACACTTTAAGAAAAAGGTCAGGCATAACACAAAAAGTCATGGCAGAGGGAATCATTTCTCAAGCACAACTAAGCAATATAGAGAAGGGGAAAGTCATTCCATTAGCGACTACTTTATATGAGCTCTCATTACGTTTAGGTATCAGCATTGAAGATATACTTTTAGAAACTTATTCAGACCGAATGGAATATAGTGAGGAAGTGAAATCACAAGTCAGGGTTTCTATTAGAAATAGAGAGTATCGGCAGGTAAAACGGATTCTCGAAGCAGAAAAATACCATGCAGACTTCCAGTCACCCATCAATAAACAATTCATCCTCTGGCATTTGGGGATCGTAGCATATTATTGTGATAATGATATATTGAAATCCCTGGATTTTTTAAATCAAGCATTGGACCTATCTACTCATTTTCATATTTTTTCCGCTCAAAAAATAGAAATTTTGAATAGCAAAGCCATTATTTATAACGAAATTACTGAATATAAAAAGTCAATTGCCTCTTATAAAGATGCCCTTAAGCAATTTCAACAACTTCCAAAAACCTCAATGAATTATAAAATTAAAGTCCGGATTCATTACGGATTGACAAAATCCTTACATAAGGACGCACAATATTATGAATCTATAAAAATTTGCTCTGATGCTATTCAAATTTTAATCCGGGAAGAATCCATGTACCTTATGGGAGAAGTTTTATATCAGCGTGCCCAATCCCTGCAGTCATTGAACAACATGGAAAGTGCCACAAAAGGGTATGAAGAGGCAAGGAATATATTCTTATTGCAGCAGAATTACGAATTTGAGAAAGTCGTTCAGGAAAGACTGGATGAGATAAAGAAATCGCTTAAAGTTTATAAAGATTGAAGAATTACCTTAGCAAAACATGCTGTACTTTTTTGGTTAGTATAATGACACTGATACATTCTTGGAACGTAAACAGGCTGCCTATTGGAGTTAAGGAAAACGTTTATTCATATTTTCAATTAGTTCAATCACCTGTTAAAAATTCCTGAAAACGACCTTTTCCAAACCATTCAAATAGACGTCATGAACAGGACTAATAAAAGAAACCTAGCTTATTCAAGCTGGAAAGCAAAGGAAAGCATAGGGGGTCCCTATCTATATTCCCCGATGTCATGAATTTTGAAAGGCCCCCTACCCTCCTGGGTCCAGATCCTTTTTGAAACCAACTCCATCATTCTATTTTTTCAAATTCTGTCATCAATGATACAATAACATGGTCTGAAATCAATCCATTCTATAGAACACGCGAGGTATCATATTTTTTATGAAAGCAATACGATTATTAAAGAGTTTTAACTTTTTATATTTTGGACTGCTTGCCATTTTCATTCCGTTTCTCCCAGTCTATCTGGCTGATCAAGGTTTGCGTCCAGCCCAAATCGGATTCATCATCGGTACAGGAGGTTTTGTCACCCTCATTACCCAGCCTTTATGGGGAATGATCAGCGACAAAACAAGGACTATACGAAAAGTCCTGTTATTACTCATCTTTTTCTCGAGCGTAATCGGTTATTTCCTCTATGATTCAAGCAGTTATCTTCAGCTCATCCTGTTTGCCATGCTGCTATATTTCTTTCTGATGCCGATCGATCCCCTGACGGAAAGCCTCAATTTTACGATGGCTGAGAAATCCGGGATCAGCTACGGCTCCATCCGGACATATGGTGCATTGGGTTATGCGGTCATATCGCTGATCACCGGCTATGTTATGTCATATTTCGGAGCGAACAGCCTTGCGTTACTTTTTGCAGGCATAGGTTTGATCAGCTTCATTGTCAGCTGGATGATGCCTGATGCTCCCGTTTCAGGGAAACCTGTCACCTTAAGCAGCCTTAAGCATTTTTTCAGCAATAAAGAGACGCTTCTCTTTCTGTTATTGGTCTTTATCTGTGCTGTTCCAGCAAGGATGAACGATACCTTCCTTGGGGTATATATCAGGGAACTTGGAGGAAGTGCCAAGCTTGTAGGCTTGACCTGGTTCTTGGCGGCGGGAAGTGAAATCGTTGTATTCGCCCTAAGCTTTTGGTGGCTGCGCAAAGGTAAGGAAATCATCATCATTTCGTTTGCAGCAGCGTTTTTCTTTATCCGTTATTTCGTCTCTGCATGGATTACCGATCCACAGCTATTGGCTTATTTGCAAGTCATGCAGCTATTGACTTTCCCGATTTTCTACTCGGCGGCCATCCAATATCTTTACCGGATCGTTCCGGTGGAATGGCGTGCCACAGGCCAGACCGTACTGGCGCTGCTATTCTTCGGGGTTTCGGGAATCATTGCTTCTTATATAGGCGGAGCCATATATGGAGCATATGGCGGGAAGACCCTTTACTTGTTCATTTCCTTCATCTCCTTTATAGGAATGGTATTCGCTTTCTTTCTTTATCGGATATACGGAACGAGGCTCGATACCGCAGAGGAAGCTGTATAAACTAAAAAACGGTATAAAAAAGAGCATGTTTTGATTAAAACATGCTCTTTTTACATTCCGTTAGCGAAATAAAGGGGCAACCGTCAACATTAACACAGACAAGCAAAGCAGAATAGTAGTTGTCCTGTTTGAGAGTTTTACTTGTTTGCCATTTTTATAGAAACCTGAAAATTGAAGCCGGTTTTTATAGAGTACATAAAGTAATGGGAAAATTGCCATACCAACAATCCATCCGCCCGTGGTATTCTCTACGGTTATTCCAAAAATCGCATAGATTGAATGAATGATGAGGCCCATTATCATTCCAATAACGAAAATAATGGTGATTATACGAAATAATTCTAAAATCACTCTTAACATCATTTCACCTGCTTTTTTCCTGTTATCCGTAAAAAAGGCTGCAATCAGCAACCTTGAATGAACTTTACAGGATGGGATATTTCCCTAAATATAACAAACTTTCCTCTATTGGTAAATAGACGCTCTTTACTCTTCTTCTTGAACGAGCGAATGCTTAAATGCGTAAATCACTGCTTGCGTGCGGTCCTGCACGGCAAGCTTGCTTAATATATTGCTGACATGCACTTTGGCGGTTTTCAGGGCTATGTATAGTTCATCGGCAATTTCCTGATTCGTTTTCCCTTGTGTCATCAGCAGTAAAATTTCCATTTCACGGTTTGTCAATTGATCATGAAGCTGGGTGATTTTTGGGCGACGCAGCTTTTCCATCATTTTTCCCGTCACTTCAGGTTCAAGTACGCTTTGACCCTGGAAAGTGGAACGGACGGCTCTCGCAATCTCGCTGGCCTTGGATGTTTTCAGCATATAGCTCGTCGCTCCGGCTTCCAATGCCGGGTACACCTTTTCATCATCCAGGAAGCTTGTCACAATGATGATTTTTGCTTCTGGCCATTTTTCAATGATTCGTTTCGTCGCTTCTATGCCGTCCATTTCCGGCATCACCAAATCCATCAAAATGATATCCGGACGCAATTGCATTGCCAGTTCGACAGCTTTCAAACCATTGTCCGCTTCCCCGACCACTTCGATATCCGACTGTGCGGATAAATAAGCCGATACCCCTATCCTTACCATTTCATGGTCATCGACAAATAATACTTTAATCATGATGATCACCTCCAGCATTCAATAATGGGATTTTCACTTCAAGTTTCGTTCCTTTACTCGGAACACTTACAATTTGCATCGTCCCGCCTAATTCAACAGCCCGTTCATGCATGTTTTGCAGACCATATGATCCCGTTTTCGACTCCTCGACGTTAAAACCGATGCCGTCATCCGTTATTCGTAAAATGATCATTCCATCACGGACGATCAATAGCACTTCAAGCGAATTCGCTTTTGCATGTCTCAGCGTATTGGAAATCGATTCTTGTAAAATCCGAAACAGATGGTCCTCAATCCCCTTATCCAGAGTGACAGGCTCCATCTTCCAATTTATATCCATCGTCACTTTTTGGGCCAATTCCACAAGAAGCTCCTTCATTCCTTCATGTAAAGATTTTCCCTTTAATGCAACAGGCCTCAAGTGAAGCAATAGCGCCCTCATCTCAAGCTGGGATTGATGGATCATTTCTTCCACTACCTTGAATTGTTTCATTTCCGTTTTTTCCATATCGGATTGTGATTCGGTGATGGCCGACATGAACATCGAAGCGGCAAACAATTGCTGGCTCACCGAATCATGCAGCTCCCGCGCTAAACGGTTTCGTTCCTGGGAAACGATTTCCTGGATCTGTTTCTCCTGATCAATGGCCTTTTCATTCGCCATTTTTTGCGATAATTTAGTCTGCTCATTGATTTGCTTATGGATCAGTTGCATCCGTTCCGCCATTTTAGCCATCTCTTGGATTGGATACGTTTCCTGTTGCGAGGGTATGCGGCCCTGTTCAAGGAAATGCAGACCTTCATCCACCCTTTCAAGCTGTCTCTTCCAAAACATCCCCGAAACGACTCCATAAATAAGCCCTACCGTCATGACCAGGCTTGGCAAAAATATGACGAAGGGTAATCCCATGACCACTTTCTCCCATAATAAGCTCCAATCGGATAAAGGAAAGATGAAGAAAACCATCGCCGGCAAAGCAAGGGAAAGAACGAAAGCAACACCAAGGGCAGTCAA
Source organism: Bacillus sp. ISL-57 (assembly GCF_018613135.1). Classification (NCBI taxonomy): domain Bacteria; kingdom Bacillati; phylum Bacillota; class Bacilli; order Caryophanales; family Bacillaceae; genus Bacillus; species Bacillus sp. ISL-57. The sequence continues at coordinate 61,554 of NZ_JAGGQV010000004.1, read as the reverse complement.
TATCTGCCGTGTCAGTATGCTCATATCCGCTTCACCTCTAAATCGCCAACTAAGATTGAAGTGATGATATGAACCTTGTGATCCGTTTCATTGAACCCTTCCGTTTGGTAGGAATAAATTTGATTAAAGACCCTGGATTCAGCCTTATTTTCAAAAATCCGCGCTCTGCCTGCAATGACAGAATGATGGACCCTGATTTCGATGCCATACGGTACAAGGACGGTGATATTGCCAATGATATTCCTGATGGAAATGACAGCATCGCCTTTCGGTAAAATCGTTTTGCTTAAATCGATAACCGTATCACCGACCCCGCCCTGAACATTCACGGAATTCCATTCATATACATGTTCGGTCGTTTGTTGATGACCAAACAACTTATTTTTAAATAGATAATCGGTTTTCAGCAGTCGTTCCTTATTGATCTTTTCTTCGTTCGAATCATCATTGGTTAAAATGGGACTGACCCAATCAGGATTCTTTTTGGACTGATAATATAAAAGCAAAAGATAAATGAGGATCGCCATTAGGAAAAATCTAAAGACGAACATATTCAAGACTGTGATGATAAGGGAAATCAGCCCTATAAAAAATAGGATTTTCCCGATTGTCCGTTTTGCGAATTTCCTGCCTAAATAGATGCATCCTATTGAAAAAGCGATGGAAAAAAGGAGACCCCCACCCGTAAATGAAATCTCTAAAAAAAGCAGGACGACTCCGATGAGAAGTATCCATCCCATATAGTCCGTCTTCATCTTGTTCAACATCGGCTCGCCTCCCCTGTATATGATCATGATATTCTTAAAAGGCACAGAAACCCGTGCCTTTTAAGAATACCATGAAATTGTCACGTTCTGACAGCCTGTTTTCCCCCGCCCTCCATTCCAAAAGGCGAGGGGATGACAGCGATGCCTTGAAAAAACTTTACGCTTCTTTCTGTTCCAATTCTTTTTCAAGCTGAACAATCCTGGCATCGATCGTATGCCGATTATAATCTGTATGGACCTGGTGCTCGATGCGATCGATATAATGCTCCATTTCTTCAAACATCGCTACCGGTTTAGCTTCGGAACTGCCTCCGTCCAAAACCCGATTGATCCGGTTGTTTGCCCGGGCAATATTTTCCCTGCCCATCAGTTCCAACCGCTTTAGATGCATATCCTTCAGCTTATGTTTCATTTCTTCATATTTCCGCTCCAGCTCAGCCAACTGAACCTCTGCACTTTTATGCGCCTCTTTCAAACTTTGCGCCCGCTCTTCATAGTGCAGGCTTTCCTTTAAAGCAAATTCCATTAGATCGGTTTCTCCCGACTGCTTGGCAATCTCAGCCTGATGCTTACGTTTTTCAGCTAGATTTTGCGCTTGATTATATTCACGCGTAAACTCTTCTTTCAGAAGATATTGACGTTCAAGCAACTTACCGACCTTTTCCGTCTCCTGCTCACATTGACGTAAATATTGATTTAACATCCCAATTGGATTTTTTTGCTCCTTTTTATCCAACAGATCGTGAAAATCAGCCGAAATCGTTTGTTTCATTCTAGAAAATAAATTACCCATTCCAATTACATCCCTTCTATTAGTTCTTATTCAACTCTTTCCACTCTCTTTCAAAATTTGAGAATGGGTCACTTTCTTTCGATGAAGCACTTTCATCATTTTCATTCCATTTTTTATAAACCAGGTAAAGAACATAAGCTGCCACCAGTCCCAATATTGCCGGGATATGGGAAATAGAAACGATCAGCACGATAATGGAGACTGATCCCCACGCAATCTTCGCCCCTGTCGATTCGGACTTCATGAACTGCTTGAACCCAAAGTATAGGATCGCCAAGCAAATCGCCAGGCTGATCAGTGGGCCAACGTTCGCCAGCAACAGGAAAAGTGCGATCAGTCCTACAATAAATAAACCAAATTTCTTCATTGTTTTCGTCCTCCTTTCTATGTTTATATCTTATCTACTTTTACAAGTTCGTATAATGAGCCTTAGCTATATTTTCTAGTAAGACTTAAGGCGTAGACGCTGTAAGTCCGATGCTAATGAAGCGTTTGGGTTTACTCGTGAGTTTGCATTTACTCCCGAGTTTTCGCACTTTACTCGTGAGTTTTGCTGTTTTACTCGTGAGTTTGCATTTACTCCCGAGTTTTCGCACTTTACTCGTGAGTTTGCGCTATTTACTCGTGAGTTTTCGCACTTTACTCGTGAATTTGGCCACTTTACTCGTGAGTTTGCGCTATTTACTCGTGAGTTTTGCTGTTTTACTCGTGAATTTGCACTTTACTCGCGAATTCCGCGGTTTTACTCGTGAATTTCGGGGCTTTACTCGTGAGTTTTGAAAATAAAAAAATCTTCCGATTGTTTATAACCGGAAGATTGGTGAGCTGCCATTATCATTATACATATAAGCCTTCGACGTAGACTGAGGTGATGGTTTGAGCAATTTCTTCTACTGAACTTTGATGTTCGTTTCGGACGATTTCCCATAGGTACATCTCATTTGTGAAAAACCATCCTCTTGCGACAAGCTCATGGTTAAGTTCAGTTCTTGCCAGCCCATTTTGCTGTGCATAGGCGACGTCCTGTGATATTCGCTGAATGAACTTCATGCGGATCGCTTTCCATTTATCTGAAATAATGGTTGATATCCCAATGGCCTGTTCGAAAACTTGCATCATGTTGCGTTCAGCTTCTGCCATTTTCAAAAATGCATTAGCTTGTCTGTTGATGATATGTTTTGCTTCATCTTTTGATTTCGGAAAGAAAGAGGTCTCGGCAATTTCATAGAATTGCTCCATTACATTTTCCATTAATACAATTAACAGATCCTCTTTCCCTTTAAAATGAACATAGGCCGTCCCGTATCCGATGTTTGCCCTTTTGATCATTTGGGAAATAAGCGCAGCTTGATAACCTTCTTCAAGAAATATTTCCTTTGCAGCTTCCAATAGCTTTTGTCGTGTCATGATCGAGCGTAAATGCCGTTTATCCCCTGTTTTGCCATTCTCCATGCTTATTCCTCCCTTTATCTTCTAGCATAAAGGATTTCCATGAAATAAAAAACATTTGTTGGAATGACAGCTTGAATGTTTATAATTTTCTGAATTAACTTATTGACACTATGTCATATTCTTTGGTACGATTCTCCTAGAATTTAAAAAAACTAATATAGGAGGATGATTATGGTTTCTGAATATACATTGGATCACGCTAAACAAATGGATGAGAATGATACGCTAAAAGGTTTTCGAGAAGAGTTTTATTTAAAGCCGGATTCCATCTATATGGATGGAAACTCATTGGGGCTTCTTTCGAAAAGGGCTGAACGCACTCTTCTGGAGTCTTTGGAAGATTGGAAAGAGCATGGGATTGATGGATGGACGCAAGGGAATCACCCATGGTTTTTCATGGCTGAGAAATTGGGCGCGAAGATGTCCCAATTGGTCGGAGCTTCTCCAGAGGAAGTTATTGTAACCGGCTCCACAACTGTAAATCTGCATCAGCTTGTAGCCACTTTTTATAAGCCTGAAGGAATTCGCAGAAAAATTTTGGCTGATGAATTAACCTTCCCGACTGATATTTATGCTCTTCAAAGTCAGCTGCGTACACATGGATACGATCCGGAAACCGATCTCATCCGCGTGAAAAGCCATGATGGCCGATTTCTTGAAGAGGATGACATCATCGAAGCAATGACCGATGACATCGCTTTGATCATCTTGCCAACGGTCCTGTATCGCAGCGGTCAAATACTGGATATGAAACGATTGACTGATGAAGCTCATAAAAGAGGCATTATAATCGGATTTGACGGATGTCATTCCATCGGTGCCATCCCGCATTCATTCAGCGAATGGGATGTGGATTTTGCGTATTGGTGCAATTATAAACATTTAAATGGCGGCCCTGGCGGTGTTGGCGGTTTATATGTAAATCGAAAACATTTCGGGACGATGCCTGGATTGGCTGGATGGTTCGGCTCCAAAAAAGAGAAACAATTCGATATGGAACATACCTTAACACCAGCTGAATCAGCAGGAGCGTATCAAATTGGCACGCCGCATGTGTTAAGTTGTGCACCTTTGATTGGGTCTTTGGACATTTTTATAGAAGCTGGAATTGAAAATATTCGTGAAAAATCCCTGAAAATCAATCAATATTTAATGGATTTAGTCGAATTTGAATTGGAAGACATGGGATTTTTCATTGGAACTCCAAGAGAAGACATCCGCCGCGGTGGTCATGTAAGCCTCGAGCATAAAGAAGCTGCACGGATATGCAAGGCATTGAAAGCGAACGGTGTCATTCCCGATTTCCGTGCACCTAACATCATTCGCCTCGCCCCGGTTGCACTCTATACTTCTTATGCGGAAGTTTGGGAAGTTGTACAAATACTCAAGAAAATCATGTCAGAAAAACAATATGAAAAATACAAGAATGAGCGTGAAGTGGTCGCATAACCCGGAGTTCCGCCAGACGGGGCTCATCCCTCAAAGGGTTAATTAATTGGGGCAGGATAAAATCTTTTTGATAAAAAGGAGATGAACTATGGAGAAAAACAATACTCAATTGAACTTTAAAGATGAGCCAGAAAAAGGATTGAAGCGAGAGCTGAAAACAAGTCAGCTTTCCATGATCGCGATGGGCTGTGCCATCGGGACGGGGCTATTTCTTGGCAGCGGACTTGCGATTCAAGCGGCAGGGCCAAGTGTATTGCTCAGCTATGCTCTTGGGGCGTTCATTGTCTTACTATTGATGGGCTGTTTAGCCGAAATGACGGTTGCCCACCCTACTTCCGGATCTTTTGGGGCCATTGCGGAAAAGTACATGAGTCCAATGGCAGGCTATCTTGTCCGCTATTCCTATTGGATTGGCAATGTTTTGGCTGTTGGGGTTGAAGTGAGTGCAGTCAGCGTATATATGAATTATTGGTTTCCGAACGTGCCGGGAATCGTATGGATATTGTTGTTTGCAGGTGTCCTGATTTATGTGAATGCTACCAGCGTGAATACATTCGCGACATTTGAGTATTGGTTCTCCTTCATTAAAATAAGTGCCATTGTTGGTTTTATCCTCCTTGGAGCCTATGTACTGTTTGGTTCATCCGAACAGCCGCATATAGGACCGGAAAACTTCGTGAATGAAGGCGGTTTTTTCCCATTTGGTTTGAAGGGGATGTGGATAGCCGTATTTATTTCTTTATTCAGCTTTCTTGGGACTGAATTGATAGCGGTTACATCAGGGGAAGCAAAAGATCCGGATGCTGCTGTCCCAAAAGCATTAAAAGCGACCGTGTTCCGTTTATCCACTTTCTATGTGCTGACAATCGGCATCATGCTGATGATCGTTCCTTGGAAAACGGCTGGGATCGAGGTAAGCCCATTCGTAAAAGTTATGGAAATCCTGAACATTCCAGGTGCATCCGGAATCATGAACTTTATCATTCTAACGGCTGCCATATCTGCCATGAACGCTCAGCTCTATGCTTCAACACGGATGATGTTTTCGTTGGCACGCGGAAAACATGCACCTAGCTTTTTAGGAAAGTTAAACAAAAGCGGTGTCCCTACAAAAGCACTTGCTGTCTCTTCAACGGGGATTTTCATCGCTGCAGGCGTTCATGCGTTACTTCCTGGTTCATCCTATGCTTTCATGATGGGGATTTCCATGTTCGGTGCCATGTTCACATGGCTCATGATCTTCATTTCCCATTTGTTTTTCAGGGTGAAATGGGAGAAAACAGGCGGACGCAAATTACCGGTAAGGATGATCGGTTTCCCCTATTTAACGATACTCGGGGCCGTTCTTCTATTCAGTTTGATGATTACATCATGGTTTACGGATTTCAAGATCATGCTTCAATTCGGGATTCCTTGGTTACTATTTTTAGCTGTAGCTTATTTTATTTCAAAAGGAAGAAATATTAACCATAATGTAATGGAAGAATCTCTGAAAAAGAAGATAGAATAGAATGGCGGAATAAATAGTTTTTTCGAAAAGTGAGGAGATTGCGGAATGAAGAATATAGATAAAAATGAACAAACAATAACGGGTTTGGAGAAAGAAATTCAAACCGACTTTCAAAAATCGATGTCTTACGGAGATTACCTCCACCTTGATAAAATTTTAACCAGTCAGCATAGATGCTCCGATCATCATGATGAAATGCTATTTATCGTTATCCATCAAGCGAGTGAGCTATGGATGAAGCTCATTTTACATGAATTGACAGCAGCAACTGAGTCCATCCGCCAAAACAAGTTGGAACCCTCGTTTAAAATGCTGTCGCGGGTTTCGAGGATTCAGCAGCAATTGATCCAGTCATGGAATGTCCTTTCAACCTTAACGCCGGCTGAATACATGGAGTTCAGGGATAAATTGGGACAATCTTCCGGATTCCAATCTTATCAGAATCGTTTGATTGAATTTGCATTAGGAAACAAGAATGTCCATACGCTATCCGTCTATCAGCACCAAACGGATTTATACGAGCAAATGCAGCAGGCCCTTCATGAGCCAAGTATTTATGACGCGGCGATCAATGCTCTTGTGGCACGCGGATTACCTATTGATCAAGAAGCCCTCAGCAGGGATTGGTCCCAAAGATATGAACCAAATGCCAGTGTAGAAGAGGCATGGCTGACAGTTTACCGCGATGTTGAGCAATATTGGGACTTATATGAGCTGGGCGAGAAGTTAGTGGACATCGGCCATCAACAGCAATTATGGCGTTTTAATCATATGACTACAGTGGAAAGAATTATTGGTAATAAACAAGGAACGGGCGGATCATCAGGTGTAACGTATTTAAAAAGAGCACTGGATCAACACTTTTTCCCAGAACTATGGAGTCTAAGAACGAAGCTATAAGATATACAAGAAACAGCCAGTAGAGACGGAGGTAAATGCATGGGGACATGGATTGATATTTCACAACGTCTGGATGATAAGGTTGCAGTCTGGCCTGGAGATACACCTTTCTCTTATAAAGTCAATTGGAGTAAAGAAGAAAGCGGATCTGTCAATGTAGGTCAAATCAATATGAGTATCCATACCGGTACCCATATTGATGCACCTTTTCATTTTGATGATGATGGAAAAAGAGTGATTGATTTGGATCTCGACTTATATATGGGAAATGCCCGAGTTATCCATTTACCAAACAAGACAAGCATCGGAATCGATGAATTATCCCATATAGATCTACAAGGCGTTACCCGTCTGTTAATTCGCACGGATGCATGGAAGGATCGAAGTGTGTTTCCACAAACCATTCCACATATCCAGCCAGAATTAGCGGCATACCTTTCAGAAAACGGCGTCCGTCTGATTGGACTTGATTTACCATCAGTAGATCCACTGGATAGTAAAGAGCTGTCTGCCCACCATGAACTTGCCGATCATGGCATTCACATTTTGGAAGGACTTGTATTAGACGGTATCGGACCGGGTAATTATGAGTTGGCGGCCCTCCCTCTTCCTTTGGTTGAAGCAGATGGAAGTCCGGTACGTGCTGTGTTGAGAAAGTCGCCCTGACAAAATGTTTTTAAAAAAACACGCCAGATCAAAACTGATTTGGCTTGTTTTTTTTTTGTAATCATTAACTTTCAAATTTATCTCCCTAAACCACTTGCATCTATGTTATAATTTTCAGAATTCATCACCAAGAGTGGAGGTCCGAATATGGAAAACTTTTATCTGTTCATCATCATGTGCATCCTTCTCATCATCTTACCTGGTCCAGATACAGCAATAGCAACAAGGAACACCGTTACCGTGGGGACATCGGGAGGTTTTAAAACGATGTTCGGCACATGCTGTGCCCTGCTCATTCATACATCAGCTGCCGTGTTCGGGCTTTCAGCAATCATTGTGAAATCCGCTTTATTATTTTCCATCTTCAAATATGTCGGTGCCGTTTACTTGGTATATCTAGGCTTCAAGACTCTATGGGGATTAAGGAATAAGCAAGTGGCCGCAGCGGCGGAAACGTCGGTCAAAAGTAAGTACGAAAACCAGTCATGCTTTAAGCAAGGGTTCCTTACCAATCTGCTGAACCCTAAAGTGGCCGTCTTCTTTTTAACGTTTCTGCCTCAGTTCGTGAATCCGGGGAATGATACGTTTTTACCGTTCCTGATCATGGGCATGACGTATACCGTTTTAACTGCGTTGTGGTTTGTATTTTATATCTATCTGCTGAACCAGATCAGTGCTTTCATGAAAAAGCCTAGAACCCAAGCGATATTCGAGGGGATAACCGGGACGGTCTTGATTGGTTTCGGGTTAAAGCTAGCTCTAGAAAAAGCTCATAATTAATTTGAACTGCACCTTTAGACAATTGGAGGTGCATTTTTTTATTGGGGTTCTGGTATAGGTGTATGGATTTAAGTACTTGCTGAGTTATGTTACAATAAAAACCATAATTGGTTTTTATTACAAGGAGAAAAAGAACATGATAACCATTGAAGCTAAGAAAACAAAAGATATCGGATTAGGTTCACTTTCTTTCGTGCTATGTTTATTGGGAATATTGTTTACGTTTGAATTTGGAGATAAATCTTGCATGGGAGATCATATTTTACATACTATCGGACTTAGCCCCTGGTCAAATGGAAATTCAGGTATTCATTATACCGTGTTCTATTCGGCTATATTTTTCATCCCCTCCTTCATTATTGGTCATATATATCCCGATAATAGAGGAGCAAAAGCAGGGAAAATCATATCAGGTATCCTATCAGTTCTTATCGTTTCAGCACTATTAACGTTAATTATCTCTTTTGTATAGGCCTGGGTGTGAGCCCAATAATGCCGAGCTCACACCCCACTTTAGTTCAGTCACTCAACATACCCATTCACGAAAAATCCAATCGTTTCGAGCTCGTCCTCAGTTAAATCCCGCTTTAATCCTTTTGCCAATTCCTGCTCCATTAAAGCCCGGTTTCCCCGATGTTCGACCACCGCTCTGGCACATTCTTTCATTAGCTTAAGCTCCGCTTCCATCTCCAGTCTCGTTCGAGGCTGAACATGATGGGAAAGAATATATGTTTCGGCATCATAGGCTTCAATTTTCTTAAGAAGAAGCAAAGCTTGTTCAGCCGTATAATTCCACTTTTCCGCATAAAGATTGGCATACAGGCAGTCTCCCAGAAATAAGGTCTTTTCCTCCTGTATATAAATGATGCAGGAATCATTGGCATGGTCACCGCCAACATGCTCGATGACACAGGTTATATTGCCGAGATCGATCGTCATCGTTTTCTCAAAGATGATATCGGGCAGGGGGAGGGAAATCTCTCTATTCGTCCCATGTTCCAATTTGATTGCATCGGCACAAAAGGGTATCTCCGTCCCTTCTTCGACCCGTTGATCAAGGGCCCGATCTTCCCATGAAAGATGCTGCATTTCTTTAATGTTCGTGTATGTTTTTTCCTGGCAAATCACCGGAACCCCGATATTCTCCAGTCCGAATACATGGTCCCAATGTGAATGGGTAAGGACGAGGAAATTCCCGCTTATATCATTCCGTTGCAATTCATCCTCAAAGAGCTGCGCATGCCTGACCGAGTTACCGGCATCGATGATGAGTGTTTTCTTGTTTCCCTTCACGGCGGCAAGAACCGGGCGATCCGTTTCCTGAACTGGCGGCAGGTAGACAATATGTTTCGATAGGTGCTGTAATGTTTGCATGTTTCTGTTCTCCTTAATTGTTGTGATTAGCTTGCTCAAGTATAGCAAATTACATATGTATTCATAAGATAATCTCCGCAAAAGGCTAAAAAGACAACAATCACTGAGATTGCTGTCTTTTTAGTCATGTTTCAAATGAACCTATTGAAATATACCGTAATTTTCGATAGGGCATTTAAAAAGGTGGCCTTGAAAAAAGACTCTTCCCTTTTCCGATCTTCCGGCAGTTGTATATATTTTTTATTGTCCGCAATGAGTGTACTATTTTTGATCTTTGAATCGATGGCTCCTATCAACTGCACTGCAAACCTTTCACTATCGATGACCACCATCGATTCTGTATTTAAAAAGGCAGATCGAGAATCCAAATTGTAGGAACCCACTGCACTTAATCGTTGATCATAGACAATCGATTTACCATGCAAAGAATAAGGCTTTGAATATTCATATACCCTTGCCCCCGTCTCAACGACGCTATCCCTAAAAGCCAAGTAACCGGAAAAAGCGATCATGTTCGGGGTTGAGGCAGCTGAGTTGGTAAGTATGGTCCATTCAGCCTTTGAATCCAATTGCATTGGTACATATTTCTTCAAGGCATCCGCAGGGACAATATAGGGGCTTTGGATGTATACCGATTGATTGGCGTTCGCAGCAATACTCATTAAAGATCTCCACACTATAGGGTATTTGTTGAACCGTTCGATCGGGTTATGAATGAAGGACACTTTTTTAGTAGGTGTTGTAGCCTTGCTCCAATCGACGACTGGTTTCACGAAATCGGTTTCAGTGCGCAAAGCTTTGCTGTATTTTTTCGCTAATGCATTTCTTTCGCGTTTTCCTTTTTCCGTTTGCCTTTTTGACAGGTCCGAAAAAACATCGCTCGTAAACGGATGGGTCCATAATTCATTCAAATAGTCCTTCATTTCAACGATTACACTATCTTTCTCTTCTTTAGCATTGAAAATGAGTACATCCCTGTCATAGACAAAATTCCTCGGCGGCTTGCTTGCTAAGTACTTATCGGCAATATTCCTCCCTCCGATGATGCCTAACTTTCCATCTACCGTGATGATCTTGTCATGAAGGCGATTATGCCAGGTCCACGGCTTAAATGGCTTAAAGGTTTCGTAATATCTTAATTCAATGTTTTCATGTGAAGCCAATGCATAACGGGCACTGCTTAATTGACCTCTAAGCCCATGAGCCATTCCATCCAGAAGGATTCGGACTTTCACACCTCTGTCAGCCGCATCAATCAAGGATCCAAGTAAAAGCTCGGTCGATTCACCTTTTCCAAAAGCATAGTAGGCGATATCGATTGAATGCTTTGCTTCCTGGATCATTCGCATTCTTGCGAGTCCAGACTCATAACCGTCTTCGAAAAGCAGGACACGATCCACGGTGGCTTCCTTCTCTCCCATATATTCACTTACCTGTTTAATCGGCCTGTCTTCTTCTTTTTCTGCTTTGGGGAAAAGAACAACAGCCGTCACAACTACATAAAGGAAATATAATAGAAGAACAAGCAATAATCCCTTAATTGCCGTTTTTACAGTCATTGAGCACTCCCCCTTTAAGCGATATTTTATTACTATTCGTAATATGCAAAGACTCTATTCAACATCTGCAGGCTTGATACACATGACGGGGCAGAGAGCGGCGATGAGTGGAACCGGAAGGATTTTTTTCCTTTTAAATGTGACAAAGTGGTGAACATGAAAGCAGTTGCATAATATGATATAGAAGGAGGGATTTCATGCTTAAACAACCTGATAGAATAAGTATCTTCAATTATTGTTTTGCATTAGGGGTATCAGAGGTTTTCTTTTTATCCAGCTTTTATCTTTCCATTCTTGACGTTTCATTATTTGCGATCGCTTTGCCATTTTCCGCTTTATTTCTAATGTTCTCCTTGTACCTATTCCTTCGAACGCACAAAGAAGCAAAGACCTTACCCAACCAGGATGAACGAAGAAGGGAAATACATGCATTCTATCATCAATCTTTCGGGATTTTCACGATCATTTTTTTCACTTTACTTTTTGTTGCTTTAGCCTTCATTCCCTTGCTCGATGACGGAGGGCATTTCTATCTTCTATATTGTTTGCCGATGGCCTTGCTTTGTATGATTCCTGTGATTGTTTCTTATAAAGGAATGAAATCATTCAAATTGGAAAACGGCAGTAATTTAACGAAAATCTAATTGATTTTACTTTTATTCAAGATTTCATCCAGGTTTTTTAGTTGAATGTATAGGGAAAATGAGGATATAATAATAAATATATAAAAAAAAGACACTGGTTAAACCAGCGTCTCAATGAACAGCAAACTGCATAAAGAGCAGCGGCTTTCTGTGGTAAGTCAGTTGCTACTCGATCATGAAAGTAACCCTTTTCCTACATACATCTGGCCGGATGGTATGGAGGGGGTTACTTTTTTAATGTAACCGCGATTACTGCGACGATTAAAGAGGCGAATGAAATCATTAGCATCAGTCCGTCCATAATAGAAATCACCAGCGACACCCCCTTTCTGAAAAGGAGTGACCGCTGCCCACTATACCAAATTGCTGTCCATTTACTATTATATCTGTATTTAATTGTTATTTATAGCCAAAAATAGCTGTATTTAGTCTACTTGATCCTTCACAAAAAAAAATCCCACTTAAAGTGAGAACCATTTTTGCATGTATATCCTTTATTGTTCCACTACACGGCCATCTTTATAAATGTGGAACCACCCAATCGTTCCGGAGCCGCCTTGATCGATCCAATCTTTATTAGCTGCTTTAAAGTTGTAATATGATTTTCCCTTGCCATCTTTCAGCAATCTGCCATCACCGCTGAATATGATGTTGCTACCCAGCTTCTTCTTCCCTAACCCAATCGCGTCTTTCTCCGTGAACTGTCTTCTTTCCACCTTATTTTCATCTAAAGCAGCCCATGTCTTCGGTCCGACGATACCATCTGAAGCTAAGTTATGATCCACTTGGAACTCCCTTACCACATTTTGTGTTTGGGTACCGAAAATCCCATCAACACCTACATGATATTTAACATCTTTAAGGCTTTGCTGTAAGTCTCTTACATAACTTGAACGTGAGCCTTTCTTGAGGGTCGGGCGTGTTTCCGCCTTCGTTTCGATTTTCTGGATTTGACTCCCCTTTGATGCCGCTTCGGTATTTGAAGTCCCCGTTCCTAAAGGGGCCAAGATCAAGGCAACTGTTGGAATCATGACCAATAATTTTTTCTTCAACACATATAACCTCCATTCAAATGATCACTCCTGCAGGTTTCTGACACTTCCCTTAGGAGCCCATTCATTATAACGCAAGGAGTTATTTTATTGGTGTTTCATTACTTTAATTATAAAAAATGGTAAATATGATTCATCGTGTCATTTCCAGAGGTGAGCCTATGATGGAAGTCCCGTTTTTTGGGGGGTTACCTATAATTTCAAAACAAAGTTAATTTGCGAGACTCCTGCGAAAAAGCGCGTCTAGGGAGACCCCGCAGGTACGCCGAGGAGGCTCCCTGACCGCCCGCGGAAAGCGAGTGCCTGGAGCGGAAATCAACGTTCGTTGTACAAGTCCTAGTTAAACTGTAGAAATAAGGATTTCTCCTAAAGTTTAAAAACTAAGTGAAGATTGGAACGAAAGGTGCGAGACTCCTGCGGGAAAAGCGCGTCTAGGGAGACCCCGCAGGCGCAAGCCGAGGAGGTTCCCCGACCGCCCGCGGAAAGCGAGTACCTGTAGTGGAAATCGACGTCCATTGTACAAGTCCTAGTTAAACTGTAGAAATAAGGATTTCTCCTAAAGTTTAAAAACTAAGTGAAGATTGGAACGAAAGGTGCGAGACTCCTGCGGGAAAAGCGCGTCTAGGGAGACCCCGCAGGCACAAGCCGAGGAGGCTCCCCGACCGCCCGCGGAAAGCGAGTGCTTGGAGCGGAAAACAACGTTCAAATTGTACACTCCGCAAAAAAGACTTTAGACAAACTCGCGATTTTCATCGAGATTGTCTAAAGTCTGAAACCATCCCCTATAGGAGATGATTTTGGTTTTTATTGATTTTCTGGCTGTTGTTGATTCTGCCCTGGCATCCCAGTCCCCATTCCCATCAAGTTGGTGGCAAGCGGCACCATATTTTTCATTTTCCCGCCTTTTCCGCTCAACATTTGATAAGTGGCTATACCTACTCCGACAGAAGCGACAACTGGTAAAATTTTATCCAAGTTTGCTCTCATATACATCACCTTATTTTTATAATTTTTGTCCTTTTCCTGAACTCTTATATCTTGTTCAAAAGAACCCTAAAAATTCAATTAGTTCGCTACCAAAACAATTAGTAATAAAAACATGTTATATAGGGAAAATTCTTTCAGGAGGGATATTACACAAGTACTCTTCGAATGATGTGAAATCATGCCAATGTTAGATGGGGACGGTATCAGCTTGCATTATTCTGTTAATCTTCCCACTTTACTGATCTATGGTGAAAAAGATAAACCAATGTATCGCCATGCCCATTTATTGCATGAAAAATTGCCCTATACGGAATTAAGATTCATTGATCAAGTAAAGCCCCAAATCCCTACAAAAGCGGCGAATGATTTAAATGAAAGTATTAAGCATTTTATCCAATCACAATCCGATTGATTTTTCCGATTGCAAATTTCAATCTTTTGCGATGTACATATCATAAATTTATGGAGTGAAAAAATTGGGAAGAGATAAAAGCAGACTGATTCATTTATTATTTCTATTGCTAGTCACTGCAGTTTTTATTTGGTCCGTGATCAAGCCTGAAGGATACTTGATATGGACAATGGAAGTCCTTCCTGCCGTAGTGTTTCTGATTTATGTAATGGCCACATATAATAAATTCCGCCTCACTACATTATCCTATTTCATCATTGCCGTTCTTTCAATTACCATGTTCATCGGTGCCCATTATACATATTCAAAAGTTCCTCTATTTAATTGGATAAAAGATCATTACGAACTAACCCGGAACCACTATGATCGGTTCGGGCATTTCATAAAAGGTTTATTTGCGATTGTGATTAGAGAAATAGTAATACGTAAAACCCCTCTAACAAAAGGACCGTGGTTATTTGCTGTCACAGTAAGTTTTGCGCTTGCCATTGGAGCACTCTATGAAATCATCGAATGGATAGCTGCCATCATTTCAAAAGGCAGAAAAGCTTCAAAGGACTTTTTAGGCACACAAGGTGATATTTGGGACGCCCAATGGGATATGACGTTAACCTTAATCGGCTCTATCCTCGTATTGCTCACCCTTTCCAACCTTCATGACAAGCTGTTGCGAAAAGTGAAAAATCGAATTAAAAAAGAGTGACCTTTATAGATCACTCTTTTTTAATTAGGATTTGATTGTTAATATGATGTTCCATATGTTCCAGATAGTCTTTTATTAGCCACTCCATTGATTTTAGTTGATTATTTCCTATATCACAAAGATTAGATAATCTATCATTTGGTGTATTCGTTATTATATGAACGATTTGCTTATTTAAAGCACAAAAAAGGTTAACGATCTCCTCCAATGGTCGCTCTTGGTAATTCTGGACTAATACCCATTGGTCTTGATTATATGATTGTATAACATATGGGTGTTCTTCGTACTGAATCTTGATGAACCTATTCATATTGTTCAAGGCAGAATCGCATAGATGTCCTAAAATCTCTTTTTTGGACCATTTGTGTGGCATTGGTCGATGATTCAATTCTTTTTCTGTCATCCGGTTGAACTCTTCAGGTATGAAGCCTATCCAATGATTGATTCCATCTATTACATTTTTCAATTTGCACTCCTCCTAAGGTTTACATTAAGGATTTTTATTCGGTAACCAATCGGAAAATACCTCCTTCTTTTGTTGAATATAATCAACATCGTTCAATAACGGAACCAAAAGAAAAAACCGAAATCAAAAAAGGATTTCGGTTCAGACTATAGAGTTTTACATGCAGTTTTTTTCTAAAAGACATGCCAGTGATTTCAGAAATCCGCTCCCTTTCCGCCGACTGTCTGCCAAGCCCTATCAAAGCAAGCCAGTTTTTCTGCAGGAGTTTCTTCCATCCATTAAGGGATTACAGGAAAAAACAAGAAGGATAACCTTGTCTTAAACATGGTTGTAATGAGACGAGCCAGCAGTTTTTTCTTTTAAGTTGATTGGAATGTTCGAGACTCCAGGGGAAAGCGTATCCAAGCCGTGGCCCCCACACGCGCAAAGAACGCCGAGGGCGGATCACCCTTGGAATGCTAGTGACTGGAGCACCGTTCAAATTTTGACCATTCATGATTGTACTTGCTTACTGCCCTTTTTTTCATTGATGGCTTTTTGGTCGATTTTTGTATAGATGCGTTCTACTTCAATTTTGTCATGCAACAGAAGCTCGCGGTTTTCTTTTAGCAGTTCAGTATAAGACTTCCTTCTCCTAGACATTTTTTAATTCACCTCTCAAGTGATTGAATTCCTTCTGTAAAACTACGATCGGAAGCTCGTATAATTGTTTATTATATTTTTTAAAAATCCCGAATTTCAGAAGTTCTTGTATAAGTTCCTCTTTTTTTGCTTCTCCCTTTGTACTTAATTGGGCATTCATCAAGGACCCTCCTTAACAAAAATACAGACTTTTGGTATTTGGGGCTGCCTAGCATCCGATCCCACATGAAGAATCTCCACTTCTTCCTATTGCTTCCCCATATAAGGGCATGCTCTGCAAAATCTTCGCATTTCCTTAATTGTTCGTATGTACTGCTTTCGTGGTGTATTTTCAACACTTGATCATATACATCAAATCCAAATCGCTTCATTTTATCGGAAAGGATACCTATCGCGGCGCAGGGTTTCGAATGGTTCAGATCGCCGGCACCAAAGAATGCAACTTTCACTCCAGCAAAGTCCACTTGGTCAATTTCTTCATAAAACTCGTTTGCTTCATACGGTAAATCTTCAAGATTCCATGTATATAAACCGATAAAGGCCAAATCAAAATCCTTTAAAGCATCAACTTCAACCGTATCCAATCTTTCCATATATACTTCACAGCCGACAGCCTTCATTCTATTCTTAATGTTTATAGCCATTTTCTCGGTATTACCGGATAAACTGACATAACCAATGAATACCTTCATCTATATCACCTTCCTAATTGAGAATTAATTTCATTACACATATCAATATAAATGAAAATGATTCTCATTGTCAATTATTTACCTCCGCTATTATATGTTGATGAATATCAGGAACGTATATTTCAGCTTCACTTTCCCTGTTTCTGTAATGCTGCTGGGACGTTCAAACCATTCCTCAAAAAAAGAGCCCTTTTTACTCATAGAGTAAACGGGCTTTTGATTAATCTAATAATCTATTATCCTAAATCTTTTATCTTATCATTAATAAAATTTCACAATATCTTCGAAAGGCAGGAACGTTTTTTCTCCTGGCTGTTCATTCGGCTCACCAAATGGCATTTGAGCTATCAACGACCATTTCCCTGGAAGTTCCCAAGTCTTCATCACTTCTTCATCAATGATCGGATTATAATGCTGTAAAGATGCCCCTATGCCTTCCGCTGTTAATGTCATCCATATTGCATACTGCAGCATGGCGCTTCCTTGATGGGACCAATATGGAAACTGTTCCTTATAGGAGGGGGCTTTTTCTTGCATTTGTGCTATCGTTTCCTGATTTTCAAAGAATAGAATGGTTCCCACTCCATCACGAAATCCTTGCAATCTTTCCACAGTAGCCGCAAAGCTCTCTTCCGGGACACGGGAACGAAGTGTTCCCTTTACAATATCCCAGAACCTTTCATGCTGGTCATCCATCACAACCACCACTCGTCCGCTTTGCATATTAAATGAAGTTGGTGCATGTAAAGCGATTTCTAACAATTCATTGATTCTTTCTTTCGATATATTATCGTTCTTTTTCACCTTACGGATGGAACGGCGATTGATGATTGCTGCTTTTACATTTGTTGTAGTTGCTGACATTTTGAGTCCTCCAAATTTATGTTTCATTTCATTTTATTTAATAGGAGGCTTTTAGCAATTCCCCTTACCATCACATTGCAAGCCATCAAATTCATTCCGTTTATTTTTGGCTTCTTCCTTCTCGATGACTTGCGCTAACCGTTCTTTGCTAGCTAGTCCTTGAATGACTTCATCACCAATAATAAACGTCGGGACAGCCCTGATATCTGCTTCTTCATAAGCATGTTTGAGTGCTTGTTGGTGCACTTCCCGATACTTTCGTGACACTAACGCTTCTCTAAAGGCATCTACAGGAAGCTCAACTTCACCCGCTAATTTTGTCAATACTTCAATATCTTCAATATTTTGTTCCTCTTGAAAAAATGCGGTAAATACTCTGTTGTGGAATTCATTCCCTTTTCCGTGCTCCTTTGCAAAATGGCAGCCTTCGAATGCCAAATGTGTATATGGATGCGGGGAGACACGGGGTAAACGCATATCAACCCCTAGTTTTTTCGCAACAGGAAGAATGTAGGAATCCCATGAATTCAACTTATCAGGTTCCTTCCATGGATCAATTTTCGTATATGGACTCGGACGCAATTCAAATGGCATCCATTCCACTTCTACATCCTTTTCCTTCACGATTTCGTCCAAAGGCCCTTTACCTAAAAAACAAAATGGACAAATAAAATCAGAATACGCTTTAATTTTCACTGTCATCATATATACCCTCACTTTTCAGTATCAGTTAAACTTGTAACCAAACTAGTTACAATATAGAGCAAAAAAAATCAATATAATTACATGGCATTCAATACCTGTACAGTCGATCGCTTCCTGCGATTGTTTACCACCTGCTGTAATCATTTTAGTTACAGGAAGGAGGAAAGTCAACCATTATTTTAAATAAAAAAAGTTTGTAAAGAAACTGTTGCTTTTCTCTACAAACTTTTTTATTAAAACTTCCTTACATCTCGATTTGTTCGTTAACGGGTTCTCTCTTTTTCCTTCTCTGTTTTTTCGATTTTTTATAGTACAGCAATTCGTATATACATGGAATGACGATCAGTGTGAGCATTGTGGAAACAGCTAGCCCGCCAATGACAACGATCGCCAAGCTTTGTGAAACCAAGCTTCCTGTTTCCGCCTTTTTATATAAAAGCGGCAGCATGGCACAAATCGTTGCTACAGCCGTCATTATGATCGGACGGAATCTTGTGGCTGTCGCTTCGACGATTGCATCACGGATGATCATTTTTTCTTCGTTTTGTTTGACTCGATCCAGAAGCACAATCGCGTTTGTCACAACAATTCCTATTAACATGAGAGCACCCAGCAGTGCTGTAATATCAACTGGAATTCGACTGATGACCAATCCTAAAACCGCTCCAATGGCAGCGAATGGCAAGGAAAATAGAATGGCAATCGGTGCTTTGATCGATTTAAAGGTTATAACCATGATTAAAAAGACAATCCCGATCGATATTAACATTGTAAGGAATAAATCGGAAAAATCATCTGTCTGCTGAGCACTGGCTCCGCCGACTAAAATCTCTACATCATCCGGAATATCAAGGCCTTTATTCTCTTTATCTCCAAATATCTCAAGGTTTATTTTGCTTGCAATATCGGACAGCTTAGCCGGATCGACTGTTGCCGTTAATTGGAGATATGTTTCTCCATCCTTATGGAACTGCGTTGTTGCGCTCTCTTCGCTCTTTAAAGAAGCAACTTTTGACACTGGGGCTAGACCCCCGTCTGTCATGATCGGAATGCTTTTTAAATCCTTTGGTTTTTTAGGGTCCAAGATTGGTTCAAGGACGACAGGTGTTTGCTTATCCTGTAAAGTTATATGGCCGATAGGCGTTTTGTTAAGCATGATACCCAATTGTTGGCCTATTTGTTCTGTATTGCCTTTAGCCGGATCTACCGTGAATGAATAAATGGTTTTCTTTTCATCCTGGTTCGTTGTAATCTCTTCGATTCCTTTAATATCCTGAATTCTTTCTTTGACATTATTGGCCGTCCGTTCCAAATCTTCAGCATTACTGCCGATCACATCTATCGTAATGTTCGTCTTTGATGCTCCCGCCATAAAGGAAGAGGCTTGGGCCGTAAGCTTCGCATCAGGATAGTTTTCTTGTTCCTTTTCCATTTTTTTCAGGATTGCATCTACATTTGCTTTATCCTTTACCAGGATGCCGAAAATCGCTTCTGTAGGTGATGCGACTTCGCCATATTGTGCTGTCTCGGCAGAGTTTCCTAATTGCATGAAAATATTATCCACTTCATTCATACCCTGCATCGTTTCTTCGAGTTCAATCGCTTTTTCCTTTACTGTCTCATAGGGCTGGTCATTTGGATAAGTTAATGTCACGGAGACATAGTCTGCTGAAGAATTATCAATCGCCCCTTTTGGCATGGCAAAATATGTACCAATGGAACCGACAAACAACAGCATCGCAACAATCAGGACAACCCATTTATGGTTTAGTGACCAAGTAACCAGCTTCGTAAAACGCTTGGCCGGTCGATGTTTTGGCAGCTCCGTCCTTTTCAGCAATCCTGCGCTCATTAACGGAACAACTGTCAATGCCACAATTAATGAAGCCAGCAAAGAATAAGTGACAGTCAAAGCAA
Organism: Bacillus sp. ISL-57; assembly: GCF_018613135.1. Taxonomy (NCBI): domain Bacteria; kingdom Bacillati; phylum Bacillota; class Bacilli; order Caryophanales; family Bacillaceae; genus Bacillus; species Bacillus sp. ISL-57. The sequence continues at coordinate 41,220 of NZ_JAGGQV010000004.1, read as the reverse complement.
AAGGAAGAAGAAACTCCTGAAGCCCTCCATTCAATAAAGCAACCGGCAAGAAAACGGCTACAGTCGTAAGGGTTGAAGCTGTGATTGCCACTCCCACTTCTTTTGTTGCATCCATCACCAAATCGACTGAAATCTTCTCCTGCTGCATTTTCCGGAAAATGTTTTCAATAACGACAATACTATCATCCACCAAGCGCCCGATCGCTACAGCGACACCGCCCAGCGTCAAAATATTCAGCGTCACTCCCGACAATGACAGCAAAAATAACGTAAATCCAAGAGATAGCGGTATGGAAACGATTGTAATGAATGTAGATCGTACATTCCGTAAAAAGACCATGATTACAATCGTAGCGAATAGCGCACCCAGCAGAACTTCTTTCACCATCGTCTGAACGGACGTCTCCACCATATCAGCTGTAGATAAATAAATGGTCGATTTCTGGTCACTATACTTTTCATTAATTTCTTTTGCTACTTTTTCAACCTCTTTACTGATTGTGACAGCATTTGATTGACTGTCCTTGATAATGCTTAAATCAATGCTTTCCTTTCCATTAAAACGACTGATGAGGTTGCCATCATTCGCTTCTTTAACTTTTGCTATCTCTCCAAGTGCGACATTAGGAGTGACCTTCAGCGCTTCTAATTTTTCAATACTTGTTAAATCACCAATCACCTTGATGTTACTTGCCTTCCCATCAATCACTCTTTCGCCTACGGCCAGAGCTGCATTCTGACCGTTAAGGACGCTCATGACATCTTGAATGGAGACTTTCTTTTTAGCCAATTCTTCATTATCCACTTTGACTGAAAGAATGGATTGTGAAACCCCGAATGTCTGTACATCCGAAACCCCTTTTATATCTTTATACAAAGGCTCTAATTCTTTCTTGGCAAAGTCTATATTTTCAGCTGTTAACCCATCCTTAAAAGTAACTGATACAAATGAAATGGGAATCATTGATGTATTTAACTGTGAAACAGTAGGCTTTGCCATGCTTTGCGGCAATGCCACACTGCCTAAAGCTTCCTGAACATCCAGTTTCGCTTGTTTCATATCCGATTCGGCTTCAAAGAATAGATCTACTTTTGAAAAACCATCTCCAGTGGTGGAGTATATGGATTTCTTCCCTTTAACTCCCGTAACTGCCCTTTCAATCGGATCTGTAACTTGTGCTTCCATTGTTTTCGAATCGGTGCCCTGCCCCATTGTGATAATCGTAACTTGTGGATTATCGGCAGATGGTAAAAATTCCATCGGCAGTTTAAAATAACTGACAACTCCTATCATCAAAATAAATATGGTTACCAATGAAACGGCAGCCTTGTTCTTGAACGACCACTTAGTAAAAAACTCCACGCACTAATCACCCCTGAATAAAATTTAGAAGAAAATAATTCCATTTCAAATCTTACCATATATTACTAATGTTGGAGTGTTAATTTTTTATTGATTTTTATATTTTTTTATGTCTATCGATGCGGAGAACTTTTTCCACATAAAAAAAGGCTGCACAGCAGCCTCCAGTTTTTAGACAAAAGGGGTTCTAAATTTCAAAACAAAGTTGATTGGAACGTAAGGTACGAGACTCCTGCGGGAAAAACGTGTCCAGGGGAGACCCCGCAGGCGCAAAGGCGCCGAGGAGGCTCCCGGACCGCCCGCGGAAAGCGAGTGCCTGGAGTGGAAATCAACGTTCAAAATGCACAAACCTAAAAAATGAAGAAACTCGATTATTTATACCCTCTGATAAAAAGCATAACGATAGCCAAAACCATTATCCCGATAAGCAATAACGGGCCTATGCCCGAGCTATAAACGAAGTATACCGTGATGTGGCGAAAAAAGAGCACCACAAGAAATAGGAATAACAGGAAACCCAAAATCATGATCAGAGCGGTGTTTTTATTCCGATACAAGTAACCAGCCCCATTTTAATAGCTTTATTTCCACTAAGGAAAAAATTCATGCGAATCCAGGCCCTAACAACAACCTTCCGTTAAGAAACAATATGCAGCCCATGTTTTGTACTATTCTTTATATCAAATAAAAAAGGGCTGCCGCAGCAACCCGATTCTTCGAAAATCCTCTGGACCAAAAACTACATTTCCTGAAGTTCATTGACCGTCACAAACGTATACCCTTCGTTCGTTAACTCTCGTAAGATCCCTTCAATTGCCTGCAGCTCTTTACCCGTATCATCATACATCGGATGCATCAGGATGATCGAACCTGGTTTTATATTTTCCTTCACATACTTCACTTTGTCAGAAGCGGTAGTGTAATAGCTATCTGGTTCCAGATCCCAGGTAATGGTCTCTCTATCATTTTTATTTAAATAATAAGGCAAACCTATGATTTTTTTCCCGTTTGGAGGCCGGACATCAATTTCACCCTTATATCCGGCGTCCTGAATCAATTTATCCGTTTTCTCGATTTCCTCCTTGATATAAGAAGGCGATTTAAACACCATCCGCCTGTGCGAATACGTATGATTCCCAATCTGATGTCCCGCTTCCGCTATTTTCCCAGCTTCCTCCGGATACTTTTCGATTTCGTTACCGATCAGGAAGAATGTAGCTTTCGCATCGTATTTAGCCAACAACGGCAAAATCTCATTTACATTCTTCGATGGGCCATCATCAAAAGTCAAAGCGACCACTTTTTCATTCGTCTCGACATGATCCGTTAATCCACCGAACACCTGATAGATTCTCGAATTCATTAATTTATACGTACCAAGCAACAGCAGGAAAACAACCAGGATTCCCAAGCCAATGAAAATCAGTTTCTTTTTCATGCAAATACCTATCTTTCTATAAGTTTTTTAATCCAATGACCTATTATAGCAAATCACTGAAAGAAAATACTTATTGCTCTATCCGACCGAGCCGTCCACACTCACTTTACATGTATCAATTCAAAACGCTCACACACCAGCAGCATATCTTCTTTAAAGGTGTGGCCGATTTTGTCCAGTTCTTCTTTAAAAAATTTCTCATGGGCATCCCACCAGTAAGTATAGGTACGATCTCCTTCCCCTTCCGCAATCGCAAACTCTTCACTCACTTCATTCATGGGCAATACTTCGACTTTCACTGTTTGTATGATGGCTAAGGGCAAATCCTCACTGCTTAAAATAATGCTGTAATCACCCACGGATGGTAATGGTTCATTTTCCTCTCCGTAAAAAACATACCCAGAGCATGTAGCCGTTTTTATCCCATCCATCACTAATTGAGCCAAATCATCGGGATCGGCCCCGAATTGCCATGCACTGACTGACTGAGGTTTTTCTTCTTTCCCTTGCCAATATTCATTCCAATATAATTCCGCTTTGACATTCATTCTATGATTCTCCATTCTGTTTTGCAGCTCCACTGAGCATCACGAAAGGTTCAATTGGTTCAACTCCAAACAATCTTCAAGCAAAACTCAGTAACTCTACCAAGGCAACTGCTAATTTGATCTGCGGGGCCATTCTATTTCACCCGTTAACAACAAAGTGATGATGATTACCCAAAATATAAAGAATGATGAGGAGAAAACCAATGATATGATGGAAATCATGTTTTTCTCCGTTTTTTTCAAAATTCCCATGACAGAGAGGACGATGCCGGCAACCGTAAGGAAAAGTGTGATATAACCACCAGTCAAGTTTCCGATATTCACCATTCTGATAGGTGTAATAAAAACAGTAAAAAAGCAAATGATTCCAATGATGAATGAAGTAAAACTAATTACACCGTACCTTTTCTGAATACAAGCTTCGTTTTCCATCGAGCTCACCCCTTTCATCAGTTTTTAAAGCCTATATACATCTTACATCTATTAATATCTCACGCATAATTTTAACATATAATGCCAGATGAATTGATCTGCACAGAAAATGGGGACAAAAGACCGTATATTAAAGCTTCATTTTCATGCCTTCATGAGTGGCTTTGAACCCTAACCGTTCATAAAATCGCAGCGCTTCTTCCCGCTTTTTATCGGTCGTGAGCTGAATGATATGGCAGTCCCGCTTCTTTGCACGGTCAATCGCATATTGAATCAACTTGCTGCCAATGCCTTTCCCCCGTTCTGAGGATGCTGTCCGAACTCCTTCGATCGTAGCTCTCCAGCCGCCTTGATGGGTAATATAAGGTGTGAACGTGATTTGCTGCACTCCAACGATTTCCTCACCAAGGCATGCAACGATCAATTCATTATTTTCATCTCCATCAATGGATTCAAATGCTTTTAGATAGCTGTCAGGAAGCGGGTTTTCATATCGCTCCCTCTCCCTCCCCAATGCATCATCCGCAAGCATCCTTACGATTTCACTTAAGTCTTCTGCTGTCGCATTCCTGAATGTGATCATGGTATCCCTCCCCTTATTTGTACTTCCGTATCACCCTGATGAAAATCAATCGTTCATTAATAACTTCTGCCAATAATCCGGCGCTCCTCTTTTCTGGAGTAAAAGTAATGCAACTGTAAAAATTGGACCAGCAAAAAAAAGGACCCCCTATAAAAGGAAGCCCTTCAATTCATTCACTATTAGGTAATTGGCGCAGGATTGAACAGCGCCAAATCATTATGCAGGCCCCAATGCTCTGCCCAGGTTTTCTTTTTACCGCTGGCCACTTCCAGAATAAGGTGAAATATTTCCCACCCGACTTCCTCTATGGTCGCTTCACCAGTAGCGATCGTTCCAGCATTTATATCGATCAGATCTTTCCATTGCTCGGTCAATGTATTTCGGGTAGATACTTTGATGACGGAAGCCATTGCCAGATTATAAGGTGTGCCTCTTCCAGTTGAAAAAACTTGAAGGTGCATGCCGGAAGCTAGCTGAAGCGTTCCGCAAACAAAGTCACTAGCTGGTGTAGCAGCAAAAATCAGCCCTTTTTCCGTTGCTTTTTCCCCTGGAGCCAGTACGCCAGAAATGGGGCTGCCTCCGGATTTGGCAATGGAGCCTAATGATTTTTCCACTACATTGGCCAACCCGCCCTTTTTGTTTCCTGGCGACGGATTGGCGCTTCGGTCGGCATCACCTAAAGCAAGGTAATTATCATACCAATCCATTTCCTTTATTAAAGCTCTCCCCACTTCTTCATTCACTGCACGAGGCGTTAATAGATGAATCGCATCCCGTACTTCTGTGACCTCGGAAAATAGAACGGTTGCCCCTGCCCTGACCAACAGATCTGTGGCATATCCTATGGCAGGGTTAGCTGTGACACCAGAGAATGCATCACTTCCTCCGCACTGGGTACCGATGACTAATTCGGAAACCGGAAATGTCTCGCGCTTCCGGCGGTTCAACTTGATTAAACGTTCCTCGGCCATTTCTATAATGGATTGGACCATTCCCGCAAAACCCTGCTGATCCTGAAGTGAAATGATATCTGAATCGTCCCCGCATGGATTTATTCTCATCGGAGACAGTTTTTCACACCCCAGTCCAACTACCAAGGCTTCCCCGCCGAAATTCGGGTGTTTCGCAAGGTTTTGTATCGTGCGAATGGGAATGACCGCTTCCGGTGCATTGATAGCGACTCCGCATCCATAGTTGTGATTTATGGCGAAAACATCATCAACATTGGGATACTTCGGGAGTAGCTCTTTTTTTATCCGGTTCACGACGAAATCCAGCACGCCCACTACACATTGGACGCTTGTTGTGATGCCCAATATATTCTTGGTTCCAACACTGCCATCTTCATTACGGTACCCTTGGAATGTATACCCTTCAAGCGGGGGTAAAGTTTCCGGAATATCATTTGCTACCGGCAATTCCTTTAAATCCGGAGAAGACGGAAGTATCACCAGTGATTCGTCAATCCAACATCCCTTACTGATTGATTTAGCCGCATAACCGATAACTTCCCCATAGCGTATGATGGCTTCATTCTCGACTATGTCCATTAAAGCCACTTTGTGGCCTTGTGGCACTCTTTCTTTCAATTCAAGTCCACAAGGGAATACGGTTCCTTGATCCAAGCCTCCCGTATTAACCACGATGGCGACATTGTCGATCCCATTCACCTTAATATAAAGCGGTACCTCCGTCAGTTGCGTTTTCGTATCCACTTCACCACTCCTTCATTCTAAAAAAGCAAACAGACATCTCTAAACATAATGCCGTTAATTTTCAGAAATACTGTTTTTTCCCCTTATTTGACAAACACCGTTTTAATGGAAGTAAAAAACTCTTTTGCTGCTTCTCCTTGTTCCCTGGAGTGGGAGCTGGAGTTTTTCATGCCGCCAAATGGCGCCTGTAATTCAACGCCTGCGCTCTCGGCGTTGACCCTGATCAATCCAGCTTCCATATCATTAACAAATGAAAGCAGATGTTTGATATTGGCTGTGAAAATCGAAGCACTAAGGCCATATTCCACGCTGTTCGCAAGTTGCAGGGCTTCTTCAACTGAATCAGCTTTCAATAAGGCAATCACCGGACCAAAAATTTCCTCCTGTACAATTGTCATGTCTGACGTACAATTATCAAAAATAGTCGGTTCTACATAAAAGCCATTTGCTTGAGGGCCTTCTTCAGCGCGCTTCCCGCCAATTAGAAGTGCAGCGCCTTCTTCCACACCTTTTTCGATATAGGAAAGAACCGTATTCAATTGACTCTCGCTGGCACATGGTCCCATCCATGTCCCGCTGTCCAATCCATCCCCGATGGAAATGCCTTTCGTTTCCTTCACCAGCAGCTGCTTGAACTCTTCATAAACTTCAGCTGCAACGATGACACGGCTTGTCGCGGTACATTTTTGCCCAGTTGAACGGAACGCACCTGTAATGACTGCTTCTACAGCCAGGTTAAGATCCGCATCCGCTGCAACGAGCACCGGGTTTTTCCCGCCCATTTCAAGCTGGTATTTCGCTCCGCGTGCTAACGCCGCTTGTCCAATCCTTTTTCCGACGCCGTTTGAGCCGGTAAAGGTAATCCCGTTTATATCTTCGTGATCGGCGATGCCCTGCCCTATGACACTGCCCGGCCCTGTAACCATATTGACAACACCCGCCGGGAAACCGGCCTCTTCAAAACACTCCATGATTTTCGCACAGGTGATGGCCGTCTCGGTGGCTGGCTTCACCACAATCGTATTCCCATATACGAGGGCAGGAGCCATCTTCCAGATTGGGATGGCAATCGGGAAATTCCAAGGTGTAATGACGCCGACAACACCAAGCGGAACGCGCGTCGTGAACATAAGCGCTGAACTGTCGGTGGATGGAATGACATCCCCCACCTTACGCATTCCTTCTCCTGCATAGTATTTCAGGATCGCGATGCCGCGTGCCGTTTCCCCTTTTGTTTCAGCAAATGTCTTGCCCATTTCCCGTGTTGCACATTCTGCGATTTCATCAATCCGCTTTTCAAGAATTTGCGCTGCTTTATACAGATACTCCCCGCGCTCTGAACCAGCTAGTTTGCGCCATTTATCTTTCGCCTTTTTCGCTGCTTCCACTGCCAGGTCCAAGTCTTCCTTGGTGGATTTTTGTACATAACCGACAATTGCCTGTTTATCAGCCGGGTTTAAACTTTTTTCAACTTCATTTGAAATGGAAGCAACCCATTCACCGTTAATATAGTTAAGATACGTTTTTGTTTGGACTGTAGTTATCATATATAATCCCCACCCTTATTAGATTGATTGAATTGGTGTTTCTTTTGGAAAACGATCTAAAGCATTCTCCAATATCGTTTGCATTTCTGCATAATGTTCTTTTTCCACCGGAAGAATCGGTAATCTGACTGTTTGCCCAACCGGCATTCCCATAATCTCCATACCTGCTTTAATGAGAGAAACGGCATACCCTTTTCGCTGACGGCGAATGTTGTTGATCGGCATGATGACCTGCTGGTAAATTTCATTGACCGTTTCTTGATCCCCGCTCAAAATGCCGTTATAGAACTTTCGTGAGATATGCGGGATGTAATTGGATATCGCCGATGAATAGGAATCAAAGCCAAGTGGAACGTATGCAGACATGGTAACTTCCGCAAGCGGCATTCCGTTCAGCCAGCCGAAACGTTTTCCGAAGGTTTGTGTAAGGAGTCCATTCAACTCCATATTGCCCAGACCGTCTTTGACGCCGACTACCTGCGGGACCTCAGCAAGCGCTTCCAAAGTTGAAAGTGAAAATGCCACATTATCACGCTGATATACGATGGAATTCAAGTCTGTACTCTCTGCGATGGCTTTGAAATAAGCCGACAGACCTGCCTGTTCTCCAGTAACGAGATATGGAGGTAATATTAAATAACCATCTGCCCCTTTATCCGCAGATATTCTGGCAAGTTCGAGGGAAGTTTGAATATTCCCGCCTACCCCTGTGTATACAGGTACTTTTCCAGCGGTGACGGATACGGCTACCTCAACCATCGCTTCATATTCCTCTTTACTTAACGATGGATATTCCGCTGCTGCGCATGCCACGAAAATAGCTTCTAGTCCCTCATCTAATAAAAATTGGATATTTTGGGCGAGTGCTTGTTCATCAAGCTTATTACTCGTTGTGAATGGTGCCACGGGAAATCCGAGAATTCCTTTAGGCGCCTTGCGGATCTTATTCATTTTTTATTCCCCCTTGTGTATTATTGTTTTATTGTAAGACAAATACACCATCTGGTCAATTGTATTTTTTTTATTTTCTGAAAAATGAAGCACTACTTCATCCCTCGATAATTTCGCTTCTAATATATACAAAAAAACACGATAATGAAGGAGCTAAAATGAAAAAACTTTTAAGAAAAAAGCCATTGACAAACAATTTTATTTGTCTTACCATTGGACAAAACTAAATATTAAGAATTTTCACGAAGGAGGAAACGGTTAACATTGTAAGCGGTATCAATTAGAAAATATAATAAAATACGATTAAGGAAGTGAGTATATGAACGCTGAAGAAAAAGCTTTTCAACCATCTCCTAAACTGCCAAGTGCCCAGAAAAAAACACGCACACGATGGTTCATTGTCTTTATGCTCTTTTTGGTTACAGCCCTGAATTATGCGGATCGTGCGACGCTATCCATTGCGGGGACGGACATGTCTGGTCAGCTTGGTCTCGATTCAGTCATGATGGGCTATGTTTTCTCCGCTTTCGCTTGGTCTTATGTAGCTGGACAAATTCCGGGCGGATGGCTTTTAGACCGTTTTGGGTCGAAAAAAGTTTACTTTTGGAGTATCACGTTATGGTCTACCTTTACGCTTTTACAAGGGTTTCTCGGTTTTTTCGGTTCTGCGGGAACGGCTGTCATCGTATTGTTCGGACTGCGCTTCTTAGTTGGATTGGCGGAAGCCCCTTCCTTTCCGGCCAACAGCCGCATCGTTGCCACCTGGTTCCCAAGCCATGAACGCGGAACCGCGGCTGCCACTTTCAATTCGGCCCAGTATTTTGCAACCGTTCTCTTTGCACCGATCATGGGTTACATTACGTATAAATTCGGTTGGGAATACGTCTTCTTCTTTATGGGTGCTTTAGGAATCATCGTTGCTTTCATCTGGCTGAAAACGATTTATGGCCCAAAGGAACATCCTCGCATCAACAAAGCTGAGCTTGAATATATCGAAGCGGGCGGCGCTTTGATCAATATGGATCAAACCAGTACAAATAAGGAGGAAAAGAAAGGCGTCAACTGGAATCATATTAAGCAGCTTTTATCAAATCGCATGCTGTTAGGTGTTTATCTCGGACAATATTGCATTACGACGTTAACGTACTTTTTCCTGACATGGTTTCCTGTGTACCTAGTGCAAGAAAGGGGCATGACCATTCTTGAAGTTGGATTCGTCGCTTCCCTTCCGGCCATTTGCGGATTTTTTGGCGGCATTCTCGGAGGGACATTCTCGGATTTCTTGTTACGGAAGGGATTCTCATTGACTGTCGCCCGAAAAGTGCCGATTGTTGTTGGGATGATTCTATCGATGAGCTTGGTGGCAGCAAACTATGTAGATACGGAATGGGTTGTCATTTTCGTTATGGCCCTTGCGTTTTTCGGTAAAGGATTCGGGGCACTCGGCTGGGCGGTAGTGGCCGATACCTCACCAAAGGAAATGTCAGGTGTCAGCGGCGGGCTTTTCAATACATTCGGTAACATTGCCGGCATTACAACACCGATTATCATCGGATATATCATTGCCACGACAGGGTCGTTTAATGGTGCGCTAGTCTTTGTATGTGCCAATGCTCTTGTCGCGATTTTAAGTTATTTATTCCTAGTTGGTGAAATTAAACGTGTAAAATTACAATAAACTAAATATTCTGATATAGGAGGAAAAATCATGAACAATCAATTGCTAAAGGATCATGTAAAAATCGGCACACCGGTAATTTCAGAAATGAGCGTCATTCCAGTTGCGGGCCATGACGGCATGCTTTTGAACTTGAGTGGTGCCCATGCTCCTTATTTCACCAGGAACATCGTCATTCTGAAAGACAATGCGGGTAATACGGGTGTAGGTGAAGTTCCTGGAGGCGAAAAAATCCGCCAGACACTCGAAGATGCTAAAGAACTGGTTGTCGGCCAGTCCATCGGGACATACAACAACATTCTAAATGCCATCCGCAAGCAGTTTGCGGACCGGGATGCTGGAGGGCGCGGCCTTCAGACGTTCGATCTTCGTATTGCCATTCATGCCGTAACAGCATTGGAAGCGGCACTTCTTGATTTAGTTGGCCAACATTTAGGTGTGCCGGTCGCAGCCCTTCTCGGCGAAGGACAGCAGCGTGATAAAGTGGAAATGCTGGGCTACTTATTTTATGTAGGTGACCGCAATAAAACAGATCTTGGTTATTTAAGTGAACCGGAAGCTGAAGATGACTGGCTTCGACTCCGTCATGAGGAAGCGCTGACACCCGAATCGATCGTCCGCTTGGCAGAAGCCGCCCACTCTCGCTATGGATTCAATGATTTTAAATTGAAAGGCGGGGTTTTGCGCGGGGAAGAAGAAATCGAAGCGGTGACGGCACTTGCGGAACGCTTCCCTGAAGCCAGGGTCACCCTTGACCCAAATGGCGGCTGGCTGCTTGAGGATGCGATTAAACTTTGCCGCGATCAACATCATGTTTTGGCTTATGCGGAAGATCCATGCGGAGCGGAAAATGGTTTTTCCGCCCGGGAAATCATGACGGAATTCAGGCGCGCAACTGGCCTTCCAACCGCTACGAATATGATTGCAACGGACTGGAGGCAAATGGGGCACTCCATTCAACTTCAATCCGTGGACATTCCTCTTGCCGATCCGCATTTTTGGACGATGCAAGGCTCTGTCCGTGTCGCTCAAATGTGTAACGACTGGGACCTGACTTGGGGATCACACTCGAATAATCATTTTGACATTTCACTTGCCATGTTTACACACGTTGCTGCAGCCGCGCCTGGAAAAATCACTGCGATCGATACCCACTGGATTTGGCAGGATGGGCAGCGTTTGACGAAAGAACCTTTTAAAATTGTCGGCGGAATGGTCGATGTCCCTTCCAAACCCGGACTTGGAATTGAAGTGGATATGGAACAAATCGAGAAGGCACATCAGCTTTATAAACAAAAAGGACTTGGTGCCCGTGATGATTCAATGGCTATGCAATACTTGGTTTCCGGATGGAAGTTCAATCCGAAATCACCTTGCCTTGTCAGATGATTTTTTACCAACAATGCGTGCGTCTCTCTCTTTAGAGCGGCGCATTTTACTTTTTTTGGACATAGGTCTACATGCAAATAAGTGTATTATATTATATAATTAGTCTTACAGTACAAATACATATAGGATTTAACAGAAAAGGGGTTACACAATGGAAGAATCGTCAAAGAAATTAGGCGTACAATCGGTACACCGCAACACTCTTTCACAACAAGTCGTGGATCAAATTGTGCATCTGCTCGTCACTGGACAAATGAAAGCGGGCGACAAACTGCCTCCTGAAATGGAACTTATGAAAGAACTTGAAGTAAGCCGGCCTGTATTACGTGAGGCGCTCAGTGCCCTTGATACACTAGGGGTCATTACGCGGAAAACTCGTGAAGGAACCTTTTTTAACGATAAAATCGGTACACATCCATTCTCTGTCATGCTTGCGCTGGCTACGGATAATTTACCAGCGATCATCGAAGCGCGAATGGCTTTGGAGTTGGGATTAGTAACAATGGCTGCCGAGAAGATCACAGACGAGCAACTGGAGAAACTGCAGGTTACGATTGATACGATTGCCAATAGTGAAGACAACGATTATGGAGAGGCCGATAAAGAATTCCATAAGATCATCGCTTTAAGTGCGAACAATCCCATCATTGAAGGAATGATCGATTCCTTATTGATCACTCATAATAAAATAAATAGCTTGATTCAATTCAGGGAACGGGAACTGACTGTGAAGTATCATAAAGCCATCTATGCTGCACTTGCAGCACATGATCCACATGAAGCATTCAGCCAAATGTACAAGCACCTTGATTACGTCCGTCAGAAAGTCCTTCAATATTCTCACGCAAATTAATATATTGTTTGCGGGGTATCACAGCGTGCTAATGAATTACTTAATGAACAATTTCATAGGGAAAGTGGATTTTTTCAGGGAACCTATTTTGCTTCCGAGATTTCAGAGTTCAACTTATCTTTTAAATCCATTGATAGCATAATTCTTTTTGAGAAAAACTGGATAGCAGCGGAACTATCCAGCCCCCACTAATCCACTTTCGATTGAAATCACCCGTTGAAGTCAAAACCTTCCTCATGGGAATTGATGCTTACACAATCTCCTCCAATGACCAAGGCCCCACTCAAAAAAACATGCATCCCTGCTTTCTGGCAGGAATGCATGGATTCATGTTTATTCATGGCTTAATATGCACTCCAACCAGCATCTGCCGTGATGACAGTACCATTAACAAAACTGGAATCGTCTGAAGCAAGGAATAATGCCACTTTAGCGATTTCCTCAGGTTTGCCGTTTCGTGGATTGATCGCCATGCCCAGTTGTTGGCGAGAGAAGCCAAACTCATTGATATTCGTCATGCTGGATCCAATATTGGTTTCTACCCCGCCTGGTGCTATAGCATTGCAGCGAATCCCTTTATTGGCATACATGTAGCCCGTGTTTTTCGTGAAACCAACGACTGCATGTTTAGAGGCAGTGTAAGCAGCACCAGCCCGGGCACCGTACAAACCGCCAGCAGAAGCAATATTGATGATGACCCCTTTTTGTTTTTCTAAAAAGATCGGCATCACCTTTCTAGTCGAACGCATGACGCTTGTCGTGTTAATGGCAAAAATCCGATCCCATTTAGAATCTTCAATGTCCCCAGCAGGTTCCATGCCATCCATGATACCCGCGTTATTCACCAAAATATCCACCGTTCCATACATACTGACCGTGGTATCGATCAAATGTTGAATATCTTCCTCCACCGCTACGTTCGTTTTAATGGCAAAGGCCACTCCGCCATTCGCTATTATTTCTTCCACCGTATCGTTCGCACCATCAAGATTTAAATCCGATACGACGACTTTAGCTCCTTCTCGAGCATAATCTATGGCAATTTGTTTCCCCATGCCTGATGCTGCTCCTGTCACTACGGCTACTTTGTTTTGTAATTTCATTTGAACTCCCCCATTCATTCTAGTGAAGCGTTACTTATTGTACAGATGTTCATTATCTACCTTCCTATAGTATAATTAGTTTCAGTAGGCTTATACAATCAGCAAATGCTGTCCTCAATGTTGAATAATGAACAGAAAGTAGTAACTATGTTTATTTAAAGCACAATAACGAACAAAGGATGAAGAAAATGACTGATAATAATACTGGAATTGATAGAAGGATCAGGAAATCCAAAATGGCTTTGAAAGAATCCCTCATTTCTTTAATGCAAAGTAAGGATTTCAGGGAGATATCGATTACTGATATTGTAGAACTCGCCGACCTTAATCGGGGTACATTTTATAAACACTATCAGTACAAAGAGGAACTGCTTGAAGAGGTCATGGAGGATGTGATTGCCGATTTGATCATATCTTACCGGGAACCTTATAAGAACTCCGAAACTTTCACCATCAATGAACTAACGGCTTCGGTCATCAAAATATTTGAACATGTAGCTAACCATGCAAACATTTATACCCTCATCCTAAAGTCGAATGCATGGCCTACATTACTGGAGCGGATTTGTAATGAGTTAAAGAAACTTCCAGTGGAGGACCTGGAAGATTACCGGCCGAACCCTAAGATCAATAAAGAACTTGCCTCCAGTTACCAAGCATATGCGATATTGGGCATGATCATCGAATGGGTCAACACTGGCTTTAAATATAGCGCTGACTATATGGCTGAACAGCTGCTGGAAATCCTTAATAGTAAATCGGTAAATGCCGTCTTTAAAATAAACCATTTAAAGCAGAAATAAGAGGGCTGCACCGGCAACCCTCCTATCGCCTTAAAGCGCCTGTCCTTTGGAAAGAAACCTTTTTACGACAGACAAGAAAGCTGGTAAATCATCTTCATGGACAAAGTGTCCGGCACCCTCTATCGTCACCAATTCGCAATTCGGGATAAGCTCGGAAACCTCCTGCAATTTGTTTTGGGGAATATGGCTGGCCCCGCCCCCTATAACAAGCGTCGGCATCATAATATCGGTGAGTCGCGCCCACCATTCGGGATCGGGTTCATTAAGCTGCTGGAGAATCGAAGGCACTACCTGCCAATCAAATGGCAGTGGGACTGAAGGCCTGGAAGGAACCTCCATTGGTTTATCCGAGAAAGGAGGCGGTGTGTCTTCGACAATCAACCTTTCTATCCTCGAAGGAAAGGTTTGCGAGAAAAGATAGGAAACCGTCCCCCCCATGGAATGCCCCATTAGCGAAAACCTTCCCAAATCAAGCGCATCCGCAAAGTGAAGCAAATCATCACGCATCGATTCAAAAGTATATGTATTCGTTCTAGCACTCCCACCGTGGCCCCGTTGATCTAAAGCTAAAACACGATAACTTTCTCCTAATGCTGCAGCCGCTTGGTCCCATGATTCCGAACTTTTTCCCAGCGCATGAAGAACAATAAGCGGTGGTGCAGAAACATCCCCGCACTCCCGATATTGAAACGTGAATCCATTCAACTCAATTTGATTAACCCGAATTTCCATCTACGTTCACTCCCAGGATCGGATTCGTCATTTTGAACCCCGATCTATTTTTAGAAAACCTCTAAAATACTATGTGCACTATAGGTAAATTATACGTTTTATGCCTTCATCCATTTATTCATCCTGCATCTGTTCATTTCTGCCTTCACACCTTCTATTCCTGCCTTCATCCATTGGCTTCATTCCGCAGCAGCCTGAATTACATTCCGATACGGGCCTTAACGTGAAAGCAGAATAGAAAAAGCCCTATGCTACCTGAACGATTCAGGTGGCATAGGGCCTTTTATTGTTTCATTTAAGCGGTTTGATCTTTTTTCACAGCTGGTTTTTCTTCAGCCGGCCAAGCACGCTTAATGAATAATGCCAGAATCAGCGCCACACCGGCGATGAAGGTAGATATAAAGAAGGAGAAGTTAATTCCATCCAGCATTGCCTGCATCCCGATTTGGGCTTTCATTTGGCCCATCATCTCAGCGGTGGGCTGGCTTGTTAATTTGCTCATCGCTTTCGTCATTAATTCTTCGGCAGTAGAAGCTGCACGGTTAGACATGACCGTAACGAGCAATGCCGTACCGATTGCACCTGAAATTTGGTTAAGTGTGTTATTCATGGCTGTACCGTGCGGGTTCATACGGGCTGGCAGCGAGTTCAAACCATTTGTCATGATCGGCATCATGGACATTGACATCCCGAAGGAACGAACGGAAAACAGGATTACAATTTCTGTATACGTAGTTTCCATTGATAATTTACTTAGCAAATACGTAGTTACCACAGTGATGAGCAAACCGATTGAAGCAAGGATGCGGGCACCGAACTTATCGAAAAGCTTACCGGTGACCGGTGACATGAGGGCCATTAATAACGCACCTGGAAGCATCAATAATCCAGAATCGAATGGTGAAATGCCACGTACTGTTTGTGTGTACATCGGAATTAAGATCATCCCCGAGAACATCGCCATGTTCAGTACGATTGAGATCGTTGCGGATAAAGCGAACATCGGGTGCTTGAAGATATTGAACTCAAGCATTGGTGTTTCCATTTTAAGCTGGCGTGTTATGAAAAGGATCAGGGAGATGGCACCGACAATCAGTGTTCCGTATACCTCAAGGCTATCCCAGCCCTTGCTGCCTGCCGAACTGAATCCGTAAAGCAAACCGCCGAAGCCTAAGCTTGAAAGGATGACCGATATTTTATCAATTGAGATATCGACTTTTTCCTTATGGTCTTTAAGTTTAAAGAAGCCGAAAATAAGCACTAGTAAAGCTAGCGGAGTAATGAAATGGAATAGCATTCTCCAATCATAATGTTCGATGATCCAGCCTGAAAGCGTCGGCCCGATTGCAGGGGCAAACATCATGACCAAACCGAAAAGACCCATTGCCGAGCCCCGTTTTTCAACAGGGAATGAAGTTAAAAGTACGTTCATCAATAATGGCATCATGATTGCCGAACCGGCTGCCTGAACCATACGTGCGCTCAATAATAGCGGGAATACATGCGCTACACCTGCCACGATCGTCCCGATTGAGAATAGGAGCATGGCTGTCAGGAACAGATTACGTACCGAATATTTTCTTATTAAGAAGGCAGTTGTCGGAATCATGATTCCGTTCACGAGCATGTAGCCCGTTGTCAGCCATTGGACTGTGGAAGTCTCGATTCCCAGGTCTATTTGGATTGATGGCAGTGCAATATTTAAAAGGGTTGAATTCAGTATCGCTATGAACGCACCGACCATCAGTATGGCCAAAATGCCATACGAACCCTTTTTCTCATTTATTTGTGCAGTACTCACTTTTTATCTATTCCTCCATTCAAACTATTGGTTCATTTAATTATACGAGCGGTATATTCCAATCTCACAAAATCAATAATATACCCCTAGTTCATTTTTTGCAATAAAAATTTACTGGTTCAAATAAGGGTTTGTGCTGTGATGAAAAATAGAGTACGATTAATTTTATACAAGCAGTATAATGAAAATCAGGTGATATGATGAACAACCGAAGGCAGAATGTCATCGATACGGCTCATAAGCTGTTTATTGACAAAGGCTACCAAGCGACGTCCATTCAGGACATTTTAGACGGCAGCGGAATATCAAAAGGTACATTTTATAATTATTTCCCTTCGAAGGGTGAATTATTTATAGCCATTTTCCGCTCCTTTTATACAAAGATTCGCCATGAACGGGAAAAACTGTTGATTGGTCAAGATTCCGCCGATATTGAAATTTTCATCCGGCAGCTCGAACTGCAATTGATGGTGAACAAGCAAAGCAAATTGCTTATCCTGATCGAAGAAGTCCGTGTTTCCAATGATGAAGAATTAAAACAATTCATCAATAAGACACTATTGTTGAGCTTACGCTGGATGTATAACCGTTTTATCGATATCTTTGGTGAAAGTAAAAAACCCTATCTTTTAGATAGCGTCATCATCTTTCATTCGATGATGACCCACATGAGCCATTTTAGTTACCGTGCTAATCCAGCCGGTACACCGGACATACAAATTATTCGCTATTGCATGAATCGCATTGTCCATTTAGTCAATGAAGTGGCTGAAAGCGGGGAACAGATCATTGACCCTGAATTAATGGATACGTGGTTTCCAAAATTCACAAACCAGCTTGATGCTTGCCATAATGATTTGCTTCATTCCACCACGGAATTGAAAAAAGCGATAAACAAAGCTATTCCTTGCGATGAAGATCGAAGAAGAGCCATTGAATTGGTCGATTTCATCCAAGATGAGCTGATGCAGTCAGACAAACCGCGAGAATTCTTGATAGAAAGTCTGCTGGCCACTCTAAAAACTGGATATGCTTCACAGATCCAAGCATTGGAGACTTTTGAAGAAAGCATCCATTCTTGCTTGAGCCGATGAAGATTGAAGATACGCACCTACCGAAAGCGGCAGGTGTTTTTTTTATGGCTTTTTGAATTGCCCTGATTTTAGGTTTTATAAAAGCGACCTAAGGAAACACTATCCTTATCATAATAAAGGGAGGTCTATCCACTTGAGTGTGAAAGAGAATGCTTTGTCCATATTAGCTCTGGGCGGAGTGAATGAAATCGGCAAAAACATGTATGTGATTCAATATTCTAACGATATCGTCATTATTGATTGTGGTGCAAAGTTTCCTGATGAAAGTTTATTAGGAGTCGATTTGATCATTCCTGATATTTCCTTTCTTCAGGAGAATAAGGAAAAGATCCGCGCTTTGATTGTGACTCATGGGCATGAAGATCATATCGGCGGTATCCCCTATTTCTTGAAAAAATTGAATGTACCCATTTATGCCACACGTTTAACACTTGGTTTGATTGAATTGAAGTTAAAAGAACATAACCTTTTGGGTGATACGGAATTAATCCAGATCAATTCGGATTCAAAGCTGGAATTCGGGGAGATGGTTCTGGACTTTTTCAAAACGAATCATAGTATTCCCGATTGCCTCGGAGTCACCATGCATACGCCGGAAGGCACGGTCGTTCATACAGGGGACTTCAAGTTTGACTTGACCCCGATGAATGATCAGTATCCCGATATTCATAAAATGGCCAAAATCGGGAGTGAAGGTGTCCTCGTTTTACTATCGGAAAGCACGAACGCAGAGCGTCCCGGCTCCAGTCCCTCGGAGCATCTGGTTGGCAGCCATATTGAAGAGGCCTTCATGCAGGCAAAACAGAAGGTCATCCTTTCGACATTCGCTTCAAATGTCAATCGTGTTCAGCAAGTTGTGAACGCTGCACAGAAGACAAACCGGAAACTAGCCCTGATTGGGCGAAGCATGGTGAACGTCGTAACCGTTGCCATTGAACGCGGCTATCTCGAGGTTCCTGATGGGATGCTTATCCAACCACAAGAAGTCGATAGTTATGCTCCGGAAAGGGTTGCGGTCTTATGTACAGGAAGTCAAGGAGAGCCGTTTGCCGCCCTTTCCCGCCTTTCCAGTTCGAATTATCGGGATATGAGCATATTGCCTGACGATACAGTGATCCTTGCCTCCACACCAATACCCGGAAATGAACGGGATGTTTCACGTATCATCGACAACCTGTTTCAACTGGGTGCCAAGGTCATTTACGGTTCTGGGACTGTAACGGGCATGCATGTATCCGGACATGCTTACCAGGAAGAGTTAAAGCTTATGCTTACCCTGATGAAACCTAAGTATTTCATCCCGATTCACGGTGAGTACCGGATGCTGCACCAGCATCGATTGTTAGCAGAGTCTGTCGGGGTGGAAAAGGATCATACTTTCATCATCAATAATGGTGATGTGGTGGATATCGAAAACGCCGTTGCCCGTCAAACAAGAAAGGTGGCTGCCGGCAATACCTTTGTCGACGGTGTTGGTGTCGGGGATGTTGGAGAAATCGTTCTGCGGGACCGTAAGCAGCTTTCCGAAGATGGAATGCTCGTCATCGTCATAACACTAAGCAAGACGGAAAGAAAAATAGTATCAGGACCCGATACCATTTCCCGTGGATTTGTATATGTTCAAAATTCCGAGGATCTCCTTAAAAATGTGAATCGTATTGTCACGAAAACGGTTAACGACTTACAAAGTGAAAAAATATACCGGTGGAACATCATTAAACAAACCATTAAGAAGGAACTGGGGCAATATCTCTTTAATCAAACTAAGAAAAAACCAATGATCCTTCCAATAATCATTGAAATTTAGCGTCAAATCGAAAGGAACTCGACTTTGAATTAGTCGAGTTCCTTTTTTCAATCAAGTCCTGATTTACTCGCTTTTGCGGCCATTGCCTTGTTCTTATTCCATACCTTGAACTTCATGAAAACGGCCGCAAGACCGATGATCACGATGAATAAAAGGCTGATGAAAAATCCTGGACGTATCTCTTTTTCAAGCAGTGTTCCACTTACGGCCGCTAAAATTAAAAGCAGTCCGAAAACGGCCGTAATCTTACTCCACATCTTATTTTCCAGGATTTTGAATGAAGAAAGAATGATGAATGCCCAGTTATACAAAAGCAATATACCAGCGGATGTTGTAATGTATTCATAAATCTTGCCTGGCAGGAGCAAGGCAGTGATGATCGATCCTAAGAGTCCTAAGGCTCCTAGACCCAGTGACGGCAACGGAAGATCTTTGAATTTCTTGATCTTTTGCATGAATAATGCGGGTGCATTCCCATCATTGGATAGCGTTACCAACAGATTGGTTACACCGAATAGTGAAGCGGTCATCGTCGAGAAACCGGCAATGATGATCGCACCATTAAAAACGTGCGGGAAAAATGTCAGGTGATAACTGTCCAATGCCGAAACGAATGGGCTTTCTTTTTCACTGAATGCCCCTAACGAAATCATGGTTACGGCTAATCCCAATGAAACCACATATATGATGGTAAGGACCAAGAGCATGATCGTCCCTGCCTTTGGTGCATCTTCTTTCTTTTTAAGCTGCATCGCCATCAATCCAATGACCTCAATGCCGCCAAACGCATAAAAGGCATAGATAAGGGATGTCCAAAACCCCTTTAACCCTTTTGGGAATAATTCATTGAACGTATTCGGAAATGATGGCGGTTTATCTCCAGCAAGACCGAACCAGCCGCAAACGGCACATATTGCAATGATGATAAACATTACGATTGCTGCTGTCTTAATTACAGCAAGGATGTTTTCCACCCTGTCGAATCCTTTTGTTCCCAGCAATACCACCACGATTGAAACAATGGCAAAACCGGATGCAAATAGCCAAAGCGGCACTTTCGGGAACCAAAATTGAGATAATAGCGAAAGCGCAGTAAGCTGGCTTCCCATGATCAATATATTGGAGGACCAATAATTCCAGCCACAGCTAAAGCCCGCCCATCGTCCAAATGCTTTATTGGCATAATAACAAAAAGAACCTTCTTGAGGATCGGCAGCCGTCATCTTGGCAAGCAGATTATAAACGATATAGGTACCCAGTGCAGCCAATACAAATGAAAATACAATGGATGGCCCAGTCGTCTTAATCCCTATGGTCGATCCGAGGAAATACCCTGTCCCGATCGTACAGCCCACCCCGACCAATGATAGCTGCCACCATTTCATGTCGCCCTGTTGTTCACCCGATGCATTGGAATCTTGGACAGCCTTTCCTTTGGCTGAACTGCAATTGGCTTTTGTTGTCATAACATTACCCCCTTCCATCATTCATAGTGTTGATATTGCCACAATGAATTATGCAAGGAAGAAGTTTTCAAATACGCTATGTAATAACCTGAAGCATTCTCCTTTAAGATAGGATGGCAGAAATGCCTTGATAAGCAAAATAAACCCCAAAGCCGACCAATGATAATCCAGAGATGATTGAAATGGCCATTAAGCTTTTTTCATTTAAGAACCTGCGAAATCCATTCGTTAATGCCGCTACAAAAAAATCCCAGCAGGTAAGACCAAGAAAGATCATCCCGCTATAAATGAAAAGTTGGGATGTCCCATAACTTGAAGCCGTTTTAGCTAAAACAGATCCATAAATCCCCAACCAAAATAAAATGGATAATGGACTGGTCACGGACATGATGAACCCAGTCAAAAAACAGGAAATTAAAGAATCTCTATTCCTGTATTCATTTAATAATATCGTATTAACCCGTAATACACTCTCCACACCGGAATAAATAAGCACAAATCCGCCAAAAAGCCAAAGAAATATCTGGACGATCGGGATTTCTAAAAACCGTACCATTCCTACATATACTAAAATCATGAACAAGGCATCTGCGATCATCGACCCTGCCCCAACGATCCAGGCATGCCAAAACCCGTTCTTGATTCCTTTATCGATACGAGCGGAGTTCACCGGGCCGATCGGTGCTGCAAGGGTAAGTCCTAAGAAAAAGTAACTTAGCAGTAAATGTACACTCAAAAAGCATCACTCCTTCGAGCTAGTTCATGACTTGTACATTTTATGTGACAACCCTCTGCCTATAACCACATGCCAAAAAAATTTCACGATTCACAAAAAAGCCGTGGGAAAACCCGGCTTTTTGGAGATGTATTGAAGCCGATTAGGCAGCAGCTTCTTTTTTGTCTGAACTAATGAATTTCATAACAATCAATACGATGCCTATACCGATGATCCCTGAAATGATATAGGTCAAATTGATATGATTTTTCATGACAAGGGACATGACCGGAGGGCCTGCCGCAACGCCGATGAACCTTGATGACATGTAGAAGGAGGTTATCGTCCCCCGCTGTTCCTTTTCTATATTTTGAGTGATGATTGCGTCGAGTGTCGGCAATAAAGCACCAATTGCTATGCCCACCAAGCTTGTTATTATCAATAGAAGGACGACCCTGTTTTTAGTAAAACCGACAAATACAAGGCTGATTGAAAGGACAGCTAAACTGATCATGATGATCTTTTTCATGATTGGTAATTCCCCCTTGATTTTTTTCCCTGCAACATAAGAAGATACGCAAAGAAAAAATAGCGGGATCGCTATCACTAAACCTTTTTTGATACCATGCAAATCATGGATTTTTTCCAAATTATCAGACAAAAAGAAAAGAACACCGAATAAAACCAACATGACAAAGACACCAATCAGGAAAACCGTATATAACCATTTTCCTTCCTTCTTGAATATTTTTTTCGTATCATGCCAGAAATCTTTGAATTTCTTCGGCTCATCCTTCTCTTTTGGTACCTTTATAAAGAAAAAGACCAAAACAATAGATATTAAACTGAAGAATGAAATCGAGAAGAATGGTAAAAACCAGATAAATGCAGCAAACAGGGAACCCAATATTGGACTAAGCACTTTTCCAAACGTATTCGAGGTTTCTATGATTCCCAAACAAGAACTCGTTTTTTCATCATCATCTTTGTATAAATCCCCCACCAAAGGCAAAATGATTGGTGATGCCCCAGACGCCCCAATCCCTTGCAATACCCTCCCAATGATGATCCATGTATAGGGATTTTCCATTTTCCATGACGCATAACCTGCGATCAAACCACCGATAAGGGCTAGGATCAAGCTTGGCAGGATGACCATTTTCCGTCCGAATCGATCTGATAAATAACCAGCAATGGGAATTAAAAAGATGGATGCAACGGAATAGCTTGTTATCACCATGCTTGATTGAAATGAAGATATCCCCACCTTTTCCTCGAAAATGGGCAAAACCGGGATAAGCATTGAATTTCCAAGTGTCATAACCAATGGAATCGATGCCATACTAATCAAGCACCACACGCTTACATCTTTATTTTGCTTCTCATGACCTTCCATACTTACACTCCTCATCCATTATAAAAGCAACTTATTGCATAAAAGGTAACCATCTGTGAAACCAATTTGTTTTGTCATCATATATTAGATGTCTTAAATTATTATGTTATAGTGCATAAACATTTATTCAGTTGCGCTTCTCCCAAAATTACCCCTATTCCCTTTCAAACAAAAAAACCATACCGTTTAAGAATGGTCCTTCTTTTTCTGCTTGTACAAATTTGAACGTTGATTGGAACGTAGGGCACTCGCTTTCCCGGGCAGTCCGCCCTCGGCGTCCCTTGGACTCGCTATTCCCGCAGGAGTCTCACATACCCGTTTCCAATCAACTATGTTTAAAAATTTGGATAGAACTCCTTTTGCCTACAATCTAACCATTCTAAAATGGGTTTCCTGCTTTCGTCGTTATAAAAGAATAATATTCCTTTTTTCACATTCCTCTATTATTTGGTCATTCCATACCGAAACCTGAACCTCGCCAATATGTGCCTTCTTCAGCAAAAACATGCATAATCTGGATTGACCTATTCCCCCGCCTATTGAATATGGAAGCTTTCCTTCCAATACGGCCTTATGATAATCGAGTTCCTTACGATTTTCGTTTTTGGATAATCTTAATTGTTTTAACAATGACTTTTCATCTACTCGAATGCCCATTGATGAAACCTCAAAAGCACATTCCAAGAGTGGGTTCCATAAAACGATATCTCCATTTAGATCCCAATCATCATAATCCGGTGAACGTCCATCATGCCTTTCCCCCGATTGCAACGCTCCGCCAATTTTCATAATGAAAATTGCACCATATTTCTTCGCTGCCACGTTCTCTCTTTCCTTCGGAGTAAGATCCGGGTATAAATCCTCCAACTCCTGGGTCGTAATGAAGTGAATGTCCTCAGGTAACACCGGCTTAAGCAGATGATGGAATTCAAACATATAACGTTCGGTCGATTTAATGGCACTATATATTTTTTCCACTTCGGATATTAATGTATCCACGTTACGTTGTTCTTTCGTTATGACTTTCTCCCAGTCCCATTGATCCACAAATAACGAGTGTAAATGATCCAGTTTTTCATCACGTCTTATTGCATTCATATTTGTGTAAATGCCTTCATCACAAGCCAAACCATACCTTAAAAGAGTGATTCTTTTCCACTTTGCCAAAGATTGAACCACTTCTATTTGTTTATCCTTAATATCCAGAGCATCAAAGGTAAGAATCCGCTCCACACCATTTAAATTGTCATTGATACCATTACCTTCATGTAAAACGAAAGGGGCTGATACTTTAATAAGGTTTAACGCATTTGAAAATCCTTCTTCAAAATGATCCTTCATTTCATTTATTGCAATATCAGTATGCATGATATCTAGAATTGTTTTGTATTTATTCGGCATCGATAATTCAGGCATAATTCTCCTCCAATTCCGCTTTGAATAGCGCATGCACTAAAATAGGCGTCTTTCCATTTGACTAAATTACATTATGAAGGAGATTTCTGTGTTGCTACAAAAAAACCAGGTCAGACAAGGCGGACTAAACTCAAAAAAAGGACTAAAAAGGTGGTACAAGTCCGAATGTTTGAATACATTCAAATAAGCGAAGTGTAAAACGATGAGGTGATGAATTGGGTGTTTTTTTCAGCTTTGTATTATTAGGTTTATCACTGGCGGCTCCTATCGGTCCCATAAACGCTGCTCAATTGGACAAAGGAATCAAGAAGGGTTTTTGGCATGCCTGGGTATTTGGCTGGGGTGCCATTTTAGCGGATTTTGTTTTTATAGCCCTCGTCTTTTTCGGGGTCGTCCACTTTTTGGACAACTCCTTCATGAAGACATTTTTATGGCTGTTTGGATTTTTCGTCCTGACCTATACCGGAATCGAAAGTCTGCTAAGTGCAGGCAAGATTGAAGTGAATGCACGAAAAGCGAAAGATTCCCTTTTTTCTTCATTCCTGACAGGATTCATCATGTCCCTTTCGAATCCCTTATCCATATTGTTTTGGCTGGGGATTTACGGATCCATTCTCGCGAACTCCGCGTCAAAATATGATATGGATCATTTACTTTTGTACAGCTCAGGAATCCTTATCGGCCTCTTAACCTGGGATTTCGTAATGGCCATCATCGCCAGCACCTTCAGACGCTTTTTATCCAAACCCATTCTAATGGGCATCTCGATCATTTCGGGGATATCCCTTATAGGGATCGGCATATACTTTGCCATCCAGGCAGCAAAGGTTTTATTTACATAAGAAGTTGAGCATTTACTCGGGAATTGCTTTATATAAAATTGACCGCTATTTTATTATCCTTCTTTGTCCATGTCGGACACTTATTCCTCATTGTTCATAGCCTGAAAGGGTAAACACAAAGGGAGGATTTCTTGAATGTATAATTACGGCTATCACTCTTATAATGTTCCATATTATACTGCTCCATATTAATTTGCCTTATTACGATGACAGACTGCCAGTACAAACACAGGTTCCAGGAGCCACTATTCAGAGCCATTTAAACGCAGGCAGGCAAGGTCATAGCTTCAGAGGTTTTTCGGGCAACACCCAGCACACCTTTATTTTAATGGGGATAAATAATACTACTGGAATGGTACAGATACTCGAAGGCGGCATACCAAATGAGGTACATCATACACATATAGTTGGATTACATACCTAGGATTAACCTGCCCAGTCGGTGGCGACGGTCAAGGCGGCCCGGGGGGTAACTGTTTCCAGCAGCTCATTCCTGGTGTTGGCTGGGTATGGATTTGTAGATAAAAAGAAACAGCCGATTTATTCGGCTGTCTTTTTTATTCCATACTTGTGAGTTTCGCGCTTTTACTCGTGAGTTTCGCGCTTTTACTCGTGAGTTTCGCGCTTTTACTCGTGAATTCGGCGCTTTTACTCGTGAGTTCCAAGCTGCGTTCTTGTTAGATGCTGCGTTCTTTTATTTGATGGTCCATTTTCTTGATGAACGCTTCTATTGTGACATTTTCAAATTCTTGTTCCCCGTATTTCCGGACATTCACTTCATTTTCTTTCTCTTCTTTATCTCCAAGGACCAGCATATATGGGATTTTCCCCATCTGTGCTTCCCTGACTTTATACCCCAGCTTTTCATTCCGATCATCGATTTTCACTCTTATGCCTTGTTTCTTCAGTGCTTTTTGAACCTGTAAACAATAATCCAGGTGAACTTGTGAGACGGGGATGATCTGTACTTGCACCGGGGCGAGCCATACCGGAAAAGCACCGGCAAAATGTTCTATCAGGATTCCAAAAAATCGATCGATCGATCCAAAGATGGCACGATGAATGACGACCGGACGGACTTTTTCATTATTTTCATCGATGTAAGTCAGATCAAATTTGTCGGGCATTTGAAAATCAAGTTGGATTGTTGCACATTGGTGGCTTCGTTTTAATGCATCTTTAATATGAAAATCAATTTTCGGTCCATAAAATGCCCCGTCCCCTTCATTTACTTGATATTGTATCCCAATGCTTTCCAGAACATTTTTCAAGGCAGTTTCAGAAGCTTCCCAAAGGGAATCATCGCCCATTGAATCCTCCGGGCGAGTCGAGAGCTCCACGGAATACTCGAACCCAAAAGTGCGATACACCTTATCGATCAGATGAAACACTTGTTTAATTTCACTTTCGATTTGATCCTGCCGTACATAGATGTGGGCATCATCCTGGCAAAATGTACGGACACGCAGCATCCCGTTCAATGCACCGCTATATTCATGACGGTGGACTTGACCGAATTCGGCCATCCGGATGGGTAAATCCCTGTAAGAATAAAGAGTGTTTTTGAATATAAGCATATGACCCGGACAGTTCATTGGCTTCATCGCGAATTTTGTTTGATCCACCTCAGTGAAGTACATATTCTCGTGATAATGATCCCAATGGCCCGATTGTTCCCATAACCGCTGGTTCATCATGAAAGGAGTCCGAACTTCGTCGTAATCAGCTTCAGTCTGAAGCTCCCGCGAGAACTTCTCCAATTCATTTCTAACGATTTGTCCTTTCGATAAATAAAATGGCATTCCAGGGGCTTCCTCTGAAAACATGAATAACTCCAACTGCTTCCCTAATTTACGATGATCGCGTTTGGCCGCTTCTTCCAGGAATTTAAAATGATCCTGTAAGTCCTTATTCTTTCGGAAAGCCACGCCATACACCCTTTGGAGAACTTCATTTTGATTGTCTCCCCGCCAATAGGCACCAGATACACGAGTCAATTTGAATGATTTTACAAATGATGTGGATGGAAGGTGGGGCCCTTTGCAAAGATCGATGAATTCCCCCTGTTGATAGAGCGTTAATTTTTCACCATTGGGGATGTTCTTTGCTATATCCAACTTGAATGACTCCCCTCTCCCCTCGAATAACTTCACAGCTTCTTCATAAGTCACTTCGATCCTTTTAATTTCCAGATTTTCACTTATGATATGTTCCATCTCTTTTTCAATGGCTTGCAGATCTTCTGAGCTCAAAGAGTGGTCTAACTTAAAATCATAGTAAAAACCGTCTTCCACGACTGGTCCCATCCCTAATTCCACATTTTCGTAAATTCTTTTCACAGCCTGTGCCAAAACATGAGCCGCTGTATGTCTTAATACTTGTAATCCTTCATCCGAATCGAGAGTCAAGATCGACAGTTCGCCATCCTTATTAAGCTTATGACTTAGATAAACCAATTGCTTATCCAGTTTTCCAGCTACTGCCTTTTTCCTTAAACTTGGGCTGATTGAGCCTGCCACACCTTCCACTGTGATCCCTTGCGGATACTCCTTTTGCTGCCCATCCGGGAATTGAACTTTAATCATTTTTTCACCCATCACATAAACACTCCTTTTTTAATAATAAAAAAACGCACTCATCCCTATGCAAGGGACGAGTGCGTTTACCCGTGGTTCCACCCAATTTCCCATAAGCAAAAAACGCTCATGGCTCTGGAGCTTGTAACGCAGCTTAGACGATATCAGTTACTTTTGTTCACCGATATAGCTCAAAGGCGGTAAATCAGTTTCCTAAGCCAGGAAGTTCGCAGCTTTCCTTCCCTCTCTGCAGGCCGTAAAAATGATTCATGTCCTCATCTTCGCAATATTTGTATATATAAAAAAAACACACCCATCCCTATGTAAGGGA